>JAYRRD010000144.1:0-5494 GCA_041910275.1 Rhodoferax sp.
AACTTGCCGCAAGCTCGGCGTGTCTTTCTGGGCTTATTTGAACGACCGCATCACTTCAGCCGGTCAAATCCCGCCCTTGCCTGACCTCATGCGTCAGCGCGCCCTCGCGCGCAAGCTTTCCACTACTTTTTGAGAAGTTTCGTATTTTGGCGTGTAGCCCTTGTGTGGTGAGCGGGAGCAGCTATTTTTTCAGGAGTCACCAACACGGCAGAGGTGCGCAAAATCCTGGAATATATTGGCGCGGACTCTGCACTTCCACGCATCACGCCGCCGCGTGGGCCACCACTGTGGGATAACTGTGATGCGCCGACTGACGAAATGCTGGATGCATTGCCTGATTGGAATCAAGCAGCGCAGCCAGAACCTGACGATTGTGCCGATCAGCGCATCCATTGGTGAGAGATAAAACCAGCGATTCAAACCCGCTGTCAGGTAGGGTCGTTCTGGCGATAGCCAAGAAAACCAAAAATGGCACACGAGCGGTGAAGCAGGCCACTTCAATGGGGATTTTGAGGATGGGGCAGGATGCGATACTTGGGGTCGTGCGGTTGGATTTCCTATCCGCTAAAGCTTTTCCCCCGTTTTGGCATACGAAAGTTTTCGTACTTAAAAGAAGCAAAAATTGGTTAGGGCGGTATATGGTTTTTAGCGAAGACTCACGGGTAAAGATCCCGTGCATCCTGCACTTGGTTCGTCTTGGTTACCGCTATCTGTCTCTGCAAGATACCGTTTGGGACAACGTCACCAACATCTTCCCGGCGCTTTTCAACGAAGCAATTGCTCGCATCAAGCCTGAACTGAGTTCGGATGAGGTCACCCGCGTGCTGGCCGACGTGAAACTCCTGTTGGATAACGAAGACCTCGGCAAGATGGCTGTCAACACTGTAGAAAACCAGCAACTCGCCCAACTCCGCGACTGGCTCCTGCCCCTGCTGATGAACGGCCAAGTGACGGTAGCCTGAAGGAACAACGATGCGCACCGCCCAAGACCTTCTTGCCGAACTCAACGCCTCTGACGAATCGCCACGCATTGAGGCCAAGCGTGCGCGCGAGTTGGGCAAATCGGTCATGGAGACGGTGATTGCCTTTGCCAACGAGCCGGGCCTGGGTGGCGGCTACTTGCTGCTGGGGGCCAACTGGGAGCTGGATGCCAAGGGCGACACACGCTATTGGCCCGAGGGTGTGCCAGACCCCGACAAACTCCAGAAAGACTTGGCCACCCAGTGCGCCACCATGTTGAATGTGGCCATCCGCCCCGAGATGGCGGTGGAGCGGGTGGACGGCAAGACGCTGGTGGTGGTGTTTGTGCCCGAGGCGGACGCCAGCCAAAAGCCCATCTATCTGCGGGCTACCGGTTTGCCCAAGGGTGCTTTCCGCCGGGTGGGCTCGACCGATCAGCGCTGCGTGGATGAAGACTTGTGGGTGCTGCGTGGCGAGAGCCAGCCGCAGTCTGGCCCCGATATGGCGCCCGTGCTGGACGCCCGCATGGGTGATTTGGAGCCGTCTGCCATTGCCGAATACCGCCGCCTGCGCGCGCAGGTCAACCCACTGGCTGAAGAGCTGGCGTACGACAACGATGATTTGCTGGTGGCTTTGTCGGCAGCACGCCAGATGGGCGCGGACCTGAAGCCCACGGTGGCAGGGCTGGTACTGTTTGGCAAGCCCATGGCCTTGCGCCGCCTGTTCCCAGCCTTGCGTATTGACTATGTGCGGGTGCTGGGCACCCAGTGGGTGGATGACCCCGAGCAGCGCTTCCAGTCGGTGGACATTCGTAAGCCCCTGATGCTGGCCCTACCCCAGGCCGAGGCCAGCGTGGTGGACGAGTTGCCCAAGGGCTTTCGCCTGCCCGAAGGCAAGCTGCAAAGCCTGCAAGAGCCCATGCTGCCGCGCAAGGTGATTCGCGAGGCGCTGGCCAACGCGGTGATGCACCGCAGCTACCAGGACCACAGCCCTGTGCAGATTGTGCGGTACAGCAACCGCATTGAGGTGTTGAACCCGGGCTTTTCGTTGAAGGACATGGCCAGCCTGGGTTCTCCGGGCTCACGCATGCGCAACCCGGCCATTGCTGCTGTGCTGCACGAGATCAACTGGGCCGAAACCAAGGGCTCTGGCGTGCGCACCATGCGCCGTTTGGCGGGTGATGTAGGTCTGCCGTTGCCGGAATTCGCGTCTGACCGACAGCGCAATGAGTTTAAGGTCACGCTGTTTTTGCACCACTTGCTGACGGAAGAGGACTACGCATGGCTCAAGTCCGTGGCAGGTGACACCTTGACTGCCGAAGAGGCCAAGGCACTGATCTATGCCCGTGAAACCGGCGTGGTGGACAACACCGCGTGCCGTGACTTTTCAGGTTTGGATACCTTGCAGGCTAGCAACCTGCTGCGCCGCCTGCGGGACCGGGGCTTGTTGGAAAAGCAGGGGGGCGGCAGCCGCACCCATTACACGCTGACCCATTTGGAGACTGTGAGCAACAGGCACCCGGAGCAGGGTGAGTTGCCATTGGAAGATGGTAGGCATTCGCAGCAAGGTGGCAAGCACGTAGCCGAAGGTGGTAACCCCGAGCCCGAAGGTGGTAACCGGCGCTTGCCACCTTTGCCGCAGGAGTTGGAAGAGCGCTTGCCCAAGCCAGGCCAGCGCATCTCGGGGCCGGCGCTCCAGGCTTTGATTTGCGATCTGTGCGCATGGCATGCGCTGCGGGGGGAAGAGCTTGCCACCTTGGTGAAAAAAGACCTGAAATACCTGCGCAACAAACACCTGTCGGTGTTGATCCAATCGGGCAAGCTGGTCTTCTTGTACCCAGAGTCACCGAACCACGCTCTGCAGGCGTACAAGAGGGCTTGAATTTCCAAGCATCAAAGCCCGCCAGGTTCCCACCTGACGGGCTTTTTCTTTGGCGCAAGGTCGATTTCGCCACACTGCTCGATGCCCAGCGGCAGATTTGCCAGGCCAGACAAAACCAGATCAAGGCGCAACTGGAAACACACATACGCCTGGCAGAAATTGAAAAACTGATTGGGGAAGACTTATGAAACAAGGTGCCGCCAGCGAAACACAGTCCGGCATGCAGCAACTGGCACAGGCCAGCTTGTTGCGTTTGAAAAACTGGGACATTTCGAATGAACAGATCGCTGCCATGGCCAAGTCCGGGGCGGCCCAGCGCACGCTGACCTTGCGTTCACCGGACAGCGGCATCGTGATGGAGAAGAAGGCGGTGCAAGGCATGCGCTTCATGCCCGGTGAAATGCTGTTGCAGACCCTGAAACCTGGTGCCAAGGTGGCGGTGGAATTTGTCGAACGCCAGCCAGGGGAGTGGGTCATCACCAGCGCCAAGCCTACCGATCCACACGCAGGCCACTGAAAAGAAAGTGCAGACCCACCATGCTGGCCAAAATTATTGACTGGTCGGGCAGGAACCGTTTTTTCGTCCTGCTCGCTACCCTGTTCATCCTCATCGCAGGGGTCTTTGCGGTCCTGAGAACGCCGATTGACGCGCTGTCGGATCTGTCGGATGTACAGGTCATCGTGTATACCGAGTATCCCGGTCAGGCACCGCAAGTGGTTGAAGACAAGACGCTGGCTGAACTGCGCTCCATCCACGGTGGACCCCTACATGAATCACGTTGAATCACGCCAGTTTCATATCACCCGTGATATCAAAAACACCAAAGCCGTACCACAGGAACTCCCCGCAAGCCTCCGTGGCACGTTTTTAGCCTCAATTTAGCCTCAAATCAGGCATCAAATCAGCCTCTATACCTCGAGGAACAAGCGGGGACAGCTACTAAAAACGTAGTAACAAGAACCTGCCCTCAGCACCCAAAAAACCTGCGTATTCCACCCACGTGGCTGCCCCTACGCGAAATTGTCTGAACAGGCGCATCACTTCGAATCGCACCCGGATCAAACAGGGCCTGGAGCGCTGAGGGATAATTTCATGAGAATCTGGCTGTGGGGCTCATGGATGGGTGCGATTCAAATGTGATGTCTGTAGGCAGGCTCTTGTTACTATGTTCTAATAACTGCTCGCGCACACCCCATGAGCGGGAAGCACGGTTTTCATTGCATACAAGACAGGCATGAATCCATCATCCGTGTTGATCTACCACCTCGATTCGGCGATGTACGCCATTCCCCTGGCCAATGTGGACCGGGTGACATGGGCAGTCGAGATCACAACTGTCGCCGAACTGGACCATGCGTGCAACATCCTGGGCGTCATCAATGTGCATGGCAGCATCGTTCCGGTCATCAACACCCGGCGCATGCTGGGGCTTACCGAGCGCGCCCTCTCCATTGACGACGTATTCATCATTGCCGATAGCGGGCAGCGCAAGGTGGCACTGGTAGTCGATGGCGTGGACCAGCTGGTGGCCATCGACGCGGAGCACCTGACCGAGGCACACAGCGTATTGCCCGAATTTCCCCATCTTAAGGGTGTCGCCCGCATGGCCGAAGGCCTGGTGTTGATTCACGACCTGGAGGCCTGCCTGAGCGCGCGCGATGCCGCTGCAATCAGCACAGCCCTGGAAGCGGCTGGCGGAGTGGTTACGTGACCGGATTACCAGGAGTCAGCGCCGACAACGAAGCGTACTGGACCCAGGTACGCGATGCGCTGGTGGGCCAGCTGGGCATTCACATCACCACCCCCCGCTTGTCCGAGTTGGCCACAAAGATCACCAGCGCCAGTGAGCGTTTGGGCAGCGGCCACGCAACGCTGGTCGAAAATCTACTGTCCAACCGCTTGCAGGAAAAGGAATTGGATGCGCTGACAGATGCCTTCACCGTTGGCGAAACCTATTTTTTCCGCGAGGCCGACGCCTTTGAAGCGCTTGCCGAGGCCGCCTTGCCAGAACTTCTGGCCAGTGGCCAGGCCCCCTTGCGTATCTGGTGTGCCGGTTGCGCCAGTGGCGAAGAAGCGTATTCGATTGCCATGTTCTTGCGTACCCGCTTTGCCAACGTGCCCCCGCAGAAGTTCTCCATTCTGGCAACCGACATCAACAAGACTTTTCTGGTCAGGGCACGGCAGGCGAAATACACCGACTGGTCTTTTCGCACCCTCACCCAGGCTTATAAAAATCGCTATTTCCGCCCCTGTGATGACGGCAGTTTTCAGGTGGTCGATGAGATTCGCAACATGGTCGAGTTCCGGGCGCAAAATCTGGCCACCAACAACCACCCGTCGCCAACAAATGGAACCAGCAACCTGGACATCATTTTCTGCCGCAACGTGTTGATGTACTTCAGCCCGGACGTGATTGCCCATATTGCCCGTGGCTTTGCTCAGGCGCTTCGCCCCCCCGGCTGGCTGGTGGTGAGCCAGACCGAATGCTCCGAATTATTTGCCTCTGAATTCGATAAGCGCTTACCGGGAAGTTTTTCCGTAATATGATGCCTGCCATCAGGCAAACGGAGATGTTCACAATGAAACTAAAAGTGCTGGAGTTGACAGAGGAAGATCGGGCGGGGTTGGTGAAGATTGTGGAGAAGGGGCGCG
>JAYRRD010000145.1:0-50813 GCA_041910275.1 Rhodoferax sp.
GCTACCCCACGGTGGACAAGGTACGGGGCCTGCTGCCCTCGATGAGATCGGCGCACTGCACGAGTTCGGCCTGTATGGTTTGGTAGATGGCCTTGATTCGCGCGGTGGTACGCAGATCGGGATGGGTGAGCAGCCAGAGTTCCGAGTCCAGGCTCGGCTCCGGTGGTCCGATCCGACGCAGCGTCGGCACACTGTCGCCAAGGAAGCAAGGCAGCAGGGCCAGCCCCAGGCCGTTGGTGCAGGCCTGCGCGATGGCCGCGAAACTGTCGATGCGATACGCCACTTCATCCAGGGGTTTGATCTTCTTCAGCCATTGCAGCGTGCGGTGGCGCTCCTGCGTTTCACCCAGCGCGATCCACTCGTGCTCGCCCAGCGCCGTGGCCTGGGTCGCCGCCAGGTAGTGCTCCGACCCGAATACGGCAATGGCCAGCGATGCGATGCGTTTGCCCAGGAGGTGCTCGGGCGGATGGCTGGAGACGCGCAGGGCGATGTCGGCGTCGCGCCGTGACAGGTCCGCCATCACGTTGTCGATGAGAACGTGCAGGGTGATTTGCGGGTAGAGCGCACGGCAGCGGGCGAGGACGGGATTCAGCAAGACCTGGGCGATGCTGTCGGTGGTGGTGATGCGGACCACACCGCTGGGCCGCAGATCACGTCCCGCCACCTTGAGCAGCGACTGCTCCGCCGTGGCGAGCATCGCCGCACCGGCGGCGGCAAGCTCCTCGCCTGCCGCCGTCGCCACGTAGCGCCCGCCGCTGCGTTCGAACAGGCGCACGCCCAGATCCTTTTCCAGCTGGACGATGCGCCGGAACACCGTGGCGTAATTCACGTCAAGCTGGCGCGCCGCCCCCGACAACGAGCCCGTCCGGGTCACGGCGGCGACATAGCACAGGAGATTGAGGTCGGTCTGCTTGTGCATTATTGCAAAGTAAATTTGTCAAAATTGGGAATTTTATTGCACGAATAAAGCAACTAAGATGCGTTCACCATCAATCAACAGGAGAAACACCATGAAACGACAACTCATCGCCGGCCTGGTCGCCATGCTGGTCGGAGCAAGCGGCCTGAACCTCGTTGGGCAAGGCGCGGCCATTGCCGCAGAACCGATCTGGGACGGCAATACGGTAGAGATGCGCAGCGAAAAACTCGCCGACGGCGTGTTCGCCTTCTATGCCCATAACGCCCGCGAACTGAACGCCAAGGGCGGTGCCGCCGCCACCAGCGGCGGGCTGGTGGTGGGCAGCAAAGGCGCGCTGCTGATCGAGACCATGCTCAACAAGCGTCTGAATCGGCAGGTGCAAGACCTGAGCCGCAAATTGGGCGGCAAGCCCTTGATGTACGCGATCAATACCAGCGCCCACGGTGACCACTCCTTTGGCAACATGTATCTGCCGGCGGCGACGCGCATCGTCCAGCATGCAAGCACCCGTACCTACATTGATCAGCACCTCGGCGACGACAAGGCCTTCATGATCAAGAATTTCGGCACCGGTCGCGGCATCGAGGAAATCAAGGCCCGTACCGGCGACATTCTGGTGGCGCCGATGTCAACGCTGACCCTGGACCTGGGCGGCAAGACGGTGGATGTGATCGACTTCGGCTTCGCCCAGACCGGTGGCGACCTGTGGGTTTGGGAGCCGCAGTCCAAGGTGATGTGGGCGGGCAACCCCGTGATTGCATCGAAGCCTGCGCTACCCTGGCTGCTCGACGGACACCTGGTTGCGACACTCGACACCCTGAATCGCGTCTATGCCTTCTTGCCGCCCGATGCCCGAATCATTCCCGGCCATGGCGTTGCGATGGCGCGCGAGGATTTGAAGTGGCATATCGACTACCTGGCGTCCGTGCGCAAGCATGTTCAGGCGGCGGTTGATCGCGGCTTGACGCTGGAGCAGACCGTGCAGGAGGTGACCATGCCAGAGTTCGGCGGCTACGCCCTGTTCGGCTGGGTCCATCCCGGCCTCAACGTGCCCGCTGCGTATCGGGACTTGAGCAAGAAGTAGCGGCGGGGAATCGAATACGGGTGCGCGCCATGCCGGGCATCTTGAACCAGCCTTGACACACCCCGGATTAATCGAGAAAAAATGTACCTTGGGTGTAATTTGCGTTACAGATGGGTTGGCTTGGCCTCAAACGCCCAGCACTTGCCGGATGGCCTTGCTACACAGGTCCAGTAACCCATCCGGGCGCAACCCCAGAATGAGGACCAGCGCGCCATTGACGCACAGCACCAGACGCACATCCAGAGGTGCCACCACGCTGCTTGCCGAGATCGGCGCATCGAAGTACATCACCTTGAGCACCCGTATGTAATAGAAAGCGCCCACCAGGGACATCAAAACCGCAAAAATGGCAACCCATATGTGCAAAGCTTGGCCGGTGGTCACCAAAGCCTGCAGCACCGCCAGCTTGGCATAGAACCCGACCATGGGCGGTATGCCAGCCAGTGAAAGAAGACAGACCGCCATCACACCGGCGTACAAAGGGCTGCGCTGGTTCAATCCGGCCAGATCGGCTATTTCTTCGCTCTCAAACCCTTCTTGCGACAAGAGCAACAAGACGCCAAAACTTGCCAGCGTGGTCAATACATAGGTAATGACGTAGAACATGGCCGAACTGTAGGCATTGGCGGTAAATGTGATGGCATCCCCATTGACGACCCCACACAAAAGCCCTAGCAAAACAAAACCCATCTGGGAGATAGTGGAAAAAGCCAGCATACGCTTGACATTGGTTTGCGCAATTGCCGCAAGGTTGCCAATCAGCAGCGAGCCGACGGCCAGGATCAGGAGCATTTGTTGCCAGTCAATGGCCAAAGGCCTCATTCCCTCGACCAGCAGGCGTATGACAATGGCAAAAGCCGCCAGTTTCGGAGCGCCGCCAATCATCAAGGTAATCGCGGTGGGTGCTCCCTGGTAAACATCGGGAACCCACATATGAAAGGGTACTGCCCCCAGCTTGAAGGCCAAACCTGAGACGATGAACACCAAGCCAAACACCAACACCTGGTAGTTGAGTTTGCCCCAGGCAATGGCCTTGAATATCGCAGTGATATCGAGCGAACCTGTGGCTCCGTACAACATGGACATGCCATACAAAAGGAAACCCGACGCCAGGGCGCCCAGGACAAAGTACTTCATTGCCGCTTCCGTTGCCACGGCATGGTCACGCCGCAAGGCAACCAGCGCGTAACTCGACAAGGTCAAGAGTTCCAGGCCCAGATAGATCACCAGCAGGTTGTTGCCCGAGATCATGACCGACATGCCCAATAGCGCAAACATGCTCAGGGTGAAGAGTTCGCCTCCGCGCAACATGCCCCGGTGCAGCGCATAGGGGCGCGCGTACACCAGCGTCACCATCATGGCCAGCGTGGCAAAACACTTGAGCCAGTTCCCCATGGAGTCGCTGACCACCATATTGCCAAATCCATACGCGGTCACGCCGTTCAAGGCAAGATCGGCATGCATGTAGGCAACGACGCCCAAGGTCAGCAAGGTAAAGACATAGGTGGTAGTACGCGACGGACTTTTGACACCTAAGTCCAGCAGCGCAATCACACACGCCATGAGCATCAGGACGGCGTCGGGAAAAACTATGATCCAACTGAGTTTGTCAATCATCTTTCGTCTTTCAATTCAGTTTGATCAGTTCAACTTGGAAAGCGCAACGTGCTTGAGCAATTGAGCAACCGAGGCATCCATCACATCCGTCATGGGTTTTGGATACACCCCCATCCAGAGCACGGCACCCGCCAAGAGCGCAAGGGTCAGGAATTCACGGGCATTGATGTCCTTCAACGCACGCACATCGTCGTTCGCCACCGGCCCCAGATAAACCCGTTTGAACATCCACAGCGTATAGGCCGCACCAAACACCAAGGCACTGGCCGCTGCGAATCCAAGCCAGAAGTTGGCCTTCACTGCCCCCAAAATCACCATCCACTCGCCAACAAACCCGGCTGTTCCCGGCAAACCACAATTGGCCATGGAAAAAAACAGGGCAAATGCGGCAAACTTGGGCATGGTGTTGACCACGCCGCCGTAGCTGGCAATCTGGCGCGAGTGCACACGGTCATACAGGACACCAATCGACAGGAACATGGCGCCGGACACGAAACCGTGGGCAATCATCTGCACCACGCCACCGGAGACACCCAGATCGTTGAAGATAAAGAAACCCAGCGTCACAAAACCCATATGCGCCACCGAGGAATAGGCCACCAACTTTTTCATATCCTGCTGCACCATGGCCACCAGCCCCACATACACCACGGCAATCAGCGACAACGCAATCATCAGCCAGGCCCACTCGTGCGCAGCGTCGGGGGCAATCGGCAATGAAAAGCGCAAGAATCCGTAGGCGCCCAGCTTGAGCATGATGGCCGCCAGCACAGCGGAGCCTCCGGTTGGCGCTTCAACGTGCACATCCGGTAACCAGGTATGCACCGGCCACATGGGCACTTTCACGGCAAATGCTGCAAAGAATGCGAAAAACAGCAGGGTCTGCGTCGGGCCGTCCAAAGGCAGGGTGTGCCAGCGCATCAAATCGAAACTTCCACCCGACTTGATATACAGATACACCAAGGCGACCAGCATCAGCAAGGAGCCCGTCAGGGTATAGAGAAAAAACTTGAAGGCCGCATAAATCTTGTTCGGCCCTCCCCAGATACCGATGATCAGATACATGGGTATCAGCGTGGCCTCAAAGAAAACATAAAACAACAGACCATCCAGTGCACAAAATACCCCGATCATCAGTCCGCTGAGAATCAGAAATGCGCCCATATACTGGTTGACGCGCTGGGTAATGGACTCCCAGCCAGCGATGACCACTACCACATTGATAAAAGCCGTCAGCAATACAAACCAGAAAGAAATCCCATCAACACCCAGATAATATTCCACATGGAAACGGTCAATCCAGGGAAGCTTTTCCACAAACTGCATGCTGGCAAGACTTGCATCAAACTGGGTATACAAAGGGAAGGTCACCAATAAACTGACCACCGCTCCAATCAATGCAATCCAACGCACCACACCCGCCTGATCGTCACGTCCCAAGGCCAGCAAAATAATACCGAACGCAATAGGAGTCCAAATCGCAAGGCTCAACAATCCCATATTCTTTTTCTCCTACTTGAGCCAGACAAAATATGGCCAGACAAAATAAGTCATCAACACGAAAACGCCAATGATCATGGCCAATGCGTAGTGGTAAAGATACCCTGTCTGTACTTTGCGCACACCATCAGAAATCCAGCCGACAAGTCGCCAGGAACCATTCACCACAGCTCCGTCAATGATGGTCTCATCACCCACCTTCCAAAGCCCGGCCCCCAAGGCCCTGGCAGCACGCGCCAGAACATTTTCGTTGATCCAGTCCATGTAGTATTTATTTTCCAATAGCGTATAAACCGGCATGAACTTCCGCTGAATCGCCGCTGGCAACGCGGGATTGACCATATACAGATAATATGCACTGGCAACCCCGGCAGCCGCCAGCCAGCAAGGCAAACTTGTCAGGGCATGCACAGCCATTTGCCACGGCCCATGAAATTCATGGATAAACGCAGCCAGACCAGGATGCCGCACAGCATCGACGTAAATGGAATCCTTGAAGAAATCTCCCGCAACCATAGGCCCCATTGTCAAATAGCCAATGACCACGGACGGAATCGCCAGCAATACCAGCGGCACTGTCACCACCCAGGGCGATTCGTGTGGCGCATGCGCATGCGCGTGCCCATGTCCATGGTCTCCATGGTGCGCATCGGGATTCTGGTCAAAACGCTCCTTTCCATGGAACACCAGGAAATACATACGGAAAGAATAAAAAGCCGTTACAAAAACACCTGCCAGGACGGCAAATGACGCAAAACCTGTGGCGGGCAACTGGCTCAGTTTCACAGCCTCGATAATGCTGTCCTTGGAATAAAAACCCGCAAATAAAGGGGTACCAATCAGGGCCAGCGAACCCAGCAGGGACGTGAACCAGGTAATCGGCATATATTTTCGCACACCCCCCATCCAGCGAATATCCTGGTTATGGTGTAGCCCCATGATGACCGAACCGGCAGCTAAAAATAGCAGCGCCTTGAAAAATGCATGGGTCATCAGATGAAATACCGCCACCGAATACGCCGACGCGCCCAGGGCCACCGTCATATAACCCAGTTGTGACAAGGTTGAATAAGCCACCACCCGCTTGATGTCGTTTTGAATAATCCCCAGAAAACCCATGAACAAGGCGGTGATGGAACCAACCACCATCACCAGGTTCAGTGCGGTATCGCTTAATTCAAACAACGGCGACATACGCGCCACCATAAAAATACCTGCGGTCACCATGGTTGCGGCATGAATCAGTGCCGAGATAGGCGTCGGACCTTCCATGGAATCCGGCAACCAGACGTGCAAGGGAAACTGGGCCGATTTCCCCATCGCGCCAATAAATAGACAAATGCAAATCACGGTGATCAGCATCCAGTCCGTTCCGGGAAAACCCAGGGCCGCCAGTTCAGCCGATTTGGTAAATACCTCCGTATAGTTCAAGGTTCCGGCAAAGGCAACAATCAGACCAATTCCCAGGATAAAACCAAAGTCCCCGACCCGGTTGACCAGAAATGCCTTCATATTGGCAAAAATGGCGGTCGGTTTATTGAACCAGAAACCAATCAGCAAATAGGAAACCAATCCCACCGCTTCCCAGCCAAAGAACAACTGGAGCATGTTGTTGCTCATGACCAGCATCAACATCGAAAATGTGAACAGGGAAATATAGGAGAAGAAACGGTTGTAACCTTCGTCTTCTTCCATATAACCCACGGTGTAGAGATGCACCATCAGAGAGACAAATGTCACTACGAACATCATCATGGCGCTCAGGCCGTCGATGAGGAATCCGATCTCCATTTTCAGGCCACCGACCACCATCCAGGTGTAGATGGTTTCATTGAAACGCGCACCATCGAGCGCCACCGATTTGAGCGTCATGGCCGACAACACGAATGCGATAAAGACACCCGCAATCGTCAGGCTGTGGCTGGCAGCCCTGCCGAGACGATTACCGCCGAATCGGGTTCCCCAAATACCAGCCAGAACGGACCCCAGCAACGGTGCCAGCGGCACCATCAGCAAAGTGGAAGCAGACAGGGTTTGACTCATAGCGATTAACCCTTGAGCGTATTGAGTTCGTCCACGTTGATGCTGGACTTATTGCGAAACAACAGTACAAGAATGGCCAGACCAATGGCGGATTCCGCAGCTGCAACCGTCAGGATGAAAAATACGAATATCTGGCCATGCATATCATGCAGATAATGGGAAAACGCCACAAAATTCGTATTCACGGCCAGCAGCATGAGTTCGATTGCCATCAATAACACAATGAGATTGCGCCGATTCAGAAAGATACCCACCACCGATAAGGCAAATAATATTGCGCCCAAGGATAGAAAATGCCCAAGTGTCAAAGTCATGCTTTTGTCTCCGCGTTCGCAACCACCGGCGCCGATGGCTGGGGTTTTGTAGCCGCCATCTGTACCACCGTCATCCGGTCACGCGCTTTCACCTTGACCTGGTCGCCTGGATTGATGTGCTTGGAATCCTTGCGTTCCCGCAGCGTCAACGCAATCGCGGCAAACATGGCAACCAGCAGAATGGCTGTGGCGACTTCCAGCGGGTAAAGATAACGGGTATATAACCATTTCCCCAGCTCTTTGGCATCAGAAATCCGACCCGCATCGGCTGCAACGGCAGTCGCCACGTTGGCTGGCGGATCCGACACCCTGAAGCCCCCCATCAACACGGCAGCCATCTCCAGGGCAATAAAAACCCCAACCATCGCCGCCAACGGAAAATGCGTCCAGAAACCCGTGCGCAAACGCTCGATATTGACATCCAGCATCATGACAACGAACAGGAACAACACCATCACCGCGCCAACGTACACCAGAATCAGGGTCAGCGAAAGAAACTCCGCCTTGAGCAACATCCAGATCATGGCGGCCTGAACAAAAGTCAGCACCAGGGATAACACGGCGTGCACCGGATTGCGTGCGGTAATGACACGAAACGCCGCTACCAGCATGATGATGGAAAACAGGTAAAACAGACCTGTTGAAACATTCATGATTCAAATTCCTTTAATGCAACAGGTCTTAACGGTACTTCGCGTCAGCCTGTTTGTCGGCGGCAATCTGCTTCTCATAGCGATCACCTACCGCCAGCAGCATGTCCTTGGTGAAATACAGATCACCCCGCTTTTCACCGTGGTATTCAAAAATATTGGTTTCCACAATCGAATCCACCGGACAGCTTTCTTCACAAAACCCGCAGAAAATACATTTTGTCAAATCAATGTCATAGCGGGTGGTGCGGCGCGAGCCATCTGCGCGCACGTCTGACTCGATGGTGATGGCCATTGCCGGGCAGACGGCCTCACACAGTTTGCAGGCAATGCACCGCTCTTCACCATTTTCATAACGGCGCAAGGCATGCAAACCACGAAAACGTGGCGATAACGGAGTTTTCTCTTCTGGATACTCCAGGGTAATCTTGCTGCGAAAGGCATATTTCCCGGTCAGGGCCATGCCTTTGAGAAGCTCAACCAGCAGAAAGCTTGAGAGAAAATCCTTGAGTGAAAAGGCACTCACTGCCGAATTTTCAGGCGCTTTGGTAGCCGGAATAGAAGGGGTAGAAATAGACATCTTGGACATCTCGAATTATTTCCAAAGGTTCCACGAGGTCTGCATCAACGTTCCAACGACAACCAGCCAGACCAAGGTAACGGGAATAAAAACCTTCCACCCCAGACGCATGATCTGGTCATACCGGAAACGCGGGAATGTGACCCGCACCCAGATAAATACGGTCATGACACAAAAGGTCTTGATCCCCAGCCAGATCCAGCCCGGAATCCAGTTGAAAAACGCATGATCAATAGGGGACAACCAGCCACCAAAGAACATGGTGCTTGCCAGAACGGAGACCAGCCATATATTGGCATACTCGGCCATCTGAAACATGGCCCAGGACATACCGGAGTATTCCACCATAT
Source organism: Rhodoferax sp. (assembly GCA_041910275.1). GTDB lineage: Bacteria > Pseudomonadota > Gammaproteobacteria > Burkholderiales > Burkholderiaceae_C > Allorhodoferax. Next base: position 9,058 of record JAYRRD010000145.1, read on the forward strand.
GGCCAGCCACAATTTCAGACTCCCCCTCAATCACGTCAAAAGGCGTCCGATTGGTTTCCGCCAAACCAGAAACAAAATAGACAACAACTATCGGCAACAAAGGCAACCAATTCCACGAAAGAAATGTCAGCCGCATTCCGAGAAAATATCCATCGGCAGCGAACCCCTTACTCTGCCCCATGACAATATCCGACATATTCAAACTGCCAGACACCATAAGCACAACCAGAAAGCAAAAGCCCATGGCAATTTCATAACTCACCATTTGCGCAGAAGCCCGCAGTGCGCCCAGAAATGCATACTTGGAATTGGACGCCCAGCCGGAAATAATCACGCCATACACTTCCATCGACGCAATGGCCATCAGGAACAACAAACCGGCGTTCAGATTGGCAACCGCAATTTCGGGGCCAAACGGAATGACGGCCCACGCTGCCAGGGCAGGGGCAACGGTCAGGACGGGTCCCAGATAAAACAGAAATCTTGCTGACTCGCTGGGACGCACGATCTCCTTGGTCATCAGCTTCAAAGCATCGGCAATGGGCTGCAACAAGCCCCAGGGACCGACCCGGTTCGGTCCTTGGCGGATTTGTGCCCACCCCAGCAATTTGCGCTCCCACAAGGTGGCGTATGTCACGGCGCCCAACACCACCATCAGAACCAGGGTCACCTTAAGCAGTGCCCACACAACCGGCCAAGCCATATCGGCCCACCAGGGGGCGGCCAACAATCCCAGTCCAAACGTGTAAATTTGATCACCCATGCTGCTGCCCCTGCACCACATTGGCGCCCTTGGCATCGGCTGTCAGTTGCAACGCCGTAGCGCGCCGCACAATGCCATCAAGCTGATAAATGCTTGCAACGCAGGGCTCGACCGAAGAAGTTGCCGAGCCACCACCCGATCCATCAAGCGTCGCGGTACTGTCATTGCACAGGCGCTGCGCAGGAACGTGCTCAGGCACCCCCTCCCCATTCCCCGTATGCAAATACGCCAGAACTGCTTGGGATGAATCGAAGCCGAATCCCGGCAGATGCAGCATATCGGCCAAGGCCTTGATCACCTTCCAGGCCGGACGCGCCTCGCCCAATGGCCTCACAACCGCATGAAAACTCTGCACCCGCCCCTCTGCATTCACAAACGTTCCCGGTGTCTCGGTGAACGGTGCGATGGGCAGTAATACATCGCTGACGTCCATATTGGCCTTGAAAGGGCTCAGTGTGACCACCATCTCACACCGATTAAGAGCTTCCACCGAAGCCTTACCGGCTGCAGAATCAAACTCCGGCTCGGTATTCAGAAGGATTGCAGCCTTGAGGGCAGAACCTGTCAACATTTGCCCGGCATTCAGTCCCCCCGGCCCTGGCATGGCACCCACCAACTGCGCCCCCACCGTATTGGCCGCCTCGCTCAAGAAACCAACCGAAGCCCCCGTCTGTGCGGCAATCCAGTTCGCCAGAGCCAACAAGCGACTCGCCTGCGGATGGTGCGCGACCGCATTGCCCAACAGGATTGCCTTGCGCTGCCCGTCCATCAGTGAACTCGCAATGGCCTTAGCTACATCGGTAGTCTCCCCAGGCAAGGGAGCAGACACGCCCTTTTGCAAAGCAAGCGCAGTTGCGACATCAGACAGTGCCTGCACCCACTGCTGTGCCGGAACGACACAGGTCGTGTGTATCGGCATGGCCCAGTCAAACACTGCGCTATTGATCACACCCACCCTGCAGCCACCCTTGACGGCTTGGCGGATACGCTGGGCAAACAGCGGGTGGTCCTTGCGCATATTCGAACCGACCACCAACACGCGCTCCAGTTTGGAAAGCGCGGCAATCGGCATACTCAGATACCGGGCACCCGCCTGCCCGGACTCGAATTCGGCATTGCGCAAGCGATAGTCAACATTTTCACTGCCCAAACCACGCACAAAGGTCGCAGCCAGATGCAGCTCCTCCAGCGTACTGTGCGGACTGAGCAATGCCCCGATGGACGCCGCGCTGTGGTTTGCCCGGATGCTTTTCAAACCGTGGACAACGTACTCCAGCGCCGTTTTCCAATCCACGCTGTTCCACACCCCGCCTTGCTTAAGCATGGGTGAGGTCAGACGCTGCGGGCTATTCAGGGCTTCGTAGGAAAAACGGTCCCGATCTGCAATCCAGCATTCATTGACAGCTTCATTTTCCAGAGGAACAACCCGCATGACGCGGTTATTCTTGACCTGCACGATCAGGTTACTACCCGTGGAGTCATGCGGACTGATCGACTTACGGCGGGAAAGCTCCCAGGTGCGCGCACTGTAACGAAATGGTTTGCTGGTCAAGGCGCCGACCGGACAGATATCAATCATGTTGCCCGACAGCTCGGAATCCACCGATTGCCCCACGAAGGTCTCGATTTCGGCATGTTCGCCACGGTGCGACATACCCAACTCCATCACACCTGCGATTTCCTGCCCGAACCGCACACAGCGCGTGCAGTGGATGCAGCGGCTCATTTCTTCCATGGAGACGAGCGGTCCCACGTCCTTGTGCGCAACGACCCGCTTCTCTTCCTGGTAGCGCGATGCCGTACCGCCATACCCGACAGACAAATCCTGCAGCTGGCACTCCCCGCCCTGGTCGCAAATGGGGCAATCGAGCGGGTGGTTGATCAGCAAAAATTCCATGACGGACTTTTGCGCCTTGATGGCCTTCTCGCTGCGGGTGCGCACCACCATGCCCTTGGCTACCGGGGTTGCGCATGCCGGCATGGGCTTGGGCATTTTCTCCACATCCACCAGACACATGCGACAGTTAGCGGCGATGCTGAGCTTCTTGTGATAACAAAAGTGTGGAATGTAGGTTCCAGCTTTTTCAGCTGCCTGCATGACCATGCTGCCTTCAGCAATGTCAACCTTTTTGCCGTCGAGTTCGATTTCAATCATCTTGGGATTCGTTCAAACGTAAGCCGGAACCATGCAGGTCTTGTGCTCAACGTGGTATTCAAATTCATGCCTGAAATGTTTGAGCATGGCACGCACCGGCATAGCCGCAGCATCACCCAGCGCACAAATCGTGCGCCCCTGGATGTCGTCCGCCACGCTGTCGAGCAAATCAATGTCCGCCGCTCTGCCCTGCCCGTTCTCAATGCGGTCCACCACACGCGACAACCATCCTGTCCCCTCCCTGCAAGGGGTACACTGGCCGCACGACTCATGCATGTAAAAATAACTCAGGCGTTGCAAGCTCTTGACCATGCAACGGCTGTCATCCACCACAATCACCGCTCCGGACCCCAGCATGGACCCCGCCTTGGCGATGGAGTCGTAATCCATGGTGCAACCCATGATGAGCGAAGCAGGTAATATGGGCGAAGACGATCCACCCGGAATCACCGCTTTAAGCTGGCGGCCTTCGCGCACACCACCCGCCAGCTCCAGCAGGACAGAAAACGGCGTCCCCATCGGGATCTCAAAGTTTCCTGGCCGCTCCACATCGCCGCTCACGGAGAATATCTTTGTTCCGCCATTATTGGGCTTGCCGCATGCCACATACGCATGGGCACCATTGCGAATAATCCACGGAACAGCAGCAAAGGTTTCGGTATTATTAATGGTCGTGGGCTTGCCATAGAGTCCGAAACTTGCCGGAAATGGCGGCTTGAAACGCGGCTGGCCTTTTTTACCTTCCAACGACTCCAGCAAGGCCGTTTCCTCGCCGCAGATATAAGCCCCAAATCCATGCGCAGCATGCAACTGAAAAGCAAAACCACTGCCGAAAATATTATCACCTAGATAACCCGCTGCGCGCGCCTCTTCCAGAGCCTCTTCAAAACGCTCGTAGGTTGCGAAAATCTCGCCATGAATGTAGTTATAACCGACCGAAGTACCCATTGCGTAAGCAGCAATGATCATTCCTTCAATCACAATATGTGGATTGAATTGCAGAATATCACGGTCTTTGCACGTTCCAGGCTCACCCTCATCCGAGTTGCACACCAGATACTTTTGCCCGGCAAACTGGCGTGGCATGAAACTCCACTTCAATCCGGTGGGAAAACCCGCTCCACCGCGCCCACGCAAGGCAGAATCCTTGACGATGGCAATAACCTGCTCCGGCGTCATGGCCTCGGCACCCTCCTTGCCCAGAATTTTGCGCAAAGCTTGGTATCCCCCGCGCGACTCGTAATCTTTCAAACGCCAGTTGGCGCCGTCAAGTCCGGCCAGAATCTGGGGTTCAATGTGAAGACCATGAAAACAGGTTTGCACCCCGGTCGCACAGAATTGAGACAGAACTTGCTGTGCAGTCATTATTCCTCCCCCGCAGCGCGCAAGCCATCAAGCAACTGGTCGATTTTCGCAGGGCTCATGAAACTGCACATGGAGCGGTCATTGACCAATAGCACCGGAGAATCGGCACACGCTCCCAGGCATTCGCTTTGTTGCAGCGTGAACAGACCATCCGCACTGGTCTCCCCCATGGAAATACCCAACTTTTTCTCCAGGTACTGCAATGTGCTGACACCCTCACGCAGTTGACAAGGCAAATTGGTACATACATTAAGCTTGTACTTACCCACTGGCCGCTGGTTATACATGTTGTAAAAGGTTGTTACCTCGTGCACCGCCATCACCGGCATATCCAGATAATGCGCAATATCACGCTCAACCTCTTGACTCACATACCCCAGTTCTTGCTGCGCAATCGACAGACAAGCCATCACCGCCGACTGCTTTTGATCCGCAGGATATTTGGCCACTTCACGGGCGAAGCGCGCTTTGGACTTTTCGGAAATCATCGATCCACTTCCCCAAACACAATATCCATGGTTCCGATGATGGACACGGCATCGGCAATCATGTGCCCCTTGCCCATTTCATCCAGCGCGGCCAGATGCACGAACGCCGGCGGGCGGATTTTCATGCGGTACGGCTTATTCGCCCCATCACTGATGAAGTAAATCCCGAACTCCCCCTTGGGATGCTCAATGGCAGCATATGCCTCACCGGTCGGCACACAAAATCCTTCGGTAAACAGCTTGAAGTGGTGAATCAGATCTTCCATGTTGGATTTCATGGACTCCCGATCAGGAGGCGCAACCTTGCGATTGGCGGTAATCACCGGCCCAGGATTGGCCCGCAACCAATCCACACACTGTTTGATGATGCGATTGGACTGTTTCATTTCCTCCATGCGCACCAGATACCGGTCATAGGTATCACCCGTTTTCCCGACAGGAATATCAAAATCCAGCCGGTCATACACCTCGTAAGGCTGCTTCTTGCGCAGATCCCAGGCAACCCCCGAACCGCGCAACATCGGGCCGGTAAAGCCCAGATTCAAAGCCCGCTCCGGCGACACCACGCCGATACCAACGGTGCGCTGCTTCCAGATACGGTTATCCGTCAGCAAGGTGTGGTATTCGCTCAGATACGTCGGAAAGCGTTGGGTAAAGTCGTCAATAAAATCCAGCAGACTGCCACCACGGTTGCGATTCAGCTGCTCGGTTGATTTGGAGCTGCGGATCTTGTTAGGCTGGTGGCGCGGCATCGTATCCGGCAAATCGCGGTACACACCGCCGGGCCGGAAATACGCCGCATGCATGCGTGCCCCGCTGACCGCTTCGTACATATCCAGCAGATCTTCCCGCTCGCGAAATGCATACAGCATCACGGTCATGGCACCACAGTCAATGGCATGCGCGCCCACCCACAACAAATGGTTAAGCAAGCGCGTAATTTCGGAAAACATGACCCGGATATACTGGGCACGTACCGGAACATCAAGCCCCAGCATTTTTTCCAACGCCAGGCAGTACGCATTTTCATTGCACATCATGGACATGTAATCAAGCCGGTCCATATAGGGCAATGTTTGCAAATAGGTCTTGCTTTCGGCCAGTTTCTCGGTCGCACGATGCAATAAACCAATATGCGGATCTGCGCGCTGGATGACTTCACCATCGAGTTCCAGCACCAGACGCAACACACCATGCGCCGCAGGATGCTGCGGCCCGAAATTAAGGGTGTAATTCTTTATTTCAGCCATGCATCAACGCCTACTGCAGGCCCCCATAGTTGCTTTCACGAATCACACGGGGAGTGATTTGACGCTCCTCAATCGTGACCGGCTGATAAATAACCCGGTTGAGCGCAGCGTCAAAACGCATTTCCACATGCCCGGTGCACGGAAAATCCTTGCGAAATGGATGTCCGATGAAACCATAATCCGTCAAAATCCGACGCAAATCGTCATGGCCATCAAACACAATACCAAACAAATCAAACGCCTCACGCTCAAACCAATTGGCCGAACTCCAGATATCCATCACCGCCGGCAAGCGGGGCGCCATATCATCCAGCGCAAAAACCTTCAGACGCACACGTTGATTCAAACTGACCGACAACAAATGCACCACCACGCAATAACGCAGGCCGTCCGGACTGCCATCCGGATATTCAGAATAATCCACACCACATAAGTCAATCAACTGCTCGAACCGACAACCAGGCGCATCCCGCAACACAAGCGCAGCCGCATGGTAATGCTCGGCAGAAACCAGCACCGTTACTTCATCCAAAGCAACAGTAATACTTTTCAACTTATCACCTAGCGCTGCCATCACAGCATCCCGGGTCACTTCAGGCGCAGTAGCAAATACCGTCATACGTCAATCCTCAAGCCCGGGCGATGGTTTGCGTGCGACGGATTTTTTGCTGCAATTGCAAAATCCCGTATATCAAGGCTTCCGCTGTCGGCGGACAACCTGGAACATACACATCCACAGGAACAATACGGTCACAACCACGCACCACCGAATAACTGTAGTGATAATAACCACCACCGTTGGCACAGGACCCCATACTGATAACCCAACGCGGTTCGGCCATCTGGTCATATACCTTGCGAAAGGCCGGCGCCATTTTGTTGGTTAATGTCCCCGCCACAATAATCAAATCCGACTGGCGCGGACTCGGACGAAACACTTCGGCACCAAAACGGCTGATATCGTAACGCGCCGCCGCCGCATGCATCATTTCGACCGCACAACAGGCCAGGCCGAAAGTCATGGGCCAGATGGAGCCGGTTTTGGCCCAATTCACCACCGAGTCATAACTCGTGGTGAAAAAACCCTCTTTAAGAACACCCTCAATCATCGAATTACTCCCAATCCAGGGCACCCTTGATCCACATATACACAAAACCAACCGTCAGAACGACCACAATCTCCAGACCAAGCAGAAAACCACCAAAATCCAGCTCCTTAAGCGCTACAGCCCACGGAAACAAAAGCGCAGTTTCAAGGTCAAACAAAATAAACAAAATGGCAATCAGATAAAAACGCACGTCAAACTTCATGCGCGCATCACCAAACGCCTCAAAACCACACTCGTAAGGGGAATTCTTCGCAGCATCCGGCCGGTTCGGCCCCAGGATATACCCGATGATCTGGGGTGCAACCCCAGTCACGACGCCAATCAATATGAACAAGAGAACCGGAAGGTACTGATCAAGGCTCATATCAGGATTTCACTCGCTGTATTATTTTTCGAATCCCGACATCATCAGAATTCACAGAACATTCCTGGTGCCGTCGGCGAGACTCGAACTCGCACAGCTCTCGCCACTACCCCCTCAAGATAGCGTGTCTACCAATTTCACCACGACGGCGGCATCTTGTATGTGCCTGATTTGCATGAGGAACCCGAAGGTTTTTCGCTTTTCAGACAGCCCTGGAGTTTACCCTGAATTTACCCCACTTCCCCAAGGCGACAGGCAATAAGGCAATAAAAACCATTGCCTGACTTATTGCTTATTTCGCTGGAATCTGGGCGGTGTCCGACGCCACAACGGCAGGGGCGGACACCGTTACGGTTGGCGCAGGAGGGGCAACAACGGCGCCTTCCAGCACACTGCCCGAACTTGCCGGGCGCAAATTGCCAAAATACGCCAACGCCAGGGTGCAGACAAAAAATATGGTTGCCAGCACCGCTGTGGTGCGTGACAAGAAATTCGCGCTGCCACTGGCGCCAAACAGACTGCCGGAGCCCCCACTACCGAACGCAGCTCCCATGTCGGCGCCCTTGCCATGCTGCACCAATATCAGACCGATCATGGCCAGGGCAGAAAGCATTTGCAGCGTCAAAAGAATTGTCAGCACAACATTCATTCTCGATTCCTCTTCAATTCCTCGCCCGATTGATTCAACCAGCGGCAGCGATGATGGTCAGAAAATCCGGCGCCTTGAGAGACGCCCCGCCAATCAAACCCCCATCAATATCCGCTTGCGCCAGCAACTGGTTGGCATTTGCGGCATTCATGCTGCCACCATACAAAATGAGCATACGCTCGGCTTGTTCGGTTGCGGCATGCAATTGGCTGCGCAAAACAGCATGCACCTGCTGCGCCTGCTCCGGGGTCGCAGTCTTTCCGGTCCCGATAGCCCAGACGGGTTCATACGCGACCACAATTTCGCTGATGCAGTGCCCGTTGGCGTGAATGACCGCCGCCATCTGGCGCTTGACAACTTCTTCGGTACGGCCCGCTTCGCGTTCGGCCAGGGTTTCACCCACGCACACAATCGGCGTAACGCCCGCAGCCAGCGCACGCTGGGCCTTGGTGGCCACGACGACATCGGTTTCGCCGTGGTACTGGCGCCGCTCGGAGTGCCCGACAAGGCAATAACGCGCGCCAAAATCGCGCAACATGCCAGCCGAAAACTCACCCGTATAGGCGCCAGACTCGTGTTGCGACACGTCCTGTGCCCCCAGGCCAATGGCACTGCCAGCCACCAGTTGCTGCACCTGTGCCAGATAAGGCGCAGGTACACACACCGCCACCAGGCTCTGCGCATTGCCCATACCGGCGCGCAACGCCGCCACCAGTGCTTCGTTGGCAGCCAACGATCCATTCATTTTCCAGTTACCTGCAATCAGCTTTTTTCTCATCATCATCTCCATGTCAAAATAATTTTTCCCACATGTTGGTTGGACTCCATCAACGCATGGGCCTCGGCAGCACCACTGCCACTGGGGTGGTTACCATCCACAGCCGCAAAAACACGGTACACGACCGGCTTGATGCGGCCACTCTCCAGCAAGGGCCAGACGTGCTGCAAACACGCCTGGGCAATGGCCTGCTTGAACGCCACCGCACGCGCGCGCAAAGTCGAGCCGGTTATCGTCAAGCGTTTGCGCAATACCAACGCCGCATTGAATTCGCTGTGCACACCGCCTTGCACCGCAATGATAACGATGCGCCCGTCCTCGGCCAGACACTGCACTTCTTTTGCGACGTACGCACCCGCCACCATATCCAGCACCACATCCACACCACGATTCTGCGTCAAACGCAGCACCTCGGCTTGAAAATCCTGGGTTTTGTAGTTGATGGCATGGTCCGCGCCCAAATCCACACAGGCCGCACACTTTTCATCACTGCCTGCTGTGGCAATCACATTGGCACCCAGCGCCTTGGCGAGCTGGATGGCCGCAACCCCGATGCCGCTGGTCCCGCCGTGCACCAAAAGCGTCTCGCCGCTGCGCAAAGCAGCACGGTCGAACACATTGCTCCAGACCGTGAAAAATGTTTCCGGCAGCGAAGCCGCCTGCACATCGCTCAAGCCCTGCGGCACAGGCAAGCACTGCCCCACCGGCGCCACGCACAGCTCGGCATAGCCTCCGCCCGTCACCAGAGCACACACACGATCCCCAAGTTGAAACCCGGTTGCCTGCATGGCCTGGGCATCACCCCCCACAATAAGCCCGGCGACTTCCAGACCTGGGATATCCGAAGCACCTGCCGGTGGCGGATACTTGCCAGCGCGTTGCAACACATCTGGGCGATTGATGCCACTGGCCGCAACCCGGATCAACACCTCGCCCGCACCGGCAACCGGGTCCGCACGGTCCGTCAAACGCAGAACATCGGGCGGGCCAAAGGATGCAATTTCAATGGCTTTCATGGTGCTTTTTATTGCCTTTATTGCCTGTAGCGCTCATGAAAAGAGCGGGTACAGCTATTTACTTTATAGCAATCAGAATTACTCACCAGCCGGCGCAGGACGGTCCAGCAAGGCCTTCATTGACAACTTGATCCGACCCTTTTCATCCGTTTCCATGACCTTGACCTTGACGATTTGCCCCTCGGACAAGTAGTCGGCCACTTTTTCCACCCGCTCGTGGGCAATCTGGCTGATGTGCAACAAGCCATCCTTACCCGGCAACAGATTGATGAGTGCGCCAAAGTCCAGGATTTTCACGACCGGACCCTCGTACACCTTGCCGATTTCCACCTCCGCCGTGATTTGCTCGATGCGGCGCTTGGCTTCCTCGGCCTTGGCCGGGTCGGCAGAAGCAATGGTAATCGTGCCATCTTCCTCGATATTGATCTGCGTGCCGGTTTCTTCGGTCAAAGCGCGGATCACCGCACCGCCCTTGCCAATCACATCGCGGATTTTCTCGGGATTGATCTTCATGGTGAACAGGCGCGGCGCGAAGTTGGACACCTCGGTCTTGGCCTGGGCCATGGACTCTTGCATCTTGCCCAGAATATGCATGCGCGCCTCTTTGGCCTGTGCCAGCGCCACTTGCATGATTTCCCTGGTAATGCCCTGAATCTTGATATCCATCTGCAAGGCCGTAATACCATGGGTGCTTCCGGCAACCTTGAAATCCATGTCGCCCAGGTGGTCCTCATCCCCCAGGATGTCGGTCAGCACGGCAAAGCGGTTTCCTTCCTTGATCAACCCCATGGCAATTCCCGCCACGTGCGCTTTCATGGGAACACCCGCATCCATCAGCGAAAGGCAGCCCCCGCACACCGAAGCCATGGAAGAAGAACCATTGGATTCGGTGATTTCCGACACCACACGCATGATGTAGGGAAACTCCTCCTTATCCGGCAAACAGGCGACCAGCGCACGTTTGGCCAGACGGCCATGGCCGATTTCACGGCGTTTGGGGGTTCCCACACGACCGGTTTCGCCGGTGGCAAACGGCGGCATGTTGTAGTGCAACATGAAGCGGTCATCAAAATCCCCACTCAGGGAATCCACGCGCTGCGCGTCACGCTCGGTCCCCAGCGTGGTCACGACCAGGGCCTGGGTCTCGCCCCTGGTGAACAGGGTCGATCCATGGGTACGGGGCAATACGCTATTACGAATTTCAATCGGGCGTACGGTGCGCGTATCGCGCCCATCAATGCGTGGCTCTCCCGCCAGAATCTGGCCACGCACAATCCCGGCCTCGATCCCGAACAGCAAACCCTCGATTGCCACGCTGTCAAACACCACGCCTTCGGCTTTCAGCGCAGCCATGACGTCCGCATAGACGGTGCGACAGGCCTGTGTGCGCGCTTGCTTGTTGCGAATCTGGTAGGCTGCCGTCAGCTTTTCCTTCGCCAAAGCGTCGATTTTGGCAATCAATGCCTCGTCTTTAGCCTGCGGTTTCCAGTCCCAGACGGGCTTGCCGGCGTCGCGCACCAACTCATGAATTGCATTGATGGCGATGTTGCCCTGTTCATGGCCAAAAACCACGGCCCCCAGCATGACTTCCTCGGACAGTTGCTGCGCTTCGGACTCGACCATCAGCACAGCGGACTCGGTACCGGCAACCACCAGGTCCATGGCGGAATTCTTGCGCGCGGTCTGCCCTGGGTTGAGCACATACTCCCCATTCGCATACCCCACGCGAGCCGCGCCAATCGGGCCATTGAACGGAATGCCGCTGATAGACAGCGCAGCGCTCACGGCGATCATGGAAGCAATATCCGCATCCACCTCCGGATTGAGCGATACGGTGTGCACCACCACATGCACTTCGTTAAAAAATCCATCGGGAAACAAGGGTCGGATCGGACGGTCGATGAGGCGGCTGGTCAAGGTCTCCAGCTCGCTCGGACGGCCCTCACGCTTGAAAAAACTGCCCGGAATGCGGCCTGCGGCGTAGCCTTTTTCCAGGTAATCCACGGTCAGCGGGAAAAAGTCCTGCCCTTCCTTGCCATCCGTTTTGCCCACCACGGTTGCCAAAACGACCGTTCCATCCATATCCAGCAACACGGCACCCGTCGCTTGGCGGGCAATCTCACCCGTTTCCATGGTGACCTTGTGCTGGCCCCACTGAAAGGTTTTGCTAACTTTATTGAACATACTCACTGCTAAAACTCCTGATACTGCGGCAAATCCGCGAAGAAGGTGACGGCCACCTCGCCCAAGTTGCCGCTGCTGGATATTCCTACGTAAAAAAACGCCTGAGCTAGTGAACTAACTCAGGCGCTGGTGATTCGATGGCAAACTTACTTGCGCAGACCCAACTTGGCAATCAGCGCTACGTAACGGTCATGGTCCACCCGGTTCAGATAGGTCAACAGACTCTTGCGCGCATTGACCATGCGCACCAGACCACGACGGCCATGGTGGTCCTTGGCGTGGGTCTTGAAGTGGGGCATGAGTTCGTTGATGCGGGCAGTCAAAAGGGCGATCTGAACTTCGGGGCTGCCGGTATCGTTGGGGCTGCGTGCATTGTCTTTCACAACAGCGGCCTTGACGGTGGATGTAATCATTGTGCAATTTCCTGTGATTATGGGGCGCATACGGCATGACTATGCACACTGCGGCCCGGTTTTGAACTTGCGCCAAGGCTGGAATGCGTCCTGGCGTGCGCTGTGCGGCATGCAAAGCGGGCGGATTATAGCCCGGCATCAGAAATGACCCGAGGAATGGCCCGACTATTAAATTTTCTCGGTCTTCTTGACCGTGTGGGGCGTGTAGACCAGGGCTTCCTTGGCCAGAACCCCAGGCAAGTCAGTAGGCGAAACTGGCAGGGGCGGATTGGTCTGGTTGTTCACCTGATCCAGCTGCACTGCACTGGCGCTGGCATTCCACATGCTCTTGACGTGGTCCAGCAACACCTGGTACAGCGGCTTCGGAGGCGGGTCTTCCACTTGCTCAGTCTGTGGACGATGAATAGTCCAATCTTTGGGAGTTTGCTGATCTTCCCTGGAGTCAGATTTGGCTGTACCCGAGGCACCGGCGTACATCGACTCACCTTCCGGGGTCTTGAGTGCCGGGTTGACCATGTCGATAACACCGGGAGTTGGCTGTACGGGTGGCGACTCAAGCTCAGACGGATTGACCGGAGCAATCGGGATAACCCTGTTTGCCCCAGCCGAAGCCAAATCTGCGCCGACTGGCCGCATGTTTGGGTTTCGATCAATGGCAGGCAATTGCATTTTGCTTAGGCTTAACGCCCCTCCGGTTGCTTTTAAGGCTCGACGTAACTTCTTAACGGCAGATTTAGGAGGTAATTTAGCCCTATTTTTGAAAAACTTCAAAATTTATTGGAAACGCGCGCAACAAACAAGCAGAATGCACTACATTGGTGCAATTATGTGGTTTGCACCCTCAATGCAAGGCCATGCTGAGTTTACGCCGGTAACTGTCCACCAGCTGGGTCTGGGGATTGGCCGCAGCAACGGTCTTGCCGGCAATTTCGATGCCGCTGGCGGTTTTTCCACTGGAAAGCGGATCATTCTTGGGTTTGGGTGGCGTCAGCAGCTCCAGAATAGCCACATAGGTCTTGCGCGGCACGGCGTCTCCCCAGGCCTTGTCACGCAAAATGATTTCGAGCAGTTCGTCCATGGCCCCGGTCCAATCGCCATTGGCCAGCAACACCCGCGCCTTGGCCAGACGGGCATCAAAATCGCGCTTGTTGGCAGCAAGCACCGCATCAAATTGTTCGGGCGCCCAGGCTCCACGCGGGTCTGTGCTGACAAAACGGATCGCATCCAGATACTGGCCCAGCGCTTCAAACTGCAGTGCGCGCGGAATGGCCGCCAACGCCGGAGCCAGCGCAGCCTGTGCCGCGTCCAGCAAGCCGCATTCGATCAGCAACTTGACATAGCTGTAACGTGCCTCGTCATTTCCGGGGTCCGCTGTAACGGCTTCGTGTAATTTGTCCAGGGCGGCTTGTGTCTCGCCCGCAGCCAACAACGTCTGCGCGTCCTCGGCGCCAGCCTGGGCTTCCAGTGCATGGCTGGATGGAACGTGCCGATCCAGAAAGGCATTGACGTGGCTTTGCGGAATCGCGCCCATGAAACCGTCCACGGGTTTACCGCTGATCAGCAGGATGCACGTCGGTATCGAGCGCACACCAAAGGCTTGCGCCAGTTTCTGCTGGCTGTCAGAGTCAATTTTGGCTAGTTTAAAACGCCCCTCATACTCCTTTTCGGCCTTTTCCAACAATGGACCCATCGTTTTGCACGGACCGCACCAGGGTGCCCAGAAGTAGACCAGCACGGGCACTGTGGCGGAGGTGGCAAGGACTTCTGCGTCAAAGTTTTCGAGGGTAACGTGGATCATTTTCGGGCAGCCTTGGGCTTAAAAGTAAAATGGGAAGCTATGAACATTCAAATCGGCGTTGTCATGGGGTCGAGTTCCGACTGGGACACCATGCAACATGCAGCCCAGATTCTCCAACAATTTGACATTGCCCACGAAACGCGGGTGGTATCCGCACACCGCATGCCCGACGACATGTTTGCGTATGCACAAACCGCGTTGGCACGCGGCCTGCGCGCCATCATCGCAGGAGCCGGCGGCGCCGCGCATCTGCCAGGCATGCTGGCGGCCAAGACCACGGTGCCGGTACTGGGCGTGCCGGTGCCATCCAAATACCTCTCGGGAGTCGATTCCCTGCACAGCATTGTGCAGATGCCCAAGGGCGTCCCGGTTGCCACTTTCGCCATTGGTCCTGCGGGTGCTGCCAATGCAGCGCTGTTCGCCGTGGCCATGCTGGCAGCCGATCACCCCAGCTTGCGCAAGAAACTCGACGAATTTCGCGCCCACCAGACCGAAGTTGCACGCAGCATGGCGCTGCCCCCCGTACTGTGAGCGCCGCCGCAAACGCTACGACTCTGGGTGTGCTCGGTGGCGGCCAGCTGGGGCGCATGTTCGTGCACGCCGCACAACGCCTGGGCTATCACACCGCCGTGCTGGACCCCGATCCCCTTAGTCCGGCAGGGCTGGTCAGCCATCACCATATCCAGACCGCGTATACCGACCCAGGTGGACTGGACCAGCTGGCCCAATGCTGCCGGGCTGTTACGACCGAGTTCGAGAACGTACCTGCGCTGGCGCTGGCGCATCTGGCGCGCAGCATTCCTGTGGCACCCGGCGCCGATGCGGTTTCCATCGCACAAGACCGCATCCGGGAAAAAGCCTATTTTGCAAGCTGTGGCGTGCCCGTTGCGCCCTATGCCGTGATTGAGACCGCAGCACAACTGGCCGCAGTATCCGAACAGCTGCTGCCGGGCATCTTGAAAACCGCCCGTCTGGGCTACGACGGCAAGGGGCAGATACGGGTACAGACCCGCGCCGAACTGGCGCAAGCCTGGGAGAGCTTGCAGCGCGCACCCTGCGTGCTGGAACAGTTGCTGGCGCTGCAGCAGGAGTGCTCGGTCATCGTCGCACGCGGGCGCGATGGCAGTTGCGTATCCCTTCCGCTGCAATGCAACCAGCACCGCAACGGGATTTTGGCCATTACCGAAATTTTTGAGGGAAATGTGCCCACAGCGCTTGCGCAGCGTGCGACAACAGCTGCAAAACAGATAGCAGACCAATTGAACTACGTCGGTGTGTTGTGCGTCGAATTCTTCGTATTGGCATCCGGCGAGCTGCTGGCCAACGAGATGGCGCCGCGTCCGCACAACAGCGGCCACTACAGCATCGACGCCTGCGATGTCTCGCAATTCGAATTACAGGTGCGCACACTGGCCGATCTGCCGCTGGTGCAGCCACGCCAGCACAGCCCAGCGCTGATGCTCAATCTGCTGGGCGACATCTGGCCCGAAAACGGTGAACCACCCTGGGGCGAGGTGCTGGCCCTGCCCGGCGCACATCTGCACCTGTACGGCAAGACCAAGGCCAGCAAGGGCCGCAAGATGGGCCACCTGACACTCACCGGCGCCAGCATCGAGGCAGTGCGCGCCACGGCGCAGCAAGCAGCGGCGATTTTGGGCCTGGATTAACACGATCCCCATGTTCGATGAAATTTACCCCATTGTGAATGCGTTTGATCTGAACGAGCGCATTGTGCTGTGCCAAGGCGATGCATTGGAACAGTTAAAAAAACTACCTTCCAACACCTTTAAATTGGTAGTTTCATCCCCGCCCTACAATATTGGAAAGGTTTATGAAAAGCAGGTCAGCCTGAAAGACTACCTCTCGTGGCAGGAAGAAATAATTCAGGAAATGTTCCGCGTGACAACTCCAGATGGAAGTATTGTCTGGCAAGTTGGCAATTATGTTGACGTGGGAGAGATATTTCCGCTGGACATTTATTTTTACCCTATCTTCAAGGAAATGGGAATGCGGTTGCGAAATCGCATCGTTTGGCATTTTGATCACGGTTTGCATGCGAGTAACCGCTTTTCAGGTAGATATGAAGTGTTGCTCTGGTTCACGAAAAGTGATACATACACCTTCAATCTGGATGCTGTTCGAGTACCAGCCAAATATCCCGGAAAGCTCCATTACAAAGGGGAAAAAATAGGTCAACCAAGCGGCAATCCGCTGGGAAAAAATCCGTCTGATTACTGGCGTATTCTTTGCCAGGAATGGGAAAATGGACGAATTGAAATCCCGAATGTCAAATCCAATCACCCCGAAAAGACGGATCACCCCTGCCAGTTCCCTGTAGAACTGATTGAACGCTGCGTTCTAGCGCTTACAAACGAGGAAGACTGGGTTCTAGATCCATTTGGAGGAGTGGGAAGTAGCGTCATTGCAGCGATCAGACATAAACGCCGTGGGATGATGATTGACCGCGATGAAACGTACAACGCCCTGGCACGCGACAGAATAACGGCGTTTCAGAATGGAACTTTGAAAATTCGCCCGCTTGGAAAGCCAGTGCATCAACCAACAGGCAAGGAAAAAGTTTCCCAAATGCCGCAACAATGGCTGGAACAAAAGCAGGGAACATTATTATGAAAATTGTCGCTCAATATGATTTCAACGGAGGAAAGAATAAAGTTCTTAACGAGTACGCAAACGAATTTCTGCAAATTCAGGAAGTTATAAATACCATAGATGCTGCAAGATTCAAAACAAAAATCAGCGAAGAGAAAACCATGCCTGGCCGTGTGTTGTTTTCACCATCGAAAATAAACAAGGAGTTCAAAAAATTACTTGCCCCATCGGGCTGGAGGAACCATAAAGTTCATTGCGAATATACCTACGGGGAAATTTTGCCTGGATATGTTTCTGCAAAACCATCGCAAGTGCAACCATTCAGGGATATGGATTTTGTAAAACCTGGAGTCAAGCTTGGCGTGGAAGTTCAGTTCGGAAAGTACGCTTTCATGGTGTACAACGTCTGCGCCAAAATGACCATTTTCAGCAACCTGGGACTGATTGACACAGGCATTGAAATTGTTCCCGTTAAAAACTTTGCGAACGAAATGAGTACAGGTGTTTCGTACTTTGAACAGTTCGCCTGGGACTTGACACAACGAGGAATTTCAAACATTGATATTCCGGTTCTCATTCTCGGCATTGACGCTTGAGCGTGGGCTAATCTGCTTGCGATGATCCTGTTAGCCTCCGATCCTGAATCCATAGCTGTCTGCGCACAATCCATAAGGGATGGCGGCCTGATTGGACTGCCAACCGAAACAGTCTATGGCCTGGCGGCCAACGCCGAAGACGACGCGGCGGTGGGGCGCATCTTCACCACCAAAGGCCGCCCGGCTCAACATCCCCTGATCGTGCACGTCAGCGCGCAAGATGGCGGTCACAGCGGGGCCGCACATTTTGCGTCCGAATTGCCGCCATTTGCCCAGCAGCTGATGGCTGCGTTCTGGCCCGGCCCCTTGACGCTGATCCTGCCACGGCGCAGCGGCGTGGCCTCGGCGGCGACGGGGGGGCAGAATTCGGTCGGTCTGCGCTGTCCGGCGCATCCGGTGGCCCAGGCGCTGTTGCACGCCCTGCGCGAGCCACCCAAGGCCCAAGCTGCGGTGTGGGGGCTGGCAGCGCCCAGCGCCAACCGCTTTGGCCGCGTCAGCCCGACCTGTGCTGCGCATGTAGGCGATGAATTCGGCCCGGACCTGCCCGTGCTTGACGGCGGGCCATGCACGCTGGGTATCGAGTCGACCATCATCGACTGCACCCGTGGCCAGCCGGTGCTGCTGCGCCCCGGCTCCATCAGCCGCACACAGATCGAACAGGTCTGCGGCACCCGATTGCTATCCAATGAAGAGCTGTCCACGCACGCCGGACGTGCGCCGCGTGCTTCTGGGACCCTGGAGTCACACTACGCACCCAATGCCAGGGTACGCCTGATGGATGCCAAGAGCTTGCAAGCCGCGCTGGATATGCTCACCCCGGCCATGGCGGCAAAGCAGGCAGGTGCAGGAGATGCGCCTGCCATCGCCGTGTATGCCCGCAGTGCATTGAAACTCCGCACCAACCACGATCAGATCGTGCTACGCACCATGCCCAAGCAAGCCGGGCAGGCAGCGCAGGAACTGTTCGCTACGCTGCGCGCCCTGGATGCAAGCGGCGTCAAACTGATCTGGATCGAAGCGCCGCCCGACACCCTGGAGTGGGAAGGCGTGCGCGACCGGCTGCAACGCGCGGCAGCCTGAGCGCTAAAAACAGCAAGACTCCACAGCCAGCCATCACAGGGTTTTACACGCGCCCAGCTGGGTCAAAAGGCGTGTGCGTGCGTCCCGCTGGCGACGGTGCCAGTCACCCCAGGAGGCTTGGGCCTGTGCGCCACTACTGTCACTACGGCTACTGCTGCACAAGGGCACGGGACGCCCCTTGAAGCGCGCCAGGGATTCCTGTATACCCGCCCTCCCCTGGCGCTGCAAACCGGCATCACCCAGGGCATTCCCGACCAGGACACGGTCAATCTCGTGGACCAGGACTTTTGGCGATGCACCAAAACGTGTTTGCTCGCGTACCGCCTCCAATGCCTCCCAGCGGGCGGCCAGGTTTGCCGTCTGACGGGATTCCAGCTCGGCCCAGAGCAGGACTTCCAGGACTTGCTGTTTCGGCGTAAGCCAGCTCACCGTCGGTTTCTGTGGCACGGATTCCAGCGCCTGCCATGCCAGCTGGTGCGCGTCCGTGGTCTGGTCGTGGTCAATCAGAAACCAGGCCAGCTGTACCTGCGCCCTGACGCGGGCCGTGCGCTGGTTCAGAGCCGTGCGCGAGCGGTCCGTGGGACTCGGCAACAGCAGGCCATCCACCCGCTCTTGCAACACCGCCTGCGCGCCGCTGCTGTCGGCATTCACATCCAGCGCCTGGGCCAGGGCGAGCTGTGTAGTAGCAAGTTGGTGGCGGCTACTTGCATCGCCATCCCGGCGTAGCGCAATCGCATCGCGCAACAATGCGATGCGCTGTGCAAGCACATTCTCGGCGTACGCCAACGCCTCTTTGGCCTGCGCCACCTTGGCGCGCTCCGGTCCCTGGGGTTGGGAAAGTTCGTCCACGACCTGGTTCAGATGTGCAGCCTGGGCGCCGGGTGCCGGATCGGTACGCGCCAGACCAAGCAGCGCGTCAATGCGGCGCAGATCCCGCTGCGGCAAACCTTGTGCCAGTCCCCAGGCGGCGGTGAAATGGCGGTGTGCCATGTTGGCGTCTTCAAAATCGTCCGCTTGCGCCGCTGCGCCCAGGTGGGCCGCCAGCAATTCGTCTCTGGAGAGCTTGTCGGGTTGCGCCAGTTGGGCATTCCAGTCGGGTGCGGGCGCATAGGTTTTCGCGCGCTCCTCGTCCACCACGTCGTCAGCAGGAAGGTTATTCGTCTGGAAGTACAACATGACTGCCAGAGAACGCAGTTGTGGCAAGGCCATATAGGCGATACCCAACGGACCGAACAGGCAGGCGGCGTAGATGCCCAGCCCGCCCACGGCCTCGGCCAGCGTGGGGCGACGCCCCATCAACTCGGGCAACAAGGCCATGGCGGCGCTGGCGCGCTTGGCAAAGCTCCACGCCCGAAACCGTTGCTGCTGCAAGCTGGTGAAAATCTGCTCGACGGCCTGTGCCTCGTCCCATGCGCCCTGCGGTTCCCGGCGCACGGCACGGGCCAGGTGCATCAGCCGCCACTGCAACGGCAAACCCAGCGCCAACAATACGGCCAGCACACGGGCCACGGTATCGTCCATCCAGACACAAAAACCGAACAGCAGCGCGCAACTCGATGCTGCAAAGACGAAGCGCAGGAACGGCAACCGGGCGAATAAAAAAGTCTCCACCACCCGCCCGCCGTCCAAAGGGGTAATGGGCAAGAGATTCAGGTAGTTGATGACCAGGGACACCCATAAAAACTCGGCCAACCATCCCGGCGCGAGCCAGGTTCCGCTCCACATCGCCCAAAGGGCCACGGCCGCAATGGCGATCCCCGGCACTGGCCCTGCCAGGTAGACAAACAACTTTTCAAACGGTGTGGCGTTGGCCTTGTCTCCTGTTGCCAAGCCACCCAGACCCGGCAGGAAGAACACGGACACATTGCGGTACCCCGTCAAGCGCATGGCCAGGTAATGGCCGCCTTCGTGCAAGGCCACCACCGCCAGCACAATGGGGACCACATGCCACGAAAACCAGAAACCGCCGACCAGCAAAAACAGCGCTGCCGTGATCAAGAAAAGCCACACCTTGTTGCGAGCACCCATCTGATGGCTGCGCTGCAGCGCCAGCTGGGCATGAAAGGCATGGATGTCGGCGGCTTGTGCACCGGAATCCGAGGCCTGCGGCGCACCGGACGCCTGGCCTTGCGGACTAGCCTCTTTCCGTACCGCCGCCTGTACCCAGGCTGCGCGCCATTGTCCGTGCACGACGCGCAAGGCACAGCGCAGCGCCGCCAGCCAGGGCATGCGGTAATGCCCCTGGGCACCTGCTGGCAGCAAATCCCCTTGTGCATGCAAGGTAGGCACCAGTTGTTCCGACATATCGCGCAAACGTCGGCACACTGCGATGCCATCCGTCGTGATACCTGTGGCCAACGCGCGCACACGCTCCAGATGCCGCTGCCACGCCTGCGCCAGGGACGGCAGATAGTCGTCGAAAATCTCTCGACCAGGGATGGTAAACGGCAGGTAGTGGCGGTAGCAATTGAGCGTTATGACACTGCCGCCGCCATCCAGGCAGGTGACAAATTGCAGGGCGTAGGGCTGGCGGTGCTCCGGCACATCCGATGGAGACGCCACCGCGTGGGTGTGGCCATCCACGTGTTGGTACACGTCGGAATACGTCCACGCCTCCGCGCCTGTACCTATAACCAGTGTTTTTTCGGTCGCACCGCTGTAACGGTAGACAAAACCAAGCGGCAACAGCAAAGCCGTCGCCTGGTCAAGAATTTGCCGCTGTGCGGACGGAACTTCGTCTTGCGTCAGGGTACGGGTGCGCACCGTCTTCCAGCGCAGCCTTGTCAGGCGCTGGGTTATCACTACGATCTGCACGGCATACAAGGCGCAAACGGCCAATGCCACTGTTAAAAATATATTCAAAACCGCCACCTTGTATCTCCCATCGGCTGGTACGCCGTAGATGCGATGATGCCACCATTGATGTGGCGTGCATCACACCAGTTTCATATCACCCGTAATATGAAAAACACCACAATCGCACTACAGGTGCTCCCCGCAAGCCTCCGTGGCACGTTTTTAGCCTCAAATCAGGCATCAAATCAGTCTCCACCCCCCGTGGGACAAGCGGGGACAGCTACTGAAAACATAGTAACAAGAACCAATGCACCACATTGCATCGCACCCGGCAACCACCCGGCAACTTATGTGGCAACATTGGCAACATTGCACATATTCAAGCGAGAAGACCATGGCCAGCGCCACCACCACCACCACCGAAACCAATCTCCCCACGCCCTCCGTGCGCTGGCTGCAGGTTGCCTGCCTGGCGGCGGTACAGGGCGCGATTACCCTGAGCTGGATTGCCTACGGCCTTTACCTGCCACGCTTTATCGAACAGGTCTTTGCCTATCCACCGGCGCAGGCGCAACAACTTGCCGCCCTTTTATTTGTCGTTGAAAGCGCCATCGCCGTGGTGATTGAGCCGCTGTTTGGCAGCCTGAGCGACCGTTGGCAGCAGTGGTATGGCAGCAAAATGCCCCTGGTGATGGCAGGAGCCATCGCCTCCATTCTGGTGTTCATGGCACTTCCGGTTTCCATGGCTTTTGGGGGCAGCAGTGCATCCATGCGCATCCTGCTTCCCGGCATGGCCGTTTTCTGGGCGGTTGCCATGGCAACGTTTCGCAGCCCGGTCCTGAGTTTATTAGGGCGTTTTGCCAAATCGTCCCAATTGCCGCTGGCGGCCAGCATGTTGACGCTGGTCGGTGGCTGCATCGGCTCCATCAAGCCACTGGCAAGTGACACCATTGTGTCCCTGGGCGCACCCGCTGCGTTTGCCATCGCCTCCGCCACGCTGCTCGTTGGTGTGGGAAGCCTGCGCTGGGCCGTGGCCTTCATGCCAGCAAAGCCTGCCAACAAAGACCCGAAGAAGGACGAGTCCGAAAAGGAAAAACCCCTGTCAATCCGACAAACCCTGGCCAACCTGGCAATCGTCATGCTGACAGGCGCCATGATTGGCCTGGGCATGCGCTTGCTCACGGGCGAAGTCGTACCGCGCATGCTCAAGGCGTACATAGTCGATCTGACCGGCGTAGCACTGCCGGTATTGCTGGGCAGTGTGCTGATTATTCAGGGCGTGTTGGCCATCGGAACCGGAGCCACGTCGAAATGGATAGACAACAAGCACCTGATGATGCTGGCCTTTGGCGGCATCGTCCTGTGTCTGGGCGCCCTGTCCATACCCCAGGCGGCCATCGGCGCACTGATCATCCTGGTGTTGCTCCTGGTGTGTATCAGTGCGGTGAACAACGGCATGGTGGCCTTTGCACTGGGCATGGTGCCCAAATCGACCAGCGGACTCTCTGTCGGCTTGTTCTTTGGCGGGCTGTCGGGTGCCATCGCCATTTTTGGCTACCTGGTTCCACAATCTGCCGAGCTTGCGTTGCCCCACGTGCTCGGACTCGTAGCGCTGGCCTGCATCTGCGCCAGCAGCACCATAGCCAGCGGCAGACACCTGCGCAAACTGCAATCCTGACCGGGTGCGATGCAATGTGATGCCCTGGTTCTTGTTACTACGTTTTCAGTAGCTACCCCCGCTTGTCCCACGGGGTCTATAGGCTGATTTGATGCCTTATTTGAGGTTAAATTGAGGCTAAAAACGTGCCACGGAGGCTTGCGGGGGGCATCTGTAATGCGATTTGGGTGTTTTTAATATCACGGGTGATATGAAACTTGCAACAAAAAAGCCGTCCTTGGCGAACGGCTTCTGTGTTTTGCTGACAGCGCACCCGCTACAAACGGCGCACCGATTATGCGATGCGTGCTGAATTTACCAGGTTAGCTGGTTGTCAGGCGGCGGCAGTTGCCAGCGCCTTGACCTTGGAAGAGAGGCGGCTCTTGTCGCGTGCAGCCTTGTTCTTGTGGAAAATGCCTTTGTCAGCCACGGTGTCCACCACGGCCTGCATTTTGGCAAACAGTTCTGTGGCCTTGGTCTTGTCACCAGCCAGAACAGCTTTTTCCACATTTTTGACCGCTGTGCGGTACTTGGAGCGCAGCGAGGTGTTGGCTGCGTTGATTTTGACGTCCTGACGGACGCGCTTGCGGCCCGACGCCAGGCGCGGGTTCTTTTTCTTGGGTTTACCAGATGCCATATGAATAGTTCCTTGTGTCTGTGGATGTTGTCAGCAAAGCCTTCCATTATATCGGCTGGCGCTTTTGCCTTTGGCGTTTGAGCCGGATGATGCATTCCTCCAGCGTCTGGCCGATGATGGTCTGGTCGCGGATCATCGCAATCTTGGGCCAGGTGGCGCGCTCACCCGCCAGAACCCAGGACTGGAACTCGGCAGGTGACAAATTGCCAAAGATACGTCCGTAATCCTTGATCTGAACCTGGGGGTGAATGGTCACATCCCCGTAATATTGCTGCCCGACTACGGACAGCACGCCATCGAGCAGGTTCTTGATGATGCCCGAATCCATGCCGTAGGATGCAAACCGCACAATCTGCTTGGTGCGGAACTGCACCTCGCTCTTGAGCAAATCGGTCAAAAACCGGCTCCAGCCATCCTTGCGCGCCTGGTCGGTGATGAACGGCAGAACGTGGGGATTGGTCTGGCTGACGATATAGTGGTTGACGTTGTACAACTCGGCCAGACGCTGCCCCGGCAAGTCGCTATGGAGCGCGCCATCCACCCAGCGTTTCGGCGCCATATAGGGCCGCTCCTGCCCCAGCCGGTCCTTGGTCATCAATTCAACCGGGGGGTATAGCCCTGGTACCGAGCACGAAGCCAGCACGGCACTCCAGACCAGCAGGTGCGGCGTCGTCAGGTAATTGAGCAGCCGGGAATTCTGGTTCTTTTCCACCGGGGAGACCGTGATATTGATAATGCGCCTGGTGCGCTTGAACGCTTCTTCAAAGGTGTACTCGCCAATGTTCTTGCGCAAAAAACGCTCCAGCTGGGTGATGTCCATGATGGATTTGAAGCGCAACATATCGCCAAGCCCGAGCCGGCTCCAGGTATCCATATCCGCGCGCTCACCACGGAACCAGGCTGGAAGCTCATTGTCCTTGAGTGTGCCCAGAAAAGCCGCGACAACTGCGCCCGCACTGGAGCCGGAGATCACCCTGGGCAGCAGCTTGTGTTCCCGCAAGGCCTTGATGACCCCCACATGAAACATGCCCATATTGGCACCGCCACTGAGCATCAGGGCCGAGCGGCCAAAGCTTTGCCCGGTATGGCGAAAAAAGATCAGTTTCTCTGCATAAGGCAAACCAGGGATTTCATGGTCACAGACGTGGTTGAGCAAGGACACCACTTCACTGATGTAATCATCAATCAGGAACTTGGTGCCCACGCGGCAGTGCTTGTACAGCTCCGGATTGGCCAGATTGCCCAGGTTACGGTGCAGCCCCTCGCGCAAACTGAAAATAAGCTGCGGCCAGTCATCGGCGGCACGCCAGTTGCGCAAGTTGGTCAGCCGTTGCTGAATCAAGCTGTGGTGGTAAAACGGCGAGACCGGATCACTTTTCCAGTCGTTCATGCCGTCCAACTTGTCCAACGCGGTCGCCTGTGCACGCCAGGAGGCGTAATCAAGAGGTTGTTCTGCTTTTTTACGCATTCTGCCAATCATGCCCAGGCCCTGTTTTGTGTGCGTTTATCGGGATCGAACGCCTGGCGACATTGTGTGCTGCGACCCCGAACCAAGAGCGCCGATTATCAGGCACAAACTCCTGTTGACTTGCGGTTGACTTGCTGTGGAGGTTGTTCTACGCGACGTTTGCAAATATCCGATCAGGGCTGAGGATGATCCCACAGATTTCAATCGGAGCGTTGATCAGGTTGAACGTCTCCCATCTATCGCCGTCCATGCGATTCATCAGCGTGAGTCGTCGCGTTTGCGGATTGATCATCGCGTATTGCCGCAACGACGGAAGCGACAGGTATAGCTGCGCTTTCACGTCGCGGTCATAGCCAGCCGTCGGACGAGGTGATGCCACTTCGATGATTGCCTGCGGATACTCCATCGCTCCCTCGGTCTTATGATCGCGTTCGTCGCAGGTAATCACCACATCCGGGTAAAGGATGTTCTCCTGTACCTTGACTTGCCGATCCCCTTTGTAGACGCGGCAAGGCAAGCCAAATAGCGCGTTCCACAGAATGCTGACCACTGCTGTCACCACTTCTTCGTGACTGCGCGACGCACCAGCCATGGCGTAAATCTCGCCATTCACAAAGTCGTGTCGATTTTCCTGGTTCTGTTCCCATTCAAGAAATGAAGCCAGATCCATTTTTTCTGCGAGCTTATTCTGCACACGATTCTCCAGCAGGCTGGCGGCCTTGGCGCGATACATATTTCATAGCTTCTCCCGCACAGCCCATAAGCCCTACAGGCCAATTTGGCTTAAAAATACCCCTTTAATTCATAAATGGGTTCCGTATCACGAGTGCATCAATCGACAGGCCGCTGTGCATGTCTTCTGACAAAAGCACATCGGCACCGCACAGCAGCGCACTGGCAACAATGTTCGCATCGTAGATCGTCAATTGATAACGTTTGGCAATTGCAACGGCCTTTTCGTGCGAAGCCACAGTCAGTGGCACAACATCGCAGGCTGCTTTGATCGCGAGCAACACGGCATCAACTTCTGACCAGGGCATCTTGAGCTTGCGCAAGCACACCGACGCAACTTCATTGAGTACCTGGACGCTGATGACAGCCCCTGCTGCCACGATGGCTTGTGCCTGGTCTGCTTTTGCTGTGTCACCAGACAAAAGATACAGCACGATGTTGCTGTCGATAAATGGCTTGCTCACCGCGCAATATCTCTTGCGTTGGCTTCCAGTCGATCAAAATGAAAATCTGGCGGCAAGCGCCCGCGAAACTGGTGCAGGCGTGCCAGCAACTCGGTTATGGACGGCTTCTTGGCGACCTCAAAAGAGCGGGAACCCACCAAATGAAGATCAATTTCATCCCCTTCTTTCAGATCAAGCGCCTGCACCAACCCAGCCGGAAACCGCACCGCCAGTGAATTACCCCATCTGGAAACTTGCACAATAAACCTTGATTAAATATACAAGACAAAATTGTATATCTATTACTCTGACTTTAACATGAGCGTTGCATGAAGTCTGCCTGACCACCATACATCTGACCGCGCAAAGAATGGTTGCTTGCCGAAATCACCACACTTTTGGTTGGAACTTGGAGTCGTTACGGACTTCGACAATTTCGCCATGTTGCGCCAGAACAAACAAGCCTTTGCGATAGGCAAATCGTCCTGCGCCTTCGGGCAACACCATGGCGGCGACTGCGCCCAGTAGTTTGTAGCCAGCATACTCCGGCCAGCAGGTCTTGAACAAATTCATGCGATCAAGATGTTCGTTGACATCATCGACCGATAAGTGACTCTTGCACTCAACGGCAATGGCTGTGTCGCTATTAACAACGAGAAGATCCACCTGCGCTACAAGTTGACCGACGTCATCTCTGCATGTCAGGTTCTGCATGGTACGGTGAACCTTCAGACCTCGCTCCTGAAACAGACGTACCAAGCCGGGTTTGACCATCTCTTCTACGAACTCTCCCAGCCGGTTGCCTAAACTGCCCATTTCTGTGCGTAACTTGTCGATCTTGCGGTCAGTCTCCTTCATTTGGCGATCAGTCTCCTTGATCTGGAGGCTAGTCTCCTGAAACATACGCCAGACATCCTGGAATGTGGGTGCGGGTTGTTCGAGTGCAGTTGACATAAGAGATTCTCCAGCAAGAAATTGCCGGTATTTTAGCTTTGCGAGTCAGCCAGCGCACCCGTTGCATCCAAGACAATAAGTGGGCGTCCTTTAGTTGACCCGGAATTAAAGGGGCAGCCCCTTTTTAAGCCAAATTGGCCTGTAGAACATATGGGCTGTGCGGTCACAGCTATGAAATATGTATCAAGCTAAACCGCTGGAGAATCATGCACAGAATGCGCTCGCAGAAACAAAAACCCCACAGCCTTGTGAGCAATGGGGTTCTTGACAGAGAGTGATCACCCCTCGCCTCAGCGCAGGGTGGGTCTCAGATGGGTTTAGACCAGAGTCACTATGTGCGCTGTTGTCGTAGTGGAGGTCGACAAATCAACCAATCCAACCAACGACACCACTGTGTCAACTCCATCAGCAAAAGTCACATTGTTGCTGTTATCAGAAACAAGGAACGTATTGCCATCGAATTGGAACCACTTCAGAACGGCATTGGTAGCGCCAGTGGCAGTTGCAGCAGCGGCATCCAGATAGTTTGCAAAACTTGCGGCACCGCCTAACGTGATCTTTGCACCCAATGCACCGGCAGTAGTTGCGCCAAGCGAAACTCCGTCCAAATTGATGACATCGCCAGCGCCCATGCCTGTGATAGTCGTGTAATAACCAGCAGCAGCCTGTGTGCCGGTCAAAATCACGGTATCAGTTCCTGTACCAACATTAACAGTGTTCAACTGAGTGGAAGCGCCAATGCTCACGCTGTCGTTACCACCACCAACACTGATCGTGTTGCCGCCTGTTGTAACAACCACGGTGTCCACTCCTGAGCCACCTGTGTAGGTATTGTTACCGGTCGTCGCTGTGAAGTTGTTATCGCCATCGCCCAGGCTCACCACGTTGTTACCTGAACCAACTGTCACTGTGTCAGCGCCAGTGGAGGTACTAGTGATCGTGTTATTGCCAGTAGCGCTGCCACCCACGGTGTTCGCAGTAGTACCACCACCCAGATTGATCACGTTCGCTTTCGAATTGGTGATTGTCACTGTGTCAATGCCTGTTCCACCGGTGTAGTTTGTTGCAGCAGCAACAGACGCGGTCATGTCTACTGTGTTTGTGCCGGTCGCGCTGCCCTTGACGACATTTGCAGCAGCCAATGCACCCGATGTCCAGGTGAAACCGGGCGTGATGCCGGTGGCCGCGATGCCGCTGGCATCCACTGTGGTCAAGGCGGTGCTGGCGGCTGTCAAGGTCAAACCGGCGTTACCTGCCACGGTGATGGTCTTCACGGAGTTACCCAGCAAAGTCACCATGTCGTTGAACGTGCCAGTAGGCGTCGCTTGGGTATCTGCCGTGGTGATGGCAAAGGTCTCAACGTCCGATGCAGTAATTCCAGTCGATGCAAAGTTAACGGCAGCGCCGGTGCCGTCTGTCAGGCTCAAATTGACAACATCAGCAGTTCCGGAAGTGAACGCAGTGTTGGCAACCGTGTAAGCCGTACCCGCACCGGTGAGCACCAAGGTGCCGCCGCTAGGCAAGTTGTTCAAGGTCAAACCATTACCGCCGCTGGTGGAGACCTTGCTGAAGTTACCCAGTACCGCCAGATCAATGGTCTGATTGGTAGCAGCGGTCAACGTCAGACTTTCAAAACCAGTCACGATGCCAGCGAAGGTTGAGCTGGCGGAAGCCGTGGCAGCCAGTGCAGCCGTCATGGCCACAGTGTCTGTACCAGCACCGCCGCCAATAGCTGCCGTGGGCGTTCCAGCCGCAGCCGTCATGTCCAGCGTATCGTCTCCACCACCCAGGGAAATTGTCTTGCTCGGGGTAGTAGCAGAGAGTGTCACCTTATCCACGCCTGCGCCACCGGCGAAGGTTGCTTTGGACGCATCAACGGTCACTGTGGACGCACCGGTTGTTCCCGATGTATCTACCGCAGTCACAGTTCCAGCCGACAGGTCAGCCGTAATGCCAGCCGAGCCGGTCACGGTCACGGTCTTCAATGCGGACAAACCAGCAGCAGAGGTAAGCGTCAAACCTTTGGTACCTGCAACCGTCAGTGCTGTGGTAGCACCAAAGGTCACATTGCTCAGTGTCGAAGCGTTATTGGCGGTCGTGATGTTCAACGTTGTGTAGATGTCAGCGTCATCCAGCGTGCCAGTAGTCTGACCATCGATAGTGACCGCCAAGGTCTTATTGGTTGGCGTCGTCAAACCGCTGTTGTCAATGATGATGTTGCCAGAGCCATTGGCCACGTTCAGGGTCGTCAGCGCGTTACCGCCAACCCCCAGGGAGGTGAAGCTGTTTGCAGTCACGGAAGTGATCGTGCCAGCCTTGGTGGTAGACGCGGTGTTCACGTCCGTAATAGCCACTGTGTTGGCGGCAACGCCAGCCACCGAAGCCGATTTCGTTGCAGCTTTGGGTGCAATTACAGACACACTGGTTGTGTTGGCACTTCCTGTAACGGTCACGGCACCGTTTTTGTCGTCCGTGTTGACAGCATTGCCATTGGTTTGGGTGATTGTCACTGTGGAACCACCTGTCACATTGATGGCACCGGCGTTAGAACCTGCTGCAGAAGTCGTTCTAGCCACCGTCACTGCGCCGGTCGGGGCAGCCGTGTTACCAACGGTCACGGTACCAGTCGTTGCACCGGTAGAGGTGATAGCAACCGTGGATCCCCCATTAACCGTCACAGAACTCGCAGCTTGTGTAGAGTCAGTCACGGTAATGGCGGCGGCGGCTGTGCCGGAAACAGTAACGGTGCCAAAACCAGTTGCAGTCAACTTCGTCAGACCCGTCCAGCCTGAAGCGTCAGCAACCACACCCAAAGCGCCAGTGATGTTGGCGGTCTCGATGTTCTTGACAGTGGCACTGGCCGGAACATTGATTGCGGCTGTATCAGAATAATTCAACACGTCGGTACCATCACCACCATCAAGTGAGTCCAGAGCGGTCAGTGTGCCAGAGGAGGCTGTATAGGTGTCATCACCTGAAGCACCAATCAAGGTGTCGATACCCGAAGTGAGCGTAAACTTCTGCCCACCCCCAGCCGAGGTGCCGTCAAGCAGCTTGGTCGTGACTGCCGTTGCCGCCTCGGTAGTGGTACCCGCATCAAACACCTTGACCGTGTAGGTTTCGACAAGCTCGGTCAACGAATCGGTAGACGACACGACGGTGTAGGCGATAGAACCTGTTCCCTTGGTGATAGTCTGCTTCGAGGGGTTGAAGGTACTGGATGCAAAGTCGTTCAGGTTGGTCAGGTTGGTACCCTGGTCATTCGTTGCAGTCGAGCTACCAGGCACTACCTGGAAGTCAAAGCTGCGGTCAGCATCAAGATTCACCTTGTTGACGCCGTTGTAGGCTTGCAAGGTATAGACGATGGGAGCACCTTCATACACGTCCGTTGCGCTGGCTGTCAGGGTAAAGGTCAGCGGAGTATCGGTAATCGCAGTCGTGACCGCGCTGGTACTGCCCAGAATGGCACTGTTGGTCGGTGCCGACAGGGTCACACTGAGACCTTCGCCTGGTTCCGGGGATGATGCATCAGCCGCAACCGCTGTAGTCAAAGTGGCCTTGGTGACGGTGGCATTGGCCGGGAAGGTCAACAAGCCACTTGCATAGGTCACACCAGCCGCAGACGAGGTGGAATCGAGCGTCAAGGCATTGGTAAAGTCAGTGCCAGCCGTTGCTCCACCTGTAGCCGCCAATGCCACAGTGACAGCATAGGCCGTAGCCGTGACCGGGCTGGTCAGGGTAACGTCGAAGCTGGCAGTATTGCCTTCGGTGACAGCAGTAGCGCCGGTGACGGTGAACTTGGGCGTAGCAGTGACAGTCACCGGAATGGTAGCGGTACTGGCCAATGGCACTGTGAAGTTGTCCGTCACAGTAACCGTAATGGTGTCGGTGCCAGTGAATCCCGCTTTGGGGGTGTAGGTGTAAGCACCAGCGGTGCCTGCTACAACCGTACCATTGTCAGCCTTATAGGTAAAGGCCATGGCATCGCTATCAGCATCGGTAGCGGTAACCGTTCCGGTCACAGCAGTATCTTGCTTGGTAGACAAAGCTGTGGTTGCAGCAATAGCCGGAGCCGAGTTGATATTGACATTCACTACACCTGGAGTTGCGTTGTCAGCACCAGCAACGCTGTACTTGAATGTACCTTGACGCTGCCCTGCATCGGCCACAAACACGATGTCGCCATTGGAGGAATTAAAGGTCTGACCCTTGGAGGCCGAACCGGCTACCACAGTCACCGCGCCGGTAAGGGTAGCCTTGCCAGTGGAGTCAATGTCGTTAGACAGCAGCGTTGACTGCTTGATGATGGCAGTTCCCTGTCCACTAACCGCCGTGCCGGTGACATTGTCGCCAGTGAGCACCGGCGTTACCGAAATATCGGCCACCTTGAGAGAACCGGCCTTGCTAGTAGCATCCAGCGTCAGAGTCCAGGTTTCGGAACCTTCTGTTGTGGCATCTTTCAGCGAGTCGAGCTTGACGGTGCCTGTGCCAGCCGTCAAAGTAACATTGCCTTTGAGTACAGTGGTGGAACTGACATCTTTGGCATCAGCCCCGGTCACTGTGTAAGCCAATGTGGTATCGACCTTGCTGTCGGCAGTGATGGTAAAGGAGGCAGTGTCACCCTCATTGATGTCCGCACCTGGGGTGACGGTATAAACCGGCGTTGGGGACGTGTCCTTGATAGTGATGGTCTGGCTCTTGCCACCGGCCGTCACAATGATCGTCTCATCGCCTTCGGTGAGCAAATCCTTGAGCGTTGTGTAGCTTACCGAAGCGGTGCCATCGGCTGCAAGCGTGAAATTGCCACTGGCGAGCTTGCCACCATCTACGTCGGCAGCCGTAGCCGTACCAGACACGGTATAGGGCACGGTCGTGCCACCACCGAGATTGGTAGTCGTCAACGTAAAGACAGCGGCACTGCCTTCATCAACACTGGCATCGGCCCCCATTTTGTAGGTCGGTCCGTCCTGAACCAAGAAAGCCGTGCTTGCCACAGTCGCATTGGTGGTCGCATCAAGCACCAGGAACTTGGCACCCTCAGTGAATTCCGCAACACCATCATCTTTGGCATTGACCGTGACCTGAGCCGAAGTTGTGTTGGCCTTGATCGTAACGGTACCACTGGACGGACTGACATCATCGGCAACAATCGCCTGGCCAGTAGCGCCTGAAGTGTCGCCAGCAAGTGCGAACTTCAGCGTCAAATCGGCAGTTGGCGCTGTGGTTGTCTCGACCGTGAAGGTAATAGCCTTACCTTCGATGACGGAGGTTGCATCACCTTTAACACTGTACCCTGGTGTGAGACTGGTGTCGTTGACCGTGGTCGTTGCGCTGACTGTCTTGCCGTCCAGCGCAACCTTCAGGGTTTCTGCACCTTCAGTTGTGGCATCTGCCTTCAAATCCACCGAAATGGTGGCCTTGCCATCCGTTCCAACAGTCGCTTTGCCGGTCAAGGCACCGCTGGCCAAGTCGGCTGCGTCAATACCAGAGATGGTATAGGCGACATCGGTGCCTGCGGTCACGTTTGTCGTGACCAAGTTGAACGTGGCCTTGGTGCCTTCATTGGCGCTGGTGGCAGCGGCCGTGAGGGCATAGGTAGCGGCACCACCGGCGCTGCCGGTGGTGGTGCTGAAGTTGGCAGTGCCGGCTACGGGAGTCGTTACCCCTGCGGCAGGCAATGTCGCCACACCCAGGCTCGCCGCGAATTGCGCGTAGGTAGCTCCAGCAGTGGTACCGGGTGCAACCGTGCTATCCCCCGCAACTGCGTTGGCACCAATATCAAACGTAAAAGTTTTTGCTCCAAGAATTTTAAGAACAGCACCATTACTGAGGGTCAGTTGCGCTGCGTTGTCGAAGAACGAGCTGGAGGCAATGGTAAGCCCCTCTGCCAACTGAATCTTGTTGGCGCCTTCGGTATCAACAATGGTGATCACAGCGTTTGCTGGAATCAGCGGTGTGAAGATGTAGGTGTCATTACCTGCACCACCACGATACTCAGTTCCAGTGGCAGTCGCGATGAGAAAGTCGTCTGAACTTGTACCTGCTAAAGAAGCCATAGTTTAATTCTCTCTAAAGTTGAAATATGCAATATACCAAAAAAAACAACCCCGCATTCACCCTCCCGAATGAATGCGGGGTGTGCGCGTACTACATTATGCCAATGTTTCGACAGGAACCGCTGTCGTAACAACGCCCGTCAAGGTTACACCACCAGAAACGCCGTTGTCCGGATCAAGGTAAATGGTTGCGTTACCAGAGAACGGATCATCTGCAACCACTACACCAGCCAGGGCAAAGAATTGTGCCTTGGTGAAGACCGTACCGGTACCAGTATCATTAAAGACCAGCTTGTCTTTAGCGACATCAAAGCCGGTAATAGTGACTTCACCATCACCTGCCTTGGTTGGACGACCACTAACCATCTTGTAGTCATACACGAAGGCTTCAGCAGCTGCGGTGCCAGCAACCGTACCAGTGGACAAGTCAACATTGGTGAAGGTGCTCGCTACGCTGGTATCAGCGATGGTCGTGCTGGCGTTGGCCATCGACGTTCCACCTGCTGTCGTTGCCAGATCAAGCCTCAGCGTTTCATTGCCTTCGGTTGTGACATCCGCAGCCAGTGCCACTGCAATGGTACCGGTGCCGTTGTTGATGGTAACGGTGCCAGTCAACACACCACCCGTCACGTCAGCAGCAGTAATGCCGGTGCCGCTCAAGGAGTAGTTGAGCACAGTGCCGTTGGCGACGTTGGTCGTTGTCACTGTAAAGGTGGCGTTCGAACCTTCGTTGTTGCTGGTGGCACCGGCTGCTACGGCGTAGGTGGGCGTGGCGACAACAGTACCTGTAGCAGACGGTCCATCGACCAATGCGTAACCAGCAGCGCCAGAGTTCGTGAACACCGAAGAACCGGCAACCGTAACACTAGGAGCGAGCCAATCAGCAGCAGCCAGCTTGATTGTGCCTTGCTTCGCGATGGTTGCACCTGTGGTACCAACTGGATCTTCCACGGTATAAACCGTAGCCATATTGGAGACAGCAGCAGGCCACACAGCAATGTAGACATGCTTTTGCGCCGCAGTATTGCCGTTGGCATTGAACTTGGCAGCGATGGCCGCCTCATCAATTGCGCCAGTGGATGTTACCGGCGGCCTTTCGACAATGATGGACTTGTCTGTGGCAAAACCACCAACAGCCACACCGTTCAGGGCCACGAAGTCGAGGTGATCCACGCCCATGCCAGCGGTAGCAAAGTTCACAATCACGTCGTCGCCAAAACCGGGTTCAAACTTGATGGTTTCGTTGCTGGAAGCAGCTGTGGTAGCACCAACCGTCGTACTGAGCACGATGATGTCGTTACCAGTTCCGGGAGTGATCAGGTTATCGGTAGTAGCAACGCTGGCAGCGCCGGTGACACTGGTTGTGCCATCCGAAGCCATAACGGTGTTGTAGTCACCCTTGCCCATAAAGGTAGTTCTTGCAGCAGTCATGGCAGTCATGACATCCGTAGCAGTGGCTGTCGCAGGCAATCCGTAAGCAGCCGCAGCCGCAGCAACATCACCACCACCCACGGAAGTCGGCAATGTCAGCGTCACTGTCAGGTCACCAGTAGCCATTACACCATCAATCAGGGACTCTACGATCAGACTGTTGGCCGGGCCGTCCTTGGCCACCAACAAGGCCTTGAGCGTGGCATCATTATTGATGGCACTTTTAATAGCCTGGTTGATCTGCAAATCAGAGGTCCGGTAACCCGAGTTCGCAACAGACACCGGAACAGCAGTAACAATACCCTTGAAATTCACCGTCAACGTGGTGTTGAAGAAGTTGTTGTTATTGTTGACATCCGAACGCACATCATTGATGTTGCGCGGAGCCAGATTAGCTGCTGTAACGCCGGCGGTCTGATCGGTCGTGTTGTAAGCCCACATACCACGTCCAGCGTTAGTACTCACTGCGGTTGCAGTGGTTGCTGCCACAACCTGCATACCCGTGTTGTCGGTGTACATCCAGTCGTTGCCCGCGCCGCCCAGGATGTTCTTGTCACCCGAACCAGGCGTGCGGATAACGTCGTCACCTGTGCCGCCATCAATGGTGATATTGTTGTTGAGATCCTGGTTGTTATACCAGTTCTGCGGGGCACCGTTGTTGGTGCGTGTGAGGTCGTTGGTTACATCAACCCAGATACTGTCATTGCCAGCGCCACCATTGATAGCGAACGTAAAGTCAGACTGACCCGACACAATCGTGCTACGGCTACCAGCCGTAACACCATCAATGGTCACCATCAACGTATCCGCATTGGCACCGCCGGTGTAGATGAAGTTGGCACCCTTGACGTTGAAGTTGACATTGCCAGAACCAGCAACATCTGCAGCCGGATCAGCTTGCGTATCAACCAGGTCAATGTACTTGCGGATCGAATCCTGGGTGATCTGCGCTGTAAATGCCAGGCGACCCGTCATGGCGGAGCCATCAATCAAACGCACATCGGTAAAACCAAAGGCGCCATGGTGATCAGCGGTGTAGCCATTGATGCCATTGGAGTTGTTAACACCCTTGAGGATGGTGTCGTTACCTGTGTTGGCAGGCGTTCCCGTTCCAGCACTGGTGAGGTTCACATTGCCATTGACAGTCAGATCACCAGACAGGTAGTTGGTGTAAGCATCGGCCACCGTGCGGCTGATGGCACCATTGACAATAGTCACTTCGCGCAAAGCATTGTTTGTGGAATTGATAGTTTGCAGCTTGCTGTTGTCGCGCACTTCAATCTCAAAACGCTCAACGCCACGCGAAGTGGAGGTCTCACCCACAGACATGCCACCAACAACCAGATCACCACCTGTGCTACCCAAACCTACGTCATCAAGGATGATCTTGGAAGTTACTAGTTCGGTGACGTTTGTGGCATCGGTACCAACTGTGTTGTAGATGTTGGCCGTCAACGGAACTGGCTGATCCAGGCTATTAACCCAGCCACCGGAACCACTCGTCACTCCAGCCAATGGAGTATCAGCAGATGCAGTCAGACGAATACTCGTACCTTCCACCCGTACACCACTAAGGGGATCGGTAACCTGGAATTTAGCGCCAAATTCAGCCTTGATACCCGCCAATTGCTGATCAGCCAACGGAAGCTTCGAATCACGATCAAGCGCAGCCTGAAAGAGCTTCAAAAGATCAGCATAAGTGTCCGCTTTCGAAGCCTGCGTGTTATCCGTCGAGGGATTCAGATTCAGCGTAACCAGCACGCCCTTCCTGAAAAACTGGACCTTGTCGTAAGGATTGAAAAGCAATGGGGTTGCTGCTGTTGCCGCAACGGCTGCAGACCCCGTATCCATCAACTGGAACGAGATAGACGAACTACCGGAAGAGGCGTTGCGCAAAGAATGCTGGTTGAAGTACACACCATAATCCACATTACCCGGATCGGTCTCGACCATTGCAATGGTGACATCGCTGGTCTTCTGGTTGTTACCAATACGCACATCCTCAATGATGACATCAGAACGGCTGTTATTGGACTCCCAACGGGTGACACCCGCAGCAGCAGTCACTTGATCGGAAGCACTCACACCCAACGAACGCTGCGCATCAATTTGCACAGGACGACCCGTCATATTGTTGCCATTGATCGAATCAACAGCCGCAGCCTGGGCACGAATGACCACATTTTCGAGGTTGGTGAAAATCGGCGTAATAGCAACTCCAGCCGTGTTGGGCACCATGTCGGCATACAGGGTATCGACACCATCACCACCATTAATGCGATCACCATCGTTCAACGTATTGACGTTATTGACAGTACGTGCAAGGAATACATCGCTAGCTGCCGTACCAGTAAGATTATCCACAGCACTAAGCGCACTTGGAGCAGCAAGCGTAAGGTTACCCTGCATGTTCAGAATGGCATCTCCCACATTGGCAATATTGGCCTGAATAGCACCAATAACCGCACCCATAGATGGCACGCTGGCCGGATCAGAGCCAACAGTCGCCAACCAGGCACGCGCTGCAACCACATCTGCATTGCCACTGTAAGTGGCAGCAAAACTGCCGCTCGCACCAAAACCGGCATCGGACATGGGGCGACCATCTACAGCAGACGTAAACACATTGGCTGCAGCAGTCTTGTTGTTGATTGCGATAAGGTCGCTATTTTGCGCACCATTCAGAATGTTCAATGCAATTTTGCCTGCGGTGAAAGCACCAGCAGCAAAACCGTCCACGTAGAATTTCTTGCCAGCTGCATCAGCATCACGGCCAAACAACACCTTGTAAATGGAATTAACCACATCACCAACATTTGCCGTTGTGATGGCGCCATAGAGAGCGGTAGCTTCCGCGCTCGTTGCAAACGCATTAATCACTTTGCTGAGATCACCACCATTGACAGCGGCCATTTGCGACCAAAAAAGCAAACCGCCTGGATCGGCGGGACGTTGATAAAAAGCCGTGTAAATCTGTTGAACTTGATCAAAGTAGCTAGAAGCTGCTGCCATGTGTTACTCCGTTGAATAAAAAAAACAAAACAATGATACCTGATGAATCATGGTTTGACGGGCATCTTACTTTTGCCCCTCCGTCCATGTCAAGCCACGCTTCTTGCGTTGAGCTGGCCAGAGTGTAGCATTGTTGCCAAGTAACAACTCATGGCGACTGTGGCTTTACGGTCACCGGGTTGGCAAAATAAGACAGTTCGATCCGTTTATGTGCACAGCTTTCCCGGTCCAACCGATTTTTTGAAAACCACCGCACCAACTGCGAGCATTTGGCCCAACCCGTGCGGGCCAATGCTTTCAATTGCAGCCTTTTTCTGGTGCAATAATTATTGTTGTTTTTTCACAAAAGAGTGCTTTGTACCATCCACGAGATGGCTGCCACCCCACCCGCCCTCGCTGGCTGAGGGCGTTCGACTCTGAGGCGCTCTACTAGCCCGTGGACTTGTTCCAGGTGGTGACTTGCTGCGCGACGTAAGCGTTGAGGGCGTTCAGGCCCGCCATTTTGCCGTCCAGGGCGCTGTATTGCTTACGCAAACGGGTTTCGAGGGCCGTAGCACGATCATTGACCTTGGTTTGCTCGGCTGTGATGCGACTGGCTTCATCTTTCAATGCCTTGACCTTGTTGGTAACTTGTCCACCGGAAGCCTTTTTATCAGCGAACCCACCGGAAGCCAGCATACCTTTGGCCAGATTGTTAAACATATTGGCAAAGCCATTGACCGTATCCCTGGAGGCTCCGGGTGCAGGATCATCGGGAACGAACAAGCGGCGCAATTCAACCCCGTTATTGGCGGCAATACTGAACTTGCTGGTATTGACCTCCAACAACCCTTTCAACTGGTTTTTTACACCTACGATACCCACATCCGACAGGTTCTTGTAAGTGCTACCCGATTTGCTGGCCGAACCAGCCATATTGCGCAGCACGCTCAACAAGCCATTGACGGCTGCATCCCCCTGAAAAGCCCCGGCGGTTTTGGTTGCAGAATCGTATTTGGTCAGATCGGTCAGGTTAGTCACCAGCTCGTTGTAAGCCTTGACAAAATTATCCACGATCTTGACCGCCACAGTCACATCCTCCTTCACGGACATGGTGACGGGAGATCGCTCCTCGGGACCACCCACGTTGTTGTAATTCTTTGTGGTGGTAGCCGCCAGCGTGATGGTCACACCGGGAATGTTGCCTGTCAGGGTGTTGGTGCTGGAGGTAATAGCCAAGCCGTTGATGCGCGCCTTGGCATTGGAACCTGCTTCGATCACACTACCGGGACTGGCAGCGCCAAAGGCGCCCGCTCCCGGATTAAAGGCCAAACGTCCAAGTCCCGTATTGTCGGTGAATTCCACGCCACCGTTGGCCTCGGTGTCGCTACTTGCCATGAGCTTGAAACCAGCAGTCTCACCAGTGTTTTTGGACTTGAGCAGCAGACGGTCCTGCGTTCCGTCAAAAAATGCAGTGGCTATCACGCCGGCATTGGCCTTGTTGATGGCCGTAGCAACATCCGCAACGGTGTCACTGGCACCGACGGTGATTTCAAACTTGTTGGCACTGGAAGGCGTGAAGGTGGGCAGTGGCAGAGTAAGGTCTGACCAGGAACCCAGCTGCAATTTCAGCACGCCTGCTCCCACGGCTGCCCCTTTGGTGATGGCGACCGAGGATACCGACTGTTGCTTGGCCAGCGCATCGACATCCAGCGAAAAGGATGTGGCCGCTGCTGTTGAATCAACGCTGATAGTAGCCGCCGTCGTGTTGGAACTGGACGCAGTGCGCGCGCTCCAGGCAGACGCTGTGGACATGGCGCTGGCCGCATCCCCCAGCGCGGAAAACTGGGAGCTGATTTTCGCCATGGCCGAAATCTTGGCATCCACCACGGTCGCCTTGGCCTCCAGCGTTTTGAGTGGCCGTTTTTCGACTGCAACCAATTGCGTCACGATGCTGGAAACATCCAGTCCGCTGCCGATACCTGTGGATGAAATTGTTGCCATGGAAGACTCCCGGGGAAAGCGCACCAACGGCCATTATCGCCAGATGGCCCGGCGCGTAAGTTTTCATATGATCGGCAATTCGGCGGTATTCTTGAGGCAATAACGCACAAGCTGCACGCAAACACCCCACAGGAGGATCACCATGGGCAAGCGCCTGACACAAATAGCCACCCGCACAGGAGATGACGGCAGCACCGGATTGGGAGACAACACCCGCGTTGCCAAGAGCAGCTTGCGCATTCAGTCGATTGGTGATGTGGATGAACTCAACGCGCACCTCGGGCTGCTATTGTGCGAGGACATGCCTGCCGCCATTCGCACACTGCTAGTGGAAGTGCAACACCAATTGTTCAATCTGGGGGGCGAATTGTCGATTCCCGGATTTGAGTTGCTCACGCCCGAGGCAGTGCTGGCATTGGATGCGGCGCTGGAGGAGCACAACCAGCAGTTACCCCGTCTGCAGGAGTTCATTCTCCCTGCGGGCACACGGGCAGCGGCACAGGCGCACGTGTGCCGCACGGTGGCACGCCGCGCGGAGCGCAGCATGGTGGCACTGGGACTATCAGCGCCTCTGCGCCCCACACCACTGCAATACATCAACCGATTATCCGATTTATTGTTTGTGTTGGCACGCACACTCAACCGCTACCGCACAGATGGAACAGTAGGGGATGATGTATATTGGAAGAGCGAAAGATTGGCGCGAAGCACGCCTGAATAGACACCACACGACCGCGATTAGCCGATTAACCTTGCTGCCTTGCAGGGAAAACCAGGTGACAACGGTATTGATAAAATCTCAAATCTTTACTACGTTGGGGGGTGTGCATGTCACGCGCTTGCTGTTTTTTTATATCGTTGGTCAGTGGAGCGCTGGTGTGCGCCAACGTGGCGCAGTCTGCGGGCCTCAACGACACAGGCATTACTACTTTTGCCAATGATTCGCAGAATGGCTTGGCTACCGAACCAGGCACACACCCGCGCCAGGATGCCAGCCAGGGGCGCGATGCTGCGGCCAGAGATGGCACGCTATTCAAGGTGGGAGGTGGTGGCGCAGGTTTTGACTTCACCAAGATTGCCAATGACGGTAGCGTGTTGTCAGCCAGCGCCGCTTTGGGCACAGGTTCCAAGGACTGGGCCTGCACGCGCGATAACGTGACAGGCCTGGTCTGGGAAGTCAAAACCACATCGGGCTTACGCAGCCAAAACCATACCTACAGCTGGTACAACAGCAATTCTTCCAGCAATGGCGGCGGCCCAGGCACATCCTCCGGAGGCAGCTGCCAC
This sequence comes from Rhodoferax sp., assembly GCA_041910275.1. Classification (GTDB taxonomy): domain Bacteria; phylum Pseudomonadota; class Gammaproteobacteria; order Burkholderiales; family Burkholderiaceae_C; genus Allorhodoferax. Next base: position 50,132 of record JAYRRD010000145.1, read on the forward strand.
GCAAGTGGCCGCTGTGATACCGAAAAGTTTGCCGCAGATGTCAACGCTGCCCGCTTGTGCGGTGCCAGTGACTGGCGCATGCCTTCCCTCAAGGAACTCAGCGACATTGCCGACCTCGGACGCTCTAGCCCGGCAATTGATCCGACCTATTTTCCCAACACGGCAAGCACTTTCACCTGGTCTGCTTCGCCCGTCTCTTTTGACACAAGCATGGCGTGGTACGTCAGCTTCAGTTCTGGCAAAGCCTATGTGTTCAACCGTAACAACCCCAGCGCGGTACTGCTTGTGCGCACAGGACAGTGATCAGGACGAATATGGCAAACAACACAATGCACCTACTGCGTGGTGACAAGGAGTGATCCGCATGATATCCCGTCACTTTTTCCTGATCTGGATTTTGAGTGCCGGTTTGCTAGCCGGCACCGCAGAGGCGGTCACCTGCGGCGCAAACACACCAACACCCAGCAACCCGGACGCAGCATATACCGACAATGGTGATGGCACCGTGACCCATACGCCAAGCAATCTGACATGGAAACGCTGCGTTCAGGGTCAGAACTGGACAGACGGTTCGTGTTTCGGTTTCGCGGAAAAATATACCTGGGCTGAAGCATTGTCGCTGGCTGCCTCCCACAGTTACGCTGGCAAAAGTGACTGGCGCTTGCCAAACCTCAAAGAATTA
>JAYRRD010000146.1:0-14153 GCA_041910275.1 Rhodoferax sp.
GACGCCATACGGCTTTTGATTTCCGGGTGGCGGCTCAACCGGTTGACAAATTCTTCGTCGCTCATTCGGGTCTGTTCCATCTCGCATCGCTTTCTGTTTCAATGGGCAGACTTTAACGCGCATCACTTTGAATCGCACCCGAAATCGACACCTGCGGCTTGCAGCTGCTGATGCTGGCCAAGCGCACGGCGCAGGCGCTCAAAGCAGAACTGCAACTCGTCGCCCATAGTCCGGCGGTTGTGGAAGTGTTCGAGTTGCTCAACATTGCTGCATTCTTTGGCGACCATCTGGTCATCGAGCCAGACGCCAAGTCCAAAAAGAACTAAAGACAAGAAGGGAAGCCTGTCATGAACCTCGACCAAGCCCTGCTCATCTTCATTGCCGAGAGCCGTGAACTGCTCGAAGATATGGAGAGTTCGCTTCTTGCGCTGGAGCAGACCGAAGAAAAAACCGAACTGATCAATTCGATCTTTCGTGCGGCCCACACCATCAAGGGTTCCTCGGGGTTGTTCAGTCTGGACCATGTGGTTGCTTTTACCCATGTGGTGGAGAACGTTCTGGACCGTGTGCGTGCCGGAAAGTTAGCCATCAGTGACGAACTGGTGGCCACACTGCTCTTGTGTTGCGACCATATCAAGTCGCTGATTGACGGCGTGCAATCCGGCCAGACCGAAGCCGATGCGGCGCAGACCGAAGCTGCGGCGCCCTTGCTGGTGGCACTGCACAAGGCTTTGGGCGATACACCCAAGGATAGCGCTGCCCTGGTGCCGGAGCGCGAAGTGGATGCAACCGAGCGCATTGCCCGCAAGAGCGCCGGGTCGGACCATTGGCATATTTCCCTGCAATTTGGTCCCGAAGTCTTGCGCAATGGCATGGACCCGCTGTCCTTCATCCGCTACCTGACGACCATGGGGCGGATCGTGGATATTCTGACAATTCCCGATAAGTTACCTGCCGCTGCTGACATGGACCCCGAGGTTTGCTATTTAGCCTACGAGCTGGAGTTCGACACCCAGGCGGATAAGGAGGCCATTGAACGCGCGTTTGAGTTTGTGCAGGGCGAATGCCGCTTGCGCATCATTCCTCCCAATAGCCGCGTGGACGAATACATCCGGCTGATTAAGGAAGCGCCCGAGGTTTCCGAGCGCATTGGCGAATTGATGGTGCGCAGTGGTGCAATCACGCGCCAGGAACTCGATACCGCGCTCAACACCCAGGCCGATACCATTCCATCCCGTCCGTTGGGCACCATTCTGATGGAGCAGCAATCGGTAGCGCCCGAGGTGGTTGAGGCTGCGCTGCACAAGCAAAAACAGGTCAAGGAGGTGCAAGCGCAGGAGAGCCGCTCGGTGCGGGTCGATGCCGACAAGCTCGATCAACTGATTAACCTGGTGGGTGAACTCATCATTGCCGGTGCCAGCGTCAACATGATTGCACACCGCGCCAAGGTCAGCGAGCTGGAAGAGGCCACATCCAAACTCTCCATTCTGGTGGAAGAGGTGCGCGACAGCGCGTTGCAGCTGCGCATGGTCAAGATCGGTGCCACCTTCAACCGCTTCCAGCGCGTGGTACACGATGTCTCGCGCGATCTGGGCAAGGATATTGCACTGGTCATCAACGGCGAAGACACTGAACTTGATAAAACCGTGGTTGAAAAAATCGGCGACCCTCTGATGCATCTGGTGCGCAATTCGATGGACCACGGCATCGAAAGCGCCGAGCTGCGCGCCGCACGCGGCAAGCCCATCCAGGGCACCCTGGTGCTCAATGCGTTTCACGACTCCGGTTCTATCGTTATCACGGTGCAGGACGATGGCGGCGGTCTCAAGCGCGAGCGCATTCTGGCCAAGGCCGTGGAGCGTGGACTGGTCGAAGCCGGACAGCATTTGAGCGATTCCGAGGTCTACGGGCTGATTTTCGAGCCGGGTTTTTCCACTGCCGAGCAAATCACCAACCTCTCCGGGCGCGGTGTCGGACTGGATGTGGTCAAGCGCAACATCATGGCCTTGCGTGGCACGGTCAGCATGAGCAGCCAGGAGGGCGTGGGCACCACGGTCACGGTGCGTTTGCCGCTGACGCTGGCCATCATCGACGGCTTCCTGGTCGAAGTCGGTAAGCGGGTCTTTGCCATTCCGCTGGACATGATTGAAGAATGCGTGGCCTACACCGCCGAACCCGGCCACGACTACACCAATCTGCGCGGCCAGGTGCTGCCCTTTATCCGGCTGCGCGAGCTGTTTTCTGTCAAGGCGCCCGCACCCGTCAAGGGTGAAAACATCGTGGTGCTCAAGTACGCCGGGCAAAAGGCTGGCTTGGTGGTCGATACCTTGCTGGGTGAATTCCAGACCGTCATCAAGCCACTGGGCTCGATGTTCAACCACGTAACCTGCATCAGCGGCTCCACCATTTTGGGCAGCGGCGATGTGGCGCTGATTCTGGATGTGCCAGCCCTGATCCGGCGTTGCATTGAAAGCGAAAAACGTCTTCCAGGGACCACCCCGCGCCAATTGTTAGAGCAATAAATTCAGTTTCACGAAGGAGAGTCTTATGAAAAACCTCAAAATCGGAGTCCGGCTGGGAATAGGTTTTGCCGTGACCTTGTTCTTGCTGCTTACCATCGCAGCGGTGAGCTATACGCGGCTTGCCAGCCTCGACAAGGAAGTGACGGATCTGGTCACAGACAAGTATCCAAAGACCATTGACGCCATTGATATTGTGCGTGCCATGAACCAGGTGGCCATTACCAACCGTAATTTGTTGCTGACGGCTGATCCGGCGGAAGTCCAGAACCATCTGGCCCGCATGGCAGAGCACCGCAAGACCATCACCGACAACATCAAGCGCCTGGAAGACACAATCACCTCTGAGGCAGGTAAGAAACTTTTGAACAACATGGTCTCCGAGCGCAAGGAATACACAAATGATCTTGAAAAATTCCTCGGCTTGATCCAGGCCAAGGACCGCGACGGTGCACAGAAATTATTGAACGGCCCCATGGTGAAAAGCACGGCGGAGTATTTGACGGCCATTCGGGCGCTGATTGACTTTCAGGACGAATTGATGAAAAAAGTCGGCAAGGAAACAACGGAATTGGTTGCTTCCACTGAGCGTTTGATCCTGATTCTGGGTACTGTGGCTTCTGTGTTGACTGTTGTGTTTGGCTGGTTCATCACCCGCTCGATTACCGGCCCGACCAACCAGATGGTGCAAGGAGCCAACAGGATGGCCGTCGGGGATTTCAATTTCAAAATCGACATTGACAGCAAGGACGAAATTGGGGAACTGGCTGTTGCAGTGAAAGCTGTGCAATCCACGGTGCAGACGCTGATCTCCGAGATGAACCACATGTCCAAAGAGCACGATGCGGGAGACATTGACATCAAGATCGACGAGGCCAGGTTCACCAACGATTTTGCCCTGATGGCCAAAGGCGTCAACAACATGGTGTTTGGCCACATTGCCGTGAAAAAGCAGGCCATGGCATGTGTCAGGGAGTTTGGCGAGGGCAATATGGATGCCCCGCTGGCCAAATTCCCTGGCAAAAAAGTGTTTATCAACGACACCATTGAACAGGTGCGCACCAACATCAAGCTGCTGGTGGCCGATGCCAATATGCTTTCCAAGGCGGCAGTGGAGGGACGTTTGGCGACACGGGCCGATGCAAGCAAACACAAAGGCGATTTTCATCGCATTGTCAAGGGCGTCAATGACACGTTGGACGCCGTGATTGGCCCGCTGAATGTGACGGCCAGGTACGTGGATGACATATCCAAGGGCATCATCCCGCCGACCATCACCGACAACTACAACGGTGACTTCAACATCATCAAGAACAACCTGAACGCCTGCATCGAAGCCACCAACCAGCAGGCCAACGCAGCCAAGGCGATCTCGATGGGGGACTTGACGGCCAATGTCAGGATTCGCAGCGAAGCCGACGTCATGGCCAAGAGCTTGATTGAAGTCATCAAGGCAGTCAACGCCCTGGTTACCGATGCGAATGCGATAGCACAAGCCGCAGTTGATGGCCGCCTCGAAGTCCGTCTGGATACCACCAGACACCAGGGCGACTACCGCAAGCTGGCAGAAGGTTTGAATGCGGTGATGCTTGCGGTGGGCACGCCGGTGCAGGAGTTGCAAGCGGTGCTGGGTGCCATGGAAAATGGCAACCTGACTCTGTCGATGAAGAAAAACTACAACGGCACCTGGGACGAGTTGAAGTCTGCCACCAACAACATGCTCGGGAAGCTGGTGGAGGTGGTCTCCGATGTCAACGGCGGGGCACAGGCCCTGGCGGGTGCTTCGGAAGAGGTCAGTGCCACAGCGCAAGTCTTGTCGCAAGCAGCAAGCGAGCAGGCTGCGGGCGTCGAGGAGACCAGTGCTTCCATCGAGCAGATGACGTCGTCCATTGCACAAAATACCGAAAATGCCAAGGTGACCGAAGGCATGGCCAGCAAGGCAGCCAAGGACGCTGCCGAAGGCGGTGAATCGGTGAATGCCACGGTGGCGGCCATGAAGCAGATTGCCACCAAGATCGGCATCATCGACGACATTGCAGCGCAAACCAACCTCCTGGCGCTCAATGCGGCCATTGAAGCTGCGCGTGCGGGTGAGCATGGCAAGGGTTTTGCCGTGGTGGCCGCTGAGGTGCGCAAACTGGCCGAACGCAGCCAGGTCGCAGCGCAGGAAATCGGCCAGGTGGCTACCAGCAGCGTGGAGCTGGCGGAAAAAGCTGGCAAGCTGCTGGAGCAGATGGTGCCGAGCATTCGCAAGACGGCGGATCTGGTGCAGGAGATTTCCGCAGCGTCGACAGAGCAATCCAGCGGCGCCGGTCAGATCAATTCAGCCGTGAGCCAACTCAACCAGACGACCCAGCAAAATGCGTCCAGTTCTGAAGAATTGGCAGCCACTGCGGAAGAAATGAGCTCTCAGGCCGAACAACTGCAACAGACCATGGCGTTCTTCAAGCTTGACGGCAGCAACCGGGTGGTGGCGCCGGTATCCACCGGGCGCAGGGGCGCGGCTGTCGGCAAAACAGGTGCGCCAAAGCATGGTCCGGCCAGGGCGGCTGGTACGGCAGCGCTTGCTTCTGCCGGCCTGGATGAATCCCAGTTTTCCAAGTTCTGAAGGAGTTGATCATGGGTGCATTGGTAAAAACTGAAAACAAGTTGCCAGCCGCCAAGGCGACAACAGCAGTACAGGAGGTGGCCGAGCAAAAGCAGTATCTGACCTTCATGCTCGGTGGCGAGATGTTCTCGCTCAGTATTTTGTGTATCAAGGAGATCATCTGGTACACCAACCCGACCGAGGTGCCGATGATGCCCGAGTGCATTCGTGGCATCATCAACCTGCGTGGTGCGGTGGTGCCGGTGATGGACTTGTCGGTGCGTTTTGGGCATCCGAGCACGCCGGTGACCAAAAACACTTGCATCGTTATCGTCGAGATTGACTCTCCCAGTGATGGCGAGCATCAGAACATGGGGATTGTGGTGGATGCAGTGCGTGCCGTGCTGGAGATTGCTTCCACCGATATAGAGCCCGTGCCGAGTTTTGGTACCAGAATCCGCAGCGACTTTATCGAAGGCATAGCCAAGGTCAATGGCCAGTTTGTCATCCTGCTCAACGTCAATCGGGTGCTGTCCACCGAAGAGATTGGCGCCATGGGACAGGTGGCGGCATCAGCCGACCATGCGGTGGTGGTTGCCTGAGGCGCAAGGGGACGGCCAGGAATCTGTGGCGGATGGTTCATTTTTTTATCTTGTTTGACTTTCTCAGTGAGGTGGAATCATGTTCAGGAATCTGTCTATCAAATGGAAATTGACCACCTTGGTGCTCATCTTCCTGGCGGCTTTGGCTGGCGTCGGCTTGACGGGGTATGCGGGTATCCGTGACTTGGGCGGTGTTGTCACCGAAGTGGGCAAGGTGCGCATGCCATCCGTCAAGGGCTTGCTGGTTGCCGATGAAGGGCTGACTGCCCTCGGGGCCGCTACTTTGGCAGCAGCCATCTACGAAAACGATTACCACGCGCAAAGGGAGTTTGAAGGCGTGCAGGTGCTGCGTAAAAATGCCTGGGACAAGATTCATGAGGGATTCAGGATTTATGAACCGCTGCCGCAAACCAAGGAGGAGGTGGTTTTGTGGAAACAGTTCCAGACGGACTTTGCCGAGTGGAAGCGTTCGGATGAAAAACTGTCTGCTCTTGTTGACCAACTGGCTGCGAGTCGGTCAGAGAGTACGCAAAAGGCGTTGTTTGTCGAGTTTTATAAGGTGTTTCTGGGGTCGCGTCCGTTGTTCATCAAGGCAGGGGAGAGCTTGGCCAAGGTTGTCGATCTCAATGAGAATGTGGCGGATGAATCCATCAAGAATGGTGTTGTCACCATTGCATCGGCGCAGCGCAACATGCTGTTTTTTGCCGTTGGGGCCGTTTTGATTTCGGTGGGGCTGGCGGTTTTTATCACCATGTCGATTCTGACGCCCTTGCGTGTGGCTGTCAGGGTGTCCAACCAGCTGGCCGAAGGGGATCTGTCCGTGCGCATCGAGTCGCCCTCCAGGGATGAGACGGGTCAATTGTTGCAGGCGATGGATGGCATGATCGCGCGTTTGTCCCAGGTTGTCTCCGATGTCAATAGTAGCGCCCAGTCCCTGGCCGGCGCATCCGAAGAGGTCAGCGCCACCGCACAAGCCCTGTCGCAAGCGGCAAGCGAGCAGGCGGCTGGTGTCGAGGAAACCAGTGCTTCCATCGAGCAGATGACATCGTCCATTGCACAGAATACCGAAAATGCCAAGGTGACCGAAGGCATGGCCGGCAAGGCGGCCAGGGATGCTGCCGAAGGCGGTGAGTCGGTCAATGCCACGGTAGCGGCCATGAAGCAGATTGCCACCAAGATCGGCATCATCGACGATATTGCAGCGCAAACCAACCTGCTGGCGCTCAATGCGGCCATTGAAGCCGCGCGCGCGGGTGAGCATGGCAAGGGTTTTGCTGTGGTGGCCGCTGAAGTGCGCAAACTGGCTGAACGCAGCCAGGTTGCAGCGCAGGAAATTGGCCAAGTGGCCACCAGCAGCGTGGAACTGGCGGAAAAAGCCGGCAAACTGCTGGAACAGATGGTGCCGAGCATTCGCAAGACGGCCGATCTGGTGCAGGAAATTGCCGCAGCATCGGCAGAGCAATCCAGCGGCGCGGGCCAGATCAATTCGGCCGTGAGCCAACTCAACCAGACGACCCAGCAAAATGCGTCCAGCTCGGAAGAACTTGCCGCCACTGCGGAAGAAATGAGTTCGCAGGCCGAGCAATTGCAGCAGACGATGGCGTTCTTTCAGCTCGCAGGTGGCCATCGGGCGCAAACTCCCGTGGCGAGTAGGAATCCTGGTGTCAGCAAGGCGCCCTTGATCACACAGATACAGACCAGGAACAATGGCAATGGTGGCGCGCCAGTGCGTTTATCCAGGGGCGAAGTCAATGAGGCGCAGTTTTCCAGGTTTTGATGGAACTGGCTGATGGCTGATGGCCGGTAGTTAGTGTCTTTTACAGGGAGTAGTTGAATGTTAAATAATTTCAAGATCGGAGTTCGGTTAGGGATTGGCTTTGCTGTTACCCTGCTTTTATTGATCACTATTTCCGTGGTCAGTTATTCGCGTGTTGATACGCTTAACGAGAACATTGAGCGGATGACCTTTGACCGATTCCCCAAGACGGAGCAGGCCCACGAGATCATTGATGCGCTTAACACCGTTGCTAGGCTTCTGCGCGATGCGTATATGTACTCAGGCGTAGAAAGGCAAAAAACGCTCGATGCAATCCCCCCTGAGCGCAAGATCATTTCGGAAAATCTGGAAAAACTGGATAAGTCTGTTAAATCGGAAAGAGGTCGGGAGCTTTTGAGAAAACTCTTGGCTGCGCGTGCTGCTTATGTGGCAGACCTTGATAGATTTCTGGAGCTGCTCCAGGCAGACAAGAGAGAAGAAATCGTCACTTTGCAGCAAACCGGGTTGCGCAAGACGCAGGCCGACTACATGGACGCGATAAAGGATTTGATTCACTTTCAAAGTGAAATCATGGTCAAGGAAGGTAAGGAAGCTGATCAATTAGCAGATTCAACCGAGCGTCTGATCCTCATCCTGGGAACTGCGGCGGTCTTCGTATCAATTCTGTTGGGCTGGCTTATCACCCACTCAATCACTGTCGCCACAGCCAGAATGGTGGCAGGGGCTGACAAGATGGCCGAGGGAGATTTCAGTTTCAAGATCAACGTGGACAGCAAGGACGAAATCGGCATGCTGGCTGATTCGATGCGCTCCATGCAGGCGTCCGTGCAGGCCATGATTGCGGACACCAATATGCTGGTACAGGCGGCGCTTGCCGGAAAACTGGATGCCCGTGCCGATGCCTCCAGGCACAAAGGGGACTTGCACAAGATCGTGTCGGGTGTGAACAGTACCCTGGATGCCGTCATCGGCCCGCTGAACGTGGCTGCTAGGTACGTGGATCGCCTTGCCAAGGGAGACATTCCACCCAAGATCACCGATGCCTATAACGGTGACTTCAACACCCTGAAAAACAATCTCAATGCCTGCATCGAGGCCACCAGCCAGCAAGCCAATGCGGCCAGGGCCATTTCCATGGGGGATCTGACGGCCAATGTGCAGATACGCTCGGAAAACGATGTCATGGCCAGGAGTCTGGTAGAGGTCGTGAAAGCGGTCAATGCGTTGGTGACCGATGCCAATGCGCTGGCGCAGGCCACGGTTGATGGCCGTCTTGAAGCCCATATTGATACCGCCAGACACCAAGGTGACTACCGCAAGCTGGCAGAGGGCTTGAATTCGGTCATGGTGGCAGTGGGGACGCCGGTGCAGGAACTGCAAACGGTACTGAGCGCCATGGAGTCAGGCGATCTGACGCAATCGATGAAGAAAAACTACGCCGGTACCTGGGACGAGTTGAAGTCTGCTTCCAACAATATGCTCAGGAAACTGGTGGAGGTGGTGGGGGACGTCAATACGGGAGCCAGAGCGCTTGCGGATGCCTCGGAGGAGGTCAGTGCCACAGCGCAAGCTCTCTCGCAAGCAGCAGGCGAGCAGGCGGCAGGCGTTGAAGAAACCAGTGCCTCCATGGAAGAGATGGCATCTTCCATCGCGCAAAATACCGAAAACGCCAAGGTGACCGAAGGCATGGCCAGCAAGGCGGCCAAGGACGCAGCCGAAGGCGGTGAATCGGTGAACGCCACGGTGGCGGCCATGAAGCAGATTGCCACCAAGATCGGCATCATCGACGATATTGCAGCACAAACCAATCTGCTGGCACTCAATGCCGCCATTGAAGCCGCGCGTGCGGGTGAGCATGGCAAGGGGTTTGCCGTGGTAGCCGCCGAGGTGCGCAAACTGGCCGAGCGCAGCCAGATTGCAGCCCAGGAAATTGGCCAGGTGGCCACCAGCAGTGTGGAGCTGGCGGAAAAAGCTGGCGAGCTGCTGGAGCAAATGGTGCCGAGTATCCGCAAGACGGCCGATCTGGTGCAGGAGATTGCCGCAGCGTCGGCAGAACAATCGAGCGGTGCGGGTCAGATCAATTCAGCCGTCAACCAGTTGAGCCAGACCACCCAGCAAAATGCATCCAGCTCGGAAGAACTGGCGGCCACTTCGGAGGAGTTGAGTAGCCAGGCGGAGCGTTTGCAGCAAATCATGTCCTTTTTCAAGCTGGAAACCAGCAGCAGGATGCCGATGCCGGCGCCGGGTGCGCGTAAGAGTGGTTCTGCCAAGGCTGGGCAAGCGAAGAATGGTCCCGCCAAGGCGGCGGCTGCGCCGGTGCGCCCACCCGAACTGGACCAGTCGCAGTTCGCCAGGTTCTGAGGTCTACGCCATTTTTGAGTATCCATGAAGCATGAAACCGATTACCGACCCCGAGCTGGCCCAGTTTCAACGTTTCATCTTTGAAAAAGCCGGCATTACCATGTCGGCACAAAAAAAAGCGCTGGTCATGGGGCGGTTGGCCAAGCGTCTGGATTTTCACGCGCTGGAGACTTTTAGCCAATATTTCCATTTATTGACTTCAGGCCATCATGCCGACGAGGTGCAGATCGCCATTGATCTGCTGACGACCAACGAGACCTATTTTTTTCGCGAGATGAAGCATTTTGACTTTCTGCGCGAAAAAGCCCTGGCGGCGCGTGGTCGCAGTGATGCATTTCGCGTCTGGAGTGCGGCCAGCTCCAGTGGGGAGGAAGCCTATAGCCTGGCCATGGTGCTGGCAGACTGTCTGGAGCCTGCGCCATGGGAGGTGTTGGGCACCGACATCAGCACGCGGGTGCTGCAGAGTGCGGCCAAAGGCTTGTACCCCATGGAGCGTGGCCGCCATATCCCGCAGGCGTACTTGCGGCGTTTCTGCCTCAAAGGCACAGGGGAGCATGAAGGCAAATTCCTGGTTGAGCGCAGTCTGCGCAACCGGGTGCAGTTTCGGCAGTTGAACCTGAATGTGCCGCTGCCTGTCATGGGCCATTTCGATATGGTCTTTTTGCGCAACGTGATGATTTATTTCAGTGACGACACCAAGCGTGAAGTGGTCGAGCGCGTCATCACAGCGCTCAAGCCGGATGGTTATTTATGCATTGGCCACTCGGAAAGCCTGCACAAGATCACGGAGTCCGTGCAGCAGGTTGCCCCTTCCATCTTTCGCAAAGTACATTAGCGCCTTGGTACATTAGCGCTTTGGCACATTCGCACATTGAGTCCGTTTTGACATGCACCGATTGGAAGGTTTGATTGACATTTTCCTGCAACCCGGAGAGTTCTTCGTGGCCGATGCAGATTATCAGATGCGTACCATGCTGGGGTCATGCGTTTCGATCACGCTGTGGCATCCCATCAAACGTGTGGGTGCCATGTCGCATTTTTTGTTGCCCACACGGGGTGTGCATGAACCTGCGGGGGAACTTGATGGGCGTTATGGTGATGAGGCCATGCAGCTGATGCTGGCACAGCTCAAACCGTTCGGTATTACTCCTGGCCAGTGCCAGGGCAAGATATTTGGTGGCGGCAACATGTTCCCGGACCACGTAAGGCCGGGTGCGAGCAGCGTGGGGCAGCGTAACGGAGAGGCGGCGCTGGAGCTTCTCGCTGCGCACGGCGTACCCATTGTTTCGGAGAGTTTGTTCGGGGTTGGGCATCGGCAGATTATTTTCGATGTCAGCACGGGTGATGTGTGGTGCCAGCAAATTCCGCCGGGCCTGCCGGGGCAGGAGCCCGAGGGAGATATGGTATGACGCGCATAAAGGTAATGGTGGTGGACGACTCGGCTGTGGTGCGGCAGGTCGTGTCCGACTTGCTCAACGAAGACCCGGATATCGAAGTCATCGCTGCTGTGGCTGATCCGATTCTGGCGATGAACCGAATGAAAATTCAATGGCCGGATGTGTTTGTCCTGGATGTGGAAATGCCACGCATGGATGGCATCACTTTTTTGAAGCGCATCATGTCCGAGCGGCCAACGCCGGTCGTCATCTGTTCCACCTTGGCAGCTGCGGGTGCCCAGACGTCGATTGAGGCATTGTCAGCCGGTGCGGTGGCGATCATCACCAAGCCGACGCTTGGCTTGAAGCAGTTTCTGGTGGATGCCTCGGACGATCTGGTGACTGCCGTCAAGGCCGCATCCAAAGCCCACGTGAAACGTGTCCAGCGCTCTTCTGCGCCCCTGCCGCTGGTCAAGGAAAAGTTTACTGCGGATGTGATCATGTCGGCTGCCGACAAGCATACGGCCATGACCCAGACCACCGAGCGTGTGGTGGCCCTGGGCACCTCCACCGGCGGCACGCAGGCGCTCGAAGAAGTGCTGGTGGGCTTGCCGCGTGTGACACCCGGCATTGTGATTGTGCAGCACATGCCGGAAAAGTTTACCGCCGAGTTTGCCAAACGCCTCAATAGCCTGTGTGAGATGGAGGTGTGTGAGGCACAGAACAATGACCGCGTCATACCGGGGCGCGCCTTGATCGCACCGGGGGGCAAGCACATGGTGCTGCGCCGCACGGGTGCGCAGTATTACGTCGAAGTCATGGACGGCCCTCTGGTGAACCGGCACCGGCCTTCGGTGGATGTGTTGTTCCGCTCGGTCTCGAAATGTGCTGGCGCCAATGCCATGGGGGTCATCATGACCGGCATGGGCGATGATGGTGCTGCGGGACTGGCCGAGATGCGTGCTGCCGGTGCGCGCACGTTGGCACAAGACGAGGACAGCTGTGTCGTTTTTGGCATGCCCAAGGAGGCTATCAAACGCGGCGGTGTCGAACGGGTTGTGCCTTTGAGTGCCATCGGGCGCGAAATCATGACGCAATTGCACATGTAATCAGGCTGTATCCCTTATGGGATGAGCGGGAACAGCTGCTAAAAACATAGTATCACCAATACGGTGGCAGCAAGCGGCGCAAGCCGTGCAGCAGAACCACGGTCGTAAACAGGATGCCACGGGGAAACAGCCAGGGCGAAAACCGTGTATGGACCGTTGTAGGCTCTTGCATCGGGCTGTTCGGCGGTGGGTCGCAGGCCACCAGTCCGCTGGCAAGCGCGCGCATATAGCTCGTGCTGTGCGGCCAGTCCACCAGGTGCTTGATCCAGGTCTGCGGGATACCATCGGTGCCGCTGGTGGCACCTGCCAGTGCCCCGGCGATGGCAGCCACGGTGTCCACGTCACCACCGGCTTGCGTAATGCTTTCGATAGTGGCGCGGTAGTCGCCAAAGTGGTGGTACCAGGCCAGCAGGGCAAAGGGAACGCTGTGCAGGACGTAGCCAGAAATTCCTTGTTTGGAGCCAAATTGCTGCAAGGCAAAGCCCATGGTATCGGGAGAGTCGCACGCCGCGCGCATGCCAGCGACAACGCTTTGCCAGGACGCATCAGCCGAGATGCCAGCGAGCAGGGATATGAAGGCGCCAATGTCGGGTTTTTGTTTCCAGGAACCGGATACCAGCTGCGCGGCAACTTCGGCTACGGCCAATGCACCGGCGAAGGCCTTGGGGTCGGTGTGCGTCAGCAGGGTTGATGCGTGCACGTGCGCGCGGCGGCGTTTGGCATCGTGGCTCCAGGTGGCGCCGATGATGGCGCTGCGCATGCTCGGGCCGTTGCCAGCGGAAAACACCCCGCTGTGCCGCATTCCCAGCCACAGCCGCACAATGCCGCGCAGTGTTGCGAACCCGATACCGGCTGGCAGGCACAAAAACCACAGCCGCAACCTCCAGGCAAGAGAGGAACGGAATTTTTCCGCATCGCCCCCGCCGCGCAGCATGGCTTGCGCGACGAATACCGAGTGGTCGGTGTCGTCGCTCACCATGCCATACCCCAATAGGAAGCGGTGGCGTAGCGGCAGGCGCGCAAAACGCCGTGCCCGCCGTGTGGACAGGCCTTCATAGGGCAGACCAATGGCATCGCCCACCGCACAGCCCAAAAGGCAGCCCTCGATCAATTGCACACGCTCAGGGTGCATGTTTGTACGAAATAATATAGCGTGAAACACCAAGCCCTTCGACTCCGCTCAGGGCGCGTTTCCCTCGGTTTCGCGTGCCCTGAGCGAAGTCGAAGGGCTCAAAGGCGCGTTGGTCAAATGGCTTCATGATGTGGGGTGGATGACAAACCGTGAAAGTTAGTGCAGCCGGAACACATCGGCGGTTCGGACCAAGTCGTGGCCTTTTTCTTCCAGGATGTGTGCAGCCAAAGCGGCTTGGGTGGCGAGCGGTACGTTTTGCTGGGTGGCGGAATCCAGTTTCACCACGAGTTCGGCCACGCGGTTGATGGCCTGGCCTTGTTCTTTGGATGCATGGGAGATTTCACCCATCAGGTCACAAACCCGTTGTACGGCTGCGATGGATGCATCAATGGTTTCGCGCGCATCGGTGACTTGCGATAAGCCATTTTCCACCTGGCGCACCGAATCCTCGATCAGGGTCTTGATCTCCTTGGCGGCGGCTGCGCTGCGCTTGGCCAGGCTGCGCACTTCGCTGGCAACGACGGCAAACCCACGCCCCTGCTCGCCCGCGCGTGCTGCCTCGACGGCGGCATTGAGGGCCAGGATATTGGTTTGAAAGGCAATGCCATCAATCACGCCAATGATGTCGGTGATCTTGCGCGAGCTGCTGGCAATGGATTCCATGGTGCCCACCACATTGCCGATGGCATC
>JAYRRD010000147.1:0-89695 GCA_041910275.1 Rhodoferax sp.
GCTCGCGCGCGGGGTTGGGATGCTCAATGGCCGTAGCCACCACGTGGTCGTCATCGGGATCGTTGCGGTACGATGGCAAGAGGACGCCAATCTCATATCACCCGTGATATCAAAAGCACCAAAACCGCACTACAGCTGCTCCCGCCAAGCCTGTGTGGCACGTTTTTAGCCTCGATTTGGCCGCAAATCAGGTATTAATCAGACATTAATCAGCCTACAGCCCCCGTGAGACAAGCGGGGACAGCTATTTTTTCAGGAGTGTGCCGCTGCGCGCCACGCCACGCAACGGCATTGCATTGCAACTGGCATCAGATCAGGCGATTCAAGGTTTTCAGGTTCTCTGTGCACAAGGCCCGGAAGTTCTGGCTGATGCGCATATCCTCGGCGGCTGTTTGCCAGAACGCCTGGGCGGCGTGGCGGGCCTGGTTCCAGGCGGGTCTTTGGGCGGGCGTGGGTAATTCCGGGGTAAACGTGACGCCCGGAATCTCGCCGCTTTGCAACGGGGCGAACGCCATGGGCAGCATGTCGTAGACGGGGGAAACCTGCATCGGCACCGTTGGCACAAAACTCAGATTGCCACGGTGCATGTCGGAATTGCCAATCAGGCGGCCAAAGGCCCATACCACCTGGATCTGGTGCACGGCCTGCGCCTCAATCCATCCCTGCGCTTGCAGCATCATGGCCGCATCACACCAATCCCGGCTGCTTGCGGGCAGTAGCGCGGCTTCTATCGTTTCCAGGGAACACAAGGGGCTGCGGCCATACAGGCCATGCCGATCAAACCAGACCCTGCTTCTTTCAGGATGCGCACCATGGTGGCCGGACTGACCTGCGCCAAAGCCGCCAGCTGCGCCGCGCGCACGCCGGGATACCGCCGCAGGAGAGCGGGCAGCGCATCGCGGGCAGTTTCAATTTTCGGGCGCATGTTCTGATTCAAGTTCCAAATCGCTGGATTTTAGATATGTTGTTGTTTTTTATGGAGATTGTTTTATAAGTTCAGGTGTAGGTTCATCAGTTATGGCGCAAGAATGGTGGCGCACCCATCCAGACGATGGCGTCCTTTGGCGTGTTTATTCCTGTCTATACTCACACCACAATACGTGACGGCAGCATTTTTTGGCGTGGCATGGTGCTGTCCACTGACTATCCCTGAAACCCGATCAACATCCACAGAGTTTTAGTGACCATGTTTTACGCAAAGACACGCCGCATATGCCTATCATGCGCATTGGCCGTTCTCACCAATTTTCATACCATCGCTGCTGCACAAATGATTTTCAAGTGCCAGGGGGAAAATGGCCGCTACATCGTCCAAGGCGACCCTTGTGCGCCAGATACGCGCTCTCTGGACAAGAAGGATGTGCCGTCAGCAAAACCTCCGACCATTGCATGGAAAAGAAAAAATGAAGGACCTGGCGCCAACTGGGACCCAAACCGGGTACCTGTGGTGACCAACACATACCCGCAACCCCCGCCGCCGCCAACGGTCGTGGTTGTCAATCCCCCGGCAGTTGAACCGTACGCAACACCACGGCACAACAGGCAGCCGCCGAATTCAGTCAACTTGACCGAAACCCCGGCCTACAGGGACATGGAGGCGTTCAATCAGATGCGGCGCTGCAACTATGAACGCCAGCAACTCGGCGTGGCGAAGACTGGAAGACCGATTTACTCGTACGACAACCAAGGGGTGAAACGGTACGTCGAGGATGCGAATCGACAAGCCCACACGGACGAAGTAGAACGCAGAGTGGCAGCCACCTGCAATTAAAAAAGGAGAATCCTGGGGCTGAAAACCAGACGGGTGAACCCGGCGCGGGTGCGACAATGGCTGCATGGAATGGCTCATCGTCTCACTGGCTTCGCTCCTGGCCGGCTTTGTGGATTCCATCGTCGGCGGTGGCGGATTGATCCTGGTTCCGGCGCTGTTTGCCACCTTCCCCCATGCGCACCCTGCCACGCTGTTTGGCACCAACAAGTGTGCCTCCGTCTGTGGCACTGGCATGGCGACGGTGCAATACAGCCGCCGTGTGCACATGCGCTGGGCAGCGCTGGCGCCCGCTGCGGCGGTGTGCTTTGCCGCCAGCTTAGGGGGTGCGTGGCTGGTGACGGTGGTGTCGCCCGCGCTGTTGCGCAAGGCACTGCCGCTGGTACTGCTGCTGGTGTTGGCCTACACCCTGGCCAAAAAGGATTTGGGACGCCACCACGCGCCGCGATTCTCCGGTCGGCAAGAGGCGGCCATTGCCTGCATGGTTGGCGCCGCCATCGGTTTCTACGACGGTTTCTTTGGTCCGGGCACCGGGAGTTTTTTCGTGTTCCTGCTGGTGCGCGTGCTGGGCTACGACTTCCTGAGCGCGTCCGCTGGCGCCAAACTGCTCAACACGGCATCCAACCTCGCAGCGATTGCGCTCTTTGCATGGAAAGGGCATGTGTGGTGGCACTTCGTGGTCGCCATGGCCGTGGCCAATATGCTGGGCAGCCTGGCGGGAACCCACCTCGCACTCAAGCACGGCACGGGCTTTGTGCGGGGGATGTTCATGATGGTGGTGTCGGCGCTGATCCTCAAGACCGGCTACGACGCATTTCTTCGCTGACTGAAGTTGCCACCCCATGAGGCAATGAAAAACAGCAGCTGTATCGCGTGCCCATGTGCCGCTCCAGCCGCGACGCTGCGGACTACACTGCCAGCATGGTCAGCCTGCCCACCTTGCGCCTGTTCTTCGCACTCTGGCCGCCGCCTGCGGTTGCGGCGGCGTTGCAGCGCGTTGCCATCGAGATCGCGCGCAGCGGGGGCCGGCCCATGCGCGTAGAGACGCTGCATGTGACGCTCGATTTCGTCGGCACAATCGCGGCAGACCGGCTGCCCGCGCTCATCGCGGCAGCGGCAGGCATACGCGCGCCGGAGTTTGCACTCACCCTCGACCGGCTGGAATACGTGCGCCGCAAGGGCATTGTCTGGATCGCTTGCAGCGAATCCCCACCCGCACTGGCCGCGCTGGCGTCGGACCTGAAGGCGTCCTTGCGCCGCGATTGCGGTCTCAATCCCGAGCTGCGCTTCCTCGCGCACATGACCCTGCTGCGCAACGTGCATACAGCGCCCAGCCTGCCTGCGGTACCGCCACTCGTATGGCCGGTGCACGACTTTCGGCTGATACGCTCCGAAACCCGGCCACAGGGCGCGCATTACACCGAAGTCGCACGCTGGCCACTGTGCGTTTTGGCGCCCGGATAATGGGGGCTTAACTGCATTGAACATCCGTGAACAAGAAAATCGCCCTTGCTATCGCCGCTCTGGTGGGTGCCATCGCCATCGCTACCTTCGCCTACCTTCGCTCACAACCCAGGAACCTGGCATCTGCGCCGCCTGCAGCAGCGCTTGTTGTCCCCGTCGTACTGGATACCAAGCCGATGTTGGCCAGCTTGCAGGAGGTGCTGGCGGCGTACCGGAAAATCATCGTGCTGTTCGCCGACGAAAAAAACCTCAGAGCCGACGCACGCGCGCAGGCTAACCAGGTGGGGCAAAGCCTGTTCCATGAAAACCGCCAGCGCATGCAGGAGCTGGATACCCATCTGGGCCGCCTGGTGGCGCACACCAGTCCGGCCCGCTTTGAAGCCATGGGGGGTCTGCTGGACTTCATTGAAAGCGGCAACGGCCTTTGGGATGCTGACCGCCTGGCCTTCAAGGACATCCTGCGCAGCTGGCAGCAGCAGGTGGCGGCAGATTCCTCGTTGCCAGCCATCAAACTGCACAAACGCATGGGCGAAGACCTGGACGCCCTGGCCGAGATCGAGCGCAATTATGAAAAGGAAATACGCCTGGTATTTGGCCGCTTCGACACCGTTCCTAAAACTATAGACAAATGTTCCATTCTTCAAAATGGGACATCCGGCCAGACGTTCCCCGAACAGTTTTGGGAACGATTCGCGCCACGGGATCGCGCCGTGGAATTCCAGATAGGACACACTCCCGGACTTGCGAGCGGGAGAGGTGGCGGGGCGGTTTTATGCGCTCCACACCGGAAATGCGCTACATGCGCCGCTTTGAGACATGTCCGAACCTTCGACCAAAACGACCACACATGCTTCGCCCGATTCCTTGCAGGTAGGGCGAAGGTGACATGGCCGCCGTTGCGGGTTGGCACAAGGCCCACCCGCACGGTCGAACGTTCGGACAATCCCAATCCTCGACGGGCGATGGCGTAAGCCGCGCCCTGGTGTACGGAAATGCCTTTTGCCTGGGCGTAATTGACCGCCCCGATTACTGATGTGTATGCCGGATTAACTTCGATGACTTCAATGCCTGCACGAAATGCCGCCGCCTTGATGCTCGAAGCCACCCTGTTGCAGGCAAACGAAGACAGGAGTCGCGCCTGCTTGGGATCGGTGGTTTCCAGTTCAGCCTTTTTCTTCTGGAAGTTCAGTGTCTCCAGAACAATTGGCTTGCCCGCAGCCTGTGCCTGGGTTGCAATGGATACCGCCGCATCCCCGATGAGCGCTTTGGCCTGGTCTTGTGTCTTGCCGTAGGTGATGCAATCAATACGCCGCGTGCCAATCAGGTTGCCAAAACGATCCGTTTCCGACACAGCCAGATGGTCGGCATTGACATCGACGCCGATGGCACCAAGTTCTTGCCTGGAAACCTGTTCAACGGGCCTGGCCTCAACACTGACAAATACCCTCCAGCCTTTGTCGTCTCGAACGAAACGGTAACTCAGCGCCGTACCGATCCGTTTGACGCTCGGCTTGCCGTCCTTTGTTTGGCTGTGAATGCGCTGACTGGTACCAAGCGCTGCAATGATTTGCGCATGCCCATAGGCGAAGCGAACGCCAGGGATGCTC
Source organism: Rhodoferax sp. (assembly GCA_041910275.1). Lineage (GTDB taxonomy): Bacteria > Pseudomonadota > Gammaproteobacteria > Burkholderiales > Burkholderiaceae_C > Allorhodoferax. Next base: position 4,840 of record JAYRRD010000147.1, read on the forward strand.
AGATACTTGCCGTTTTGTGCCATCGCGTTGGGCAAGCGCAGTTGCAAATTCAGCGTCCCATCTGGCGCTAGCGTTGCCTGACAGCTTTGGCATCCTGCCGTTTCATCCTGACTGCCCAGGACAAAGAATTGACTTGACCGCGCCCGGCTCCAATCGGCTTTCCATTCTTCGTGGTCAGCGTAACCATTGGCTTCAAGATCAAACTGCGCATGAAACAATTTCTTGCTGCCAAAGCAAAGACGCACGGTGCCAGTCTTCTCGTCGGCCTTGAGTGCCGCGAGCCGGTTTTGCAGCGTTGCCAAGCGCCGTTTCTTCTGGTGCAGCTTGTTGGAGCCCGGTGCTTTCGCCTCCAATTTCGCAACAACCTGGGACGCTTTGCGGATACGCTTTTCGGTCTCGGCAATCAGTTCTGGGCGACGTTCCTTGATCGAGTCGATCTTGCCTTCAAGTCCTATGCGTATCGCATTGAACTGGCGCGCAGAGATGCCAAACCGAGGCTGAAATTCCCGTTTGAGGTCGTTGAGCGAGTCGCCAGCCTGGATCGCTGCGAACAGACTGCGCTCGGCCTGTCCATGCAAAGCGGCGTAAGCGTCCAGGATCGCCGCCTGTTCTGGCGTCAGGTCAGGGCGCGTCTGGTAGGTAAAAATGGGGCGCTCATTCATGCACTGCCTCTTGCATGGCATCGAGTGCTTTCTGTGCCCGATTCTTGGCCGAGCGCTTGCCGTACAGTCTGGCGCACATCGAAACAATGACTTCGTGCAAGTCGCGCACAATGTCGTCGGTCACTTCCTCGGACTCCATGACAAGTAGCTTACGCCCCTGCGCCGCAAGCGCAGATTCGACATATTCGAAACCAAAACGCATGAGCCGATCCCGATGTTCAACCAGGATGGTTTGCGCTTGTGCATCTGCCAGGAGCCGCATCATGCCCTTGCGATGCCCATTTAGCCCGGAACCAACTTCTTTTACCGCATCGACAATGGTCATTTTGTTGGCAATAGCGTATTCCGTGAGACGTGACAATTGACGATCAAGGTCACTCTTTTGGTCGCTGCTGGAAACCCTGGCGTAAAGCGCCACACCATTTACTTTGGGCTTGGCATCCACCACTACCGTTCCTGTTGGAAGCTGATGCGCGGGAACTGGCAATGTCTTGGCCTTCCACATGCGCCATGCGGTTTTGTAGCTTATTCCTTGCAGTTCAGCCCATACGCTTAATTTCATGGTCAAATTATGGCATGTATGGCAATAATTGTCCATAAACTACTTAGCTGCTGACAGCCCGCGCCATCGAGCTCAAGCGCGAGCGCTGGCAGGAGTATCTGGCCAACTTGCAAAAACTCTATAGCCGTGAGCAGATTCTGAAAGACTTTGGCGTGGTGCTGCCTTATCCCAAACCCAAAGAGTCTCGCGCCACCCCGAAAAGCAGGAGCGAGGACGAGGGCGAGGTGTATGGCCACAGTCTGCCGGCCAAAACGGTCGTGCTCACTTTTGACGACGGCCCGCACGGCGTCTATACCGCCGAGATTGCTGCCATCCTGAAGCAGTACAGCGCACCGGGCATCTTTTTCCAGGTGGGTAGCAACCTGGGCACCATCGGCGCCGATGGACAAACAAAACTGGTGCCCAAGGCGGAGGTGAGCCGCAAGCTGTTGGCCGACGGGCATACGCTGGCCAACCACAGCATGACACATGTGCAGTTGTCCAAACGCAGTGGCGATGCGCTCAAGTCCGAGATATTGGGTACCGACGCATTGCTCAAGTCGGTGGATGGGCGCCGTTCGCCCTTGTTCCGTTTTCCCTACGGCGCGCGCAACGACGAAGGGCTGGCCATTCTGGAGTCCGCCCGATTGCGCTCGGTGATGTGGAATGTTGATTCGCTCGATTGGGCCGATCCGGTTCCCAGCTCCATTGTCGAGCGCGTGCTCAGGACGCTGGACAAGGAAGGTCGCGGTATCGTGCTGTTTCACGATATTCATGAGCGCACGGTCAAGGCATTGCCCGCATTGCTGGACCGCCTGGTGGCCGATGGCTACCAGTTTGCCGCTTGGGATGGCACGGGCTTTACCGTCCCCAAGGGTGCAGCCGCAACGCCCCCATCCAGCAGCGCAGCGGCGTTGAATCCCGGCTACAGCGGCTCCTGGGCCATCGTGATCGGTATTGACGATTACGCCAAATGGCCCAGGCTGCAATATGCCGTGCGCGATGCGCAGGCCATACGCGAAACCCTGCTGCAAAAGTTCAACTTCCCTCCCGACCACGTGGTGTCGTTGACCAACCAGGAGGCCACGCGCGCCGGTATTCTGGGCGCTTTCCACGACAAGCTGGCACACGCGGGTATGCAGAAGAACGACCGCTTGTTCGTGTTTTTTGCCGGACACGGTGCGACGCGCCAACTCAGCTCCGGGCGCGATCTGGGTTACATCATTCCCGTGGACTCCGACCCCCATCAGATGGCGAGCGACGCGATCCCCATGACCGAGTTGCAAAACATTGCCGAGAGCCTGACCGCCAAGCATGCACTGTTTGTGATGGATGCTTGTTACAGCGGATTGGGACTGACCCGTGGCGGTGCTGCTGGCAACTTTTTGCGTGACAACGCCAAACGGCTGGGGCGTCAGATGCTGACTGCCGGGGGCGCGGACCAGTTGGTGGCCGATAGTGGCCCCGATGGGCACTCGGTATTCACCTGGACCTTGCTGCAAGGCCTGGCCGGCAGGGGCGACCTGAATGGCGATGGCATCATCACCGCCACCGAACTGTCCGCCTACGTTGCGCCTGCCGTTGCCGCAGTGTCGCGCCAGACCCCGGCCTTTGGCAGCCTGCCTGGCTCGCAAGGGGGAGACTTTGTGTTCGAGTTGCCAACGAGCGCGGAATTTCTCAGCACCCTCACACCGCAGCTTGCCGGTGATGCCATTGCCATGAACGCCAGACTGGATGCCGCGCTGCCCGCCGCCAAGCCCGTGCCGCCACCGGATGGTGCGCATGCACCGGCGTCCCCGCCCTCCAGTACCACGGTGGTGGTGAAGGATTTGCAGGGTGCCGACCAGAAATTGGTAACACCCCTGGCCATACCCAGCTCTGCACGGCAGTTGGCGCAGCGCGCCAATGACCGTGGCTTGCAGTTCTTCAAGGAGAAAAAATACCCCGAGGCCGAAAGCCAGTTCACCGAAGCGCTGAAACTGCGCCCCGACTTTGCGCAAGCGGCCAATAATCTGGGTTTTGTCTATTACAGGCAGGACAAGTTTGCCGAGGCGGTGCGCTGGTTTGAGAACACCCTCCGAATAGACCCGTCCCGCGCCGTGGCCTACATCAACCTGGGCGATGCGTACACCAGATCGGGCCACGCCGACAAAGCCCAAAAAGCGTTTGCCACCTACCTGGAATTGGCGCCACAGGGTCCCAGCGCCGGGTACGCGCGCCAGCAAGCCGGTTTGTAGCCAGGCTGTCAACGTGAAACGCCAACGCCATGGTGCGCCCTTCGACTTTGCTCCCTTCGACTCCGCTCAGGGTGCGTTTCCTTCGGCGTTGCGTGCCCTGAGCGAAGCCGAAGGGCTTGGCGTTTCACGTTAAAGTTGCAGGTTCGAACAAGGAGCGCGAGATGGTGAAATACCTTGGTGCTGTTGCTGCAATGATTCTTTTCGTGACTGGATGTGCGGGTGTGGCACCACCGCGCACACCCTTTGATGGCATCTGGGCAGTTGATATCGAGGCAACCAGCAAGAGCCTTCTTGCCACCGACTCCAGTGGGAAGCCAATAATCTGCAAAGGGCTTGGTATCAGCTTCGTGCCCATCATGTTTATTGTGGAAGTGGACGGGCCAATCGCCTGGACCGGGATGATTGGAGGGCATGTTGAAACAAAACTCCTTTCCCAACTTACGGAAGAAAAGGGGGAAGTGCGTGTTTATCGCGGTGTGCCAGCAAATCACCGTGGCACATACTTTACTTTGTCCCTTGATGCGGCGGGTTACATGCAAGTTGGATGGAAAAATCCCCAAACGTCAGATGAATTCCGATACCTGTGGAGCAGGCGTGATGTCGCGTGGGTAAACCGGGAAGAAGCCAAACGGGACGCTGCTGTGAAGGAGCGCTTTGCAGTGGTCAGCAAAATGTGCAAGTACGATACCAAATGAGCTACGCACCAACCCAATGCAAGGAGGGCATCACCGTGACCATTGCAAATAGTCTGCTTACCCTGGTGAGTTCGATTTTGTTCATCGGATGCGTCCATGCGGCGGAACAGCGTAACCCACCAGATGGCGTCTGGGCCATTGATTTGGAAGTAACCAGCAAAAACGTTCCTGCAACGGGAATACCGAGTATGCAGACAATCTGCGCAGGCCTCGCAAAGTCCTTTTTTCCTTTGATGCAGGTGTTGGAAGTGGAAGGGGCTACCGCGTGGTACAGCGTTTTGGGTATGTACACGGGGCACAAAATAACGTACCAGCTGGCCGAAAGCCAAGGGAACACGCTGATTTACACATGGAAAAATGAGGGCGGATATGTCCGCTATTTGAACCTCACCCATGATGCGGCTGGGAACATGCGCGTTCTATGGGGTAACCAGCCAGAACCAGGGGCAGCGGAGTTCGTCTGGCGGCAACAATCCCCCCGGTGGTTAGCGAATGAGAAGATGGACCTGTCTGCTGCGGTGGATCGCCGGTATGCGGTGTTCAGCAAGCTGTGTCCGCATGACACCAAGTGATCGTTCAAAAGCACCCCGGCACGTCAAAAAGCCGTCATATTGTTTTCACACACCCGGCATAGGATCGCGTGCGAGCGGGTGTGCAGCCTTTGGCGCGCTCCGCGTTGTTCATCTCCTGCAACCGAAAGCACCCATGCGATTCCAACTGACTTATACCGCCCTGGCCGTGGCCAGCCTGGCCGCCTGCACCAGCAATACCCAGAGTTTGATCCAGGGCAGCTTGCTGGACTCCGCCGTGGAGGGCGTGGCCTACAGCACCAGTTCCTCGGGCGGTCTTGGCACCACCGACAGCAACGGTATCTTTGAATGCCGCTCCGACGACCTGGTAACTTTCACCCTGGGCGCCACGCAGCTGGGCAAGGCCGCGTGCCAAAGCACCATTACCCCGCTGGATCTGGCCGTCGCGGGCAGCTGGACGGGCAGCGACAACAAGGTCAACAACATTCTCTTGCTGTTGCAAAGCCTTGACGAGGACGACGAGCCCGGAAACGGCATCCGCATCCCCGGCGCAGTGCGCACCGCGCTGGCCAATACCGCTCTGGATGTGGGCGCTACCGCCACCGCCTTTCAGACGGCCCTGGGAGCGGCACTGCCCAAAACCGTGAACGACAGCTTTGGCAAGCCCTACAGCCAGCGCACCCCCGACAGCACCCGCCTGGCGCTGGCCAAGGAGCACTTTGAGAGCACCCTGGCGGGCCAGCTGGGCCAAAGCGCCACCACCAGGGCCACGGCTGTGGCCAGCGCGGGAGGCGATGTGAGCGTGACCAAATACACAGTCACGACCGATAAATCCCTGTACGTGCCCTACCCCGGTACTCTGGCAGCCGTGAAAAATGACTTCCCGCAGGGATTCTTCCCGGCTGCGGGCTCGGGCCTGGCCTACAAGGGACAAGACAGCGCGGGCAACGCGGTGTTTTACGGCATTACCGACCGTGGACCCAACGGCGATGCGCCCGCCACGGTCACCAACCCCACGGGCACTGCCAGCAAGGTGTTCCCGGCGCCGCAATTCACGCCCTCCATTGCCACCATCACCATCGGCAAGGGCGGTGCAGTCATCGAATCCTTGCTGCCCATCAAGGCCAATGGCAGTACCCGCGTCAGTGGCCGTCCCTTGCCTGCGGGTGCCGTTGGCAACTCGCGCGAAGTCGTGCTCACCGATGGCTTCAAGTACGACAAAACCGTCGCCGACTACGACGCCAACGGCATAGACCCCGAAAGCCTGGTGTTTGACGCCGCCAACAAGGTCTTCTGGACTTCGGACGAGTACGGTCCCTTCATCGCCAAAATCGACGCCAGCACCGGCGTGATCCTGAAAAAGTATGAGCCCGGCACCCAGCTGCCAGCCGTACTGGCCAAACGCCGCGCCAACCGGGGCATGGAGGGCTTGGCCATCTTCGGTGGGACTTTGCACGGCTTTTTGCAAAGTCCCATTGACCCGCTGGATGGCGCCGGCAAGTCGATAGAGGTGGTGGATACCGCCGACAAGGACGAAGACGGCAAGAAAGACGACAAGGTGCGGGTGCGGGACTTCGCCGCCTTTGCCCGCTGGCTGGCGTTTGACCCGGCGTCCGAAACCTCCAGGCTGTACGCCTACCCCTTGCAGTACCCTGTGAAGGGTGAAAAGTGGGACCGCAACCGCACCGGCAGCGCCAAGCTGGGCGACATGGTGGCCTTGGCGGCGGACAAATTCATTGTCATCGAGCAAGGTCTTGACGCCAGTGGCAAGGTGCGCAACTTCCTGATGCTGGTCGAAATCCCCGCCAACGCCACCGACATCAGCGCGGACGGGCATGGCCTGGAGATGAATTCCATTGACGGTTCCACGCTCACAAACACCACCCGTGCCTGGTCGGCAGTGGTGCCACTCAAGAAAACCCTGCTGCTGGACCTGAACGCACTGGGCTGGTCGGCTGAAAAGGCCGAAGGATTGGCCGTGGTGGACAGCACCACGCTGGCCCTGGTGAACGACAACGACTTTGGCCTGCGCTCCATCCTCACCGATGCCTCCGGGGCCGAGGTCAGCGGCAGCCCCGAAGACTGCACCCTGGACGCCAGCACCGGCGTGCTGACGGCCTGCCCCAACAACGCCACCGGCGCCAGGGTCACCCGTGGCAGCGCCGGCGAACGCCCCATGCGCCTGTGGCTCATCAAACTGCCCAGGGAACTGCGCAGCTATCCGGTGAACTGAAAGTTCATACCAAGACTGCGGCACAATGGGCAATTGCGTCGATAGGTATTTCCATCTGCTCCATGTCCACACCCGCACAGCCCTGCCAGCACCACGCCCAGGCAGCACACCAGCAACAGGCACAGTACCGACTGCGATTGAATGCCGGTGAACAGCTGCACCAGGGCACCAGGATGTTCAACAGGTCGCCAGCCTTGCTCGAAGCCGGCGCCAACGCGCGTGAAGTCTGGTTCCTGATTGCAAGCAGCCTCAGCGACGCGCGCGCGGATCGCAGCTTTGTCGGCGTCCCTACATGTATCGCATGGAATCACACCAGTTTCATATCACCCGTGATATTAAAAACACCAAAACCGCACTTCAGGTACTCCTGCCAAGCCTGTGTGGTACGTTTTTAGCCTCAATTTAGCCTCAAATCAGGCATCAAATCAGCCGCTAGATCCCGAGGGACAAGCGGGGACAGCTACTAAAAACGTAGTGTTTCCAGGGAACACACGGGGCTGCGGCCATGCAGGCCATGCCGCGTGATCATGGTTCGAGTTGCTTGCGCAGGTGGTCTACCGCCATGTCAATGAAGGCCCGCACGCGCTGTGGTGGCTGGCGACCCTCGCGGTGGACCACATGAATGGGCAAGGGCTCGGGCTCAAAGGTTGACAGCACCGTTTGAAGGCGACCCTGCTGCAATGCTTGTGCCACCTGGTAAGACAGTAAGCGTGTCAGTCCAAAGCCACGTTCGGCGGCCTGTATGGCCGAGTCGTTGGTGGTGGTCATCAGGCGCGGATGCAGCCGCAATGTGCGTACCTGACCGTGCTCGACCAAACGCCACTCCGCCTGTGGTGTGACGCTGTTGGCGGAGATGATGGTGTGCGCGTGCAGGTCTTCCGGTCGCTGCGGCATGCCGGACTGTTCCAGGTAGTGCGGCGCACCGACGATCACACGACGTACCTGCCCGACCCGGATGGCCTGCAAGCTGGAGTCCGGCAACACACCGATGCGGATGGCCACATCCACACCTTCATCGACCAGATTGACCACACGGTCCAGAAACAGGCACGAAGCAGTTACCTCGGGATAGCGCTCCAGGTACTGGGTGAGCAAGGGCGTGACGAAATAGGCGCCAAACAGTACCGGCGCCGTCAGTGTCAGGCGACCACGCGGTGCCCCATGCAGGCCGCTCACCGATTCCTGTGCCTCCTGCAGTTCAGCCAGGATGCGGCGGCAGTCCTGCGCATAGCGCTCCCCGGCCTCGGTCACGCGCACGGTGCGGGTGGTGCGCACCAGCAGGCGCAGACCCAGGTGACGCTCCAGTTCGTTGATGCAGCGTGTCACTGCGGGTGCCGAAAGTTTGAGCTGGCGTGCCGCTGCGGCGAAGTTGTGGGCATTGGCCACCGCGACGAAGACGCGGGCCAGGTGAAAGTGGTCCATATTATTCAATTTAACTGAATAGTGAATTGTAAATTTGATGGATTCTCTATTATCTGTAGTGCAAATATAGTTCACCCATTCGCAGTCCATGCTGTGAACGCCCCTTGATCCCCCTACATGCGAAGGAGAAGAACCATGCACCTCGACAACGCTGCTGCCGCCCATGCCCTGTGGAAAACCAAGTTACGCGCGGCCATTGCCAAACATGAACAACTCGATATCGTGACCTTGTCGCGCGACGACTGCTGTGAACTGGGGCAATGGCTGCATGGCGAAGGCAAGTCGGCCTACGGGCATCTGGGAGCCCATGGGCACTGCATGCATAAACACCTTGACTTTCACAGCGAGGTCACGAAAGTGGCCAGAATGGTCAACGCCGGGCGCTTCACCGAGGCCCAGCGCATGCTCGACATCGGTTCGGGTTTCGCCAAGGCGTCCAGCGCACTGAGTGTGGCATTTTTGCGTTTGCGCAAAGACGCTGGCGTATGAGGTGTGCCATGTCCAATACGCCGCATATGCCGCATATCGCCAGTGACGTCGCCTTTACGCCCGCCGTCAAGGCCTTGCAGGAGCGCAAAGGCTCGCGCAGCGCTTACGCTCGCATGGAGCAGGGGCACGGGTGGAACACGGTGGTGACACCGGAGCTGCAAGACTGGCTGCAACGGCAGACCAGTTTTTACCTGGCCACCGCCAACGCACAGGGACAGCCGTACATCCAGCACCGTGGGGGGCCGCCCGGTTTTCTGCAGGTGCTCGATGACCACACCCTGGCTTTCGCGGATTTCCGGGGCAACCGCCAGTACATCAGCGCCGGCAATCTGTCGGAAAACCCGCAGGCATTCATTTTCACCATGGACTATGCCCAGCGCCAGCGCATCAAGCTGTGGGGGCGCGCGCGGGTGGTGGAGGATGATCCCGCTCTGCTGCAGCGCCTGGTGGTGCCCGGCTACGCGGGGCGGGCCGAGCAGGCCATGGTGTTTGCACTCACGGCCTGGGACGCCAACTGCCCGCAACATATTCCGCAAAAGTTTGACGCCGCCGATGTCGAACAAGCCCTGCTGTCGCGTGATCAGCGCATCCGTGCCCTGGAAGCCGAGTTGGCCAGCTTGCGATCCGCTGTGGCATAAGAAGCGCCCAGCGCGTCAGTGTGCGGTACTGCGTTGCAATAATTTCTTGCGCACCAGCTGGATGTTGCCGCGCAGCGCGTACAGCTCGTCGGTGTAGGACAGTGGCACGCTGATCTTCTCGGCGAGCCGGTCCAGGGCATTGAGTTCGTGGAGCAGCGGCGCAGTGTCGCCGGCCTCCTCGGCGCGCACCTCCAGTTCGCGCAACTGCGCATACCAACGAAAGATGCGCGAACGCACCCGAAACGCATACAGCGGCGGTATCACCCGTGACAAGGGCAGCAGCACGGCGAGGATGAGCCCCAAGGCCAGCCACATCCGCTCCACCAGATTGGCCACCCAGAACGGCAAGTAGCGCTGCAGCAGCGGCGCGCCGCCCTGAATGCTGCGTTCGGCCTCTTGCGCCAGGGGCAACTCGTTGTTGCGGATATTGGGGAACTCGCGTGTGTGTTTGAACCAGCCCGGCCCGCCGTGGATGGTGTTGCCCGCCAGTGCAAACAGTTGCAGCAGCGCCGGGTGCGTTCCTTCACGGGTGAGCAAGGTGGTGGTGGGTGCCACCAGATGGACGTTGCGCGGCGGAATATTGGCCGCCAGATCGACGACACCACGCGGCAGCACCACCGGGCTCAGAAAGGAAAAGCGGCGCGAATAGGCTTCACTCGTGGCAAAGTCCATCAGCTTGATGCCCGGCGTTTGCAGCAGCATTTGTACCAGACTGGATTCGGGCGCCGAGGCAAACACAATGGCATCGAGATCGCCCTCCAGCAAGGCCACGGTTGCCGGGGTCTGCTCCAGTCGTGACAGCGTCAATGCCGTGGGGGCGATGCGGTTGCTGTCCAGCAGTTTGCCCATCAGCTTGGGAATGCCGCTACCGGGCGTGCCGACATTCACACGCAGCCCTTGTAGCTGGGTGAGCGCATCCAGCGTCTGCGGCGGCGTGGTGTCGGTGGGGGCGATGGCCGCGCGGTAGAACAACCACACCGGCTCCAGGAACAGGCTACCCAGGGATTCCAGACCCGCATCGTCCAACTCCGCAGCCTCGGCCGTGCCGCCACGCACAAAGCCCAGATCCACCGCGCCTTCGCGCAGCAGGCGCAGGTTGTCTGCCGAACCCTCGGTGGGTACCAGTTCCACGGTGATGCCGTCCTTGGCCAGCGCCTTGGCATAGCGTTGGCCGAAAGTGGCATAGGCACTTTGCGCCGGCCCGGTTGCCAGGCGCACGTGCTTGGGCGGATTGGGGTTGAGCCACCAGTAGGCCAGGCCCACCAGGCCGATGGCCAGAAATAGAAAAGGGCCGACCGAAACCAGCAGATCCCGCAATGACAAGAGGGTGTAACGAAGGGATTGGCTCACGGCGCAGTAGATGCGTATTCCGGTCCATCGCCCGGTAACGCCCCCGGTTCGTCGCAGTACGCGCGATCCCTGCCGCCGTGTTTGGCCTTGTAGAGCGCCTGATCAGCCCGGTTGACGAAATCCTCGGGGGTTTCCTCACCGGCAATCACGATGCCGATACTGACGGTCACGTGGGCGGCAACGGGAGAGTCGACATGCGCAATGCAGCGCTCGCGCAGATTGGCACGAATGCGTTCTGCCAGGGCTGTGGCTCCCGCAGCATCGGTCTCAGGGGCCAGCACAGCGAATTCCTCACCGCCCAAACGGGCGATCAGGTCCGACGCGCGGCAAACCGACAGCTGCAGAACCTGCGCCAGCGCCTGCAATGCGGCATCGCCACCGGGGTGGCCGTAATGGTCGTTGTAACGCTTGAAATAGTCCACATCCAGCATCAGCATGGCCAGCGGGCGGTCATCCCGGTCCTTGCGTGCATACTCCAGCACCAGCCGTGTGTCAAAGGCGCGCCGGTTGGCCAATCCGGTCAGCGCATCCGTCATCGTCAGCGCTTCCAGGGTTTGTACCTGGAACTCGATGACAGCAAGCAAGGAATTGACTTTGCTGGACAGCAACCCCAACTCATCGTTCCCCATGACGCTGATGCGCGTATGCCAGTTGGATTGTTCCGTCAGCTTGACCAGTTGGCGCGTGAAGCGGCGCAACCTGCGCACCAGCAGCAGATGCACCGCCACCGTCAACAAGATAGCGGTGACCGAAGCCGTCCACACCATCTGCGTTCGTACCTGGGAAAAGACTTCTTCGGCTTCCTCATGGACATCGCGCGACACGTCCAGCGTGATCAGGCCGATATTCTTTTCCAGTACGTCTTGCAGCGGGTAGTACAGGTGGTACAAAGTTTCGTCATGTGCGGTCCAGAAATCGCCAGAACCCAAGGTGCCAGGGGTGAGCAAACCCGGCCATCGCGCCAGTCCCCCTGGCAAATCCTGTCGGTCATGCAACTGAAAAGACAGTCTGGTTTGCACCTGTAGCTTGCGACGGAGTTGCGCGTCCAGCTGGCGCCCCATGACCACCGTGCCAACGTAGGCACCACTGGTATCCGAGCGGGTGATGTTGGCCCGACAGGTCAGCAGCAGGCCCGCATCGGTGTCCATCAGTCCACAGGCGGTTTCCTGCTCCGCTTTCTTGAGCCACTGCGCGTAGGGACCGGATTGCAAGCCAGACAAATCCAGCGTGCCGCCCCCGCGATTGCGCGTTGTCATGGAGACCAGTTCACCCTCGGCATCGTAGACCATCACCAGCGACAAATCTGCTGGCTCCATCGAATGGGCGCCAATGTTTTCCTCGGCCCAGGCTGCACTGGGTGCTTGCACATAGTTGTACATCTCGGTCCAGACGGCCCAGTCGCGCGTCTGGCTGTTCAAATGGCCCAGGCCCGACTCCAGGCTTTGCACCACGCGCCCCATGTGTGCGCTCAAGTCACGGCGTTCAATCCCGTCATAACTTTCGCTCAGGCTGTAGTGCAGCAAGCCCAGGCTGATTCCTGCCATCAAACCGAAGCAGATGATAAAGGTCAATAGTATTTTTGGCCGAATACCCATAGCCACGTTCACCCGTTTGCTCCTTGCTGGTTTTTTTCATCATAGCAGGCTTGATTTGCCCGGCGGTGCATCCGTCGAGAATTTGCAATTGCAGGTAAACTGGCCCAGGCAAGGTTTCCACTCATTCGTACAAGGAATTTTTCATGCGTAAGGTCACTGCATTTTTTGCGTCGATAGCTTTTGTTTTCCTCGGCCTGTCTGCGGCCTTCGCAACGCCCAGGGATGATGCCATGGACCTGGTGAACAAGGCGGTGGCGCATGTCAAGGAAGTGGGCAAGGACAAGGCGCTGGCAAGTCTCAACGATCCGAAAGGGCCGTTTGTCAAAGGCGAACTGTATGTTTTTGCCTACGGCATCCAAGGAGTGATTGTTGCCCACCCGATGAACGCCAAGCTGATTGGCAAGGACATGACCGAGGTAAAAGACTCGGATGGCAAATACTTTACCAAGGAGTTCATCGCCACGGCCAACGGTCCCGGCAAGGGCTGGGTGGATTACAACTGGACCAATCCGGTGTCGAAAAAAATCGAAGCCAAGTCCTCTTATATCGTCAAGGTGGGCGATATTTTTGTCGGATGTGGCATTTACAAGTAAGACAAGTAGGCCGGGCTTGTGCGCGGCACACCGATTGCGTGAGTCTCCATGAATCTGTTTAACAAGGTACTGATTGCCCCGGCGGTAACGATTGTGCTCATGCTGATTCTGGGCATGCTCGGTTATCTGACGATGCATGCGCAGCAATTCGCACTGGAAGAATTGTTCAACAACCGGTTCAGCCATGCATCCATCGCAGCGGACATGCGCAGCGACGTTCTGCGCGCCCATTCACAGGCCTACCGGGTTCTTACCTGGAGTTCCAATCGGGACAACGGGTATATTGAAAAGGAAACCAAGGTGTTGCTAGCGGATTTTGACCGTGACGCTGCCGCATTTTCCACCTGGGCATCCGCTTCGGATCTGGACCAGGAGGAAAAATCCCTGGCCGGAAAAATGGTCGCTCAGATCGCAAAATACCGAACCGCGCTGGCCAATGCCCTGGACATGGCAACGGCAGACCTTAATGCCGGCATCATGGTCATGCAATCCGCTGACGATCATTTTCAGCAGTTGAGCGCGTCGTCCGAAAAACTGGTACTCCTGGAACAACAGCTCGGCAAAGGTGATGTGGATCGGTCGGCCCGCGCATTCAGGCGCATGCTGGCCACGGGTCTCATGGTGTTGCTGGCATCCATCGCCGTTGCCGGGGCAGTGAGTGCCTTTATGGCACGCGGCATCAAGGGGCAAATCGGTGGCGAGCCGTCCGATGTCGCCATGATCACACAGTCGCTGTCCCAGGGTGACCTGTCCGTGGCCATTGCGCTCAGGAACGGCGACCAATCGAGTTTGTTGTACGCGATCAAGGCCATGCGTGACAGCCTTGCGGACATCGTTGCCAATGTGCGCCAGGGCTCCGAAGGTGTCGCCGCCGCCAGCTCGGAGATCGCCCAGGGCAACCACGACCTGTCCGCCCGCACCGAATCGCAAGCCAGTGTGCTGGAGCAGACTGCTGCATCCATGGAACAACTCAGCGCCACGGTCAGGCAAAACGCAGACAGCGCTCGCCAGGCCAATCAACTCTCCATGGGCGCATCCAGTGTGGCCGTCAAAGGCGGTGAAGCGGTGGCCCAGGTGGTGGACACCATGCAGGGCATCAACGATGCCTCCCGCAAAATATCGGAAATCATCGGGGTCATTGACGGCATTGCCTTCCAGACCAACATTCTGGCGCTCAATGCGGCGGTGGAAGCCGCCCGCGCGGGCGAACAGGGGCGCGGTTTTGCCGTGGTAGCCAGCGAAGTTCGCTCCCTGGCCGGACGCAGCGCGCAGGCCGCCAGGGAAATCAAGACACTGATTCATTCCAGCGTCGAGCGGGTCGAGCGGGGCACCGCACTGGTTGATCAGGCGGGCGCCACCATGACGGAAGTGGTCAACTCCATCAAGCGCGTAACCGACATCATGGGCGAAATCAGCACAGCCAGTGACGAGCAGTCTTTGGGTGCGTCCCAAGTCGGTGAGGCCGTGAAGCAGATGGATCAGACCACGCAGCAAAATGCCGCGCTGGTGGAAGAAATGGCCGCAGCGGCCAGCAGTCTCAAGAACCAGGCACAGGAACTGGTTCACGTGGTGGCCGTGTTCAAACTGAATGCGTTTGACCAACCGTGAGACACCGAGGCTGCAAAGCCTTGTGTAACGTCCCTATGAAACTGCGCAACGTCTCGGTCTGGTTCTCGGTGGTGGTGCTCATGACCCTGCTGGGCAACGGCGTGGTGATGCTGCTGATCTGGCAGGCGCACAACAGCGCTACGGCCAGCCAGGAGTACCGCCAGAAGGCCCTGGCGCTCACCGCAGGTTTGCGCCAGGAAACCGAGCAGCTGGCACGGCTGGTGCGCGCCTTCACCACCACCGGCGACACGCGCTATCTGTTTTACTATTTCGACATCATCGCCATTCGCCAAGGTGACAAGCCATTGCCTGCGGATTTCAACCCCTTCACCTACTGGGACGAGGTGATTGCCGGGCGCATCACGCACAGCCTGCCGGAAAATGGCGTCAAACTTTCTGTCAGCGAGCGCATGAAGGCGCTGGCGTTCAGCACGGAGGAGTTTGCCGCCTTGCAGAAAATCCTGGCCGCAACCGAGGCGATGAACCGCATCGAGCAAATCGCCTTTGCCGCAACGCAAGGTTTGTACGACCCCGAAAAACGCGACTTCGTCTCCGATGGCCGCCCCCAGTTGGCATTTGCCAGCCAGCTGGTGCATGGCCAGGACTACAACCGGCTCAAGGCCGATCTGACCGTGGCCGTGCAAAATCTGATTCAGCTGACCGAAGCGCGCACCCAGGCGGAGCTCAAGGCAGCCACCCAGCGGCTGGAGCGTCTGATCCTGCTCTCGCTGGGCGGTCTGCTGGCCGGGGTGGTGCTGCTGGAGTTCGCCGTGCGCACCATCCGCCAGCGCGTCTTGCATCCGGTGCGCTATCTGAGCCGGGCTGCCAGACAACTGGCCACGGGCGACTATGCCACGCGGGTCATCGCAAGCACTGCGGACACCGCCGCGCAGCCTGGGCGGGTCTTTGCCGGCGTCGAGGAGCTGCAATCGCTGGCGGCCACCTTTGACGGCATGGCGCAGGCCATTGAACACGACATCCATGCCCGCGCTGCGGTACAAAAAGAGCTGGAAGATGCGCGCATCCAGGCCGAGGGGGCCACCGCTGCCAAGTCGATGTTTCTGGCCAATATGAGCCACGAGATTCGCACGCCCATGAACGCCATCATCGGCATGACGCATCTGGCGCTGCAAACCGAACTGACGCCGCGCCAGCGCGATTACGTTGGCAAGGCGCACGGCGCGGCGCGCTCCTTGCTGGGAATCATCAACGAGATTCTGGACTTTTCCAAGGTGGAAGCGGGCAAGCTGCAACTGGAGCACAGCCGGTTTTTATTGTCCGAAGTGGTGGGCAACGCCCTGGCGCTGCTGCGCCAGCGTGCGCGGGAAAAAGAGGTGGAGCTGCTACTGGGCATTGATGACGCCCTGCTGCTCGATGACAGGCTGTACGTCGTGGGCGACGCGCTGCGGCTCGGGCAGGTCTTGACCAATTTGCTGTCCAACGCCGTCAAATTCACCCACCAGGGCCATGTCAAGCTCAGTGTGGGAATCGAGGAGCAGGCCGAAGAGTCGCTGTTGCTGCGCTTTACCGTGCGCGATACCGGCATAGGCTTGAGTCCCGCGCAGATCGACAATCTGTTCCGGGAATTCAGCCAAGCCGATGGTTCGACCACGCGCAAGTTCGGCGGCACGGGATTAGGGCTGGCGATTTCGAAAAAGCTGGTGGAACTGATGGGCGGCAGCATCCGGGTCAAGAGCAGCCCTGGGGTTGGCTCCAGTTTCGTGTTCACGGCGCGTCTGGGGCTGGCGCAAAACTTGGCGTCGGACACAGCGGCATTGGTATCGCCCGATGTGGCGCATCTGCGTGTGCTGATTCTGGACGACCAGAGCGACGCAGCTACGGTGCTGGCCGACATGCTTGCCGCCATGGGCGTGGGCGCACAGCGGTCCGAGGCGATTGTGCGTGTGGCCAGTGGCGCAGCCGCACTGGATGCCATCGCCCAGGCCCAGGCTGCGGGACACGCCTTTGATCTGCTGCTGCTCGATTGGGTCATGCCCGACATGGACGGCGGCGCCGTGCTGCAAAAACTGCGCACTGCCCGAACCGACCCGATGCCGCTGGCGGTGGTTGTATCCGCCTATGACTCGGACGTGATGCACGAGGCCGCCAGCAAACTGGATGTGCATGCCTTCCTGCCCAAGCCGGTGCTGCCTGCCGATCTGCGCGCCTTGCTCAGGCGCCTGAGCGGACATGCAGCGGATACGGATTCCGGCGCAGCGACCAACTCCACCGCCACCTCGCTCGTCGGCATGCACGTATTGCTGGTCGAAGACAATGCGCTCAACCAGCAACTGGCCGTCGAGTTGCTCACCAGCCAGGGGGTTGCGGTACACGTCGCCCACAACGGCCAGGAGGCGCTGGAACATCTACAGTCCTGCGCGCCGGATGCCTACCATGCCGTGCTGATGGACTTGCAGATGCCGGTGATGGACGGCTACGAGGCCACCCGGCGCATCCGCGCAGACGCACAGTTGCAGGCATTGCCCATCATTGCGATGACGGCGCACGCCATGGCGGACGAGCGCGAACGCTGCGCGGCCGTGGGCATGAACGCGCATGTGAGCAAACCCATTGAGCCTGATGCGCTGTACGCCATGCTGGCGCACTACTACAAAGATAGTGCACCCCGCACGCAGGACGTGCCTTCTGGCCCGGTTTCATCGGAATTTCCAAGCCTGCCGTTGCCAGTCGTTGACGGACTCGATACCGTAACAGGCTTGCGGCGCTGCGGTGGCAAAACGGAGCTGTACCTTGATCTGCTGGCGGGTTTTGTGCGCGACTACGAACAAGGAGCGGATACGCTGCAACAACTGCTCGACGCCCAGGACTGGTCCACGGCGCAGCGCATGGCACACACGCTCAAGGGCATGTCCGCGACGCTGGGCGCCAACGCCATCAGCGCGGTGTGCCAGGAGCTGGAGGCGGCCTTTCAGGAAGCCAAGGCCCACGCAGCACGCGCGGCCCTGCCGGAGCTGGCGCGCTTGCTCGATCCCCTGGTTGCGGCCTTGCGTGCGCATCTTCCTGCGCCCGCGCCGACGATAACCATGGCCGCTGCCGATGCGGAAGCCCCTCCCCCGTGCCTGCCGGAATTCTTGCGTTTGCTGCAGGACAGCGATGGCGACTGCATCCAGCTCTGGAGCGAGCACAGGGGCGAGTTTGCGGGCTTTCTGAGCGTACAAGCCGTGCTGCAAATCTCCACGGCGCTGGACAATATAGACTTTGACCGGGCGCTGGAATTGCTGCATGCGGCGCTGCCCAAAGCACCCGAATAAAGGAACTATCTGCCATGACGCCGACAACCGAGCGCGCCACCATCCTTGCTGTCGATGACACCCCGGCCAACCTGAGCCTGCTCAACGCGCTGCTCAAGGAACATTACCGGGTCAAACTCGCCAACCACGGCGCCAAGGCACTGCAACTGGCCGCCAGCGCGCCGCCGGACCTGATTCTGCTGGACATCATGATGCCGGAAATCGACGGCTTTGAGGTCTGCCGCCAACTCAAGGCCAACCCGGCCACGCAGCATATCCCCATCATTTTCCTGACGGCAAAGACCGAAGTAGCCGACGAGGAGCAGGGTTTTGCGCTGGGTGCAGCGGACTTCATCCACAAGCCCATCAGCCCGCCCATCGTGCTGGCGCGGGTCAAGGCGCATTTGCAGAGCAAGGCCTGGAACGATTTTTTGCGCGACCAGAATACCTGGCTGCAACACCAAGTCGAGCAGCGGCTGTCGGAAATCAACCATTTGCAGGATGCCTCGATCTATGTCATGGTGTCGCTGGCCGAGTTCCGCGATGAATGCACAGGCTACCACCTGCAACGCACCCAGGAATACGTGCGGCTGCTGGCGCAGGAGCTGGCACGCAGCAAGCCGCAGTACACGCAGGAGCTGACGCCGATGCTGATCGAACGCATGGCCAAGTCGGCACCGCTGCACGATATTGGCAAAATTGCCATTCCCGACCATATCCTGCTCAAGCCGGGCAAACTGTCCCCCGAGGAATTCGAAATCATGAAAACCCATGCCCAGCGCGGGTTTGAGATATTGCAACGCGCCAGCACGCACATGGGCAAGCGTGGCGCATTTCTGGCGCAGGCGCAGGAGATAGCCCGCTCGCACCACGAGCGCTGGGATGGCAAAGGTTACCCGCAGGGACTGGTCGGCAGCGCCATCCCGTTGTCGGCGCGCCTGATGGCCGTGGCCGATGTGTTCGATGCGCTGCTGGCGCGCCGCCCCTACAAGGCACCCATGGCGCTGGCCCAGGCCGCAGCGCTGATTGTCCAGGGACGTGGGCAGCAGTTCGACCCCGACATCGTGGACTGCTTTGAAACCCTGCTGCCACAATTCGAGGCCATTGCCCTACGCTGGAGCGACGCATGAATACACCGCATAATAATCAATTAAAAATGATAGCTATTCCCGCTCATTCCATGAGGGTTGCAGCCCGATTTGGCCTGTTTTTCCTGGCCTGCACCGCGCTGCCTGCGGCGGCCATCGAATGGTCCTGGTCGGGCTACGGCACGCTGGGTTACGCCCAGTCTGACCGGGGCTACACCTTTGAACGCTTTACGAATGACCAGGGAACGCTCAAGCGTGACTCGATTTTCGGGCTGCAACTCACTGCCGACTTCAACCCGCAATGGGGCGCCACGCTGCAAACCACGCTGGCGCCTTCGGTCAGCGACGACAACGCCTCGGAAGTCACGCTGCCCTGGGCCTTTGTGTCCTGGCGCCCCGAAAACGAGTGGCTGCTGCGTGCGGGCAAGATGCGCATGCCCATGTACCTGAATTCGGAAAACCTGAGCGTGGGTGCCTCCTACGAATTCATGCACCTACCCACCGAGGTCTATTCCACCGCACCGACCAACGACTTTACGGGCCTGGCTTTCACACGCACCTGGCCTGGTACGCAAGGCGAGTGGAGCCTGGACGGCTTTTGGGGGCACACGCGGCTGCCGATCACCACTGGCAATGGGCAAAGCAGCCAGACCAGTGACCTGCATACCCGCTCGGGTGGATTGATGTTGAACCTGCACCGCAACGAAGACACCTACCGCATCGGCGTGCAGCAAGCGTATATCGAAGTGCCCACCGGCGGCATCGGCCAGTTGCCCGGTGGTGGTCCGACCAATGTACCGCCTGCGCAGGCAGCACAACCTGCACCGCCACCAGCACAACCACCACCACCGCCTGCCCAATCTGCCCCACCTGTACAGCCCACAGAAATCGACACCCAGGTGTATCTGCTCGGCGCCGATATAGCGCTGGGCCACGATCTGCGCCTGGTCAGCGAACTGGCGCGCCGACGGGCTCTCAACCTGATCACGCCCAAGAATTCAATGGGCATGTATGCCAGCTTGCAGAAAAAAATCGGGCCGTGGCGCCCCTATCTGACATGGGCACGTCTCATGACCGATGCCGAAGCACGCCAGAACGACTACGACGACCAGACTTCGCTGGCGCTGGGCAGCGCGTACGTCCTGTCGCCCAACTCCCGAATCAAGGCCGAATGGATGCGCGTATACATTGGCGGCGCCACCAGCCTGGTGCGCACTACGGGGGGGCAAACTGCCATCAGCAACCAGAACCTCCAGATTGTGTCCCTGTCCTACAGTTTTGCGTTCTGACATCCTGCCATGCGCTACGAACCTTTCCTGCTATCCCTGTTGCTGTTATTGCCTTGCGGCGTGGCGCACGCCGACATTGCGCTGATTGCACACGCCAGCATCGCCAAGGTTGACGAAGACACCGTGCAGAAGATTTTTACCGGGCGGGTCATCGAAGTGGGCGGTGTGAACGTGGTGCCGGTCAATGCCGGCAGCGGCAGTGTGCTGCGCAACCGTTTCCTCAAGGCATTTCTGAACCAGGACGAAGAAAAATACACGGCCTACTGGACGGTGCGCCGCTACATCGGCAAGGGCAAGCCGCCACGCGAGCTGGCAGGCAGCGCCGAAATCATCGCCTTCGTACAGGCCACGCCTGGCGCCATGGGCTATGTCGAGGAAGCCGATCTGAAATCCGGTTTATCCGGTTTATCCGGTCTATCCGGCCTGAACGTCTTGCTGCGCAAATGATACAAACGCCCTCCCCTGCCCCGTCCCCCATACACGCCCCGGTGCTGGTGGTGGATGACTTTGCCACCATGCGCGACATCATCGTCAAGCAGCTCAGATCGCTGGGCTACACCCAGGTTTCCACAGCCGCCAGCGGCATCGAAGCACTGCGTCTGCTGGAATACAAACCCATCCAGCTCATCCTCTCCGACTGGTCCATGCCGGGCATGAGCGGGCTGGAATTGCTGCAAGCGGTGCGCAAGCAGGAGCGCTTGCGGCACATTCCCTTCATCATGGTCACCGCCGAACTACAACGCGAACGGGTGACCCAGGCCATCCAGGCCGGGGTACACGACTTTTTGCTCAAACCCTTCAAGCCTGCGGAGTTCGGGCGCAAGGTCAGCGAAGCACTGTTTGGCAAGCCCAAAAATGTCCAACTGCCTGGCCAGAGCGACTCTGCCCGCGCAGGCGAAGGCAAGGCACGTACCAGCCCGACGGTGCTCATTGTCGATGACGTACCCGACAACCTGACGCTGGTCAGCGGCCTGCTGCGCGGGCATTACACCGTCAAGCTCACCACACGGGGCGACAAGGCGTTGCAACTGTGCCAGGCCACGCCGCCGGACTTGGTACTACTCGACATCATGATGCCCGAGATGGACGGCTTCGAGGTCTGCCGCCGTTTGAAAGCCGATCCGGCCACCGCCTATATCCCGGTGATATTCCTGACCGCGCTCGACGATGTGAAAAAAACCGTGCAAGGCCTGGCCCTGGGGGCGGTCGATTACGTCACCAAACCGATGGAGCCCGAGATCCTCAAAGCCCGCGTCGCCACCGCGCTGCGCATCGCGCAAGCCCAGGAAGACCTGCGTGCGCAGTACGACCTGGCCATCCAGCACGCAAGGCTGCAAGAAGAAGTCGAGCGCATCACCCGGCATGACCTGAAAAACCCGCTGGCCGCCATCATCGGCATGGCGTCCAGTTTGCTGAACCAAGGCGGCCTCGGTGCACAGCCAAGCCAGCATATCAAGGCCATTGAACAAGCGGCCTACACCATGCTGGGCCTGATTGACCTGTCCAATGACCTGATGAAAATCGAGCTGGGGCAGTACCAGCTCACACCCCAGACAGTTGACCTGCGCAGTTTGCTGGAGCGTGTGGTGGGCGAATGCCGCAACGCCTTTGCTGCCAAAAACGTGCAGTTCCAGCTTGATGGCGCCGCTGAGGGGGAAAGCGCACGGGTGCAGGGTGAGACGCTGCTGCTGTATTCCATGCTGCACAACCTGATCAAGAACGCTGCCGAAGCGGTGCATGCCGGTGAAACCGTGACACTGGAGCTGGTGGTGGGTGCTAGCTGTCAGGTGCGCGTGTCCAATCCGGGCCAGGTCGCGCCGGAAATCGCTGCACGCTTCTTTGAAAAATACGCCAGCCACGGCAAGCCCCACGGCACGGGCTTGGGAACTTTCTCAGCCAAACTCATTGCCCAGGCGCATGGCGGCAGCATCGCCATGGCATCGGCAGGTGGTGCGGTGATGCTCACGGTTGATCTGCCGCGCCACCCACACTAGAGCTACCATGATGTATGCGCCAGGCGGCGTCGGGCTGCCAGTTGCGCGCCCAGTCTGGCATCGCGTCAGCAGGCATGGGGTGGGCAATGCCATGCCCTTGCGCCAACTCACAGCCCAGTTGCAGCAGCGCAGTGCCGTGCGCCAGCGTTTCCACCCCTTCGGCAACCACCTCACGCTTGAACGCCCGCGCCAGCCCGATCACGCCCGTCAGAATGGACAGGTCGTCGGGGTCGGTCAGCATGTCGTGCACAAAGCTCTGGTCAATCTTGATCGTTGCAGCCCGCAGGCGCTTGAGGTAAATGAGCGAGGAGTAGCCAGTGCCAAAGTCATCCAGCGCAAAGCGAATACCCATTTCGGCGCAGCTTGCAATCACCCTGGACACTTGCACCATGTCTGCCAGGGCACTGGTCTCCAGTATTTCCATCTCCAGACAAGCTGGTTCCAGGTCGGGATGCCGGGCCAGAATCGCCTGCAGGCGGGCCACAAAATCTGCCTGTTGCAATTGCCGCGCCCCCACGTTGACGCTGACCGAAATATCCAACCCCGCTGCGCGCCACTGCTCTATTTGCGTGAGGGCTGCGTCTATCACCCATTCGCCAACGGCGATAGCCAGGGGATGGTCTTCTATGATGGACAAAAACGCCGCCGGTGCCAGCAAGCCTCTTTGGGGGTGTTGCCAACGAATCAGCGCTTCGGCACCGACCACCTCGCCGCTGCGCATATTCACCTTGGGCTGGTAGTACAAAACAAACTGCTGGCGCTCCAGCGCTGCGCGCAGATGCTCCAACGCTTCATGGTGGGTACGAATGCTGCTGTCTTTTGCCGCGTCGAAGACGTAGAACCGATTTTTACCCGCCAGCTTGGCCTGGTACATGGCCTGGTCGGCCTGGCGCATGAGCTGGTCGGCCTGTACCTCGTCTTCATGGGCATAAAAGGCCACACCAATGCTGGCAGATACCTGAAACTGCAAGCCCTCACCCTCCAGGTGTACCGGGTCCGCCGCCGCAGCCAACAGCAGCTTGAACATGCTTGTGCCGGCTGCCACATTGGGCAGGTTGAGCAAAACGGCCACAAACTCATCTCCCCCCACACGGGCCAGCGTATCGCCGTCACGCAGGACCGCGTGCATGCGACCAGCCAGGGCTACCAGCACCTGATCGCCTGTTTTGTGACCGTGGCTGTCGTTGATCAGCTTGAAGCCGTCCAGGTCCAGGTAGGCCACTGCCAGGCCCTGGGCATTGCGCCGGGCCAGCGCCATGGCGTGCTGCAAGCGGTCGGTCAGGAGCGCGCGGTTGGGCAGATCGGTCAGCGCATCAAAATGGGCCAGATGCTCCAGCTCGCTCTGGTGGGCCTTCAGGGTGCTGATGTCCCAGTTGATGCCCACCATGCGCATGGGCTGGCCATTGCTGCCGCGTTGTATCTGTGCCATGGCACGCAGGTGCCGGATCTCTCCGGTGGGCCAAACCACGCGAAACTCGGTGTCATATTCCTTTTCCCCGCTGAAAGCGGCCTTGCGTTCAAAATCCAGGCGCAATGCATCATCGGGGTGGACGCCGCGCTTCCACGCTTCATAGTTGCCACCAAAACTCTCGGCTGTGACGCCGTAGAGCGCATACATCGTGGCGTCCCAGAGCAGTGTATTTTCCCGAATGTGCCAGTCCCAAACGCCCAGGTTGCCGGCACGGGTTGCCAGCGCGAGGCGCTCACCCAGTTCACGCTGCTTTTCACTGGATCGGATGCGCTCGGTAATGTCCCGCGCCAACACCACATAGTGGCGCTCAGGATCGCCGTTTCTGGGCATCAGCGCTACCGAGAGTTCAAACCAGGTCTCACCCTGGGGCAGTGGCAGCGCATAGCTGGCTCCCGTTGACCAACCACGTATGGATGCTTCGTGCAGCGCATCCAGACACACCTGGGCCGCCGCTGGCGGCAAAAAATCGGCAAACACCTTACCCAGAAACCGCTCGGGCGGCACAGCCAGTAGTTCGCCGCGACGCGCGTGGTAGTTGTGAATGCGCCCATTGGCATCCACCTCGAATAGCAAGTCGGGTATGGCGTTCAAGGTGGCTTCCAGGCTGGCTTGCGTTTCCTTGATGGCGCCAGCCATGGTATTAAAGCTCTTGGCAAGACTGGAGAACTCATCTTCACCGGGGATGTGTATGGGATCATCAAAGTTGTTTCTGGCGATGCGGGCAGCGCCTTGTTCCAACGCAGCCAGGGCGTGACCGGCAGCGTTGGCCAGTCGGCGTACAAAAAAGAACACCGCCACCAGCAAGACGCCTGCCATGACGAGGGTAAAAACCATGGCATCAAAAACGTAGCGGTAGAGCTGGTTTTTGTTCACACTGCTGACGATGAGCCAGTTCCAGTTGGGGTACTGGGCAAAGGCGGCCAGCGCGTGGATGGTGTCGCCCGTCTGCGAGTGCAGGGTGTAGTCACCATGGCCCTCGCGCTGGGCGATCATGGTGTGGATCTGGTTGGCGTCCAGCAAGAGGCCCTGCGCATCCTCCCCGGTCGAAAACACCACCGCATCCGACCGGGTGTCAATCACCACCATGGATGCACCCGGCGTCTGGTTCTTTTGGATGTCCAGCAATATCTGCTTTTTGGTGGCTTCAATGAAGAATTCGACTTTGGCCATCCCCAGGGCGTCCATCGCTTTGAAGCTGGCATCGCTCTTGGACAGCACATTGTTGACCGTGTTGATGAGCAACTCAAACTGCAATTCCGCCACCTTTTTGGCCGCGATGGTGAAATTGACCGCGATGATGATGGCCACCGGGATCACAATTGCCGGGTAAATAAAAAGCAGTAGTTTGTTCTTGAATTGCATCGCGCTGCACTGCGTTATCTGGTCAGCTTCAGAACGTTCAGATACTCGATGAAGGTCACGCCGTAGGATTGTTTCCAGTATGTGTCGAGGATAGCGGTTTCCTGGGCGTACCGGATGTATTTTTCCAACACATGTTTGAGCACGGTGTTCTTTTTGTTCACCGCCCAACCCATGATTTCCAATTCGCTGATGGGCCAGGCGATGTCAAGGTTTTTGTAGTTGGCCAAGGCGACGAAGGCCCGGTCGCTGTCGTACACCGTAAAGTCGGCCTGGCCCGTCGAGACCATCCTGTCCAGCGCATCAAAGTCCTCGGCGTTGATGTAGGTGAAGTGGATGTGCTCGGTACGTTTCAACTTCTCCAGGTTGAACTCCATGGAGGTGTTTTTCACCATGGCGCAGACCTTGTCGTTCAAATCGGCAACCTGGCGGGGTTTGTTGTCTTTGCGCGCAACAATCATCTGGCGACTGGGCACAATTTTTACGATGTCAAACATCTTCTCGCGCCAAGGCAGCACCGTGATGCCGTCCAGATACAGGTCCACGTTGTCAATCAGCGTGGGGACATAGGTGTAGTCCGGGTCCGTCTTCACCCGCTCGACATCTTCACCCTTTTTGTAGAAGTACTCGCTCCAGGTGACCAGCTTGATGTCAATCCTGACCTTGGCCAATTTGGCAAACTCGTTGAGCACCTGATAATGAAACCCGGTGATGGAGCCATCTTGTTGCGGCATGTAAATCGTCGCACCCAGCTTGGTGGCAATCCTGATACTGCCTTTTTTGTGGAGCGCCCGGATATAGGTTCCCTCTTCAGCACTCCAGTTGGCACCTTTCATCGACAGCAGGGGGATGGATGCATCGTGCGCCGCACTGGCGACTGTACAGGCCAGCAGCAGCGCTACCGGGGCGAGATAACACTTCATAATGACTCCTTCATGACAGGGAGTCTAATCTCTCCAGCAAGCGAAAGTTGGCTGCAAGACGGGTTAAATCGACATAAAGCCCACACCGTGCTGCTGATCGGCGCTTACTGTTTTTTGCTCTGAACAGACCGAATGACGCCAATTTCATATCACCCGTGATATTAAAAAGCACAAAAGCCGCACTACAGGTGCTCCCCGCAAGCCTTTGTGGCACGTTTTAGCCTCGATTTAGCCTTAATTCAGGTATCAAATCAGCCTCTAACGCCCGTGGGACAAGCGGGGAAAGCTATTGAAAACGTAGTAATTACTCGGTGCTTACTCGGTGCTGACCCGCAGCTGGATCAAGCGGCGTGCGTTGGCGCTGCGTGTGCTGCTGTAGCTGCCAGCGGGTGCTGTGGAGCCGCTGCTGGCAAGGGTCACCCATTGGTTGGGCATGGCGTTGATGGTGCTGGTGAACTGTTTGCGGGTGGTGGCGGGCAAGTCGCCGCTGATGCGCTCGTCCACCACGGCGGATTGAATGTCAATCTTGACCGCGACCGGCCTTCCCGCGCCCGGCCAGCTGGGGGTGACGATGAACTGCTGCCCCCCGGTCATCGTGGTCAAGCCCTGCGTAAAGCCGCCTGATTGGCTGTTTGCCCGGATACTGCCGGTGCTTGTGTTGTCCTTGGAATAGTCTGCCGCAAGCGTTGCGCTGTGGGCTTGCGCCTGTTGAATCCACAGCATCGGCATGGATTGCTCGATGTGCAGACTGGCCCGTTCCCCGTTGCGCACGCGCACTTGCTGGGATGCAAAGTTTGGTCCACGCGGCGCGGTGCCGTAGCTACGCCCGGTCACGTTGGAGGCACCTTCCTGCGCCTCGCTTTCATCGATTTCCCGCAGGGAAACGGTCAGATTCAGGTCAGGTAATTGGGAAAACGCGGCTGTGGGCAAGGCGCACAACAGCAGAACCAGGGCTCGCACCTGCGTACTCATGCTGAAAAAGCCGCGAAAGCACCCGCGCGCCGTGCGGCGGTGCCGCCACCATATCCAGAGCGGGTGGAACCGGCTGTGGCATAGGTGGATTTCTGGGTTCCGGGGACGATGACGGCCAGCGCCCTGTCCACATAGGCCGTGCGCCGCAACAGGATTTCACGCAAGCCGCCGACATTCTGGGCTAACTGTTTGATGCGCTGGAGGCGTGCGGGGGTGGAAGAGCAGGTGCGTCCCATTTCGTTGGCCATCTGGAGAAAATCGACCGCCAGACGCTGAAAACTGGTACTTGCCGATTGAACCAAGGTGGGATCGCCATCGACCAAGCTGGCGCGAAGTTGAACCAACTCGGACTCCAGGCGGTCGAGTTGATGGTCTAAAACCGTGTGTGTCATGTCAGGGCCTTTGTGCATAAGAAAGTTCGCACGCCCAGAGCGGGTTTAATTCACACGGCCACTGAGCATTTCCTGTGAGCTGGACAACAAGTTGTCGGCAATTGCTTCTGCATTGATCTTGTAAGTACCATCCTGGATGGCCGCCTTGACTGCGGCGACCTTTTTGGCATCGACATCCGAAGCAGAATCGCTCCGGGCGGTGCGCTCCAGCCCACGGGTCTGGGTGGACATGGTGACGGACACCCCTGCGGAACGTGTGCTTTGTGTGGCACTGGTCTTTGCTGTGACAGCGGCATTGGCACCCTGCTGCGCTGTTCTTTGCGATGCAGAAGTGTTGCTCGAAGCTTGCGAGCTCAAGTTTTCTAACGGTTGACCGATCTTCATGGCGTTCTCCAAAACCACAATAAGTGTAGCCTCGTGCGGAGATTATCGGCCACGCCATGACCGACTTGAGGGGAATTTCCATCGTATTCTGGCCCAGTATTTGCTTAAATGCATCACCAAAAACCCTATAAATCAATTTTGACCGTCCTGGCATCCACCACCGTCCCTGATGAAACACGCCCGTTTTCCATCCGCACCCTGGCGATCTGGCCTATGACACCAGCGGACAAGGCCTGTGCATCGGATGAAATCTGAAAACCGGCCCCCTGGGCAACCACCCGTACCTGCGTACCGGCCTGAAAAACCTGCGCGGGCTTGACCATTCCCTGGCGCAGCGTCTGTCCGGTGGTCAGCAGCCGTGTGGCCACGTGGCCGATCCAGAGCGATCCATCCCGCAGCACCTGGCTGGATTCTTCCGCCCAATTAACTTCGGCCTCGATCACATCGTTTGCGGTCAGCACCGCACCCGAGGCCACCTGGTTCTTGATGACCCAGGCCTTGCCGTAGGCGTTCACGGTCACTGGCAAGGACACGTTCCAGCGGCTCATGCCATCCATACAGCGCAGACCCACCCTGGTACGGCCCCACAAGCGCGCACCCGGTGGCAAGTAGGGCTCGACGTTTCCGCAGGGCGCCAATTTCAGGCGGCTGTCAAGATTGCCAACCTGCACTTCCATGCGCAAAGGCGCTGCACCCGATGTGCTGGATGACGTGGCCGAGGCAACGGCATCGCGCAGCCAACGCTGTGTCAAGTCCTGGAAATCCGGTGCCGACGGCTCCTGCGCCCAGGCCATACCGCACATACCGAACATAACGCACACAAAAATCGCGCCAACCCCTAAGCCCACTGCACGCAGCAGGACAAACAGAGATTGGCGACCAAGAGACAACATGAAAAACGCTCCCAAGACTTTCGACGTGCTAACTATACAAAAACGATCAAGGAGCAAAGGCGGAAAGTGCGCCGGATTTACCCTGGTATTCCAGGGCTTTCGTCGCTAAAGGTTTTCCCATAATTGCCACCATGTCCATCCAGAAACACAATGAAGCGACGAGGTGATGCATGCTTGCCAATATAGTCAAGACACTGGACTTCCAGTCAAAGGGCCTCGTGCTGCGTGCCGAGCGGCAGCGGATCATTGCCAGCAATATCGCCAACGTGGATACGCCGGGATATGCCGGTCGGGACTTCGACTTCAAGCAAGCCATGCTCGACGCCACGGAAGACTCCACACCCTCCGTCACGCTCGGAGCCCCGTTCGGTGTCAACCCGGACGGCACCAGCCACCCGCAGCATATTCCCTTGCAGCCCAGCAGCCTCAGTTTTGGTGGGGACAAAAAACTGGGCTATACCCCGCAAACACAGCCGGCAATGGACAACAACAGCGTGGACCTGGACCGTGAGCGTGCCAATTTTGTGGACAACTCGGTCCGCTATGAAGCGACCCTGCGCTTTATTAACGGCTCGTCCAAAACGCTCTTGAGCGCAATCCAGGGGCAATAAGGCGCAATAAGGCTTTGATAAGGCTTCACCATGTCGATGTTTTCCATTTTCAATGTTTCTGGCAGCGCCATCAGCGCGCAATCGCAGCGCCTGAACGTGGTGGCCAGTAACCTCGCCAATGCCGATGCCGTCGCCGGGCCGGATGGGAAGGGCTATAAAAGCCGCCAGGTGGTGTTCGAAACTGCGCCTATGGACTCGGATGCATCCGCCGGGGTGCGGGTCAAATCCATCCGCGAAAGCGAGGAGCCCATGCACCGGGTATACAACCCGATGCACCCGTCTGCCGATACCGATGGCTATGTGAACCAGTCCAACGTCAACCCGGTGGAAGAGATGGTCAACATGATTTCCGCCTCGCGCTCTTACCAGAACAACGTCGAAGTCATGAACACGGCCAAGACACTGCTGCTCAAAACCCTGCAAATGGGGCAATAAACCTGGATAACAAAGAAGGACAAGCATCATGGCCACGAACGTAAGCAACACATCCTCCGTCAGCACAAACACAGGGCTTTCAACGGCCACATCCCGACCGGGGCAGATCAGCGCGCAAGAGCAATCGGATCGGTTCATGAAACTGCTGGTCGCGCAACTGAAAAACCAGGACCCCATGAACCCCATGGACAACGCCCAGATGACCAGCCAGATGGCGCAAATCAACACAGTCTCCGGTATCCAGAATTTGAACGAAACGGTGCAATCCCTGGCCGGTCAGTTCAGCGCGATGCAGGCGCTGCAAGGCACGTCCCTGATTGGCCATGATGTACTGACCACCGGCAACAGCATGAAGCTCGATGCCGCGACCAAAACAGCCAAGGCCGCCTTCAATCTCTCTGGCAAAGCCGATGCGGTATCGGTTCAAGTCCTCTCCCCCGGCGGGCAGTTGCTCGACACCCTCAGCCTGGGAGCGATGGACGAGGGGCAACACGAATTCCAGTGGGATGCATCCAAATACACCGGCTCCGGCAGCCCCACCTTCAAGGTCAGCGCCACTGCGGGAGACAAGGCTGTTGCGGCGACGGCACTGTCCCGTGACACCATTTCTTCCGTGGGCAATACCAGCACGGGAATGACGGTTCAGCTCAAGGGTGGGGCCAACATCGCCTACAACGCCATCCAATCCATTTTGTAATTTTGTAGTAATAACAGGAGAACCCACCATGAGTTTCCAGACCGGACTATCAGGACTGAACGCCGCCAGCAAGAACCTGGACGTGATCGGCCACAACATCGCCAACGCCAATACCACGGGCATGAAGGCATCGCGCGCCGAGTTTGGCGAGTTGATAGCCTCCAGCATGGGGTCCGCCAGTGGACATAGCCCAGGCATCGGCGTGCAAGTCGCAGCCGTAGCCCAGCAATTTACCCAGGGAAGCATCAGCACCACGGGCAATCCCCTGGATGCAGCCATCAACGGTGCAGGATTTTTCCAGGTCACGCAGACCGATGGCTCCCCCGCTTACACCCGCGATGGCGCGTTCAAACTTGACAAGGACGGGTACCTTAAAACCAACAATGGCGCCAACGTCATGGGGTATCCCACCAACGCGGAAGGGGTGGCCACGGGCAGGACGCTGGATAAATTGCAAGTGCCAACAGCAGCACCCATCCCTGCCAGCCAGACAGCTGCGGTCAAGGCACGCTTTAATCTGGATGCACGCGCCAAACTCGCAGCGACCGTTCCGGTGACGCCACGCTCCACCTATGGCACCTCGATCAACGTGTACGACACGCAGGGCGTGGCATCGCCGGTGCAAATGTATTTTCAAAAATCGGACAACAACAAATGGGACGTCTACCTCGGGCTGGACGAGCCTAACGCCACCCCCCCGGTCGCATTCACCTCGGTGGGAACGATTGAGTTTGATACTTCTGGAAAAATTATCGCCCCAGCCGCCAAACTCTGGTACGACGCGAATGGCAAGCCCGTGCCAGACGGCGATCCAGCGGCGGTGAACTCGAAAGACATCATGGGTCTTAGCCTGCCGGTAGGAAGCATACCGTCCAAGAATCCGAATGAGCCCACCGGCTTTCTAACCCAGATCGTGACGGTCAATCTAGGTGAGTTCATGCCCAATGGCACTACGCTCAAGGACAGCATCACCCAGTTTGGTTCTGCTTTTGCCGTTTCCGACCTGACGCAAGACGGTTATTCCGCAGGCGATCTCACGGGGATGGCGATCAGCGATGCAGGACTCATCACGGCGCGTTACTCCAATGGCCAGACCAAGTACACCGGCCAAATTGCCCTGGCTGATTTTCGCAACACGCAAGGCCTGATGCCCGTAGGCGGCAACGCCTGGGCGGCCACTTTTGAGTCGGGAACTCCCGTGCAGGGAATGCCAGGCGTCGGCAAGTTTGGCATGCTGCGTGCGGGCGCGCTGGAAGACTCCAATGTCGATCTGACGGCGGAACTGGTCAATATGATGACCGCGCAACGCAGTTACCAGGCCAACGCCCAGACCATCAAGACCCAGGATCAGGTGATCCAGACCGTGGTCAATCTGCGCTAGCCTTGATTTTTGACTGACACCATTTGGAGCTGACACACCATGGACCGCATGATTTACACCGCCATGACGGGGGCCAACGCCGTAGTCAACCGACAGGCGGCGCTTTCCAACAATCTGGCCAATGCGTCAACCACCGGCTTTCGGGCAGAATTGTCCACTTACCGTTCCGTTCCCCTAAAGGGCGAGGGTGCCAGCACCCGGGTTTTTGCCGTGGATGCTACGGCGGACTATCTGCACAAACCGGGTTCAGGCCAGCATACGGATCGCGATCTGGATGCCATGGCCGTTGGTGACGGCTGGTTTGGTATCCAGGCACTGGATGGTACCGAGGCTTATACCCGCAACGGCCATATGGAGGTGAAAACCGACGGGACGCTGGCTTCCGGGGATGGGTTGCCCCTCCTTTCCGACACCGGCACACCCATCATTATTCCCGAAGGAGCAGCGGTTACGCTCGCACCGGATCGTTCGGTCATTGCCAAGGTCGGCCAACAACCTGCCCAAACGATTGCTCGCCTCAAGATGGTGACACCCAATGCGGACAATCCTCTCAAGCGCGCAACCGATGGACTATTCCGAGCAGGTTCTGGTGATTCGCTGCCCAATGACGAGCAGGCCCGCTTGCAGCCGGGCGTACTCGAAGGCTCTAACGTTAACTCGGTCGAAGCCATGGTCGGGATGATTCAGACCGCACGCCAGTTTGAAACCCAGATGCGACTGCTCCAAACCGCAGAATCCAACGACCGCACAGCCGGTCAGTTACTGAACTTGCAAGGTTAAACACAGGTATGCAGCGCTACTTCATTACAAGAGGACATCATGATTAATTCACTCTGGATATCCCAAACCGGAATGGAAGCCCAACAGTTGCAGTTGGATGTCATTGCCAACAATCTGGCAAATATGTCAACCAACGGCTTCAAAAAATCACACGCGGTTTTTCAGGAGCTGATGTATGTGAACTTGCGTCAGGTCGGCTCCGCCTCGTCCGAGCAAAACATATTACCAATCGGATTGCAGATTGGTCTTGGTGTCCGTTCCGTAGGGACGAGCCGCCACTTCACGTCGGGCACGATGCAACAAACCAACAATCAATTCGATGTTGCCATTGAGGGGCATGGATTTTTTCAAGTCACAATGCCCGACGGCACCATTGGTTACACACGGGATGGCGCTTTTCATGTCGATAACCAGGGGCGGATGGTTACCGCCGGAGGCCTGCCGGTTATTGGCGGCATCACGGTGCCCAGCAACGCTACTACGGTTTCCATTGCACCCGACGGCACCGTCACGGCAAAGATCCCAGGAACAGTTGATCCACAACAGATCGGAACGATCACGCTGGTTAATTTCATTAACCCGGCGGGTCTGGAACCCAGAGGCGACAATATTTACACGGAGACGACGGCTTCGGGGCAACCGAACGCTGGTGCCGCTGGCACCAATGGACTGGGAACTCTGAGGCAGGGTTTTGTTGAAGCTTCGAACGTCAATGCCGTGCAGGAATTGGTAACCATGATCCAGACCCAGCGCGCCTATGAGCTGAATTCCAAAGCCATTCAGACCGCAGACCAGATGCTGCAAAAACTCGGTCAACTGTGATGCTTGTGAGGCGTGCTATGAAAAATATATCTGCTCCCGCTCTATCCATAAGGGCTACAGGCTTTTTTTCATTGCTTTCGGTCGGCTTTTGCGCTTTGACGGCCTGCCAGCAGTTGCCGCAAAAGGCAACGGTTGATTTTGCCGAACCCAAAGTCAGTCCAGTACCATTGCAAACGGGGCCTATTGTCAGGCCGACTTCGGGCAGCCTGTTTCAGACGGCGAGCTACCGCCCTGCTTTTGAAGATCGACGGGCGCGCATGGTGGGCGACACCGTGACGATTCTGATACAGGAAAATATTTCGGCTAGCCAGACATCAACCTCCACGCTGAATCGCGCGTCCGACAATTCTGCAACGATTAAACCGCCATTGCCGAATGTCTTGGGTGATCTGTCGAATTTGAATATGACAACCGACAGCAAGAATAACTTTTCCGGAAAAGGGCTGACTTCCAGCATCAATACCTTTACCGGCTCCATCACGGCCACTGTCACTGAGGTATTGCCCAATGGCCATCTGGTCGTGACCGGCGAAAAGCAGATCGGAGTCAACCAGAATGTGGACGTGTTGCGTTTCTCTGGCACCGTAGACCCCCGGTTGGTGCAGCCGGGTAGCATTATCAGATCAACCCAGGTGGCCAACGTGCGGGTGGAGTCACGAGGACGCGGTGCGCAGGGCGAAGCGCAAACAGTTGGCTGGCTTTCCCGGTTCTTTTTAAGTTTTAACCCTTTCTAAAGTTCTCCAGAATAGTGCCGAGGGGTAACCGATCCACCCGGATCGACCCGATGATCAACTCAGCACATGATTACCTGGATCAACCGCGCAAAATGCACCAGTCTGCAACAGCTCGGCCACCTGTGCGTGGCACTGTGCTTGCTGGCCTCTGGAACCCCGTCCCATGCCCTGCGTATCAAGGAAGTGGCCAGCATTGAAGGGGTACGCAGCAACCAATTGACGGGCTTTGGCATCGTGGTCGGACTCGATGGCACCGGCGACCAATCGACGCAAATGCCCTATACGGCCCAGGGGATGGCCAACTACATGCAGCAGCTTGGTATCACGTTACCGGCAGCTTCGCTGGCCCAGTTGCAGATGAAGAACGTGGCCGCCGTCCTGGTAACCGCGCAGCTGCCAGCGTTCGCCCGTCCCGGCCAACTGATTGATGTGAATGTCTCTTCCGCAGGCAATGCCAAATCAATCAAAGGCGGCACCCTGATCGCTGCGCCGCTCAAAGGCGCCGATGGCGAGGTGTACGCGCTGGCGCAAGGCAATGTGATTGTGGCCGGTGCAGGCGCCGCAGCCGGTGGTAGCAAAGTAACCGTCAACCACCTCAGCGTAGGGCGTATTCCAGATGGTGCACAGGTTGAGCGTGCCGTGCCTACCTCCTTGCAGGATACCCCCCACATTCACCTTAGCCTCAACGCAACGGACTTTCAGACCGCACGCAAAGTGGCGGCTGCCGTGAATGCCCGATTTGGCGAGGGTATGGCACAAGCTCTCGATGGCCGCACGGTTCAGGTCAAGGCGCCCATGACCGCCAATGAACGTATCAGTTTCTTGGCCGAAATGGAGGAATTACCTGTGGCCAGCTCAATTGCGGCAGCCAAGGTCATTATTAACGCCCGTACTGGATCGATTGTGCTCAACCAGGCCGTAACGTTGGGCGAATGTGCGGTTGCGCACGGCAATTTGTCCATCAGCATCTCATCTACTCCAATTATCAGCCAGCCCAACCCACTGTCGAATGGGGTAACTGTGGTTACAGAAAAAGCCGAAATCAATATCAAGCAAGATCCGGGTCAATTACTTCTTCTGCCCGCCGCCGCCCAGCTGACCGACGTGGTCAAAGCCCTGAACGCGCTGGGCGCCACACCAGGGGATTTGCTGGCCATTTTGCAGGCTATCAAGTCTGCGGGCGCATTGAACGCCGAGCTGGAGGTTATCTGACATGAGCTACGCATCACCCATCTCCAACACCCTCTCCAACCGACAAGGGCTGGCGGCCGATGCCAAATCCCTGGGCGCGCTCAAAATGGAAGCGGGCAAGAGCAGCCCGGAAGCCATCAAGGAAACAGCCAAACAGTTTGAATCCCTGTTCATGCGCGAGCTGATGAAGAGCATGCGCGAGGCGACCATGAAATCCGGCATGCTCGACAGTCCGGGCGAAAACCTGGGTACGGATTTGCTGGACCAGCAGTTTGCCGTACAGATGTCGGGTCAGCCCGGTGGACTCTCCGACCTCATTGCACAGCAGCTGACCCGACAAATGGGCGGCAATCCTGCCGATGCAACGTCCACCAAGGGTACGCAAGGAATTGGCATGGGTAGCACGGGCAAACCGGACAAACTGGAGTCCACGCTACCGGCAGCCGGAATCAAGGGCGTTCGACCACCCACCGAGGGGCAGGCGAAGTTTGTGCAGAAACACGCGCAAATCGCCAATGAAATTGAAAAAAATACCGGCATTCCCGCCAGCTACATGCTGGGACAGGCGGGGCACGAAACCGGCTGGGGCAAGTTCGAAATCAAGCAAAAAGGGGGTGCACCCGCGCATAACCTCTTTGGCATCAAAGCCGGGGCCAACTGGACGGGCAAAGTGGCCGAGGTCACCACCACCGAATTCATCAATGGCGCGCCACAGCGGCGGGTGGCACGCTTTCGCGCCTATGACTCCTACGCCGATGGCTTCAAGGACTATGCCCGCCTGATCTCCGAAAGCCCCCGCTACGCCAAGGCGCGTGAGCAACTCAGCTCGCCCCAGGCGTTTGCCAGTGGCTTGCAAAAGGCCGGTTATGCCACCGACCCGGAATACGCGGCCAAACTGGCCCGTGCCATCAACACCGCCATCCGGGCGGCCGATGCCTGAGATGGTTTAGGGGAACAGCATGGGCATCCTCAACGTTGGCACCCAGGCTCTGCTGGCCAACCAACTCGCGTTGCAAACGGCTGGCAATAACATTGCCAACGTCAACACGCCGGGATACTCACGCCAGAACGTTGTCCTGGAAACGAATCCTTCGCAATATTCCGGGTCTGGCTACATTGGGAAGGGTGTCAACGCCAAAACCATTGAGCGCAATTTCAGCGAGTTTTTGACGCGCCAATCAACCCTGGCAGGATCAACGCAGGCAGCTGACGCCACGCGCTCGGACAAACTCAAACAGTTGGAGGCCTTGTTCCAGGGAGGCTCCAGCGGCCTGGGTGCATCCATCAATGACATGTTGAATGCATTTTCCGATGTGGCCAGCGCACCCACCGACCTGACTGCACGCACCGTGGCTTTGACCCGTGTCGATGAAGCAGCGGCCCGGATGCGTTCGGCTGCGTTGCAGATTTCCGATCTGCAAAAGGGAGTGTCCGAGGAGCTTACGCAGAAAGTCAATAATATCAATAGCTTGGCGAAAGATGTGGCCTCTGTCAACAAGGAAGTTGCCCGTGCCATCGGCTCGGGGCAGTCGCCCAACGATTTGCTGGATAGGCGCGATCAGCTGATCCGGGAAATGAACCAATTCATACAAACCACATCCGTTGCGGCGGACGATGGGACGGTGAGTTTGTTCATCGGTGGCAGCCAGTCGCTGGTGCTGGGCGACGAGGCCACGCCCGTTGTGATCATGAGCGATGATTTCAACGATCCACTCAAGAAGAAACTGGCCATCAACCGCAGCGGGGTCTTTGTCTCCATGGACGAGAACACCCTGGGTGGCGGTGAGGTATCGGGCTTGTTGCGTTTTCAGAATAGCGATCTGATCGAGGGCAGCAATTTGCTGGGGCGTTTGACCATGGCGGTCAGTGAATCCATGAATGCCCAGCACCGGCTCGGTCTGGACCTGGACGGCAATATCGGTGGCGACCTTTTTACCCCCGTTACCTTTTCCGGGCGGAATGTGTTGCAACCAGTGTCACCCGCCATCTTGAATTCGGGCAACGCATCACTCAGTCTGGCTATCAGCGATCCCACAAAGTTTGCGGCTTCCGATTACGAAGTAACCTTCATCGGCGCAACCGACGGCAGCATCACACGGCGCTCGGACGGACAGGTGACTTTATTTGACTTTGCCATCACAAGCCCTGTGACGGTTGACGGCCTTGCCATTACCCAAGCAGGTGGTGCCGCTGCGGGCGACCGTTTTTTGCTCAAACCTTTCAGCACACAAGCCGGCAGCGTCACCCGGCAGTTTTCCACGCCACGCGCATTGGCCGTGGCCAGTCCGGTGGCGGGCAGTATGGGCTCCGCCAACACAGGCAGCCTTCAGCAGACGGCGCTGATTGCCCGCTCGAATCCACCCACCACCGTGCCGGTCACTTTGACGTTCACCGGCCCGAACACCTATACCCGCAGCGACGATCCGGGCGGGACGGTATTCAATTACCTCTCCGGGCAAGCCATTGAAGCCACCTTGCCGGATATACCGCTGACCAACCCGCCCACCTACAGCACGCCCCTGGTTGACTGGTCCATCGAGTTGAAGGGCACGCCCCAGGTGGGAGACACCTACACCGTCCACTACGTACTGGACACACCGGCCAACGACCCGTTTATCCAGGGAAAAGCCGACTATAAACTCAACTCGGGCAACGCCACGGCCATGATGAACCTGCGGGATGTGGCGATGTTCGACGGCGCGGCCCTGACCGATGGCTATGCGGGGATGATTTCGCAAATCGGCATCCGCACCCAAAGCGCCAACTACTCGACCACGGTTTCCACCGCGATTGCCACCAATCTGGAAAAAGACCGCAACGGTGTATCCGGCGTAAATCTCGACGAAGAGGCGGCCAAACTATTGCAATTCCAGCAGGCATACCAGGCTTCGGCCAAGATGATACAAATTGCCCAAGGCATTTTCGACACCCTGATGCAAAGTGTGTCCCGTTAACTTTCATGGTCTCACATCCACCCCGAATCATGAAACCATTCGACCAATACGCATTTCAGCCCTTCGACTTCGCGCCCTTCGGCTCCGCTCAGGGCACGCAAAACCGAAGGAAACGTGCCCTGAGCGGAGTCGAAGGGCTTGGCGTTTCACGTTAATTACCCGTTGACTTACCCGTTAAATGACCTGTAAACCTGACGCATAGGCCCCCGGAGACCCACCATGGCAACCACCACCTTTTCACGCCTTGGATCGGCTAACACGTACGACAACGCACGCGCCAACCTCATGACGCGGCAGACTTCGCTTGTGAGTCTGCAAGAGAAAATGACCGCCGGTAAACGGGTCAACACCCCCAGCGATGACCCCACCGCTGCGGCCCAGGCCGAGCGGGCGCTCAACCGCATTGAACGCATCAAGACCGACCAGCGCGCACTGGATTCGCAGCGCAATGCCATTGCCCAGGCGGAAAGCGTGCTGGGCGACGTGACCGACACCTTGCAAAGCATCCGGGAATTGGTGGTCAGCGCGGGCGATGGCAGTTTCACACCATCTGATCGGGAAACTGTGGCCATGCAGATTCAGGGACTGCGCGACCAGGTGTTCGCACTTTCCAACCGCAAGGACACCAACGGCATGCCGCTGTTTGCTTCACTCGCCAGCGCCTTGAAGCCCTTTGTCGGCCCGCAGACCACCGCACCCGACTACACCTTTCAAGGGCTACCAGGACAAGTTGGCAGCACCGAAGTCACTATCGCCTCCACCCTGGACGGCGACAGCGCCTTCATGCACCAACCCAGACGCGATGGTGTCTATAACATCAAGGTGACAAACACCACGGCGGGAGTGATACCAGCCAACCGCACACTGCAAACCGACAACATCACGGTGACCAACCCGACACTGGTGACCGGCGCCGCCTACGCGGTGGAGTTCACCGCCATCGACACCACCACAGTACCCGGAACGACGACTGCCACCTACACACTGACCGACACCACCAACTCCCCCGGCGTTCCCTTTGCCACCCAGACCATCAGCTACCCCACCGACCAGCCAGCAAACATCCTCATCGCCGACGACCCACCACCGCCTGCTGCGCCAACAACTTTTGGTTTGCCCGGACTGTCTTTCAGCATCACCGGCACGCCTGACGTTGGTGACTCCATCACTATCGACCCCAGTCCGAGTATCTTTAGTGTTCTGGACAACGCCATCCGCGATATTGGTATTGCCCCGAATGGCAATGCCGCAGCACAGGCCGTAGGCCAGGCACTTAGCAACATAGACATCGGCATGTCCCGCGTTTCCGCCGTGCGCAGCCAGGCGGGGGACTTACTCAGCCGCGCAGACCGCATCTCCGTCAACCAGGAAAAGCGCAGCATCCAGATGGAAACGGACCGTTCCCGCGCCGAGGATATGGACATGATGACCGGCATCTCCGACTTCCAGAACCAGCAAACCGGCTACCAGGCGGCGCTACAGTCCTACGCCCAGATTCAGAAACTGTCGCTATTCAACTTTATCAGTTGATGCGATGGGTTAATGAAAAGGAAGATATTTATGCATGGGATTATTATTTTTCTTCGATGGATTATTTCTGCACACATATTCTTGCTATTTTCTCAAACCGTGTGGGCGAGCGATTTTCGGGACCCGGAAAACAAGCAATTCATCGTCTGGCCGAATATTCCGGTGATTCGTGCTTCGGATTTTGAGGAATATGATCGGGATCGCAAGATTTTCACCGACCTGCATTTGTTGAAAGCCGATCCAGGCACGATAACCGCTGCCCTGGCCGCCGTGGACAGCTTGCAAACGCACCATGAGCGGCGCACATTGGCTGACCTCGGAAGAAGCCTCAATTCCCAATTGATTGGCGAACTGGATAAGTTTGCGCGCAACGGAAATGTCAAACAACCCAAATTGCGCTTCGATTTTGCCAACATTTCTCCACAAGACCTGCAAAGGCAATTGGCCATGGATACAGCCGAGTTGAATAAACTGAAAAAAAAGGCATCCCAGGTCACTCTGGTTATGTACATAACGTACACGCGATTGGAAGGAAATGTCTTGCAGCTGGTATGTACCGTGGTGAAGCTGGCAAGCGGTGAATCGCAAAGTTTTGTCGTGACAGCGCCCATCAATTTTGTCGGCCAATATCTGGCGCTCGAAATATTCAATTATTTCCAGGGCAATCGCTTTCCGAAGCATCAGGACCCGATGCCCGACCGGGAATGGATGGCCGCAGGGCCAGGCCACACCAACCAGCTGGTTTCGCATGAAATGGCCAAACGCTATTGCAAATCCCAGAACGCCGAGTTACCCACTGCGACCGAAATAGAAATGGGGGAATCGGCTGGCTTCTACAACGGCGGTATTGCGCTCAAGGCCAATAGCCTTTACCACATCAAGACAGGAATGTATTACTCTTCCGAAACGCAAGAGGTCGCAGGAAAAATCAGACCCGTTTCTATCGAGAACGCGAGCCTTGCTTATTACTACTGCATAAGAAACAAGGCGTACGCCAAAAAGTAGGCTCAAACCTTGTGCTTTGCTTGTGCTTTATGCCTGCTTGCTTGAGGATGGTGTTTGCCATGCTGCTAGCCGACCACGCGCCGCCCTGCGGTTTCCTGGTGCACAAAGATAAGCCGCATGTCAGCCACGTCTATGGACAAACCATCTTCATGGCCCGCATCCTCTGCCACCAGCCAAACACGCTCACAAAGCGCCTCAAACGTTTGCGCCTCGGTAACAAAGCACAGCGCCTCGCACTCGCCTACCCACATGCTGCACTCCGGGTCGAAACTCACCTCCACGGTGAACGTGGCAGGCTCCTTGCGGAAATCAGGACGGATGACGTTGTTCATACATCCGTTCATTCCACACTCAACACCAGTTTCTTTCCCAGAACGGCAGCAGCCTTTTGAAGCTGGTCGAATTTGGATGCATGGCGCAGGTCAAACAGCCGGTCAACCTGCGGAACATGCCAGTTCAGGCGGCGTGCCAGTTCGGCCTTGCGTATGCCTTGCTCCATCATGGCCTGGTACACGCCCAGCTTGGCGCACTCCAGAGCGCTGGGGCGCACGGTCTTCTGGCCCGGCTGGGGCTGGCTGGGGGTGGGCAGCTTTTTGCGGTCATCAACGTAGAACGACAGGCCGACTTCGAGCGCCTCAACGGCGTACATCAGCGCTTCTTCTTCATCTTCACCCTGGGTGATGGCCTCGGGCACATCGGGGAATGTGACCAGCACAGCTCCGTCGTCAGGGGTAAGAATTACGGGATAGTCAAACATGGTGATTCCTTATTTGATGCTGACCTGCAAGCCACGCCCCAATTCCTTGGTGCCGTGCATTGGCAATGCGGACTGTTTACCATTCAAGAAAATTTTCAAGTGTGAACCCTTGGCCTGCGCAAAGGTGGCGCCTTGTTGTTCCAGCCATTTTTCATTTGCATCGAGTTCATGGCCTAAATTCTAAACAAATATGTTTTGTTTATCTGGAAAATACCCCCTGGTCCCATTTACCCCCTCACCCATCACACACTCTATCCAGACGTGATAATGCAGAAAATGGCCTTGACACCCGTTTGTGCTGACAATGAAAAAGCAAGACTACGAACACTCTGACAAATACTCTGATAAATCCGACGATGCGTTGGCTGCACAGCGTTTTCAAATGCTGGAGGATTTGGCGCGGGAGTTGTCAGGCCCGATTGTTTTCCCGACCAACCTTGATGTAGCCGCCCGCATTCGTCGACTTGCCAACGATCCTGCTGTAACGCTGGATGAAATGGCCCTGGCCGTGTCTGCCGATCCACTGATCAGTAGCAAGTTACTGGCAATGGCCAATTCATCACCCTACGCTGATGCGCAGCCGTTGAATGACATATTCGCAGCCGTTTCCCGGCTGGGCCTGGAAATTGTTTGCGCTGTAAGCCTTTCAACTGCCATACGCCAGATAGTCTTGCTGGGCAGCATGGTCCAATTTGCTGATCTGGCCGATTTGCTATGGGTACATACCCTGCGTAGCGCGTCAGCCTGCTATGTCGTTGCCAAACGAATGACCAACATTGACCCCAATGTGGCTTTTTTTGCCGGAATGGTGCATGACATTGGTGCCTTTTACATGCTGTACCGGGCAAACAAATACCCTGAATTGGTGGCGCGCCCGGAAAGTCTGAAATTTCTCGTTGTGAAATGGCATGAAAGCATCGGCGAATCGCTGATGAATGCGCTGGGTGTACCGTCACATATCGTTGAGGCCACACGCGAACACGACAGGTTGCGCAAGATAGAGGGTGCTCCGAATGGCCTCAAGGATGTGGTTTATGTGGGCAATGTATTGGCTGGCGCCCATTTTGAATGGCTGTACAACGATGTGGATATTGCGGAGATCAATCGCCATGCTCTGGGGCCGCAGTACAAACAATATGGGGCAGAAATTGATGCCCATGCCCAGTCGATTGCCGCTTTCTTCAAATAGTCCATGCGATTTTGTGTGGATCAAGGCGGTTGATGCACAGCCGATCTGAGGGTTTCACTATGCACCTACGTTTCCTCCTCTGCACGCTGGCTGCCACGCTATGCGTTCTATTCCCGGTGGTCCATGCACAAGGAATGCCCCCGAGCGTGGACAGTTTCAGTCCGCAAGGCGAGGTGCGCAGCGTGCAGCAGGTGGCGGTGCGTTTCAGCCAGGACATGGTGGCGTTGGGCAAGGCGGATGCACCAGCACCCGTGCAGCTGCAATGTGATGGCGCGCCGCCCGTGACCACGCGCTGGCTTGACACCCGGCGCTGGGTGGCCGAGTTCACAGCCACGCTGCCGATAGGCACGCGCTGCACGGCGCGCTTGCGTACCGATCTGCGTGCGCTCTCGGGGGCTGCCGTGGTGCCCGCCGGGCCTTGGAATTTTCATACGGGCGGCCCCAAGGTCAGTTGGCAGCAGCCCTACAACGGGTATCAGGTGGTCGAGCAGCAGGTGTTTGTGTTGTATGCCGATGCGCCGCTGGCGCGCGACACGCTGGCGGGTGCCTTGCGTTGCCAGATCAAGGGACAAGAGGGGGATATACCCGTTACCGTGCTGGATGCTGCTGCGACCAGGGCGCAGTGGATCAAGGTGCGTAGCGCGGATGATTTTGTGCCGGAGCGCACCGTGGCATTGCGCTGCGCGCAGGCGCTGCCGGTTGACGCCACGGTGCAGCTGGTCTGGGGGCGCACCATCACCACACCTTCGGGCGTGGCCAGCGGCGGCGACCAGACGCTGGGGCCGTGGCGCGTGCGCCCGGCGTTTGCCGCCAAGGTGGTCTGTGCGCAGATTGCGGGTACCACGGGTTGCGACCCGCGCCAGAATCTGCGCGTTGAATTCACCGAACGGGTCAAAACCGAAGCCTTGCGCAGCGCCAGTTTGCACGATGCACAGGGTAAGGCATATCCGCTCCTGCCGCAGTCCCATTTTGAAGCGGACAGTACACGCGCCCTGGTGACGCAGTTGCAGCGCAACGGGGCGCAGGAACTCCTGCCCGAGGGCGCTACCTTGAGCCTGCGGCTGCCCGAGGCCTTGCTGGATGTCGATGGCCGGCGCTTGAGCAACCAGCGTGAATTCCCCAAGGCGCTGCCCATTGCCACATTGCCGCCGTACCTGGGTTTTGTCGAAGCCCCCGGCGTCTTGCCCTGGGCCAGGGGTGAGCCGTTGCACTGGCCGCTGGCGGTGCGGCGGCTGGAGCCGTCGCTTGCGGTGCAGGTCATGCGTTTAGGCGGTGCCATGCGCGACCCGGCGGCCAGTGGCAGCGCACTGCAGCGCCGGGCGCTGGCATCAAAGCAGGCGCTGGCTCTGTGGCACAGCGCCCAGGATTGGCCGCAGCGCAGTCCGGGTGCAGAAAACATATATCCGGTGCTGGCACGCCAGCAGCTGGACTGGGCGCAGCTGGAAACCCAGACGGTGGAAGGCAGTGCGGTGGAGGCGCTGAATTTTGTGCCAGTAAAACTGACGCAGCCGGGTTTGTATCTGCTCGAAGCACACAGCCCGCGTTTTTCCGGGCACCTGCGCGCGGCCCTGGCCGCCAGCGACTCGGCACCGCCCGTCGGGCTGGAGCCGCGCGCTTCGCTTGTGCAGGTCAGCAATCTCAATCTGAGCGTGCGGCTCTCGGCCCAGGGAGACTCCTTGCTGTGGGCCACGGCCATCGACACCGGACTGCCGGTTGGCGGTGTGGAGGTCGATTGGCTCGATTGCCGGGGTGAGGTTTTGGCGCAAGGCAGCACCGATGTGCAAGGTCTGATGCCAATCAGCGCCAGTGCCACACGCAGCGCCGCCACGCAAAGCTGCCAGGGCGCATCCGGCGCCGGGCACTTCGGGCTGGCGGTGGTGGCGCGCAAAGGCGACGATCTGGCCGTGCTGGGCGACATAGGGTACTCCCATCGCTACGGATTTGATAGTTACTCCCGCTCGTCCAGTCTGGGCCACACGGTATTTGACCGTACATTGTTCAAGGCTGGAGAAA
This sequence comes from Rhodoferax sp., assembly GCA_041910275.1. Taxonomy (GTDB): domain Bacteria; phylum Pseudomonadota; class Gammaproteobacteria; order Burkholderiales; family Burkholderiaceae_C; genus Allorhodoferax. The sequence goes on from JAYRRD010000147.1 coordinate 49,548, forward strand.
CGGTGTCCATGCAGCACCTGCAACGCTTGCTCACGGCAGATGGCTTTGCCTTTCCTCCAGAGGGTAGCGGCAAGGTCGAGCTGCGCTTTCAGGACGGTGGTCTGGTCGCCACGCTGCCCGTGCAATGGGATGCGACAGGCAGCGCAACGAGCCAGTGGCACATTCCCGAAACGGCCAAACTCGGGCGCTACACCGCCAGCGTCACCGGATCGAATGGCCGCGCACACCAAGCCAGCTTTCAGGTGGAAGAGTTTCGCTCCCCGGTGTTCGAGGCCGCATTGACGGGACGCGCGCAGTGGAGTGCAGGACAGCAGCGCCTGCCGCTGGCGCTGCGCCTGAGTTATCTGGCGGGTGGTGCGGCTGCCGGGGAGGCGGTGAGCGTGGCCGGTCAATACCTGGCCGGGGCCACTGCGCCGGTGCCAGGCTACGTTTTCAGCGATGCCACGCTGCCCGATTGGCAGGCACCGGCCTTTACCACGCTGGCCACCCGGCTCGATGCGCAAGGCCAGGCACAGCTTGATCCTGCCCTGCCGGTGTTCGACCGACCCGTGACGCTGAACGCCGAGATGAGGTTTTCCGACCCGAACGGAGAAGTGCAAACCGTAGGACAAAGCTTTGCCCTGTGGTCCAGCCCGATCCGGCTGGGTATACGCGCCACACCCCAGTCCAAGGTCGCGCAAGAACGCACACGCACCAGCGTTCGCCTGCAGGCCGTGGTGCTGGATGCGCATAACCAGCCATTGGCCAAAAAACCCTTGACCCTCACCGCCCGACCCGTGCGCTGGGATAGCCGTCGTTCCAAGTCGAAGTCGATAGAGTGGCTGGGGCCGGTGCGTACCGTGTGCCAGCAAGACAGCGACGAACGCGGACAGATCGCCTGCGATTGGGCCGATGTGCCGGAGAAGGAGGATGCAGACTGGCTGTTTGCTGTCCATACGCAAGAGTCCAGTACCACCAGCATCACCAGCAACCAGGTGGTGTACCGCTACCAGTTGCGCTGGGCACCGAGCGCCGAAGTGCTAGCGCTGGCACCGGGGCAGACGCAGCCGCTGGCAGCCGGTGCGCTGGCGCGGCTGCATATCCAGGCACCCTTCTGGCCGGCGACGGTGTTGCTGAGTGTCGAACGTGAAGGCGTGCTGCAAGCCAGTACCCACCGGCTGACGCAAGCCAGCAGCCAGATTGACCTGCCGCTACAGGCACATTTCGCACCCAATGTGCGGATTGCGGCGCGTTTTATGCGCGGGCTGAACGATATACCCACAGCCTCTGCCGATACCGCGCCCGTACTCACCACAGAACACCAGCTGGCCGTCAAAATTGCCCCGGATCGCTTTGCCCTGGATGTGCGCGTACAAACTGATCCTACCCATGCCCGTATTGCACCCGGCGGGACGGCCCAGGTACACGTCACGGTGCGCCAGCGCCAGGGGGGCAAGGCGGCAGCGGGAGCGCGTGTGACGCTGGTAGCCGTGGACGAGGCTTTGCTGGCGCTCAAAGGCAACCCGAGCTGGAATGTTTTGGATGCCATGCTGCGCGAGCGCTCCATTGCCGTTTCCGGCAGTGCGCTGGACCGCTGGCTGCGCCACAAACTGCGCTTTGGGCCGCAACCCGCCTATTGGCCACCCGACGATAGGGCGCGCGCGTCCGAGGCACCCGAAGCCAAGGCCGAGCAGGGCTATGCCAACGCCCCGATGAAAGCAGCACGCCTCGCAGCCGCGCCCGCGCCAGCCCCGGCGATGATGGCGGGCGCGGCCAGCGCCGACCTGGACGCTGCCAAAGAGACTGCGCCGGACGGCAGCCGCACCCGCAGCAACTTCAGTTCGCTGGCGCTGTGGCACACCGATGTCGTGCTGGATGCCCAGGGTACGGCGCGCGTGCCCGTCACCTTCAACGACAGCCTGACACGCTGGCGCATCGTCGCCCTGGCTGTGGATGGCGCCGACCGCTTTGGCCACGGCCAGACCAGCGTCGAAGTCAGCCAGGCATTGCAGCTGTATTCCGGTTTGCCACCTCTGCTGCGCAGTGGCGACCGCCTGACGCAACAAGTCACCGTGCGCAATACGGGTAGCGTAGCCTTGCAGCTGGAATTCAGCGCAGTGGCCCGCATGCAGCGCCCGCAGGATGCATCACCCTCTGCGGTGTGCGATCCATCGCGCCGCCAAAACAGCTGCGCTGCGGCCACTGCCGAACAGGATGCCGTGGCGCGTGGTCTGCGTGTGCAGCGCAGCCTGAAACTTCTTCCAGGACAGGCGCAGGATGTATCGTGGCCAGTGGCTGTGCCCGAAGGGGTGGAGCGGCTGGACTGGGACATTGAAGCGCGTAGCGCCGCACCCAGGGAACGCGACCACCTGCAACTCAGCCAGCGCGTGGTGGCCGCCTTGCCCGTGACGGTACGCCAATCAACCCTTTTGCAGATCAAGGGCGAAGCCAGCTTACCCGTCAGCCGTCCTGGCGATGCCCAGCCCGGCCAGGGCGGCGTGCAGGTGGCCCTGAGCGACAGCCTGGTGCGCACCGCCTTGCAACAGGTGCGCCGCTGGATGGCGGACTATCCGTTTGCCTGCCTGGAGCAAAAAGCCAGCAAGCTGGTTGCCGCAGGGGACGCCGCCGGTTGGAACCGTTTAATGCAGGAATTGCCCAAGTACCTCGACCAGAACGGCTTGGCACGCTACTTCAATGAAAGCACGCTGACGGGCAGCGAGGTTCTTACGGCCTACCTCCTGGACATAGCGCAGGCCACAGGCTGGGCCATTCCTGAAGCCGCACGCCAGAAAATGCTCGCCGGTCTGCAACGCGCCTGGACGCAGGCCGATCCGCTCGACTGGCAACCCTGGCGCACGCCGATAAGCAACACGGCGCGCCAACTCGCACTGCAAGCCACGCTGGCATCCCAGGGATACTTGCGCAGCATGGAAGCGCTTCGTACCCGCCCGGAAGACCTTAATCAACTCCCCACGCTGGCCCTGGTGGACTGGGCACGCACCCTGCTGGCCCTGCCGCCCACGCCGGACAGTACGACCGCCTTGCAACAGGCCGCGATGCAGCTGCGCAGCCGCTACGACGTGCAGGGCACGCGCCTGAACTGGCGCAGCGATGACCGTGACCACTGGTGGTGGTGGATGTGGAACGGCGATGTGGCCATGGCCCGCAGCGTAGCGCTGGTCCAGCAATGGCAGCAGCGCGATGCCTCCTGGCAGGCCGATCTGCCGCTGCTGATCCAGGGGCTGATTGGTCGCCAGCAACAAGGGCGCTGGAGCACAACGGTCGCCAACGTCTGGGGCACGCTGGCGTTACAAACCTTCGCCACCAGCACCGAAGCCGGTCCGGTCACTGGAAAAACCACGCTGGCGCTGGCACCAGCCGATGCAGCGCCGGTGACCGTCAACTGGCCGCAGCCGCCCGTAACCCTGCTGCGCCAGGACGCGAAACAGGTGGACACCCGCCTGCTGCTGACGCACCAGGGCAGCGGTGCGCCCTGGGCCAATGTCAGCATTACGGCGGCGGTTCGCTTGCAGCAGCCGTACCACGCGGGCCTACAGGTCGAAAAAACCGTCACCCCGGTGGAGCAAAAACAGCCCGGACAATGGTCAGTGGGCGATGTGGTGCGTGTGACGCTCAAACTGCAATCGCAGGCCGAGCTGACCTGGGTGGCGGTGCTGGACCCCATACCCTCGGGCGCCACCATCCTGGGCCGTGGCCTGGGGCGCGAAAGCCAGCTGGCCCAGCAGGGCCAAGGCAGCAGCGGCGGAGCCTGGCCGTCGTATATCGAGCGTGCCCATGACAGCTACCGGGCCTACTACCGCTGGGTACCACGCGGCACCTGGAGCATCGACTACAGCATGCGCCTGAACAACGCCGGCACCTTCGAGCTACCCGCCACCCGCGCCGAAGCCTTGTACGTCCCGGAAATCTTCGGCGAAAACCCCAATCCGGTCTGGGTCGTCAAGGCAGCGGGGGAAATCGGCATAGGAAAGTAGCCATCGCTATCGGAACCGATGCGGGCAAATTGCAAAGCCGATCACGACTTAACTTTCATGGTTTGTCATCCACCCCGAATCATGAAACCATTTGACCAACGCGCCTCTAAGCCCTTCGACTTCGCTCAGGGCACGCAAAACCGAGGAAAACGTGCCCTGAGCGGAGTCGAAGAGCATGGTGTTTCACGCCAAAATCCTGCAATCATAGGAATTTTTTCAAAATAACGTCATCTCAGGATAAAATTCCTGCATCCGTAGGAATTACATGCAAATCCCTGTTCAATCGGTAGCTGAATTAGGCCTCGCTCTACGTGCTGCACGCAAGAGTGCCAAAGTGCGTCTTGATGATCTGGCGGAAATCACGGGCGTTAGCAAGCAATTTGTTTCGGATGTGGAATACGGCAAGCAGACCGTGCAATTCGGTCTTGTGCTGCGCTTACTTGCTGAAATGGGATTGAAATTGGTCGTCGATATTCCGTCTTCTGCCGAATCCGAGATGATGGCCCTGCAAGCCAAGGGTGGTGTGGGTGTGAAAAAGCCAGGCCATGCGTAGCTTGCATGTTTACCTGAACAGGACACGGGTTGGTGTTTTGTTCGAGGGTAATGGCCTTTGGTCTTTTGAGTACGACAAAGCATGGGCAAGCACAGTGTCCGGGTTTGACTTGGCACCAGGTTTGCCGCGTGCCCGGTTGCTGCACGTGGATGGCGGCACAAATCGTCCGATCCAGTGGTACTTTGACAACCTGCTGCCTGAAGAGAAGCTGCGCGAAACGGTCAGCAAGGAAGCGGGACTTGACAGTGATGATGCTTTTGCGCTTTTGGCGTATCTGGGGGCGGAGTCCACAGGTTCGCTGGTGTTGCTGCCGCCTGAGCAGGCTGCACCAGAAATGGGTGATTTGCGGCCCTTGCATGACGGGGTATTGAGTCAGCGCATTCGGGATTTGTCTCGGGAATCCCTAAGCAAGGAAGCACCCAAGCGCATGTCGGTGGCAGGCGCACAGAACAAGTTGCTTGTGGTTTATCGGAACGGGCAATTGTTTGAGCCGGTCGGGGCGCAGCCTTCCACGCACATTCTCAAGCCGGATCACATCAGCGATGATTTCCCGGCTTCGGTCATGAACGAATACATCACCATGCAGCTTGCCGGGAAGCTTGGGTTGCAGCCGCCGAAGGTGTATCGCCGCTATGTGCCCCAGCCGGTCTACATCGTTGCGCGTTTTGACCGGTATGTAGACGAGGCTGGCCTCACGCAGCGCCGCCACATCATTGACGCCTGTCAGCTATTGAACAAACCCCGTTCTTTCAAGAACAGCGCGGCCACGTTGGACACACTGGTTGAATGCATCATGCAATGTCGCAACAGGGCTGGCGCACGTCTGCAACTTTTTCGCTGGCTGGTATTCAACGTACTGGTTGCCAATGATGACAACCATCTCAAGAACATTTCATTCCATGTTGGACCGGATGGCATTGATCTCTGCCCACCCTACGACCTGTTGAGTACCGGGACTTACCATACACGTGCTTTTGCCGACCATCGCGCTACCTGGCCTTCGATACCGATGATGATTCCACTTCCGGGGGCCAGTACATTTGGTGCGGTCAATCGATCCGTCTTGCTGGAATCCAGCGTAGCTTTGGGACTGACGCGGCGAATCGGTGAGCGGGAATTACACCGGATGGTCACTGCCCTACCCCAGGCACTGGCGGAACTGATACAGGGCATCGAAGCTGAAAATGAACAACTCCCTGAACAGGTTCGCCCCTATCTGGGAGGGGAAATGCGCTTGTTACGCACCATGCAGCATCTGGTTATTCCCGAGATGCTGGCATGTGCGGACAACAACCGCCATGGGTGAATCGCCATACTACGTTTTCAGTAGCTTTCCCCGCTTGTCCCACCGGGTCTGGAGGCTGATTTAATGCCTTATTTGAGGCCAGATCGAGGCTAAAAACGTGCCGCACAGGCTTGCGGGGGGCATTTGCAGTGCAGCTGTGGTGCTTTTCATATCACGGGTGATATGAAACTGGCGTGATTCCGATTCCATGTGATGCATGTAGGGGTGGCCAGTTACACGGTTTTCCAGGTAACATGCACCCATACATTGCTTCATTACCGATAGAATTTCGTGCAAATGACTGAAAACTGCTCCGTTCAACTTTTCTGCGCTGGCGTGTGGCACGACGTTGCAAGCGTGGTGCGCCTTGGCCCTGAGCAAGACGGGTGGCGGGCGCGGACGTTTTCGGGTTATTCGGTCGATTGGGCCGTTGATTTCCCGGCTGCGCGTGACGCACACGCCTTGTCGTGCCAGATACCCGTCGGTCTGGAGCCGCTCTTGCTGCCGCATTGGCCGGTTTTCCTCATCGACATGCTCCCCCAGGGCTTTGGGCGCGAAGAGGTGTTGCGCCGTATCCATCTACCCCCGACAGCCGCAGAACGTGTGGACTGGCGCTTGCTCAAAGCCGGGGGCGGAAATCCCATCGGGAACCTGCGGATCAAGGAAGCCGCACAATGGCTTTTGGACAACACGGGAGCCATTCGCGGCTTCACCGACGAGGAGGTGGCCTCCCGTGGCGAGGATTTTGCGGAGTATCTGACTTCGCACGGGCTCTTTGTTGCTGGCTCTTCGGGTGTGCAAGGCGAGTGGCCCAAGATTTTGCTCACCCGCGCCCGTGACGGCTTGCTGTACCTGGACCACACCCTGCCCGACGACCAGGCCAGCGAACACTACATCGTGAAGTTCGGGCGGGGAAGCAATGCGGCCCTGGCCAACATACTGCGCCACGAAGTGCCCTACATGGAGCTGGCGCGGCTGCTGGGCCTGCGCGTACACGCTGCACTGGTTTTGAAGCAACGGGCACTGTTTATTCCGCGCTTTGACAGAATGGTCCAAGACGGTGGCGTCGTGCGGCTCGCGCAGGAGAGCATTGCCACATTGACTGGCCTGCCTGGGTTTGACGCGCTGCCCAGCCACGACCAGGTCTGTCGGGAGCTGATGGCCCGCTGCACCCACCCCGAGGCGGAGGTGTTGGAATACATCAAGCGCGATGTGGCCAATCTGGCATTGGGCAACAAGGACAACCACGCCCGAAATACCGCCGTGCAAAGAGACTTCGCCGGTGGTGTACGGTTGACGCCGCTGTATGACTTTGCGCCCATGTTCCTGCACCCCGATGGCATCGCCCGGCGTATCCGGTGGCTTGATAACGACGGCGGCAGCCCGGACTGGGGCAAGGTGCTCAACCGGGTCTGCGAAATCAGCGCAGAAATCCAGCCCAAAGCGCGCCGCACACGCAAAAAGACACCCCCCGCCTTGCGCCGGGAAGTTCTGGTCGCCGGACTGAAGACCATGGTGCCAGCCCTGCGGGAAATTGCCGAACGCGGTGCGCACATGGGCCTGGACAGTGCGGTGCTAAACCACCTGCGAGCAGGTATCCTGGCGCAGGCTGAACGCCTGGACGCGCTGGAGTAGGCATTCATGGACAAACGCTATACCGCGCTCACGCTGCAACAGCAACTGGAACTGCGCCGCCAGGCCGTGGACGATGTCCTGGCGCACCCGGAGTGGAATCTTCCACACGCCATCCGGCACCTCAAGAAAACCATGCGACTCACCACCGCCGAACTGGCCAAGCTGTCAGGCGTGGGATTTCGCACCTTGCAAGACATCGAGCAGGAGCGCAGCGACGGCAGCGTTCAAACCATGAACCGAATCTTTGCGGTACTGGGTTTGAAGCTGGGTGTCGTGCGGGCAGCCCCCAGCCCGGAGGATGTTGTCACCAACTCCTGAAAAAATAGCTGCCCTCGCTCTCCACACGGGGGCTACAGGCCAGAATGCCTTCAAGTTTCAGTATTCCCGGCACTTCAAGGGAGCGCCGTCCACTTTAATTGTCACATTACGCAGGAACATCGGCGGCGCTGGCGTACAGCGCGCCAAAATCGTTTTCGTCAAAGACACTCTCAACCACGGCATACGGGGGACCGTTCAACCAGGATGGATCGTCTGTGATGGTTGTCGTCTGCGTTCCATCCGGGTTCCGGGTTGTTGTCTCGTGCGGCTCCAAGCTAATGGCGCAAATGGTGCGCGTGCCAACGTCAGTGCAACGCCAGCGCCCGGTTTCAGTCCAGAACTCCAGGCCAATGAAGAAATCAGCGTGGTCAAGACAGCCATCTTGCATCATGCCGCCCTGATTTCGTTGAGCAATTCCGGGTGCTTGTCCAGCAGTTTGAACAGCAGCACAGTGGATTTGTGGGGCTGCGTCTTGCCGCGTTCGTACTCGGAAAATGCGCTGCTGCCCCCGCCAAACAGATGCCCGGCTTCCACCTGGCGCAGTCCCAGCTTCTTGCGTGTGGCACGTATTGCTGCGGCTGTGTCGGCATCGACCTGCGCGCGTACTGCATCCAACACTGCGCCATACCGCTCGCCTTCCCCGTCATCAAAAAGGCAATCCCCACACACCGGGCAATGCCACCCCAGAACCTGGGGAACCGTTGCGTGCCGCTCCCCTATGGTGGCACTCAAATCGCGCGCGCCGTACTCCAGGAAGCTAAGCACACGGTTTTCATCGCACTGCAAACAAAACAGTTTTTCTTCCACTTCACTTCTCCTTGAACCCAAAGACTGCAAGCGCATACTGGGTTTGAAGCTGGGCATCGTGCGGGCAGCCCCCGGCCCGGAGGTTGTTGTCAGCCAGGATGGAGTTACTTCCAGCCCTGTAAACTCCTGAAAAAATAGCTATCCCCGCTCTCCACACGGGGGCTACAGGCCAGAATGCCTTCAAATTCTTGAGAGTGAGGCGCTGCTGGTGGTTTTGCATCAGCAAAAACTGCGATGCAAAACCCTCTTGCAAGCCCTTGTGGCACCTTTCTTGGCCACAAATCAGCCTCCAGCCCCTGTGGGCCGAGCGAGGACAGCTATCAATAACGCAGTAACAATAATCCTGTCCACGGCACCACAGAACACCCAAAGAGCCTATGAACCAACAAGCAATCAGGCGAAATTGCGCTCGGCAAAGCTCCAGTTGACCAGCTTGTCGAGGAAGGTTTCGACAAATTTTTGGCGCAGGTTGCGGTAGTCGATGTAGTAGGCGTGCTCCCACACATCGACGGTCAGCAAGGCCTTGTCGCTGGTGGTCAGCGGCGTGCCAGCGGCGCCCATGTTCACGATGTCTACGGAGCCGTCCGGCTTTTTGACCAGCCAGGTCCAGCCGGAGCCAAAATTGCCTACCGCCGATTTGACAAAGGCTTCCTTGAATGCGGCATAGCTGCCCCACTTGGTCGTGATGGCCGCTGCCAGTGCGCCCGAGGGTTCGCCACCGCCGTTGGGCTGCATGCAGTTCCAGAAAAAGGTGTGGTTCCAGATTTGTGCGGCATTGTTATAGATGGCGCCACTGGACTTTTTCACGATGTCTTCGAGCGCCATGTTCTCGAAGTCGGTGCCCTTTTGCAGGTTATTGAGGTTGACTACGTAGGCGTTGTGGTGCTTGCCATGGTGAAACTCCAGGGTCTCCTTGGAATAGGCGGGGGCCAGGGCGTCGATGGCAAAAGGCAGTGCGGGCAGGGTATGTTCCATAAAAAATCCTATCGTTTGGGGAGTTGGGTTGCGAAAAGGGGGCGATTGTAGAAACTATTGCGGTTTCAGGCTGTTCACCGTCAGGTCAACCACGCCGTCCGTAAGGCTGGCTTGCACCCGCTGCCCAGGCTGGACCTGGGAAATGCTATGCAGGGTCTGGCCGTTTTCCAGATGCAGCCAGGCATAACCGCGTTGCAGCACCAGCGCGGGATCGAGCAGCCCCAGGCGCAGCCCGGCTTGCCGGGTGCGCTCTTGTGCGCGTTGCAGCAGCGCATGTACGGCCAGCTGAAAACGCTGCTGCGCGCGTTCCAGCTGTGCCGAACGTGCCTGCACCGTCAGGCGCAGCGCGTGCTGCATGCGTTGCTCGGCACTGGCCAGCAGCATGCGCTGGCGCTGCGCCAGGGATGAAGGCCGCCCCAGACGCGCGGCGATCCGGTCCACGCGCTGCGCCTGGCGTTGCAGATGGCGCTCCAGCGCTTCGTTCAAGCGCTCTTGCAGCATCGCCAGCACACCCAATGCCGCCGAGGTGGGTTCGCAGACCAGTTCGGCAGCCGCCGTGGGGGTGGGGGCGCGCAGGTCGGCGACAAAATCGGCAATGGTGAAATCGGTTTCGTGGCCCACGCCGCACACCACCGGCACCGGGCTGCTGGCAATCGTGCGGGCGAGCTGCGCATCGTTGAAGGCCCAGAGGTCTTCCATCGAGCCGCCACCGCGCACCAGCAGAATCACGTCCACGCCCACGTCAGAGGTGCTCGCCAGCGCGTACAGGCGCGACAGGGCTTGTATCAACTCCTGTGGTGCGCCCTCCCCTTGCACCGAGGCCGGCGCCAGCACCACCGGGATATGCGGCACCCGGCGCGCCAGGGCGGTTACCACGTCATGCAAGGCCGCAGCGCCCAGCGACGTGACCAGGCCGATGCCGCGCGGCATGGCTGGCAAGGGCTTTTTGCGTGCCGCGTCAAACAGACCTTCGGCCTCCAGCTGGGCCTTGAGCTTGAGAAATTGTTCAAAAAGGTTGCCCTGGCCCGCTTGGCGCATGCTCTCGACCACCAGTTGCAGTTCCCCACGTGGCTCATACACCCCAAGACACCCCAGCAATTCCACGCGCAAGCCATCACGCGGGCTGAAATCGAGCATTCCAGCCGCGCGGCGGAACATGGCGCAGCGAATCTGCCCTGCTTCGTCCTTGAGTGAAAAATAGCAATGCCCGCTGGATGCGCGCGTGAAGCCGCTGATTTCACCCCCCACACGCACCGGGTTGAAGTGCGCCTCCAGCGCGTTGGCAATGGAGCGGCACAAGGCGCCAACTTGCCAGACGTACTCGTCAGAAATATAAGCAGTTGATTTCATTGTGAATTTTTTGTTTTTCGGGATGGTGGGTGGCTGCAAGGCGGGCTGGCGTAGGAAAACCCGGTACGGGCTGGGCCATAATCGCGGGCCAGAAGCATTTGTATATTTGCACAGGGTGATTATTTGTTTTCCATCATACAAGCTGCCGGCTGGCCGATCTGGCCCCTTATTGCCTGCTCCGTACTGGCTCTGGCCATCGTTATTGACCGCTTTATCTGCCTCAAGGCCAAAAAGGTCGCGCCGCCGCGCCTGCTGGACGAAGTGTTGAGCGTAACCCGCACCGCCATTCCCGCGCCGGATGTGGTGACACAACTGGAAAAAAATTCCGCACTCGGCGAAGTATTGGCCAGCGGGCTGCGCGCCATCAACTCCGACCCGCGCTGCACGGAAGATGACCTGCGTGCCGTCATGGAAAGCACCGGGCGCATCGTCGCACAACGGCTGGAGCAAAGGCTCAGTGCGCTGGGCACCATCGCCTCGGCTGCGCCCTTGATGGGGCTGTTCGGCACCGTGGTCGGGATGATCGAAATTTTCGGCTCGCAAGCCCCTGGTGCCAGCACCGGCGGCAACCCGGCCCAGCTGGCGCACGGCATCTCGGTGGCGTTGTACAACACGGCCTTCGGGCTGATTGTGGCGATTCCTTCGCTGATTTTCTGGCGCTACTTTCGCGCCAGGGTGGACGCTTACCTGCTGACACTGGAACTCGCGGCAGAGCATCTGGCTCGCCACCTCAAGGTCTTTCGCCGTTAATGCCGATGAATTTTCGTCCCCGCACCCACGAAGAGCCGGAAATCAACCTGATACCCTTCATTGATGTATTGCTGGTCATCCTGATTTTCCTGATGCTCTCCACCACCTACAGCAAATTTACCGAAATGCAGCTGGTGCTGCCGGTGGCCGATGCCGAGGCACAGCGCGATTACGCCAAGGAAGTGAGCGTGGTGATCAGCGCCGATGGCAGCTACAGCATCAACCGCACACCCGTTGCGGGCCGCAGCCTGGACGCCCTGGTCGCAGCGCTCACCGAAGGGACAAAAATCGGCAAGGATACGGTCGTCGTCATCAACGCCGACGCCAGCGCACGCCACCAGGCGGTGATTACCGTCATGGAAGCCGCCCGGCGCGCCGGGTTGAACCAGATCACCTTCGCCACCCAGTCCTCGGGCAATGCAGCCGCCAAAGCCACAGAATGATGCGTAGCACCATGCGCAATTTGGTGCACCGGCACCCGATTCGGCCATGGATGCACCAAAACAAGACAATTTAAGCCGAATCGAGCCATAAACCCCATGGAACATGCGGGCACAGCTATCCTTATAAGAGCATTACACTCCCCATCCCACACTCCATGCAATGGCGCGAACCTTGCTAGCATTGCTGGGAAGGCATCGTTTCAAGAGGTATCCCATGCAAACATTTGACGAGATGTACACCCGTTTGCCCTACGCATTTTTTACCGAAGGGGCGCAGGTGCGGGAGCATTACAAGATTTACGATGAGTGGCTGGCCCGCCAACCCGGCGACATGATGGCCAGGCGGCGCGAAGAGGCCGAGATGATCTTTCGCCGGGTCGGCATCACCTTTGCCGTTTATGGCGAAAAGGACGAGTCGGGCGCGGGCACCGAGCGGCTGATTCCCTTTGACCTGATCCCGCGCATCATCCCGGCCAACGAATGGGAGAGCCTGGAGCGTGGCCTGGTGCAGCGGGTGCAGGCGCTCAACCGTTTTATTTACGACGTCTACCACGACCAGGAGATCATCAAGGCGGGCATCATCCCACGTGAGCAGATCGAAAACAACGCGCAGTTCCGCCCCGAAATGGTCGGGGTGAAGGTACCGAACCAGATTTACTCCAACATCTCCGGCATCGACATTGTGCGCGCGCCCAACGCATCCGGGGAGGGCGAGTATTACGTGCTCGAAGACAATCTGCGCGTGCCCAGCGGGGTGAGCTACATGCTCGAAAACCGCAAGATGATGATGCGGCTGTTTCCACAACTCTTCAACGCGCACCGCGTGGCGCCCATTGCGCATTACCCCGATCTGCTGCTGGAGACCCTGCGCAGCTGTAGCCCTGGCACCACCGCCGAGCCGACTGTCGTGGTGCTGACCCCCGGCATGTACAACAGCGCCTATTTTGAACACGCCTTTTTGGCGCAGCAGATGGGCGTCGAGCTGGTGGAAGGGCAAGACCTGTTCGTGAAAGACAATTTTGTCTACATGCGCACCACACGCGGCCCCAGGCGGGTCGATGTGATTTACCGGCGGGTGGACGACGATTTTCTGGACCCGACGGTGTTTCGCGCCAGTTCCACCCTGGGCTGCGCCGGATTGGTCCATGCCTACCGCGCCGGCAACGTGACCATCTGCAACGCTGTGGGCACCGGCGTGGCCGACGACAAATCCATTTACCCCTACGTGCCGCAGATGATCGCGTTTTATCTGGGCGAAAAACCGCTGCTCCACAACGTCCCCACCTACCAGTGCCGCAACCCGGACGATCTGGCCTACACCCTGGCCAATCTTAAAGACCTGGTGGTCAAGGAGGTGCACGGCGCGGGCGGCTACGGCATGCTGGTTGGCCCCGCTGCCACCCAGGCGCAGATTGAAGACTTCCGTCAGGCGCTCAAGGCCAACCCCAGCGGCTACATCGCCCAGCCCACCCTGAGTCTGTCGAGCTGCCCGACCTTTGTGGAAAGTGGCATCGCGCCGCGCCACATTGACCTGCGTCCCTACGTCCTGAGCGGAAAAACCGTGCAGATGGTGCCCGGCGGACTGACCCGCGTGGCGCTGACCGAAGGCTCTTTGGTCGTGAATTCCTCGCAAGGCGGCGGCACCAAGGACACCTGGGTGCTCGAAGGCGATGCCAGCGCAAACGGCACCAACGGCAACGGCAGCACTGACTCCGTGCCTGCGTCGGTGCGGTCTTTGCAATTTCAAATCTGAAGGGGAAAATGCCATGCTCTCACGCACTGCCGACCACCTTTTCTGGATGTCACGCTACACCGAGCGCGCAGAAAACACCGCACGCTTGCTTGATGTCAACTACCAGACCGGGCTTTTGCCCCAATCGGACGCTGTGGCCCAGGTCGGCTGGAAAAGCCTGCTGAGTATCAGCGAGCTATCCGACGCTTACACCAAACGTTACGGCAGCGTGGAAGCCGACAAGGTCATGGAGTTCATGGTGAAGGACGAAAGCAATCCGTCCTCCATCCTGTCCTGTCTGGCAGCGGCGCGCGAAAACGCCCGTGCCGTGCGCGGCACCTTGACCACCGAGGTGTGGGAAACACAAAACCAGACCTGGCTGGAGGTCAAGCGCATGCTCAAGGCGGGCGAGTTCGAGCGCGATCCGGCACAGTTTTTCGAGTGGGTCAAGTTCCGCTCGCACCTGTCGCGCGGCGTCACCGTGGGCACCATGCTGATCGACGAGGCGCTGCACTTCATGCGCTTAGGCACGTTTCTGGAGCGCTCCGACAATACCGCACGCTTGCTGGATGTGAAATTCCATGCGGTGCAAAACGACTTTTTTGGTGCGTCCAGCGGGCGCAATGGCCGCGACCAGGAGTACGATTTCTACCACTGGAGCGCAGTTTTGCGCAGCGTCTCGGGCTTCGAGATTTACCGCAAGGTCTACCGCGACGTCATCAAACCCGAGCGCGTGGCCGATCTCCTGATTCTGCGCCCCGACATGCCACGCTCGCTGCACGCCAGCTTGAACGAAGTCGTCTCGAACCTGCGTCTGGTCGCCAGCGACGTGGGCAGCGAAACCGTGCGCCGCGCCGGCAAGCTGCGCGCAGAGTTGCAGTTTGCCCGCATTGACGAGATTCTGAACACCGGCTTGCATGCCTTTTTGACCCAGTTCCTGGACCGCGTCAACGATCTGGGAACACACATCAGCCGGGAGTTTTTGGTGCCGGCCACGGATTAGGTAAGATGACAGACATGAGCGCAAATCGTAAAGTCTTTCTCTCGTTCGCTGCGTCTGATAAAAAATCGGCTGACGACATGCGGCAGATGCTCGAATCACAGGGTGTGGAAGTGCTTTCGGTGGATACAAGCATCCGCGCCGGATCAGCGTGGGTGGAATCGCTACGTGAGGCAATGTTGTCCGCGTCGGTCGTCTTTGTTTTGATCGGCCCGAAAACTCGCGCGAGCCAGTGGGTGGACCAAGAGATAAAAATCGCTATTGAAGGTACGACATCGGGTCCACCGCCCGGTCTCGTAGCCGTGATCCTGAAGGAGCATGAAGATTATTCACGGCCCTTCTATGATCCCGAAAACGTACCATTGCGGATTCACGACCATGTTTCCCGCGAGTCGGCTATCCTACGCAAGTGGCCCAAGAACCCCGCTGAAGTTCTGAGCTGGATGGAGGATGCCATGCGGCGCAGACAGCAATTTCCGTCGCCGTTTGTCAACTTTTCCACCCAGTCTGCATTGAGTAACTTCGATTGGGATGCATCGGCGGACGAGGCTACTCCCGCAAACTGATGGTCAACACACTCCTTCATGTAGTGATCGTATACCGACCCGGGCATGAGTTCGCCACCCACGCAGAGAAGGTGATACGCCGGGTTTTCGGCGCAGACACAGACGAAGCAATTCCAGATGGTGGATTCCCTGGATTTTCAGTCTGGAATGCGGTGAGGGTCACTGCCATCACGGGCCAGGCCAGTCTCGATGCGCTCCAGTTCGCGGCAAATGGTCGCGTACTTTGGGTTCTCCTGGTGGACTACCCGATGACGGATGAACTGGAATGGCCGGCCGTCATGAAGCGGATCGGCGAGAGGCTTGATAAAGACACACAAATTCCGGAGCAGAATCGCGTCGGTGTTCTCGTCATGGGCGAGCCAAGCGCGTTGAATCGGCTGCCCGAATCGTTGCAAAATCTTCAGGGCAAGCCCCAGGCGCAGCTTGGTGAACACCGCATCGGCCCGCACCGGTTGGCGCTCCTCGCCTTACACCGTGCACGGCTTATTCTTGGTCGGAACCCTGGAAAGAACGCCCTCAAACTCTTTATCAGCCATGCCAAGGCGGACGGCGTATTCTTTGCCGATGCCCTGAATAGCGCAATCAAGCAGGTGCCCGAACTGGAGGCATGGTATGACGCCGAGGACATCGCGAGCGGCAGCCGCTGGAAGAATGCATTGAAGAACAATGCTTCACAGAGTGTCTTCATCGCCATTCGCACCGAAACTTACACCCAGCGCCCTACTTGCGTGGAAGAGTTTCGGTGGGCCTTGGAACACGGTGTGCCGATTGTGGTGGTGGACGCCTTGCTTCGCCAGGACATTGCCCCCGCACCCATACCCTTTGCCTCCATGCCGACAGTCAGGGTGGCCGATGGCAATACGCATCGGGTACTCGCCGCAACGCTGCGCGAGCATCTGCGGGTACTTTTAGTTGAAACCTGGGTAGCTGAGGTAACTGCTGTTAACGCGCCCGACCTCCCCGCCAGCGCTTGGCGTGTGTGGCCTCGGCTCCCGACTTTTCACGCACTTCAGGAATTAGTTGCCCAGCATCTTGCTCCCACACCCTGCTGCATCGTCATCGCCGATGCCCCCGGTCCTGAGTTGAATGCCGCTGTCAGCGTTCTGCAAAATCTTCGCAAGGAGAATGGGCAGCCAGTTCCGTTGATGCTCGCTACCGCTGATACGTTCCCGGATTACGCCGTTCGGCTCGTGGCGGCATTTGCACCACCAGCCGCACCAACTCCATGAATACCATCATCGACCCCTTTCCACTTCGAGGTCGCTGCGTCGGCATCTCCATTTCGGCGGGGGATGAAGGCATTCCGCAGGGTGAAAAGGCGGATGCGTTTGTCAATCAACTTACCTTTCAGACATGTTCCCGCTTCTTATTCCTGGGTGCAAGCATCGCACTCGGGCACATGTGGAGAGCGGGCGGCATCATGGAACATCTTGCCCGTCGCGCCACGGAGTACCGATATTCGTTTACCCCGTCAGGGAGCGAAGGAAGACAGGCGCCCATCATCAATCGCATCGCGTG
Organism: Rhodoferax sp.; assembly: GCA_041910275.1. Classification (GTDB taxonomy): domain Bacteria; phylum Pseudomonadota; class Gammaproteobacteria; order Burkholderiales; family Burkholderiaceae_C; genus Allorhodoferax. The sequence goes on from JAYRRD010000147.1 coordinate 66,454, forward strand.
GCCAGATGAGCCGCCGGTATTTGATGAAGACCGCGCCGAGCAGATGGCGGATGTTGTCGATGTCCAACAAGTTGCCCCCCCCGGCATTCCCACAGACGGGCTGGAGTCGTCCTCAAGACTGGGCCAATTTGCGCGCATGCGTGCCCTTACGGCGATGCGCCAAGAGCTTGTAGCGGCCAGTGATTTCAGAATTTGCCTCGGGGGGGCTGCGGGGAAAAACCTTCGTCGCCTGCCGGGCGTGCTTGAGGAAGCGATTCTTACTTTCGAGGCAGGCAAGCCCCTTTATCTTGCGGGGGCCTTCGGCGGTATTACCAAAACGCTTTGCGACGTGATTCTTCGCCGACGTGCAGCCACTAACGCCCTGGAAGCGTTCTACACGCCAGCCGAAGCCCTGTCGCTTTTCAACGAGTTTCAGGCAACCCATCCATTCCCTGTACGCGATGGCCCCAGTCGGCGATCCGCACCGTTTGACGCGCTTGCCGATGCAGAAGAAAGCATGACCATCGAACGGCTCGCAAGCCGTGCCTGCCTCTCGAATGACGATTACCTCACACTCATGACGACCCCTGACGTCGGGAGGGCGATGCAACTCGTCAGCATAGGGATCGCGAATTTCCGCGAATAGAATCATCCTGCCTGATACACCCCAGTACGGCACCGGATATGAACGCGAACGCAACTCCCGCCCAAAAACTCTACGTTGAACTGACGACGCGCATTACATCTCAAAGGCTGCATTACAGAGCAGGTAGCGAAGAGTCTGCTGCGGCCAGTGTTTACAGTCTATTCGCCACAACACGCAGGTTGCTTATTGAGCACCAGGACGCATTGGCATTCGAGCGCGTGGCATTGGCAATGCTGAACAGTGTCACACGACCTTTCACGGCACGTTGGCATGGTTGGATGACTGCGGATGCACGTGGCCCGGATGCTTCCGGCAAACCTGAGCTGAAGTTTCGCGACGAGAGAGTCAGGCGGATGTTTCGTGCCGAGTTGATCGAATTGCACAGCAAACTGCAGCCCTACTTGAGGATGCTGGCATCGCTGAAATCAGCAGCAGATGGCAAGGGCACTGTCGAAGATATTCTTGCTCCCGCCGATTTGCTCCAACTCAAGAAGGATGAAACATCCGTTTCGTCGGCCGATCTTGGCCCGCCTGTTATTGCAGGCATCGGGAACGAAATCGCCATTGCCGGTAGTATCCACGGTGCTCGCATCTTCGAGGAAGAGAGCAAGACCATCGCCAAACGCCGCGCGAACTTGAAGATTCCCGAAACCAGGAGCGCAGACGGTACCCCCCAGAATGTATCCGGGCTTGCTCTTTCCGGGGGTGGCATCCGCTCGGCGACCTTCGGCCTGGGCATCGTACAGGTTTTGCAAAAAAAGGGTTTGTTGTTGCACTTTGACTACCTGTCCACCGTGTCTGGTGGCGGGTACTTGGGAGGCTTCTTGAGTTGTGCCTTGGGCACCGCCATTCCAGCATACAACAAGGTCGGCGTCGCACGGGCAGAAGACGCCCTGCAGCGGAACGGGGAACAAACCGAATCACTCCTCCTTCGCCACTTGAGGAACAACAGTAAATATTTACTCAATGGCGGCCTGCTCGCCAAACTGCAATTTCTCGGCATCATGGTGAGTGGTTTTTTCTGGAACCTGCTCATGGTGATGCCGATACCGCTTATCGCCGCATGGCTGGTCTTTATGCTGCAAGAAGAACTCTGGGGCAAGCCCCTGGGGCGCCTGGGAGCTGGCTCCCCATTCCCACCGCTGCTCGAGGGCGGGCACGGTATTGCGCTGGTGTTCCTGGTCGGTGCCTTGGTGCTTTTGTGGATTCTCCTGCCGCCCATCCAGCGACTCACCCATGGGATGGCACCGGGGAGGTGGGGCCAGAAGTTGCGATCTGGCGTGGAAATTTTGGCGGTGTGGCTGGGGTTTGCCACCCTTGCAGTTGGTGGCCTCTACCTGCTCCCAGCCGTAATTCATGGTTATGCCTGGCTTTCTGAGTATCCCCACCACTGGAGTCCAGCGTGGCTAAAAGATTCGAAACTTGGGGATATCGCTTCGCTATCCACGGGTGGGGTAATCTCCATTGTGCTCGGTTTTCTCGGCGTCTGGATCACGCCTCGTTTGCCGATCCTGCGTTCAGTGGCGATTCAGCTGTTTATCCTCAGCGGACCCGTTTTGCTGTTGTTCGTATTTCTGCTCGTCTGCTATCGGCTGGGCATGGGAACCGATCAAGTGGAGTGGACACCGACCCAGGTTGGCTTGGTAACAGCCGGGTTGACCTTTTGGAGTTGGCTATTCGTCAATATCAATACCCTGGCTCCACATCGGTATTACCGAAACAAACTCTGTGAATGCTATCTGATAAGGCGAAAGGCGGGCGAAGGAGCGGGGCGGATTGAATCGCTGCAACAGGTACCGCTCTCCTCACTTAATTGTGACGATGCGGCGCCCTATCACCTCATCAATATGACGATCAACACGCCGACGAGTAGCAACGAGAATCTGCGCGGACGCGCTGGTGACTTTTTTATCGCAAGCAAGTACTTCATCGGATCGCCGCTGACAGGTTACCAGGAAACTGAGTCGATGGAAAAGGTCGATCCGCATTTTGATTTAGGCACCGCGATGGCCGTTTCCGGTGCTGCGGTCTCCACCAGTATGGGCTGGAAGTCAGTGCCGCAGTTCCGATTTCTCATGTCCTTGTTCAACATTCGTCTGGGCTACTGGCTGCGCAGACCGGGCACGACCGGATGGCCAAAGTTATTTGAGGGAGCAGGGCTGTGGTATTTTTTCCGAGAGACGTTCGGTCGGATGGATGAGACCTGCCGCTATGTAAATCTGTCGGATGGAGGGCACATAGAGAACCTGGCAGTCTATGAACTCCTCAGACGCAAATGTAAATTCATCGTCTGCGTGGATGCCGGACAGGAGCCCGGCATGGAATGTTGCGATCTGATACGACTGGAACGTTACGCCACCATTGATCTCGACATTGCAATGCATTACGACACTGGCGACCTGGCACTGCAAAGCAACGGGCTGAGTCGAGCACATGCCATCCTGGTAAAAATCGAATACGGGGCATCCACTCCGAACAGGCAACTCGGCTGGATGCTTTACATCAAACTGGCCGTTACGGGTGTCGAACCAGTTTTTGTTCGTGACTATCGCCGGGAAAACCCGACCTTCCCCCATCAGACAACCGGCGACCAGTTCTTCAACGAAGAACAGTTTGAAGCGTACCGCGCCCTTGGCGTATGTGCGATGGAAGGCATGTTCCGTCAGGAGATCACGGAAAATTGCGGGCCAGCCACAATAGAATCATGGTTCAAATGTCTCGCGAACAACTTGCTGCCGGACAATGACCCGTGCCGAAGTTGAGCGTACATCTTTGGGCGAACATAGTGACTTCACTAACTTTCATGGTTTGTCATCCACCCCGAATCATGAAACCGTTTGATCAACGCGCCTTCGAGCCCTTCGACTCCGCTCAGGGCACGCAAAACCGAAGGAAACGCGCCCTGAGCGGAGCCGAAGGGCTTGGTGTTTCACGTTAAAGTGGCCCCCGGTTGCACCCGATCAAAAGGTTTCCCAGTCATCACTGGCTCCTGCGCTGGCCGAGGCGGAGGGCTTTGGCAAGCTCTGTGGTGCAGGGGCTTTGGCAGCCGTACGCGAAGCACCGGAAGACCCGAGCTTAGGCGACGCGGCTTTGCCTATTTTCTTGCCCGACGATGGCATGGAGGTGGGCCGGTTCAACGGCGCGGACTTTATCGTGCGACTGGAATTCCCCCCCTGGCCATGGGGTAGCTTGAAGATGGCAACGGTACCGACCAACTCCTGTGCCTGCGTATTGAGGCTGGATGCCGCCGCCGCCATCTGCTCCACCAGCGCCGCATTTTGTTGGGTGCTTTGGTCCATCTGGGTCACTGCTTCACCAACCTGGGCCACTCCGGCGCTTTGCTCGGAACTGGCCGAACTGATCTCCCCCATCAGGTCGGTCACACGGCGAATACTGGTCACCACCTCGGTCATGGTGGTTCCGGCTTGGTCCACCAGGGTAGTGCCATGCTCCACCCGCTCGACACTGGCATTGATGAGCGACTTGATTTCCTTGGCTGCCTCGGCGGAGCGGCCAGCCAAAGAGCGCACCTCGGAAGCCACCACCGCGAAACCGCGGCCTTGCTCCCCCGCGCGGGCTGCTTCCACCGCCGCATTGAGCGCCAGAATGTTGGTCTGAAAGGCAATGCCGTCAATCACGCTGATGATGTCTGAAATCTTGCGCGAGGCATCGTTAATGCCCTTCATGGTCTCCACGACCTGACCAACCACCTCCCCTCCCTTGACCGCCACCGTGCTGGCGCTCATGGCCAACTGGTTGGCCTGGCGTGCGTTGTCCGCATTCTGGTTCACCGTGGAACTGAGTTGCTCCATGGAGGCGGCCGTCTGCTCCAACGCACTGGCTTGCTGCTCGGTGCGGGCGCTCAAATCATTGTTGCCCTGCGCAATTTCGGCGCTGGCAGTGGCCACGGCTTCCGAGCCTATGCGCACCGAGCCCACCGTACGTATCAAGCCTTGCTGCATGGACTGTACCGCACGCATGAGCTGGCCGATTTCGTCCGTGGAATTGACCGCAATATTTTCGGTCAGATCACCCTGCGCTACGTGGTTGAGTACCTCCACCGCATGTTCCAGGGGATGCGTAATGGAGTTCGCCAGCCGGATACCACCGATCAGCATCACCACCAAAAGAGCAAGCAGCGTGGCAAACATCACCGTACGTGCGGTGGAAAAAGCCTGCTCGGCGCGTTTGCTTGCGGCATCCCCACCTTCATGGTTGAGATCACCCAATTTATCGAGTGTGGCGCTAAAGGCTTCGTATTTGACCTTGGAGTCGCCCTCCAAGAGTTGCTTGGCTTCCGCGTTTTCATTATTGCGCGACATGCTGATGACCTGGTCATGCAATTGCAGGTACTGCTTCCAATCGACGACGAAGGAGTCGTAGATTCTTTGCTCTTCAGGACTGGAAATCAGCTTGACGTAGGCCTGGCGGTTTTTCTCAAACCCTTCCATCACCTTGGCCATTGCCTTTTCAATACCCTCCATGGCTTTTTCATCGGTATTGAGCACATGCTTGAATTCCTGAATACGGAGATCCGAGGTGGCCGTATTCATCTTGTTGATCAGCTCCACACTGGGTAGCCAGTTGTCGCTCAGGTCTTTTGTCTCGGTTCGCATGGCGCCCATCTGAGTCAGGGCGACGATCACCACCCCTACCAGCATGGTTGCGATCAGGCCAAACACGGCGATCAGCCGGGTTGATATCTTTACATTATTCAAATTCATAGCTACTCCTCAATAATTGGATTTTTAACAAAATGTGAAGTTGACGCCAATCCTGACAATCTGACTTTCCTGACTTTTGGCACCCGTGCGCAAGTCACTGTAACAGTTCTACGGCGGGCTTGCGCCACGCATTTATGGCCTTGAAACAACAAGGTTGGCGCTGCCACCCACCGCCGCCGTACCCGCTGCCGGAACGCTTGCACCCAGTGCCGCAGCAAACTGCGCGTAGCCCAGACTGGTGGCCATCTCACCTGCCGGTGCATTGGCACCCAACTGGTAGCCAAAGCCGGATGCCCCCAGGATTTGCACCTTGGCACCATTGGACAGCGTCAGTTGCACGGCATTGCTGAAAAAGCTGCTGGATGCAATCGTCAAACCAGCTACCAACTGGATCACGTTGGCACCTTCACTGTCGATGATCTTGGCCGTCGCCGCGCCGCTCAAGGTGTAGGGACTGATGATGTAGGTGTCGTTGCCGCCGCCACCCAGGTAATTATTGCCGCCGGAGAGAACAAATACATCATCGCCCAGGGTACCCGGTACGGTGTAGGAACTGCCGGCAACGCCCGGAACCGGCACTGATGCCTGGGTAAAACCCGTGGGCACGACATAGCCTGCTGTGCCCGATGCCGGCAGTGCTCCTGACAGGGATGCGCCCAGGCTGGTGGCAAACTGGCTATAGGTCAGAACAGCCGCCGTGTCCCCCGCCGGTGCATTGGCACCCAGCTGGAACTTGAATTTCGCTGCCCCCAGCAATTGCACCCTGGCTCCTGTGGAAAGCGTGAGCTGCGCAGCATCACTGTAAAAAGTGCTGGCCGTCACGGTCATGCCATCAACCAACTGGATGAGGTTATCCCCTTCGCTATCAACGATTTTGGCGGTAACGTCGCCGCGCAGGGTATGGGGGCTGAGGATAAAGGTGTCATTGCCACCACCGCCGTAATAACTATTCCCGGCGGTGAGGACAAAAACATCGTTGCCCAAGGTGCCGGGTACGGTGTAAGACGTCGGGTTGGCGGCAACGCTCACCGTGGCACTGGCCGCCTGGCTGGTTCCGGCTGCGTTGACACCTGTCACGCTATAGGTGGTCGTGCCAGTTGGTGTGACCGTGCAGGTGGCCGCAGAGCTTCCGGCACAGCTGCCTCCCGTCCAGATGTAACTGGTCGCAGCCGGGTTGCAGCTGGCGGTGAGGGTCGAACTGCCGCCCGCAGTGAGCGATACCGGATTGGCGCTCAGGGTACAGACAGGTACCGTGGCGGTCGAAGCGGCGGCTTGTGCCACGGTGAATGTCGTACCCGCAATAGTGAGCGTGCCCGTGCGTGCCGTCGTGCCCGTATTGGCGGTGACCAAGTAGGAAACGGTCCCGTCGCCACTACCCGAAGCGCCCGAGCTGATGCTGATCCAGCTTGCGTTGCTCGTAGCCGTCCATGCACAAGAAGATGCCACCGCCACACTCCCGGTGAACGCCGTGGCATCAACGGAAGCACTGGCAGGGCTCAGGACGGGGGTGCATGCACCCACGGTTACAAGCACCCGAACCTCGGTACCGGCTCCACCCCAACTGCTTGCTGTTACGGTGTACGTGCTTGTCGACACAGGCGTCACGGTGCAGGTATTGCTGGTTTTGCTGGTTTTGTCGCACGTGCTGTCCGACCAGGCATAGGAAGTGGCGATTGGGGTGCACGTGGCCGTCAGGGTTGAACCCTGGCCAGCGGTGATGGTGTCCGGGTTGGCGTTCAGATTGCAGCTGGGTATTCCTGACTCTGGCACGCCAGGCGGTGTCGGGAACACATCTGCGCCCGCATCACGGGTGGTTGCATCGTAGGCGCGGTCAACCGCAGCAGCGACAGAAGCAAAGAGCAGGGTCGCCACTACAAGCACTACAAATGGTAATCTGGTGCGATGTGTTGTCATGGGGTATATCCTATGCTAGTTTCATATCACCCGTGATATGAAAAACACCAAAGCCGCACTACAGGTGCCCCCCGTAAGCCTCCGTGGCACGTTTTTAGCCTCAATCTGGCCTCAAATCAGGCATCAAATCAGCCTCTATCCACCGTGGGACAAGCGGGGAAAGCTACTGAAAACGTAGTAAAGAAAACCAATGCATCACGGCAGCTCAAAGCGACCGGAAGGGCCGCCAAGTGCACGCATCTGCGCCTCGCCCAGTGCCTGGTCCGCAAACAGCAAACCCGCGACATAGGCCGGCTGCGTCTCCCACGAGTTGTCGGCAAAAAGCAGGAAACTGTCGCCCAAAGCCCAGCGCTGCCCGGCATCATTTTTCATGCCTGCCAGTTCTCCATTGATGTAGAAGCGCAGGGCACCGCCGCTGGCGGCGGTGGTCGCGACCAACCCGAGGCGCACCCACTGATTGGCCGGAATCGACCCAAAGTACTGTTCAATGCCCGTGCCCCCGACCGGGTCTGCGTTCACGAACCAGTCACCATCGTCCGCGTTGTCGGCGGATGTCTGCAACAGCGAGCGCCACTTTGCATCGCTGACGGCAGGCCACAGCACATCCATCACCAACGTGTAATTCGCCAGTAAGCCGTCCGCCGCAAATGCACCATTGCCGCCCGCCGGACGTGTCATCAGATACCCCTCGGCGGGCGCAGTCGTTGGAATCGCCATGACCCGCTTGACGCTGCCAGCCAGAGCCGGCAGTCCCAGGGCATCCGTACCGACAAAGACGGTCTCCTTTGGCCCCCAACCCGTCGCTGCCGTGTCCCGGTACCCCAGCGTCAGCGTACCCGTGTCGGCACGCAAGGGGTCGGCGGCATCGGCGAATGTCCAGCGGGTCAGTTGCGCCGTCGCCACAACATTGTCGCTGTCCAGATAGAGACCGGCGGCTGTGCGTGCGCGGGCGTAGCTGTCCAGCGCCTCCCAGGTTTCCATGCCAAAGCGCACGCTGCCAAGAACGCTGTCGGACGGAAAAAACAGCGCCGGGTTCAGTGCCGAGCCCTTATGCAGCAGCACCTTGTAGTTCGTCGTCGGCAGGGGGCTCTCAGGCCCGAGATAGACCCAGTCGGGTTGCGCGGCACGCATACGCACCCATTGCGCACCGCTGATTTCCACAACGTAAAGACTAGTGGCACCGGGGGTGTCGGGCTTTTGCCGCTCCACCAGGTAGGTCGTGTAAAAGCCCTGCGCGGTCACTTCACCAATTAGCCAAGTCTTGTGAAAAGGGTTGGCCATCGCCGGATCAAGCAGCGCGCCATCCACCTGCAAGGCGGCAACTCCGGCGCGCGCGGCGATTGCCGCGATTTCTGCCCCCTTCCGACCTTTTTCCAGACGCGCGACAGGCCTATTGGCTTCGGGCGCGTACTTTGCCACCAGTCCCTGCATGAACGATGTCGTTGCCGAATCGCGTACTGTGAGCGTATCCACCGGTACTTCGGTGCGCCGCATCCCGACAATGGTCTTCGTCGCCAGGTCCACGTCAACGTCGATCCGTGTAACCCCGTCGCCAAAGAAATCGGGCTGCACCACCAGCGTCTTGTTCACCGTCTGAACGCTGGCTCCCCGGTGGGAGTGTCCGCCCAGGACCAGGTCGATGCCGGTCACCGCCTGCACCACCGGAATGTCCTCAACCACGCCCAGATGACTGAGCATCACCATCAGGTCAACCTCGTTGCGGTGCTGCGCGAGGATATTGCTGGCAACCCGCACATCGTCAAAATCGGTCGTGAAATTGGGCAGGTAGTTGCCCGTGTAGGTTTGGTCCAGTTCGTTCCAGGGCGATGAAACCATACCGAAGAAGCCCACCTTGAGACAGCCCACCTGCTTCACACCATACGCGGATGCACCGAAGCCACGCGGGTCACTGCCCGTATAGCGTGTCCCGCTCAACAACACAAGGCTGAAGGGATCGTTGGAGAAATCCAGCAGATGGCCCTCGCCCCACGCAAAATCATGATTCCCCAGGGTGCGCACATCGAACTTCATTGCCTGCGTGGCTTCCAGCGTCGCCCGTCCGAACGAGAGCGCCTCGGCCAGCGATCCCTTTTCGTGGTCGTCTCCCGCGTTGGTGAAAACGGTGTTGGGGTTCTCTGCCAGCACCTGCTGGTAGTAAGCGCGAATGCGCGCGTACTTGTCCTGGAGGGGATCGAAGTTGGCATGCATATCCGCCACATGCACAAAGCTGATGGTCTGCCGCGTCGCACCCGCCGGACAGTTGCCGATCACGGCGTGCGGCGCTGGCGCCGCAGGCCGCCAGTTGGCCGGAAGATGGACCCAAAAGCCCCTCGGTGGACCCAGGGCCACGTTTTCCGCACGAAAATCAAGGTAGTTCCGGGAACGAACGTAGTCACTCAAGACCTGGCCACCAGCCGCTGCCAGGCTGGGCGCGTAGAAATACCAGGCACTGCGGGCCGCGTCCCAGGCCCAGAGGGATGTGAGTTGCGAACCCAGCGCCAGATTGAACGCTTCCGGTGCCAGTGACTCGCCGAGGGACACCAGATTCCAGCCCGGCAACAAGCGGTCGCTGATCTGCGCCGCACCCACACGCACCCCGCCCGGCTGCGTCGCGGAGAAGGCGGTCCGGGCGTTGAGCCAGAAACCTTCGCCGCCACCGATGGACGTGAGCGGCGCATAGCCCTTCGCGGCTACGTGGCTGCTCAATTCCTGGGTGGACAAGGCCGGCGTGTAAAACGCCCAACGCCCCTCCTGCGGCAGCCACTTCCACACCGAGGATACCCGCGTCGCGTCACCAAAGTTGCTGGCGACATCCATGGGCGTCTTGCTGGCGTTGCCCAGAAGATTCCAGCCAGCAACAACCGGCAACGGCCCCTGCGGCACGCTATCGGTGGCAAATGCGGGCGTAAGTGCCAGGCCAGCGGCCAATGCCACGAACCAGACACCGAGCTTCCACCACTTGAACAGTTTCTGCGCATTCACGGCCTTGAAACGACAAAGTTGGCGCTGCCACCCACCGCAGCTGCACCCGCTGCCGGAACGCTTGCGCCCAGTGCAGCAGCGAACTGCGCGTAGCTCAGACTGGTAACCACCTCACCTGCCGGGGCATTGGCACCCAACTGGTAGCCAAAGCCGGATGCCCCCAGGATTTGCACCGTCGCGCCATTGGAAAGCGTCAGTTGCACGGCGTTATTGAAAAAGCTGCTGGAGGCAATCGCCATGCCGTGGACCAACTGGACCACATTGCTGCCCTCGGTGTCGATGATCTTCGCAGTCACGGTGCCGCTCAGGGTATAGGGGCTGATGATGTAGGTGTCGTTGCCGCCGCCACCGAGGTGGTTGTTGCCGCCCGAGGGCACGAGCACATCATCGCCCAGGGTTCCCGGTACGGTGCTGGCATTGGCTGCCACGGCGGGCACAGGCAAGGATGCCTGCGTAAAACCCGTTGGCACGACATAGCCCGCTGTGCCCGACGCCGGCAGTGTTCCAGACAGGGAAGCACCCAGGCCGGAGACAAACTGGCCATAGGTCACAACAGCGGCTGTATCACCGGCCAGGGCATTGGCACCCAGCTGGAATTTGAACTTCGACGCACCAAGTATCTGCACCCTGGCTCCCGTAGAGAGCGTGAGCTGCGCGGCATCGCTGTAAAAGGTGCTAGCCGTCACGGTCATGCCATCAACCAGCTGGATGAGATTATCCCCTTCGCTATCGACAATCTTGGCGGTAACGTCGCCGCGCAGGGTGTTGGGGCTGATGATGAAAGTGTCATTGCCACCACCGCCGTAGTAGCTGTTTCCGGCGGTGAGCACAAAGACATCATTGCCCAGGGTACCGGGTACGGTGTAAGTCGTTGGGTTGGCTGCGGCAACGCTGACCGTGGCGCTGGCTGCCTGACTGGTTCCAGATGCGTTGACACCTGTCACGCTATAGGTGGTCGTGCTGGTTGGCGTGACCGTGCAGGTAGCCACAGAGGTTCCAGCACATGTGCCACCCGTCCAGGTATAGCTGGCCGCTGCGGGTGTGCAACTGGCGGTCAGGGTGGCGCTTGCGCCTGCTGAAATCACTGCCGGTACAGCAGTCAGGGTGCAAACGGGTGCCATGACAACAGATTGCCCACCACGCACCAGGCGGACTGCGAAGCTGCTGGTCGGGTCATTGCCCATGTCGGCATGGCCAACAGAAAAAGAAACACTCCACACATAGCCCGAACTGTTGACATTTGGCGAAGACGACCAAAAATCAGTACCCGGCGTCGCAGGAAAAGCGCTTGAATTAAGGGTCGGAGCAAGGGATTTGCTGTAGTCCACCAGGCTCAGGAGTTCATCTTCCGTCGGCACACGCCAATCCGTTTGTCCGGCAAAAGAATTGCCAAACAAAGGCAGCTGCCCTGCCGTCATGCTGCTGGCAGTACCGCTGCACGTGCTACCTGTCCAGGTCTGGCCTTCAGCGCAGCGCTTCCACATCAGATTGGTCGGCGTATGCGTGATGGTGCCATTTCCATGGTCCACATAGTCGCTTGTTGGCCGCGTAATACCAATCAAAGAGCCCGAAGACGCGCCACCACGCACAAGGCGAACGGCTGAGTTGGCGTGGCGGTGGTCGTAGCTGGCGTAGCCATCCAGAAAAGAGACGAACCATACGAAGCTTGTATCGGGAGCATAGGGAGAAGCCGCAAAAAAGTTCGCATTTGGCGTATTGGGAAATGCAGCCTTGTCAATCGCCGGGCTATAGGCCGACCGATGCACAATCGTCTGCAACTCACGAATGTTAGGCAAGCGCCAATCACTCTGGCCAGCAAAGGTCGTTGTGCCCGTAAGCGCATCCGCCAGATCAAAAGTGTAAGTGCTGGCAGTGCCGGTGCAGGTGCTGCCGTTCCATGTCTGGCCCATGGAGCAGCGCATCCAGATCAGGCCCGTCTTTTGGTCAGTCACCGTTCCGTCAGCATTGGCTTGCAGTGTGCTTGTGGGAGAGACCGTCACTACCTGGCCGGATGTGCCAGCGAAATTTGTGGGTGAATTGACCACCGTCTTGCCGGAGCGATCCAGGGCATCCAGGCCATTGGTTGGCAAGGAAACGTAAGCCATGGAATCAACACCCGCAAAGTCCACCGTCCCGTTTGGCAGAAATAAAAATCCATCGGGTACGACGTAGTCGGGCGTCACAACGCCGAGTTTCTGGAATCCCTGGGTAGCGACCAGGAACTTGCGATTGGCAGAATCGCCTGGAAGATCGTTCGGAAATGCAAAGGAATGCACCACCCCATTTTGCGAGGCGCTGATCTGATGCCCTCGCACAAACTGCTGCCCGCCGGAAGATGTTTTCAACTCTATGTATTGAACCGTCCCATCAGCATTTGAAAAAATCTCGGAGATTGTCCACAGGTGAAATGCAGCGTTTGCTGTTGCGGAAAATGCCATGACGGCTATCAGCACCAGGATGAAACGAAACGAAGAGAGTGACTTCATATTACCGCCCGCTGCTATTGGTTGACCGCAAGGAATTCACAACAAAGTTGGCGCTGCCACTCACCGCAGCCGCACCTGCTGCCGGAATGCTCGCGCCCAGTGTAGCAGCGAACTGCGCGTAGCTCAGGCTGGTAACCATCTCACCTGCCGGGGCATTGGCACCCAACTGGTAGCCAAAGCCGGATGCCCCCAGGATTTGCACCGTCGCGCCATTGGACAGCGTCAGTTGCACGGCGTTATTGAAAAAGCTGCTGGAGGCAATCGCCATGCCGTTGACCAACTGGACCACATTGCTGCCCTCGGTGTCGATGATCTTCGCAGTCACCGTGCCACTCAAGGTGTAGGGGCTGATGATGTAGGTATCGTTGCCGCCTCCACCGAGGTGGTTGTTGCCGCCCGAGGGCACGAGCACATCATCGCCCAGGGTTCCCGGTACGGTGCTGGCATTGCCTGCCACGGCGGGCACAGGCAAGGATGCCTGGGTAAAGCCCGTTGGCACAACATAGCCTGCGGTGCCCGATGCTGGCAGCGCTCCAGACAGGGAAGCGCCCAGACTGGAGACAAACTGGCCATAGGTCACAACAGCGGCTGTATCACCGGCCAGGGCATTGGCACCCAGCTGAAATTTGAACTTCGATGCGCCAAGTATCTGCACCCTGGCTCCCGTAGAGAGCGTGAGCTGCGCGGCATCGCTGTAAAAGGTGCTGGCCGTCACGGTCATGCCATCAACCAGCTGGATGAGGTTATCCCCTTCGCTATCAACGATCTTGGCGGTAACGTCGCCGCGCAGGGTGTTGTGGCTGATGATGAAGGTGTCATTGCCACCGCCACCGTAGTAGCTGTTTCCGGCGGTGAGAACAAAGACATCGTTGCCCAGGGTGCCGGGTACGGTGTACGATGTCGGGTTGGCTGCAACAACGCTGACCGTGGCGCTGGCTGCCTGACTGGTTCCAGCTGCGTTGACACCTGTCACGCTGTAGGTGGTCGTGCTGGTTGGCGTAACCGTGCAGGTGGCCACAGAAGTGCCAGCGCAGCTGCCACCCGTCCAGATGTAACTGCTTGCCGCCGGGCTGCAACTGGCGGTGAGGGTCGAGCTGCCACCCGCAGGGACCGACACCGGATTGGCACTTAACGTACAAACAGGTGCCGTGGCTATTGCATTCACCGTCACCGTAGCGCTGGCTGCTGCGCTGGTTCCATTCGTGTTGGTACCCGTCACGCTGTAGCTTGTCGTTATTGTGGGTGTGACAGTGCAGCTTGCTCCGGTAGTGCCAGCGCAGCTTCCACCAGTCCATGTGTAGGTAGTAACACCGGGGTTACAGCTTGCCGTAAGGGTCGCCGCACTGCCCGCTGCGATAACCAGCGGCGATGCCGTCAAGGTACACACCGGAATGTTGGCATTGGTTCCTGGGGTGAACACCAGAACGCCGCCACTGTCTGCCACCGTCGATCCACCCGCACTGACCGCAACCAGACGGCTGGCACCGCTTCCCGTGCTGGTGACCGTGTAGCCCTGGCCGACTTGCAGCCCGGTGATGATGTGTCTGGTAACGGCGCTCGATGCGGTGTACGTGAAAGCGCCAAGGGGTGCAGGATTGGCGGGATTGGCCGGCAGCGTCACCGGGAACAGGACCACGCTGGTATCCACCTGCACACCACTCCAGGCCAGATCGCTGCTTTGCACCAAGGTGGCCTCGGGAAATGTGCCCGCTGCATCGGCTGCTTGCAACACCTGCAAGAAGCGCACGTCAACCGGATTTCCGGGCGCGTCCACGCGCAGGCGCACTTTCATCACGTCGTTGGCGGAGGCGGTGCTTTCGGTGTGGGCATCGGTGCTATTGACTGCGCTCAGAACCGCGCCGCTGGGTTGCAGGCTGGTCAGCTTCAGTTGCTGGCCGGCAGCGGTACGGCTGCTTGCAGTGTTGCCACTAATGCTGGCGGGCTGGGCCAGTTGCAGCCACCAGCGTTTGAAGCGGTTGCTTGTCGCGGACTGGCCCCGGTCGTACACGATGACCGTATCGGGCTTGAGCCAGACAATCGAGCGGCTGGCGTGCACGATGTCCGTGACATTTTCCGATGTCGAGTTGTACTGATTGGTGGCGTCGCCCAGCGCGTAGGTGTAGAGCGCATGCTCGCTGCGGGCCAGCAGCGTCGGGTCACCCGTGGCAACCAAGTTCCACTGCGAACCGCGCGCCCACAGGTCCGTGCGCCAATCCGTGGCATCGCGGTTCGGTTTATTGTTTTCCAGCGCCAGCGTATTGCGAAACTCCGAGCTGGCAATCCCTTCCGCGATGTCGGGGTAGCCGGTTCTGGCTTTGGTCAGCCATTCCCCCTTGCGGTACCACTCAAAGCTGTTGCCATCGGCTTGCTGGTGGTCCACAAAGTTCCAGGACAGGCTGAAGTTGAACCAGGAGGCATTGGTCTCCCAGCTGGTACGCGAAAAAATCTTGTTCAAGCCGGGGGCAAAGTACGCCGGTGCCAGCGCAGCACGCGGGTCCGCAGCGGCCGCCACGGTAGGGTCGTACAGCATGAAATACAAGAGCGCATTGCGAAAATCATCCGGATTGGAGACCCGGTTTAAAAAGCGCACCGAGCCGCCCGGAGCGGTGTGCGTTTCCGCCCAGCGCAGCGATTGCAGGCGTGCGCTGTTTCCCGCCAGGGTGTCGTAAGCGCCCAGGGCACCAAAGGCGCTGATGAAGTCCCCCATGTGGTAGGTCTGGGCCGAGCCGTACCAAGCGGCTTCATATAACTGACCGACGTTCGCATCGTTGACGGTGGCCGGACTGAGCGAATGGTAGTACGCAGTCACAAAATCGTCCCAGAACGGGTTGCCCGCTACCAGGCAGTGGCTGCCACAGGTGTCGGCCCCGGCGGTGCGCAGGGCCAGCAAAAATTGAATCGCGTAGGACGCCGTTTGCGGGCTGTATTCAAAACCTTCGGGCAACAGGCCTCCTCGGCTGTCGGTGCGCGTCAGGTGGTCAAAAATATACAGCCAGGCCCCCGTCGCATTGCCCAGATAGGCGCGCAACTGCCCACCGCTGTCGTCCGCAGGGTCCAGCGCCAGCGCCATCAGGCCCAGGTTGCGCATGTGGGCGGTAAAGTAATTGTTGCCCGACCAGCGCACCTGGGATTTGTCCGCCAGCAAGGCACTGTTGTCCACCATGCCCACGGGGGAAGGATGGTGGTAGCCACTGTCGATGATTTCCTGCGACCAACGCAAAAAGACCGTGCGAATGCTCGCCTTGTCCTGCGCGCTCAGAACAGGGTAAATCCAGTCCACCACCAGCGGAAAAGCCTCGCCGTGGTAACGGGCGCGGTTGGAGTCTTCCGTAAAAAATATCGGACTGCGAAACGGCGGATAGCCCGTTGTCCCACTGGCGGCACACACCACGTTTTGCTGGCTGGATGGCCCAAGGGCAGCCAGGTTGATCACGTGCATCAGCAAGCTGCGGGCGCGGTTGGCATAGTCGGCACGAACCGTGGCGTCGTTTTCGATCAGGGACATGAAGGCGAACAACTCGGCGTACATCTCGGTCGGGTACTCCTCGTAGTTGGTGGTACCACAATCGCGCTGCGGAACATCGCCCCGGTCCATGGCTTCCTTGGCACGCACGGCGGCCAGCTGGATTCCCTGGCTGTACAGGGGATTGGACTCCACCGCCCAGGAGCGCAAGCGCGGCACATCAGCGGCACTGAGCCACAAACGGGGATGGCTGGTCAGTTCAGCCGAAAATGCATTCGATGCCAGACCGTACAGCAGCACCCAAACGACCAAGGTGAGGCGTGTGAGGTATTTTTTGCAAGCGTGCATATCGGTCTCCGGTCGTGGTGAATGATGGTATTTGGCTATAGCGCTTATGGGACGAGCGGGATGCGCTATGAATTGGTGATTGTCTCCGCCTCGAACCGTACCACATTGCATCCATCCTTGCTGAACTCGCCAAAAAATAGTAAAACATCCGCCATTGCCTGCGCCTCCAACGGCATTGGGCATTGGCGCTCAAGGTGGCGCGGCTTTGAGATTCAGAAGGGTTTTTGCAAGGCAAATCTGGCTGTAGGTAGCATGGGATGTGCGGGATGCGCTATGAATTAATGGCTGTCTCCACCTCAAACCCGACCAGGGTGATTCGATACCTGGGGCGATGCCCCAGGCTGGTATGAAATCGCACCTTTGGTGCTGGCGCTCGCATGTCACCGTCTCCTGCGGTGATGGGGAAAGACGTTCAGAACAAAGTCGTGGATACATCCATGCTGAAATTGCATCGTATGCAGCATGGAACGTGCGGGATGCGCTATGAATTATTGAGAATGGCACATCTGGATATTTCGGCGCTTGACCGTTCTGGAGGGCCAAAGGCCCGAAACCATACCAGCCTGGGGCAACGCCCCAGGTTGAAAGCCCGCCCCATTTTGGGATAGCCCAGGGTATAGACCCAGATGCCCGGCAGCAGTTCATGCGCACGGGTCACGGTCAGATAGCCGGTTTGCCTGAATACCAATGGGCAGGCGCTTGCGTGGCAGGGTGCAATGGGTGGGATGGGTGGTGTTCATACGCAAGATTGTAGGTATGCGCTGCGCTGCTGCGTGTTGCGCTGCATGAGGGTATCATGCGCCCCATGATCCGTATTGAACTACAGCTTGAACTGAACTACCAGATTGACCCCTACGGAGCGGACTTCGTATTCAATTTTCACGCGGCCAACAACAGCCACCAGAGCGTGCAGAACGAAAACCTGTTGCTCAACCAGCCGATTGCCACGCGCATCGACACCGATCCGGCCAATGGCACGCGCTACCTGCGCCTGCGCGCGACACCAGGGGACTTGCGTATCTCCTACACGGCAACCATCGACATCCACCACTACCAGAAAGACCCGCTGCTGATTGCCGAGGTGCCCATCCGGGAGCTGCCGCTGCATGTCCTGGGCTACATCTATCCCAGCCGGTATTGCGAGTCCGACCGGCTGCTGAAACTGGCCAATGCCGAGTTTGGCCATTTGCCGCCGGGCTACGCGCGGGTGCTCGCCATCAGGGACTGGGTGCAGCGGCAAGTCAAATTCACCCCCAACTCGTCCACATCCAGCACCTCTGCCGTTGATACCCTGATCGGGCGGGTCGGTATCTGCCGCGATTTCGCCCACCTGATGATTGCGCTGTGCCGCGCCCTGAATATTCCGGCACGCTTCACCACCGGAACGGACTACGGCGCCGACCCGGTCCTGGGTCCGCCCGATTTCCATGCCTATGTGGAAGTCTATCTGGGGGAGCGCTGGTACATCTTTGACCCCTCCGGCACCGCCATTCCCATGGGACTGGTACGTTTTGGCAGCGGACGCGACGCAGCAGATGTGGCGTTTGCCACGATCTTTGGCAATGTGCAAACCAACGCCCCCATCATTCGCGCCTGGGCGGTGGACGATGCAGCCATCGGTGCGGTACCCCCGCTGCGCGTCAGCATGGCCCTATCCACCGATGCGGGTCTGCCGCGCTGAAGATATTCCATCCGGTTAAAAATCAAAAGCCTCAGCGACTTTGCAACAACTCCAGGACACTGACACGGTAAGCAGCCCAGGTAGGCAAAAGCGCCGACAGCAAGGACACGCCCAGCGCCACAGCGCCCACCAGCCACAGTTCTGCGGGCCACACCATGCCGCCAATGAACAAGGAGTTGTCCAGCCGTAAAAACCACGCCAGTACAGCGGAAAAACCCTGGCCCAGCGCCACCCCCAGCAAGGCAGCCAACAGGCCCAGCCAGACAGCTTCCAGCAGCAACAAAATCGCCACCCTGGCCGGCGCTGCGCCCAGCATGCGCAGCACGGCCAGGTCGGTACGGCGTTCGCGCACAGCACTCCATAAAGCAATAAAAACCGACAGCCCTGCCGTGAACAGCAACACACCGGCAAAGGCCCGCAGTACATCCGTCCCCAGGCCCAGCATGTGCAGCAAGCGGGTAATTTCCAGCGCAGGCGCTGCGGCTTGCATCCCGGTGCTGGCGTTTACGTAGCGCGGAAAAGTCACTGCGGCCATGGGCGTTTTGTATTGCACCAGCGCCATGGTGATTGCGCGCTCGTCTTCATCCTCTTCGTGAGCGTTGTGGTCGTGGTCTTCATGTACCTGCCATACCGACGCGGTGTCGGTGAGGATCAGCCTGTCCAGCACACTCCCACCGGGAGCAAGAATGCCCACGACGGTGTAGAAATTGTCGCCGTGGGCGTTGCCACCTGCCCCCAGACCGTGCGAGCCGCTGAAAGTCTGCCCCAAGCTCAGGCCCAGCTTGCGCGCAACACCAGCGCCCAGCACGGCCTGCATGGGCTTGGTCCACACCTGGCCTTGCGCCAGCGTGGTTTGGTAGTGGGTGATGTAGTCCGGCGAAGTGCCCACGATACGGTAGGTCTGAAAGTTGTCGCCCAGGCTGATGGGGATGATCCTGGCCACCATGGGGTGCTTTGCCAGCGCCTGCACCTCTTTGAGCGGGATGTTGCCGGGCGGCACATCCAGGTGCAGCACCCCCGAGAGGATAAGCTGCATGGGACTGCCCTTGGCGCCCACCACCACGTCAATGCCCGCAAGATCGCGCTCAAACGCTTTGGAGAGCTGCGCACTGACCAACAGCAAGAAGGTCATGGACGCCAGTCCCAGGCCCAACAGCAGCACATTCAGCACAGCGCCCAAAGGACGCGACCACAGGTAATGCCACGCCAACGCCAGGGTTCTCATGTGGCACGCTCAATTTTTGATAGCTGCACCCGCACGACATTAGAGCGCTGCAAGCCGATTTCATGTGCAACCCGTGCATCGTGCGTGGCGATCACCAGCGTGGCGCCATGGGTGCGGGCCGTGTCCGTCAGCAAACGCACGGCATCCGCAGCGGCATCGTCATCCAGGCTGGCAGTCGGCTCATCCGCCAGCAGCACCTGCGGTTGCAACAAAACGGCGCGGGCCAAGGCCACACGCTGCGCCTGCCCGCCGGAAAGTTGCGCGGGTTTGCGCGCGAGCAGCTCCACCACGCCCAGTTCATCCAAGGTACGGGCAATGTGTACGGCATCCAGCGCAAGCCCTGCCGCCCAGTACACCAGCCCCAGGTTTTGTGCCACCGTCAGCGCGTTGCTCAGGTGCAGCTTTTGCGGCAAGAAACCCACCGTGCGTGCGCGCCAGGCATCCGCGCCCACCTGGGTGAGTTCCTCCATGGCCTGCCCTGCCACCGTGAGCTGCCCCTTTGTCGGTCGCACCAGGCCCGCCACCAGCGACAACCAGGTCGATTTGCCACAACCCGACGGGCCGCTGACCAGCAACACGGCGCCTTGCGCCACCTGCACATCAGGAAACTCCAAAGGTGCGCCTGTGGCGTAGCGGTATTGCAGACTTTGGGCGCTGATCATGCCGCAACGCTTCCTACCGGTGCGCGCGCAGTTCCTGCACCGCGCGCCAGGCCATGTCGATGGCGGCATTGATATAGGCGTTGCCAGCCGAGTCGGCGTTGGCCATGGCAATGCGCCCATGGCGTTTGCGTGCCAACAAGTGGGCGGGTTTGCCCTCGAACAGCGCATCTTCGTACACATAACCATGGGGCCAGCGGTTCACGGTGATGGCGGCAATATCGCGTTGCGCATCAAAACCATGGGGGCCATACATGGCGCTTAACTGGGTGCGCACCTGTTCCTCGTAGGTCTCAAAAGTGGTACCCAGCAGCTCGGCACGGCCTTGGCGCAACAAGTCCTCGGGTGTGCCCGGCGTCAGCAGCGGGCCGGGAATGCGGGTCAGCAGCAGCATGACGGGCGTATCGGGCGTGCGCACGCTCTGATAAGCGCCCATGCGCACCGGGAAATCGAGTTGCACAAACTGAAAATACGCACTGGGGCAGTACACCGCTGCCACCCCGCCTTTTTGCACGGGTTTCCATTGCCGCAGGGCCACTTGCACATAGACCAGGGGCATCTTGATATTGGCACGCATCGCAGTTTTTTGTCTGGGTGGCAGATCGGCGATGATGTGCGCGCCCGAGGTATGCCAGCCGGCCATGACGGTATGGCGCGCGTTGGCCTGCATATGTTCGCCCTGGCGCAGGTAGTTGACCTGGGTTCCCTTGGCCGTGTTGCCCACCCGCACCGCCAGGCTGTTGAGCCGCAACCTGACGGGCTGC
This sequence comes from Rhodoferax sp., assembly GCA_041910275.1. GTDB lineage: Bacteria > Pseudomonadota > Gammaproteobacteria > Burkholderiales > Burkholderiaceae_C > Allorhodoferax. The sequence continues at coordinate 87,325 of JAYRRD010000147.1, forward strand.
GTGGGTTGATCGAGCGCAGCATAGTCAAACCGGGCACTCACACACTGCTCCGGCGTGTCAAAACGTGCCACATGCGGAATCAGACGGTGCACCAGCAAGCGGGCAATGGTGGCGCCACCGTCAGGGAAGTGGTAGACATAGGCATCCTCGTCGTCGTCTTCATCATCCGCATCCTCTTCGGCGGCTTGGCGCACACCACGCGGGAGACCCAACAAACCGCCTTCTTGCGCAGCGGCCAGACTCAAGGAATGTCCGCCCAGACCGTAGTCATCGGACAGCGGCATGGACAGCAAGGCCAGCAGCGCCGGGTCGTCAATGCCCCACACGCGCTGCAAGTACTGCACATAAGACATTTTCTCCAGACGATCTTCGTCCTCCTGGTTCTCGAAGAAGGCCTGCGCCCTGGGGCCAGCGGCCAGCACCTCGCGCAGTTTGGCGCGCTGCGCCGTGCCCAGTGGCATGGCGTCGATTTGTGCAGCAAATTCAGGCGCCTCGGCCAGACCCGCAATGTTGTGGCGCGCATAGGAAGCAGCCGACTCGCGGATGGGAAAACCGCTTTTGAGCAGGCTGTCCCGGCCAAAACTGGCCCGGTCATAAAACACGCCTAAGGACAGGCCATAGCGCCTGAAGAACTGCAAGTCGTAACTGGCGCGCAGCCGCTCCAGGTTGATGCCCAGATCGGTGAGCAGCTTGAGCGCCACGGCACTGTACTCGGAGGGTGACTCGATGGACTGCGTACCGCCGTAGCCCACCAGCAGCTGGCCATCGACTGAAAATTCATTGCGTTTGGCGTGGCCGCCAAAATCATCGTGGTTGTCCAATATCAGAATGCGTGCATCACGCTTGACCGACTGGCGGTAGAAGTGCGCCGCTGCCAAGCCGCTGATTCCGGCGCCAATGACCACCAGATCGTAACTCTCTGCCGGTGCCGCCAGAGGGCCGTGGTCTTGCGGACCCGACATGGCCTGGGCGTGCGCGGCTTCAAAGGCGCCGGGGTGGCTGCCGCGCAGTCCGGTCAGAGCGGGCGGATAGTTGCCCGTTTCAGTTTCTGACGCAGCCATGGCCGCCAGCGGCCAGCCCACGCTGCCAAGCCCCAGCCAGGTGATGCCGCCCAGAATGTCCCTGCGTGTGATGGATTCCAAACCCGTATATCCTATTCAAATGCGCCAACTTCGGGCTCCAACACAGGACGCTTAATTTTTGATAGCTGTACCCGCACGACATTAGAGCTCTGCAAGCCGATTTTATGTGCAACCTGCACATCGTGCGTGGCGATCACCCGATGGTGGCAAGATGGTGGTCAGCCGAATTTGAACAGGATGCCATGTCCCCCACGGGGATATTCCCAGTTCACGTTGGCGTACTCGCTGCAGATGATGCGACAACTGCCACACTCCAGGCAGCCGTCGGTAATCAAGGTGACCGTGCCGTTGCCTTCCAGTTTGTAGCACGACGCTGGACAGACAAAGGTGCAGCTTTTGATGGCGCACACGTTGGTACACACGTCGGCATCCTTGATCTGGATATGGGGGCGCCCTGCGTCAACCCGGTAGCGGTTCTGGAACAGCTTCTCTTCAACGTTGACGGTGACTGTGATGGGGGTGGCATTCATCGGATTGCCTTCCATAGTTTGTACGCATCGCCCATCAAACCCGTGAGCGTGCGGGTGTTGCGGAAGTTGGCAAAGATCGCTTTTTCCTTGGTTTTCTTGTCCACGCCGTCCACCGTGATCATGGTGCGGGCCGCCTGGGCCACCATGTCGGGGTAGGCGGTAAAGAATTGGGGGTTCTTGTGCAGCACCTCGGGCATATCGCGGTACTTGTACAAGTCCTTCATCACAAAGCTGGCATTCAGCGCCGTTTTGTAGCCATAGAGGTTGTCGGCACGGAAACCCTTGCCTGCAGATTTGGCTGCAATCACCGTCTCTGCGGCCAAGCGGCCTGTGGTCATCGCCAGATTCGAGCCTTCGCGGTGGATGGCATTGACGAAGCCACCCGAGTCGCCGACGATCATCCAGCCATTGCCATACACCTCGGGAATGGCATGAAAGCCACCCTCGGGGATCAGGTGGGCGGTGTATTCCTTCATCTCGCCGCCTTCAATCAAGGGGGCAATGGCGGGGTGGCGCTTCATCTGCTCCAGCAGCGCATACGGCGTGGTGCGCCTGGGGTTGTTCTTGAAATCCCCCAGCATGCAGCCCACGCCGATGGCGATCGACTCCTTGTTGGTGTAGATAAAACCCGTGCCCATCATGCCGTCGGTGATGCGGCCAATCAACTCCATCACCACGCCGGACTCCTCGCCCACGTTGAAACGCTGGCGGATGGTTTCTTCCGGCATAAAGAGGATTTCTTTCACCGCCAGCGCCACA
>JAYRRD010000148.1:0-98727 GCA_041910275.1 Rhodoferax sp.
ATTCTCACAAGTGCCTACTTTGACCGCCTTGGAGTACCCCGATTCTCATGACCTCAACTTCTCGAACCGCCCGGTGCGGACCCGCATGCCGGGTGGTGTGGCAGGGGCGCAGTCAGCGATGGCTGCCCCCTATGCCGATTTATAAACTCAAGTGTTTACAATCCGATATCAACAGAACGGAATGGATGCCATGAAGTACAGCGAGTTCAAGCGGTGGCTCGAAAAACAAGGGGCAAAATTCACAACCGGCAAAGGTAGCCATCTCCATGTTGAACTCAACGGCAAGCGCTCGATATTTCCATTCCACGGCGCGAAAGAAATCCCCAACCCGCTTGTAAATGCCATCAAGAAAGACCTTGGGCTGAAGTAAGGAGACTACGATGTTTTGCTATCCCGCAACCCTTGAAAAGGACCCGGAAACTGGTGCCGTCCTGGTCGGGTTTCATGATATTCCGATGTGCCACTCGGTGGGGGGCGATCAAGACGAAGCTTTGCTCAACGCTGTGGATGCGCTGATTACTGCTTTCGAATCGTTCGAGGAGCGGCGCGAACCGATACCCATGCCCTCTGTGGCCGAGGCGGGGCAGCCGGTGGTATGGCTGCCGGTGTTGGTGGCAAGCAAGGCGCTGCTCTACAACGCCATGTTGGCTTCGGGCAAACGCAAGGCTGATCTGGCACGTACGCTCAATGTGTCCCCACCCTTGGTGGATCGCCTTATTTCCATGCGCCACAAAAGTCGTATAGATCAGATCGAAACCGCACTGGCCGCTCTTGGCAAGCGTTTGGCGGTGGAAATGACTCCCTGACGGCGCAAGGCGCGCTCCAGGCTGGCAGCATCGAGCTTGCCACCCTGAAGCAAAATTTCCCCAGGTTTGTTACTATGTTTTAAATAGCTGCTCCCGCTTGTCCCACGAGGGCTAGCGGCTGATTTTATGCCTGATTTGAGGCTAAATTGAGGTCAAATACGTGCCACGGAGGCTTGGCGGGTGCACCTGTCGTGCGGTTTTGGTGTTTTTGATATCACGGGTGATATGAAACTGGCGTGATTCTATGTTGCAACGCCAGTGCGGTGCGTCTGGCCGAAAGAATCCTATCGCCCGGCGCGCAAAGCCGTAAGCCGCGCGATTTCTGCCAGTGCGGCCTCTTTTTCCCGCCTTTGGGCTTCTATCTCCTGCAACGCTGTTTGCTCACGCTGCCTTGCGTCGTGCTCACGCTGCTTTGCGTCGTGCTCGCGTTGCCTTGCGTCGTGCTCGCGTTGCCTTGCCTCGTGCTCACGCTGCAACGCGAGCTGCTCACGCAGCAAAGCCTGCGCTTTTTCCTGCTGCGCGGCTTTTAGCTCCAGCTCAATCGTGTGTTGTTCGCGCAGAAAATTCTGCCGCGCCTGGTAGGCGTGGTAGTTCACCTCTTTCTCTGAAAACTGGCGCAGTGTCGTCATCGCTTGCCTCATTTCCGGTGTGCCCATCCATTCGGGCAGCTGCACGTCATCGAGCTGCCCGCCTTGCTTGAAGAATAGCAGCCAGCGTTGCTGCTCGTTGGCTATCGTCTGGCTGCTGAATTTCTCCAGCTCAAATAGCCAGATACCTCCATGCTCGATCAGCGTGCTCCCCTTGGCATCGCGCATCTTGAATGCGTGCAGATAATCATTGTCGCTATCCACCAGGTTTTCCGCCAGCAGCCACAGTGCATACGTGGGCTGGAGCTTTTGGTAGGCGTTGCCGCTTTGCAGTTGCTGGCTGTAAATATCCGCCCAGGTGTAGAGCATGCGCGCCGGCAGGTGCGCGTAGCGCAACATCTGTATCTCGATCTGGAATATACGCTCCCGCGCGTCGCTGGCCTTGACATCAACGATGCTGAGTTTGTCGTCCAGAAACTCTTTGTCGTTGTACGGGTTCAAAATCTCCACGCGGACAATCGGCGCAGACAACTCATCGGCCAGCATCGCATTGAGAAAACTCACCAACAGGTTGCGGTTCTCCAGCGAACCCAGCAACGCTTTGAACACGCAGTCAATTTTGGGATCAATCCGATGCTTCATCGCGGGAAATGCGTACGCAGTTGCTACTGCATCAGGGTCAAATACCGGCGCGCAATCGCGCTCCAGTCCATCTGCTCGACAAAACTCCTGCCCTGGGCACCCATTTCAGTCGCTGTTTTGCGGTCTTTGCCCAGTGCGCAGATTGCATCGGCAAAGCGCTCATCCGCATCTTCGGTCACCAACGCCTGCACGCCATTGCTTACCTGAATGCCCTCGATACCCTTGCGGGTGCTGACCACCGGCAGGCTGGCGGCGAAATAATCGAGGATTTTCATGCGTGTGCCGCCCCCTTTCAACAAGGGAACCACGGCAATGTCGGCTGCCATCAGGTAGGGTGCCAAGTGGTCAATCGGTCCGGTGAAGATGATGTCTGCATGCAAAGGCTGTGCCGGTGGATGGCGGCCTATGGCCAGCACCTTGGCCTTTACCCCTCGGGCCGACAGCATGGGCATGATGCGCTGCGCCATCACCTGCATGGCTTCCAGGTTGGGCGGGTACATGTAGGTGCCGTGGTACACCAGGATCAGGGTATCCGGCGCAATGCCATACTGGACGCGCACATCCAGCGGAGCAACATTGGAAAACTGGGTCAGGTCCACGCCGTGCGGGATGTAGTGCACGCGCTGGTGTTCCACACCGTCCGTTATCAATTGCTCACGGTCCCGCTCGGACACCGCCACCACGGCATCGGACTGGTTACACAGCTGCACCTCAACCCGGCGCAAATAATCAAAAGCCGCCACCGGCAGATCGCTGAACTGGTCGCGCAAGCGCAGGTATTCGACGTTGTGCTCGACCAGCGCCACTTTGCCACCAAACAGGCTACGCCCCCACAGGCAGGCACGGGCATAGCCGGGAAATTCCGCCTGGAATACGCGGATGGGGTGGCACAACGCCAGATAGAGCGTGCGCAGGATGTAGCTCCAGTCGAACAAGGCTGCATACAGGAAGGCGTCACTCGCAGGTATCCCCTGTTGCTGTGCACGGTGCCGCACCCACGTGCGGGGCGGCGCGAGCCAGCTCAACCACAGGGGGTAGTTCTGGCGCTGCGCCACGCCATTGCGGTATACGTAATAGTGGTAGCGGTCATCGGTTACCAGATACACCGCCGACACCAGACGAGACAAGGCCGCTGCCGTGCGGTCAATCTTGACGGCAGCGCCATGGTCGGGCGGAAAAACGTCCGCACGCGACACCATCGCAATTTCCATCTGCGCCCCGGCAGGAGGACGCAAGGCCAGCGCGGTGCGGCGCAATGCCTCAAGCACCTTGCGCTTCACATACCCCAAGGCCCGGCGCACCACACTGGCTGGTTGCTGCGTCACCACATCAGGTGGAGCAGATGGCAACAACAAAGGCTGGCCCTTATGCAGCTTGGCCGCATGGGAGGCAAAAGCTGCCACCGGACGCGCGGTTTGCGTGTAATGAAAATGCTCCTGCACCAGACGGATGGCATTGTGCGATTTGCGTACCACGTCCGCCCGGTCCGTCATGATGCTGCGCAACAGGGCGGGAATTTCATCGGGGGAGCGCACCACCCAGCCTGCGTCGTATTGCACCACCAGCGCGGCTATTTCAAGATAATCGTTGCAAATCAGCGGCAATCCGGCACGCAGGAATTCCATGGCCCGAAACGACTGGCTGTATTCCCGCTCCACATTGCGATCCGCCAGCTCGATGCCAATATCGCATGCCTCGACCAGGTAACGCTGCATGGCGCCATACCCCAGCAGGCCATGCAACTGCACCACATTGTCCACAGCATCCTGGGTTTCACCAGCCGCAATTGGCACGCCATCGCCTTCGCTGTACACGTACTTTCCGGCAAACAGCACAAATTTGCCATTCTTTTGCGGCATGGCCTGCAAGGTATGCACCACGGCATCGAACCAGACCTCGGTCCTGCGCCAGGGCCAGGAAACGCCGCCAGAGACAAAACGCCACGGCGCATCCGCTGGCTTGGGCGTCTGCGGCGAGCCGGGAACGGTTGAAATCGGCACCACGTCTATCGGGACGGCGTAGCGGCAATCAAAGCCTGCCAAGATCAACCAGGGCAACAGGAAATGCCGCTGGCGCTCGGTCCCGACCAGGAAACGGTCCACCTTGCGGTACAACTGCAAGGTGCGCTGCACTTCAGCGCCCACGTCGCGCTCGGATTGGAACATCGCCTCCAGCACACGCGGCGCCACCACATCCAGCATGAGCGGGATTTCCAATTGGTCCGGCAACTCTTCCAGCAGCTCCCAATACCCGACCAATAATAGATCCGCTTTTTCCTGCGCAATGCACTGCGCCAACTCGGTACGTCCGTTATAGCTGATAACCCGGATTCCAGGCTCGGGTTGCTCCGTTTTGTCCGAAGAATATTTTTCCAATCCCCTGGGGAAAAGGTGTACCACCGTATGTCCGTGGTGCACCAGTCCCTTGGCCAGATAATACGCGCGCACGCTGTTGCCAGCGGCTACCCGCATCGCGTCCAGAAATACACCGTGGGTAAATATAATGATCTTCATCGGTTGACAGAATGGCTAAGGACCGCATGCAAGGTCTGCCTGGCGACGCGACGCGAAAAATGCTGCTCAATATTGCGCATGCCATTGGCACTCAAGCCATTCCATAAATCCTTATTGGTATAAATTTCGGTCACGGCATGCGCGAAAGACTGGGCATCGTCACCCACCATCACATCCAGCCCATCGGTCAGCGACATACCTTCAGCTGCCATGGACGTTGCCACAACCGGCACACCATAGGCCATGCTCATATTGATTTTCCCTTTTACTCCGGCACCATAACGCAGCGGCGCAATACTCAGGCGTGTTTTTGCAAAGTGCCCGGATACATCTTCCACAAACCCCTCGACGATAACCGTATCCGAAGCCAGCTCCAGAATTTCGCTCGTGGGATTGCTGCCAATAATCCAGGTTTTCACGGCGCCCAGTTTTTGTTGCACCAGCGGTAATATCTCGCGCACAAAATAAACCACTGCATCCACATTGGGGGGATGGTTAAACCCGCCAATAAATAATAAACCTTCGCGCGCCTCGAAACCTGCCGAACAGCCATGAATATCGTGAATATTGGAGACCACCTCCACCCGCAAATCGGGACATTCATGCGTGAGCAAATCCTTTTCGAAGGAACTGACCACCAGCGTGACATCGGCCTTCTTCATCAGTCCGATTTCCAGCTGCTTGCGCTCCTGGGCGGCTTTGACCATCGCAGCATTCTTATGCAATTCAGCCATGCGCTCCTCGCGCAGGAAATGCAGATCAACGGTATCAAAAATAAGCATTGCCGCAGGGGTCGTCTGGCGCACCACGTCCGTCAATTGTTCGGCCACATCAACCCGGCTTAACAATACTGCATCGAGTTCGGTTCCATATTTTTCAAGGTATTCACGCACGCCCCAATAATGCGGCTGGTAGATCACCATGATGCCGCTTTGCTGCAACATGCTCTTGTAGGGCTCCCTGTCATCCAGGTGCAGCGTCGCAAAAACCACCTTGACATGCAAGCGGACAAGTTCTTCCAATAACTTGAACATGCGCAAGGAGCCGGAGTCCTGGTCAGGGGTCAGCATGACCTTGTCCACCACCAGCACACGCTTCCAGGTACCACGCTCTCTTTCAAGATGCGGCGCGCTGCCGTTGATCCGGTGCGTAATCAGCTGCCTTTTCCACTTTTCGTGCAATTTCTGGCGATGCAGAACCTGAAATCCCTTCAGACCAGACAAGGTGGAGGTTCCCAGCGAGGCACCTTCAAAATGGACGATTTTTGCAGCCGGCTGGTAATATACCCGCTTGTTGGCCGCCCGTACCTTGAATGCCAGATCGACATCCTCATAGTAGGCAGGGGAAAATTCTGCACTGAATCGTCCAATATCCTCAAATAACTGCCGTGGAATGGCCACACACGCTGCGGAACAGTAATCCACTTCGCGCACATAACTGTATTCGGGTCTATCGGCAATATCACCGCGCCCGTCGTTCCACGCCGAACCATCCCGCCAGACAATGCCACCGGCTTCCTGAAGACGTCCGTCGGGATACACCAGCCGCGCCCCCACCAGTCCTGTGTCCGGAAAATGTTGAAATACGGCGAGCAGATGGTTTAACCACCCCGGCTGCACAATGGTATCGTTATTCAAAAATACCAGATACTCTCCAATGGCATTGGCGGCACCCAGATTGCACGACGCAACAAATCCACGCTCGCCGGAATTGCGCACCACCCGAACCCCAGGGGTGAGCGCCAACATCGCTTCGGTTTCATCTTCTGAGTGGTCATCTACCACAATCACCTCATACCCTTGGGCAAAGGAATCCGCCACAATGGATTTAAGGCAGGTGAAAGTATATAAATGTTTATTATGTACCGGAATAATAATGGACACCAGCGGGGTTTCTGCGGGTGTTAATGTCAAGGGATGGTAAGCAGTTGCCAGACTGGATTGGGCCAAGGCCTGCGCCTGCCTTGTAGGCCGACGCATGGTTTTCAGCTTGCGTTTCACACGCTCCACCAGCGTCTTGGTTCCGCTGGAACGCCAGATATGAAAAGCCAGCACAATATATTGCCGCAAAGTGACACGCGCCACCCGTGCTTGCAAAATCCAGTGCCGCAATTTTCCCGCCGCCAAACGCAAGGGAGCCGTGAGCGTCCAGCTTTTGCTACCCGTTATCTGCGCTATTTGTGCCGACAAGGCTCCCAAGTCATCCGTCTGCACCTGAATAACCGCCTGGAGCTGCGCATTTTCGTTGGTCAAATATTGAATTTCATCCGAAATTCGCATGCCCTGGTTTTCTGATTCCAGTAAACGTGTTTGCGCTTCAAAAAACTTATTTTGGGTTTCCAATAACTCGTTTTTGACTGCAGAAAATAATTGCTGGCTTTCAAATAAACTTGTTTGTGCATCGTTCAAGCGGCTTTGCACTTCGGAAACGCGCACCTGCCAAGTGTGCACTTCCGCCTCAAGCTGCTTCTTGATTTCCCAATACATGGAGTGGTATTTGGCATACCCGACAATGGCCAGACATTGTGCATCGCTCCACCGGGGACGCCACTTCTGAAACAGCATGGTCAGGCCACGTGTCACCTCCTGGGCATCGGCATTGATGCCAAAGCCACTGCCCGAGCCAATCCGGTATACCGCACCAATGGGTTCCAGAAAAACAAAATCCGCATGCTGCGCAAGCTGCATCCAGAAATCCCAGTCCTCGTACACATCCAGATGCTCATCAACCCGACAACCCGCATCCAGCAAGGAGCGGCGGAACAAGATGGCATGCATGGGAATGTAGTTTTCCACCAGCAAACGTGTGCGATCAAAGGGCTGGTTGAACACATAGGTACGTTGTTGCTTGCCACTGCCGTCGGAGCGCACGCATTCTACCGACGAATACGCCGCACCCGCCAGAGGGTTTTGCTGCAGTGCGGCAACCAATGCCTCGATGTGGTGGGGCAAGAACCAGTCGTCATCGTCCAGGAAAATGATGCATTCCCCGTTGGAATGCTGCAAGCCGAAGTTTGCCGCCCTGCTGCGCCCCATGGGTGTGCCGCAACCCACCATGCGCTGCGGAAAACGCCCGCACGTTGCACCCACATCCCTATGGTCAGGCCCCTTGGCGTTGACCAGCAGCACATCAATACAGGGATACGTTTGTGCTGCAATCGAATCCAGTGCGGTCTGGAGTTCGCAGCGGTCAATGCTGCGCACAATGACGGTAACAGTCGGCAAATTTTGATTCATTGGACCTATTATTTTGTTCAACGCAGGGGAAAATTCCATCCGGTGCGCGGTCAAAAATAGCGCCGATAATACCGCAGCCCATGGAACACGAGCTTATTCCCTACCAAGCCACCTTCAGCATCGGGTGCACCCGGATGCTGGTATTGGCGCCGCACCCGGACGATGAGGTGTTCGGCTGCGGCGGCGCCATCCTGCGCCACGCCGCCCACGGTGATGCCGTACACGTCATCATCGCCTCCGATGGAGCTTTCCACTGCGAAGCAGAACAAAAAGCCCGCCATACGGCCATGCGCCAGGCAGAAAGCAACCAGGCAGCAGCCATCATGGGATACGGCCCACCCGAGTACTGGGAACTGCCCGACCGTGGACTCACCTGTGACGAACCCCTGATTCAGCGCATCACCGCCGCCATTGCCGCGTTCAAGCCCGATCTGGTGATGGCGCCCTCCATTTTCGAAGTACACCCGGACCATCTTGCCTTGGGAACGGCAGCGCTGCAAGCCGTTCGGCTCCAGGAATATCCTCTGTCCCTGGCGATGTACGAAGTGGGCGTTCCCATGCAGCGCCCCAATATATTGCTGGACATCAGCGACCTGGAAGCACGCAAACAGCATGCCATGGCCTGCTTCACGTCCCAACTGAAGACCCAACGCTACGACCTGCACATCCAGGCACTCAACCGCTTCAGAACCTACACCCTGGGTCCCCAGGTGACGGCTGCAGAAGCGTATTTCCTGCTACGACCGGGCGAACCCCTCCCCGCCGCCGATGCGCAACAACGCGCCGATGCACTGCAAAAAACGCTCGACACCATCCTGCATTCACGCTCCTGGCGCTTTTCCGCCCCCTTGCGTGCGCTGGCCCGCTGGCTACGCGGCTGATCCGCTTGAACCCATAGCCTTGTGGTAGACCGCCACGGTCTCTTGCACACAACGCGCCCAGGAAAACTTGCTTGCCTGCTGCAAACCACGCCCAATGGCTGCATCGCGCCACGCGGTATCGGTCAGCAGCCGCTCCAGGCCTGCCGTAATGGCGTCCACATCCTCGGGATCAATCAACAAGGCCGCATCACCGGCAACCTCTGGCAGGGAAGAGCGGCTGGAAGTCAGCACGGGAATTCCGCTGCACATGGCTTCCAGCACCGGCAGACCAAAACCTTCGTACAGCGAAGGGTACGCAAAGGCTCCGGCACCCGCATACAGGCAGTGCAAATCGTCCTGCGGGGTGTACCCCAGCCGGCGCACCTGCCCGCTTTGCTCCAGCGGGGCCAGGGTGTGCTCCAGACTTTCGGTCAACCAGCCCGATGCGCCAATCAGCACCAAAGGCCAGTCACGCCGCAGTTCGGCGGGCAAGCGGTTGTGCGCCTGTGCCAGCCGGTCTAGATTTTTGCGCGGCTCCAGCGTTGCAACGCTCAGAAGGTAACGCCCCGGCTCCAGGCCGTAGCGCGCCAAGGTGGCCGCCGTTTCCGCTGCCGGACGGGGACGAAAATCAGGGTCCACCCCGTTATAAACACAGGTGATTTTTTCCAGAGGCACACCCAGCAGGGTATGCATCTCCTGCCGGACGAACTCGGAGACGGTGATCAGATGGGTCGCGCGCTGGATGCTGCCAGGCAACCAGCGGTTCAGGTACGCAATGCGGTCACGCGGGTGGTGCTGAGGATAGTGCAGGTGCGATAAATCATGAAAAGTCGCAACGGCAGGCCCAGGGCAAGGCGGCAGGATGTAGTTGGGCGAATGCGTCAGATGGTCCTTCATGCCCCGTGTCAACTGGCGAAACAACTGCCGCTGCAAAACGCTGTAAGTCAAGGCCGCCAGGGTGCGCAGTGGCACACGCTTGCGGATGGCGACGATGGGCTGGTTGGTGGTCAGCGCCTGCTCGGCATCCTCCACCCAACGGTAGCCCGCGAAAAACCGCAAAGTCTCGACATCCGGGTGCTGGCGCAGACCACGCGCCAGCCGCAATGCGTAGTGGCCAATGCCAGTCAGCGGGGGATTGATTGCATCGGCAAGGAGAATGATTTTCATGGGTGGTAATTAGTGCTATGAATTTCGGCACGATTATCCTGTGCAAATCCCCTGTGCCACAGAACTGCGGCATGACGGGTTAAGATCGCCCCTTATGCACGTGTGGGACTGGCCTTTGACTGATCTGGTCCCCCAACTGACTAGGATGAATCGAATGCAACGTTCAAAAAATGATGTGTGGGTCGGGGTGTTTGTACTGCTTGGGGCTGCAGCCATTCTTTTTCTGGCGCTGCAGTCGGCCAATCTGATGAGTCTGAGCTTTCAATCGACGTACCGGGTCACCGCCAAGTTCGATAACGTGGGGGGGCTCAAACCCAAGGCGGCCGTGCGCAGCAGCGGCGTGGTCGTTGGTCGCGTGGAAAGCATCGAGTTTGACGACAAGATTTTTCAGGCCCGTGTGACCCTGGCCCTGGAGAACCGCCATGCATTCCCCAAGGATAGTTCGCTGAAAATTCTCACCAGCGGTTTGCTCGGCGAGCAATACCTGGGGATTGAGGCGGGTGCCGATGCGGCCAATCTGGTTGCAGGCGATGTGATTGGTGCGACCCAATCGGCGGTGGTGCTGGAAAACCTCATTGGCCAGTTCCTGTACAAGGCCGCAGAGGGCGGCAGTACGGGGTCGCAAAAATGAACAGGGTGAAAATACCCGTGGCAGTCTGCCTGCTGGCTTTGCTGCAAGCCTGCGCCAGCGTGCCCAATCCCGATCCGCGCGACCCGTGGGAACCATTCAATCGGGGAGTCTTTGGTTTCAACGAGGCCGTTGACAAGGCCGTGGTGAAGCCGGTGGCAACGGCCTATCGGGACATCACTCCGCATTGGCTGCGCACCGGCGTGGGAAATTTTTTCAACAATCTGGAAGATGCTTGGTCCGCCCTCAATAACGCATTGCAGCTGCGCGGCCAAGCCACGGGCGACAGCGTGGCGCGTGTCCTGCTCAATACCACCATCGGGTTGGGAGGGGTGGTGGATGTGGCCAGTGACTTTCAGGTGGAGCGCCATTCGGCCAATTTTGGTTTGACCCTGGGACGCTGGGGCGTGGGGTCCGGGCCGTATGTGGTGCTACCTCTTCTGGGGCCATCCACCTTGCGTGATACTGTTGCCCTGCCGGTGGATCTGCGGGGCGATCCGCGCAATGCCATCGAGGATGCAGGAACACGCGACGCGCTGTTGCCGTTGAAAATCATCGACACCCGCGCCGCCTACCTGCGGGCAGGCGAAATTGTCGAAGGTGCCGCGCTGGACAAGTACAGCTTCATGCGCGATGGCCACCTGCAACGCCGCCGCAGCCAGGTGTACGACGGCAACCCGCCGGATGAAGAAGCACCGCCATCCGCATCGGCACCCGAACCACAATAGCCAGTGCGTCAGCGCGTCAGCGCAACCGACTCCTGCCGCGTTGGATAATCCGCGCCTTGATATGCGCTTTTTTGAGTTTTTAGGAAGTTGGAAAGAATAATTTATGAAATCTGCGTTTTTGCGCCATACCCTGCTCTTTGTTTTTACCCTGCTCGGCCTGTGGTTCGCACCGATGGTGCAGGCCGAAGATGAAGCACCCGATGCGCTCATCAAACGATTGTCGGTGGATGTACTGGAAACCATCAAGGGCGACAAGGCCATTCGTTCGGGCGATATGAACCGGCTTATCGCCCTGGTGGACGCACGCATCATGCCCAATGTGAACTTTGGGCGCATGACAGCTTCCGCAGTCGGCCCTGCCTGGCGCCAAGCCACACCGGAGCAGCAAAAGCGCCTGCAGGAAGAATTCAAAACCCTGTTGGTGCGTACCTACGCCGGTGCGCTGGCCCAGGTCAGCGACCAGACCATTGCCATGAAGCAGCTGCGCGCGGCGCCAGAAGACAAGGAGGTGTTGGTGCGCTCGGAAATCAGGGGCAGCGGCGACCCGATTCAGCTGGACTATCGCCTGGAAAAAACCCCTGGGCAGGGTGCAGGCTGGCGCATCTACAACCTCAACGTGCTGGGCGTGTGGCTGGTGGAAAACTACCGCAGCCAGTTTGCCCAGGAAATCAATGCCAAGGGTGTGGATGGTTTGATCAACACCCTGGCCGAACGCAATAAAGCCAACGCAAAAAAGGGCTGATGTGTTGACTCTGCCCAAGGAACTCACCCATGAAAGCGCAACAGCGTGCCTGGCGGACTTGAGCGCCGCCATCGCTGATGAAGCCACGCCTGTGCGTGTGGACGCCGCCGCGTTGGGCCAATTTGACTCTTCGGCGCTGGCCGTATTGCTGGAGTTGCGCCGCACCTGTTTGCGTGCGGGCAAATCCATGCTGGTGCAGGGTCTGCCGCAACGCCTGCGTGATCTCGCCACGGTGTATGGCATCGAAAGCCTGCTCCCCGACGCCTGAAGCGGCTGCGCCATGAACGCCATTTCCTTTGAGTCCGTCTCCAAAGCCTATGCATCGCCCCGTGGCACCCTCCTGGCGCTGGATCAGGTCAGCCTGGAGATTGCACAAGGCGAATTCTTTGGCCTTCTGGGCCCCAACGGAGCCGGTAAAACCACGCTGATCAGCATTCTGGCCGGGTTGACACGCGCCAGCAGCGGACGTGTTTCGGTGCTGGGCAGCGACGTGCAAACGCAGGCGGCACAGGCACGGCGCAAGCTCGGCGTGGTGCCACAGGAATTGGTGTTTGACCCTTTCTTCAATGTCCGCGAAGCGCTTCGCTTTCAATCGGGCTATTTTGGCATCACCCACAACGACGCCTGGATCGACGAACTCCTTGCCAGCCTGGGCCTGGCGGACAAGGCCCATGCCAATATGCGCCAGCTCTCCGGTGGCATGAAGCGGCGCATGCTGGTCGCGCAGGCACTGGTGCACAAGCCGCCGGTCATCGTGCTTGACGAGCCCACCGCCGGGGTCGATGTGGAGTTGCGCCAGACGCTGTGGCAGTTCGTTTCCCAGCTCAACAAACAGGGTAGTACGGTGCTTTTGACCACCCACTACCTGGAAGAAGCCGAAGCATTGTGCGCGCGCATCGCCATGCTCAAGAATGGCCGCATCGTGGCGCTGGACCGTACCAGTGCCTTGCTCAAATCCGCATCGGGTAACGTGCTGCGTTTCAAGACACATGGTGCCCTGCCTCCAGCCCTGGCGGCGCGCGCGCGGGTCACGGGCAGCGTGGTGCAATTGCCCGTGCATGACGCGCTCGACATCGAACAATGCCTGGCAACGGCACGCGCCTCCGGCCTGGTACTGGAAGACGTGGAAATTCGCAAGGCCGATCTGGAGGATGTGTTCATCACCATCATGCAAGGCGCCGCCGAGGCAAGCACCTAGGCCGCTCACATGGCCCAGATACGCGGCAGCGTCGCCTGCATGCCCCAGAGATGCTCCTGCCATGCCGCACGCAGCGTGCGCAGCAGCAGCATGGCGGGTTCGACCACCGGCGCCAGGATGCGTGCCACGACGATTTGTGGATGCGGACTGGTAACACCAGCAAAGGCGGCCAGTGTATGCCCGTTCAGGGCGGCGCGGGCGCTGTCAAGGGCCATCTGGCGCCGTTGGCGGTCCAGCGCGCTGCCGCAGACAAAGAATGCCAGGGCCATACAGCGCTGACCCGCCAATCCCAGCGGGCTATCGAGCAGGCGTACGTCATCGGCGGCAAGCGTGCCACGCTCCAGCCAGACGCCGGGAACTTCCAGATGCTGGCGAAGGTAGCCCTGCGAAAAAGCTTGTCCGGCATGCGGCAAACCCAGCGCCGTCACATCCCAGCCCAGCAACTCGGCCCCCGGCTCCAGTTCCAGAATGAGGCGGTTTTCAGCCATGCAGGCGTTGTAGCAAAGCATCTCCAATGGCAACCATTCCAGACGTGCGCCCGCTTGCACGCTGAGATGGCTGTGTTGCAAGGCTGGCTGCCCATCTGACCGGTACACCCGTGTGGCGCCTGGAGTGGTGATCAAGCCGTGTGTTCCCGTACGGGCCGATACCCGGATGTCCAGCGTATCGCCTCCCACCAATCCGCCCGGTGGATGCACCAGCACGTTGTGGCACACTCCGGCACCCTGCGGATACAGGCTGCGCAACACACGCAATGGTCCGCTGTGCACATGGCGCGCCACGGTTCGCCCGGACTCCAGAGCGTAATCAAGTTGCAGTTGCGCGTGCCAAGCCATGCCGCAGTGTATCCCCTCCTGACAATGGTGCAACGCAGGCAAAGCAAGTTGTTTCCTGGGAACGCGGGGTTTTTCTTGCTCCGTGTAGTGTCAGGCTACGGCACAAAGGCGCACTAGAATCCGGGCATGAGTGCACCTATCCCTACCCCCCCAAAAAATAGCGCCGCCCCGGATGTTGCGAAACCAGGCAACTTTCTGCGCCAGATCATCGAAGCGGACTTGAGCAAAGGCACGTACGCCAATCGCCGTTGGGCTGGCAGCCCTGGTGGCGCGCAGCACCATGCCGCTGCCGCTTTGGACCCGGCGAAAATCCGTACCCGCTTTCCGCCCGAACCCAATGGCTACCTGCACGTGGGCCATGCCAAAAGCGTCTGCCTGAATTTTGGTCTGGCGCGCGATTACGGTGGCATTTGCCATTTACGCTTTGACGACACCAACCCTGAAAAAGAAGACACCGAATTCGTTGACTCCATTGTGGATGCGGTGAAGTGGCTGGGGTTTGACTGGAATGGCGCGCCCGACGCCGCACCGTACCAGGCCAGCGACTATTTCGATTTCATGTACCGCGCGGCGGAGTACCTGATTGAAGCCGGACACGCCTATGTCGATGAGCAGACCTTTGAGCAGATGCGCGCAGCGCGCGGCGACTTCGGCAAGCCCGGTGTGGACAGCCCCTATCGCAACCGCACCCCGGCGGAAAATCTGGCGCAATTTCGTGCCATGCGGGACGGAAAATACGAAGATGGCGCGATGGTGCTGCGCGCCAAGATCGACATGGCCAGCCCGAACATCAATATGCGCGATCCGGCCATTTACCGCATTCGCCGGGCCACGCACCACAACACGGGCGACGCCTGGTGTATCTACCCGATGTACACCTACGCGCACCCCATTGAAGACGCGCTGGAGCAGATCACCCACAGCATCTGCACGCTGGAATTTGAAGACCAGCGCCCGTTTTACGACTGGCTGCTGGAGCGCCTGATCGAGGGCGGACTGCTCGATGCCCCGCCACCCCGGCAGTACGAATTTGCCCGCCTGAATCTCACCTACGTAATTACCAGCAAACGCAGACTGGCACAGCTGGTGCGGGACCACCATGTCTCGGGCTGGGACGATCCGCGTATGCCCACCATCGTCGGTTTGCGCCGGCGTGGCTACACGCCGCAGAGTCTGCAACTCTTTGCCGAGCGCATTGGCGTGAGCAAGAGCGACAGCTGGATCGACTACAGCACGCTCGAAGGCTGTCTGCGCGAAGACCTGGAGAACAAGGCCCACCGGGGCATGGCCGTGCTCAACCCGCTCAAGCTGGTGCTGACCAACTGGGACGAGGTAATGGGCAAGGACCACCTGGAGCCTTGCACTCTTCCCGCCTTGCCGCATCCGCCCGAAGGCCTGCCGGAGCCGGCTGCACGCCACTTCATCCTGGGCAAGGAGGTCTGGATCGAGAGAGACGATTTCTGTGAAGAGCCGCCCAAGGGTTACAAACGTCTGTATCCGGGCAATTCCGTACGCCTCAAGGGCGGGTACGTCATCACCTGCAGCGGCTGTGAAAAGGACGCCAACGGCACTATCACCACGGTGCTGGCAACCGTGGTGCCCAACACCAAGAGTGGTACGCCCGGCAGCGAAACCGTCAAGGTCAAGGCCGCCATCACCTGGGTTGCGGTGGCCGATGGTGTGGCGGCTGAGGTCCGGCTGTACGACCGCTTGTTCCTGGATGCGCAACCGGATGCCAGCGGCAAGGATTTTCTTGCCAGCCTGAATCCCGACAGCCTGAAAGTCGTCACTGCCATCGTCGAGCCCTCGCTGGCCCGCGCCCGGCCCGATGAGAAATTCCAGTTCGAGCGCCACGGCTATTTTGTGGCCGACCGGCTGGACCATACCCAGGACAAGCCAGTCTTCAACTTGGCGGTGGGCTTGAAGGATTCGTGGGGCAAGTAGTTGCTACTGGTTCTTTCCCCCGCCAAGTCGCTGGACTTTGAGACGCCCTTGCCGCCATCGCTGGCACAGCCGGCGCAGTTGGCATGCAGCCAGCCTTTGTTCACTGCGCAGGCGCAGCAACTCCTGCACCTGCTGCGCCCCCAATCTCCCCAGGAAATTGCCACACTCCTGTCGATCAGCGACAAACTCGCCGCGCTCAACGTGGCACGCTACCTGGCCTGGTCACCCAAGGCAACGCCCAACAACGCACGCCCGGCGGTGCTGGCCTTCGATGGCGATGTCTACGTGGGCCTGGACGCGCGCAGTCTCAGCACCGAAGACCTGGCCTGGGCGCAAGAGCATCTGTGCATTCTGAGCGGCCTGTACGGCGTGCTGCGCCCCCTGGACCTGATGCAGGCGTACCGGCTGGAAATGGGTACCCGGCTCGCCAATCCGGCAGGGCGTGACCTGTACCAGTTCTGGGGGCGGCACATCAGCGACTACCTCAACACCCGTTTGCGCAGCACTACCAATCCGGTGCTGATCAACCTGGCCTCGCAGGAATATTTCAAGGCGGTGAAAGCGCCCCTGCTCCAGGCGCCGGTGGTCGAATGTGTCTTTGAAGAATTCAAAAACGGCCAGTACAAGATCATCAGTTTTGCCGCCAAACGGGCACGTGGCCTCATGGCGCGCTTTGCCATCCAGCACCAGCTGACCCAGCCCGAACAACTGCGGGCCTTTGATGCCGAGGGCTACGCCTGGCACGCAGCCCAATCCTCACCCGAGCGTCTGGTGTTTCGCCGCCAGGCACACACCTGACACCTGATAAGATAGTTTGTAATCGGTTTTTCACCGATTATTTATTCACAACCACCAAGGAGACACTACCCATGCGTTCTTTCAAAATTCTGGCCCCCAGCCTGATTACCGTCGCACTTCTTGCCGCATGCGGCGGTGGCAGCAACGATTGGCAAGCGCCTGCACGCTACACATCCATGGTTTCGTTCGGGGACAGTCTGAGCGATGTCGGAACCTATCGGGTCGGCACAATAGCCGCCTTGGGAGGCGGTCGCTACACCGTCAATCCTGCGGACCCCAGGACCGCGACCAACTGGACCGAACTGGTGGCAGGCCAGTTGGGTGTGAGCGCACCGTGCCCGTACCAGCAAGGTCTGGATGGCAGTGCAGCGCAGGGCTTTGCGGTGCCGGTCGTCAGCAACCCCGCTTGCAAGAATTACGCGCAAGGTGGCGCACGTGTGACCAATCCGGTCGGACCGGGTAACAAGCTGCTGGGCGGAGCGAGTGCCACTCTGGGGCAGTTGACGGTACCGCTGGTAACCCAGGTTTCCAACCATCTGGGCGTCGTGGGGGGGCGTTTTTCGGGTAACGAACTGGTAACCGTGATGGCCGGAGGAAACGACGCCATCATCCAGACCGCAACCTATACCGGTACCGTCGCTGCAGCGGCCCAGTCGGGTGGCGCAGCGGCAGCGGCAGCGGCAGCCCCTGGGGCGGCTACGGCAGCGGTGACGGCCATGGCCACTGCGGGCGCCGAGTTGGCATCTCTGGTCACCAGTCAGATTGCGTCCAAAGGAGCCCGGTACGTGGTGGTGGTGAATTTGCCCAACGTGAGCCAGTCGCCCTACGGTGCGCTGAACGAAGCGGGCCTGCCAGGAACCAGGCTCGTGATCGACAGCATGGTCAAGGCGTTCAATAATGCGCTCAAGAACGGGCTGGCCAGTACCAGTGCCGCCACCGTGCTGCAAGTCGATGCCTACAGCGCCAGTACAGACCAGGTGATCAATCCGGCCCGGTACGGCCTGAGCAATGTCACGTCAACCGCCTGTAATCTGGCGTCCCCTACGCCCAATGCGTTGGGAAGTTCCCTGGTCTGCAACGGCTCCAATCTGGCTGCGGGTGATGTGTCCAAGTACCTCTTCGCCGACCAGGTCCATCCCACCCCCTATGGCAACCGGTTACTGGCAGATCTCGTTTCCAAAGCATTGGTTAGTGCCAACTGGCTGTAGCCGGTCACCTGGAAAAATGCTATCTCTATGATAGCTGCCCCCGCTCATTCTGCGGGGGTTCCAGCGAATTTGTCTATGAAAAACACCCGTGACGACGTGCTATCCGGGCATACGCGCTGCCCGGCGATGCCCATATCGCGCAGTAATCAACACCAAATCAGGCTGTTGCGCTTACTGGATGAGCGGGGGCAGCTCTCAAAAGGTGAGCGAATGCCAGACTCAATTACAGCTGCGCAAGGTTTTGCCAAAGAGTGCGGGTTTGATGGCGCCCAGTTGCGGTTTTAGCGCTTCGGACACGGTGGGCAGTTTCAGCAGGATGCTGTGGCCCTCGGGACGCTCCAGTACGACCCTGGCAGTGCGGATGCCGCGCTGATGCAGGCGTGCCAGCTCCGCATTGGCGGTTTTCTGGTTGTCAAACCCACCCAGCGAAAGACCGGGTTGCAGATCGGGGTTGTGGGGCGTTTGGGGCGACAGGTCCAAAGCGAGCAGTTCCGCGCGTTTTTTTGCCAGCCCTTCTTCCGTGACAAACCTGCCGATGTAGATGATCCAGCGCGCGGGAATGGGTACGGTATCGAGTTGCCACAGATTGGGCGACAGCGCGGCTTCCAGTGCGTGGCGTAGCGTTGCGGCCTGCTCGTCATCGAAAGGACCGGCTTGCAAGCACTCCTTGGGCGCCAGATCGGCCCGTACCTGGGCCTCCACCCGCTTGAATTCCGTGGCCGTCAGGATGCTCAACGCATCGGGGTTGAGCTGTTGTGCGACGCGCTGGGGTTCCCTTTGCTGTGCGGGCTCGAACCCATAGGCCTTGAGCAGGCCGTTGCTCCAGGCAAAATACACGCTGTTGACCAGAAGCAAGAACAAGGCAAGCGGGCGCAGCATGGTGTCAGGGCGATCCGTCGGCAGGAGTGGGTGAAGCGGGACGAATACTGACTTCGGTGCTGGTCAGCTTGTGCACGCCCTCGGTGGTCTGCAACAACAAGGCGCCCAGCGCATCCACCCCACGCGCCACACCGCTTGTGCCATCACTACAGACCACTTCACGGCCATACAGCGCATCGCGCGCATGAAATGCCGGGCGCAGGGCCGCAAAGCCCTGGGTTTCAAAGCGCAGCACGCTGGCAACCAGCGGGGGCGCTATCCGCAGCAGCGCCTGGGCTGCACCCACGCCGGGCAATAGCTCCACCAGGGCGGCAGGGGCTGTCGTGAGTTCTTGCGCTGGTAGCGCTGATAGTGCTGGTGGCAGGGTGATGTTCAGGCCAATGCCGATGATGGCGTAACGCAAGTCCCCCATGCTGGCGGTTTCAATCAGGATGCCAGCCAGTTTGCGGCCATCGAGGTAAATGTCATTGGGCCACTTCAGGCGCAGCGCCGGGTGCAGACTCTCGGCCACGGCCAGGCCCACGGCCAGCGACAGGCCCGACCAATCGCGTGGCGCCAGGGGTAGGCCCAATGAGAAGGTCAGATTGTCCGCCTCACCGTCGGTCTCGCTATGCCAGGTGCGTCCGAGTCTGCCCCGTCCGGCGCTTTGCCTGCGGGCCACCAGCAGCACAGGTTCGCGCAACCCGGCGCGTGCGCGGCGCATCAGTTCGCTGTTGCTCGAATCCACCTGCTCCAGTATTTCCACGGTGCACGTGGGCAGCAGGTGTTCCACAGCTTGCTGGATAGCGGCGCTGTTGATGGTATTCATTTTGTGGCACGGCGCCTTTTGGGCGCCAAAAGTGTTCCACGACAGGTCGGCGCACCGCACCAGCAGGGGTAGGAGGCCTTGAGTTTGCGGGTGTAACGTTCGTCAACGGTCAATCCGTAGTCATAATTCAGCTCTTCGCCAGCCGCGATGTCGCGCAGTGCCCTGATGAAGACGCGGTCATTCACCACGTCGGCTTCACAATTGGGCGCGCAGGCGTGGTTGATCCAGCGGGAGGAGTTGCCACCGACCAAGGCGTCAATGACACGCTCGTCGTCGATCTGAAAATAAAAAGTGTGATTGGGGTCGTCGGGATTGTGCGGGTGGCGTCGCTGTGCTTCGGTCCAGCTGATAAGCTCGCCCACATACTCGATGATGGTCGTGCCCGAGGCTATATCCTCCAGCGCAAAGACACCCTTGCCATGCACGCCCGAGCGGCGGGTCTGGATGCGGCGACGGCCCGGTTGGGCAGGAGAAGCGGTGGGAATGGCGGAAGCGGCGGAAATGGCGGAGTTTTTTGCCACGGCTTGAAAATTTGGTATGGTCAATGTGTGTGTGCGCGCATGTGCGCGTACATGCGCGAGAGAATGGATTGTAGACAGATGAAAACATTGGTTATTGCAGAAAAGCCTTCAGTGGCCCAGGATATTGTGCGGGCGTTGGCTGCTCCTGGTGTCGCCGCCGGGAAATTTGAGAAACATGATGACTATTTCGAGAGCGACACGTACGTTGTCTCCAGTGCCATAGGGCATCTGGTTGAAATTCAGGCGCCCGAGGAATTCGATGTCAAGCGTGGCAAGTGGAGCTTTGCCCACCTGCCGGTGATTCCGCCGCACTTTGACCTCAAGCCGGTGGAAAAAACCCGCTCGCGCCTGAACACGTTGGTACGCCTGGCCAAACGCCGGGACGTGGGCAAAATTGTCAATGCCTGCGACGCAGGAAGGGAAGGTGAATTGATTTTCCGCCTGATCGAGCAGTACGCCGGTGGTGCCAAACCCCTGGGCAAGCCCGTCGAGCGGCTGTGGTTGCAGTCGATGACCCCGCAGGCGATCCGCGATGGCTTCAAGTCCTTGCGTACCAACGCCCAGATGCAACCCCTGGCCGACGCCGCGCGTTGCCGCTCCGAGGCCGATTGGCTGGTGGGCATCAACGGCACGCGCGCCATGACGGCCTTCAATTCGCGCGATGGGGGCTTTTTCCTGACGACGGTGGGCCGGGTGCAAACGCCCACGCTGTCGGTGGTGGTCGAGCGTGAAGAGCTGATTCGCAAATTTGTCAGCCGGGATTACTGGGAAATACACACCACGTTTGCCGCCCAGGCCGGCCAGTACGTGGGCAAATGGTTTGATCCCGAGCACCGGCGCGATGCCAGCGACGCCGAAAAGAAGCCCGACCGCATCTGGAGCCTCGATGTGGCCCAGGCCATAGCCGACGCCGTGCGTGGGCGCAGCGCCAGTGTGGTCGATGAAAGCAAGCCCGCCACCCAGGCTTCGCCCTTGTTGTTTGATCTGACCAGTTTGCAGCGCGAAGCCAATGCCCGCTTCGGCTACAGCGCCAAGACCACCCTGGCGCTTGCACAGAGTTTGTACGAACGCCACAAGGCGCTGACCTACCCGCGCAGTGACTCGCGCGCCTTGCCGGAAGACTATGTGCCAGTGGCCAAACAAACCATGGAGATGTTGGCAAACAGCAGCATGCAACACCTGGCGCCGCACGCGGCCACGGCTATCGCAGGCGGCTACGTCAAGCCGAGCAAGCGGGTGTTTGACAACGCCAAAGTATCGGACCACTTTGCCATCATCCCCACGCTGCAAGCGCCGCATGGCCTGTCGGAGCCCGAGCAAAAGGTGTACGACCTGGTGGCGCGCCGTTTCATGGCGGTGTTCTTTCCCAACGCCGAGTACCTGGTCACGACCCGTATCTCCACCGTGACACTGCCAGACATGGCCCACCGTTTCAAAACCGAAGGGCGGGTGCTGGTCAAGCCGGGCTGGCTGGCCATCTATGGCAAGGAAGCGGCTGACGAGGTGGCCGATGCCAAGAATGGCAGTCCCAATCTGGTCGTGGTGGCCCCTGGCGAACAGGTGCTGGCCGAGGAGGTGGAAACCAAGAGCCTGAAAACCCGCCCACCGGCGCGTTACTCCGAGGCCACGCTGCTGGGCGCCATGGAGAGCGCGGGCAAGACCGTGGAGGACGACGAATTGCGCCAGGCGATGCAGGAAAAAGGCCTGGGCACGCCCGCAACCCGCGCCAGCATCATCGAGGGCCTGAT
Organism: Rhodoferax sp.; assembly: GCA_041910275.1. Taxonomy (GTDB): domain Bacteria; phylum Pseudomonadota; class Gammaproteobacteria; order Burkholderiales; family Burkholderiaceae_C; genus Allorhodoferax. Next base: position 21,850 of record JAYRRD010000148.1, read on the forward strand.
TGCCGAAAACTACATGCTGCGCGAGGGGCGCGAACTGGTGCCAACGGCCAAGGCGTTCCAGTTGATGACCTTGTTGCGCGGTATCGGCGTGGAAGAGCTGTCCAAGGCCGAGTTGACGGGCGAGTGGGAATACAAGCTCAACCAGATGGAGCAGGGCAAGTTGGCGCGCCAGGCGTTCATGGCAGAAATTGCCGCCATGACGCAGCACATCGTGAAAAAGGCCAAGGAATACGACCGCGACACCATCCCCGGCGATTACGCGACGCTGCAAGCACCTTGTCCCCATTGTGGCGGCGTCGTGCGGGAGAATTACCGCCGCTACACCTGCATGGGCAAGACCGGCAACGAGGATGGCTGTGGTTTTTCCTTTGGCAAAACGCCCGCAGGCCGAACCTTTGAGGTGGCGGAGGTGGAGCAGTTCTTGCAGGACAAGAAAATCGGTCCGTTAGAGGGCTTTCGTTCCAAGGCGGGCTGGCCTTTCACCGCCGAAATCGTGCTCAAGTTCGATAACGAGATCAATAACTACAAGCTCGAATTCGATTTTGGTAACGCGCAAGATGGGGAGATCATCGACTTTTCCAGCCAGGAGCCGCTGGGAACCTGCCCCAAATGCGGTGGATCGGTGTTTGAACACGGCAAGAACTACGTCTGCGATAAATCCGTATCCACGCCTGCGCAGGCCAAGCCAAGCTGTGATTTCAAGTCCGCGCAGATCATCCTGCAACAAATCGTCGATGCCAGCCAGATGCGCAAACTGCTGCAAACGGGCAAGACCGATTTACTGGACAAGTTTGTCTCCATGAAAACACGCCGCCCCTTCAAGGCCATGCTGGTCTGGGATGCGGCCAAAGGCAAGGTGGGTTTTGAATTTGCACCATCGAAGTTCCCCGCACGCAAGGCTGCACCGAAAGCGGATGATGCTATTAAAAAAGAAGCTGTCCCCGCTCAGTCCACAAGCGCTGGCGGCAAAAAGGCTGCTGAAAAAACCGCTGAAAAGGCCGTTGTGAAGCCTGCCACCAAGGCAGTGACTAAAACTGCTACAAAAACCGTTGCAAAAACTGCTGCAAAAACGGTTGCAACAACAGTTACAACAACGGTTACCAAGGCCACCAGGCAGCCAAGCGCCGCCCTGGCCGCTGTCATTGGCCCCGAGCCGGTGGCGCGCACCGAAGTCATCAAGAAACTATGGGATTACATCAAGGCCAACGGTTTGCAGGACGCCACCGATAAGCGCCGCATCAACGCGGATGCCAAGTTGCAGGCTGTTTTGGGCAAGCCCCAGGTGTCGATGTTCGAACTCAACGGCCTCATAGGGCCGCATCTGTAGTTTCACGGCAAGGCTGGCAGGCCCAGCTCCTGGAGGAAGGCATTGTGTTTGTCCCGTGCATCCTTGATGTTCTGCGCCAGGGTGACCAGCTCGGTATGGATGGCCTGCAAATCGACTTCCGCCTCGCCCACCGCCGTACTGATGTAGCGTGAGATATTCAGGTTGAAGTCGTTTTTTTCGATCTCCGCCATTTCCACGCGCCGGGAGTAGCGGGGCTCTTCCTTGCGGTATTGGTAGGCGCCGATGATCTTGGCGATGTGCTCCTCGCTCAGTTGGTTCTGGCGTTTGCCTTTTACGAAGTGCTCGGCGGCGTTGATGAAGAGCACGTCGTCGGGCTTCTTGCATTTTTTGAGCACGAGGATGCAGACGGGGATGCCGGTGGAGTAGAAGAGATTGGCGGGCAGGCCGATGACGGTGTCGATGTGGCCGTCCTTGAGCAGCTTGGTGCGGATGCGTTCCTCGGCACCGCCACGGAAGAGCACGCCGTGCGGCAGGATGATCGCCATCACGCCTTCGTCTTTCAGGAAATGAAAGCCGTGCAGCAGGAAGGCGAAGTCGGCGGCGGATTTGGGGGCGAGGCCGTGGCTTTTGAAGCGCACGTCGTCGGCCAGCGCGTCGGTCGGCTCCCAGCGGTAGCTGAAGGGCGGATTGGCGACGACGGCGTCGAAGCTCGGCTTTCTGGCTGGGTTCTGCTCCCGCAGCATGTCCCACTCGTTCGCCAGGGTGTCGCCGTGGAAAATGTCGAACTTCGTATCCTTCACCCCGTGCAGCAGCATGTTCATGCGCGCGAGGTTGTAGGTGGTGATGTTCTTTTCCTGGCCGAAGATTTTTCCGATGGTGCCACCGGCCTTGTTCACCTTTTTGCGCACGTTGAGCAGCAGCGAGCCGGAGCCGCAGGCGAAATCCAGCACATTGTCCAGCCGCTTTCTGGTGCCAGTTTTCGGTTCCTGGCTGTCCAGCGTGACGATGGCGGAGAGGATGTCGGAAATCTGCTGCGGGGTGTAGAACTCGCCCGCCTTCTTGCCGGACCCGGCGGCAAACTGGCCGATCAGGTATTCATAGGCATCGCCCAGCGCGTCGATGTCCGTGGAGAACTCCGCCAGCCCTTCGGCGATCTTCTGGATGATGGTGCAGAGCTTGGCATTGCGGTCCTCATACTTCTTGCCCAGCTTGGGGGAACCCAGGTCAATCTCGGAGAACAGTCCCTGAAACGTGCTCTCAAAGGATTCAGTCTCGATGTATTTGAAGCCCGCCTGCAGCGTGTTCAGCAGCTCCGCGTTCTGGGTGCGGGCCAGATTGGCGATGCTGTTCCACAGGTGCGCGGGCTGGATGACGTAATGCACCTTGCGGCGCATCTGCTTTTCGAACGCCGGAATGTCGTCCACGTTGTTCGCATACCAGAGCGCCAGCGGCACCTTGCGGGCGTCGCCGCCTACATCCGGGTAATCCCGCCCCAGCTCCTTTTTCGCCGCCGTCTCGTAGTTGTCAGAGAGATAGCGCAGGAAGATGAAGGACAACATGTAGTCGCGGAAGTCGTCCGCATCCATCGCTCCGCGCAGCTGGTCGGCGATGCTCCAGAGGGTGTTGCCCAGTTGTTTTTGGTTGGTTTCGGTCATGGGGTATTTTCGTCAGGAAACATTCTCTACACGCTGTGTAGGGAATCGCTTGCTTTATGTTGCGCTCTTAATTGCATGGCCTTCTGACTGATAGCTTCTATGCTGTCATCTATATCCATTGCCTCTCGCCATCTTGTGTAATCAAACGGCTCGCGTTGAATCAAGGCAATAAACCGCTCCATTTCAATATCACCCAGATATTGAGAAAGAATTTGTAAGCCTTTTAGCCGTATTTCGGTATCGGTCATGCGACTACTTTTCTCCAGTCGTGCGTTGAATATATTTCCGCAGCTTGTTGTCAAAAGTAAAAATCTCCTGCTGTTCTACCATTTGGTAGGCACACAGCAATGTATCCACAAAATCGAATGTGCTATCGCGGTAGCATTCGAGCGCCTTGAGAAATACCGCAGGCTTATCCATGCTTACCAGTCCCTCATTCAGCAAGTTGGCAAGCTGTTGCTGGATATCCTTGCGTTCAACGGCATAAACCTTTTGCAGTACATAGACCACTTCACACCCTACTTCCACCGGCAAGGTCACCAACTGCTGTTCGAGAATTTCAGCCGCCTTCGGCGAGAGTTCGGCGTGGTCATCCAGCAGGTAGCGCAAAACAATATTGGCATCAACGATGCTCATATTTTTCTTTCATCGCTGCTTGCCATGCCTCTTGTTCTTGCTCAATCAGCTCAGGCTTTGCATAAGATTTCAAGCACCCACGCAAACTCTTTTCCTCCGGCGATGGGAAAAGCTTCTGCATCAGCCCTTTCTTGTGGGCCTTGAGGGTTTCGAGCTTTTGGGTTTCGGCGGTGACGAGGGCGTCGAGGTTGCTCAGGCAGGAGGCGATGCGTTGTTGTTCAGGGGTGTCGGGAATGAACAGTTCAAACCCTTTGAGATGATCTAGCTCAATTTTCCCGGCACCAATTCCCGTTTCGTTGATAGGGAAGCGAGCTTGGAAAGCTGAGAGCTGATAAAGAAGGAAACTGGTGTTGATGGAGGCGTCCACTTCGAGAGCCTTCACGTCTTGATTGAACGCAACATCAATTCCGGCGATGCAAATTGGCACGCGTTTGAACAACATACTTCCACGAACAAGAATCAGAATTGATCCCTTCTTGGCGATCCTGGTTCCGTTGCCGATTGCAATTGGCGTCACATAGTGGTCTGCCTTCTCAACTACTAAGTCATACATCGACGAAGCACTGACCCACGGAATGCTTCCATTCCAGTACTCTGGGTTGTCTTTGGATGGCGTCCCACCCGAAGACAACGAAGCAAGGCTCCCCAAGGGTTTCTCCTCCCACTCCCCGGCGTTTTGGAATTCGGGGAATCGCAGGCGGGGTTGGTTTTCGCCTTCGCGGGGAAAAAGCTGCTGCATCAGCCCTTTTTTATGGGTTTTGAGCGCGTCCACTTTCCGCGCTTGCGCGGCCATCAGCTCGTCCAACGAACTGAGGAATTCGGCGATTTTTTGTTGTTCGGCGGGTTTTGGGAATCTGACCGGCAGGGCTTTTATGATGTCTGCGTTGAGATTCTGGACTCCACTTCCGGCGGCGTTATCAACAAAGTAGCTTTGGCTGTCGGGTGTCGAAATCGAATAATAGAGAAAGTCTCTATCGGCCTTTTTGGCGATGTCCGTGATGGCAATCCATCCGTCATGAATGCATGTTTCAATCTGAAGAATGTAGGGCCGTCCGAAACTCATCGAGTTTGAGAGAATCAAGTCACCGGGTTTTACGACTCTGGTTTTGCTCAGTGCTTCAGGACGGACTTTCTCGGCGGTTCGAGTGACATATTTGGCTTCTTTATCCACATCACCAATCTTGAGCCAGCTGAGGCCGTTCGCATCGGTGGTGAGGAAACCATCAATTGGACGTGGAGAACCACCACGAACGACTTCCGACAAATCACCCAAGATGGCGTTATCCCACCCCTGCGCCCCCCGGAACTCCGGAAACCGCAACTTCGGCACCAGCGCGGGCCTTGGCTCTTCCTTCGTGGTGGTTTTCGTCTTACTGCGCATCACTTCAGCTTTTGCAGGTTGGTGTCCGCCAGCAGGGTGCGCATCTGGGTGATGGCGATTTCGTTGAGTTTGAGCAGGCGTTCGGGTGCTGGGAGTACCTGCCGGATGAGGACGGAGTTGAGGCTTTCCAGGTTGGTGAGTACGACGAGTTGCTCCAGCGGGGCGTGGTCGCGGATGTTGCCTTCGGCATCCGGGTGGGCGTCACGCCATTGTTTGGCGGTCTGGCCGAAGAGGGCGACGTTCAGCAAGTCGGCCTCGTTGGCATAGGTTAAGCTGGCTTGAGCCTTCGTTACGGCGGCGGGAATGAGCGTTTCCTTGATGGCGTCCGTGTGGATGCGGTAATTGATCTTGGCGAGGGTGCGCTGGAGGTTCCACTCCAGCTTGAGGCGGTCATTTTCCTCGTTCTTGAGGCGCTGGAACTCCTTGATGAGGTAGAGCTTGAATTCCACCGACACCCACGAAGCGAACTCGAAGGCAATGTCCCTGTGCGCATAGGTACCACCGTATCGGCCGGGTTTGGAAATCAAACCAATGGCCCCCGTCAAATCGATCCAGCGCTTGGCGGTCAGGACGAAACTGTTTAAACCCGCTTGCCTTTTAATCCCATCGAATTCGATGGGATTAAAGTCGGGATTATTGAGTTGCTCCCAGATGCCGAGGAACTCAACGGTATCGCGATTGCGAAGCCAGTTGGAGATGAGGTAATCGGTTCGTTCGGCATCTTTGTAACGGGCAATGTCGGTGAGGGAAATGAAATCCTGTTGATTCTGAGAAAGCACTGTGACGGGTGTTCCCTTTACGGCGACGCTGCTGGTTTTGGTTTTGCTCATGGCACTAGATGGATTGGAAGAGTTACAACGAGTAGTGGGTGTTAGAAAATGGGCTTTTATTGCTCATACGCGGAAAGTCCCGAGATGTCGCGGCCACCGGCGCGTTTGACGAGGTAGGGGGCACAATCTTCCATCAGGGCGGTTTCCTTGTGGGTGCGCTCTTTCCAGCCGAGGTCATACGGGGCGTAGAGGTCACTGAGTTTCTCGCCATCGAAGATCATGCGGTCGAGGATGCCGTCCACGAAGGTTTGCAAGGCGACGGTAGCAAGACCGTGCTTCGCGGCGATGGCGGCGAGTTCCTTGGCGTTCTTCTCGGCCTTGAAACGGGTGTAACCGTCGCGGATGGCGGTTTCACTGAGACCCTCGCCCGCCTTGAGCATGCCGATGTATTCGGTGATGTCGTCACGCTCGTTCATGAACTTGGCATCGGCGCTGATGAGGCCGACGAGTTCTTCGCGGGTCATCTTCGACTTGCCTGGTCCTTTTGCCGAAAACTTGGCGATAAGGCCCATGATGTAGTCGTAGTCAATGACGGCGGAGGCGAAGAGGACGAACTCGAAGTCGAGCTGGTCCACGGGGTCGGTGGAACCGGGTTTATCACCGCCCTTGCCTTGCTGCTCTCTCAACTTCTTGGCAGTTTCCAGATACTGGCCCTTGAAGCCGCGCAGCTTGTCTTCGGGCAGCACCTCTTGAATAGTCGCTTTGTCCTCCCCGGTGAGGTCGGTGTATTGGTCGAGCTGGGTCTTGAGCCGCTGGACTTCCTTGAAGTGGGTGATGAAGGCGGCGCGGGCTGCGTCGCCCTTCAAATTGGCAACAGAAGAGGGCGTGCAGGCCAGGCCCTGGGACTGCATGAAGTCGTCGAGCTTTTGCACGGCGGTCTCCAGCTTCTTGATCACCACCGGCGCCTTGTCCACGAGCCAGATTTCCCGTGCCTGCTCGCCGGTCTTCTCCCCGGAGAAAAGGGTGATGGCGGCGTCCACGGCATCCTGCTGCTGGCGAAAGTCAAGGATGTTGCCGTAGGGCTTGGTGCCGTTGAGCACGCGGTTGGTGCGGGAGAATGCCTGGATCAGGCCGTGGTGCTGGAGCTTCTTGTCCACGTAGAGCGTGTTCAGGAACTTGGAATCAAAGCCGGTGAGCAGCATGTCCACCACGATGGTGATGTCGATCTTTTGCGCTGCGGGGTAGTCGGCATTGGGCCACTGCTGGTCTTTGATCCGCTTTTGCACATCCTGGTAGTAGAGATCGAACTCGCTGAGGCGGTGATTGGTGCCGTAGCGGGCGTTGTAGTCGGCGAGGATGGACTTGAGCGCGGCTTTCTTGCCCTCGGGGTCTTCTTCGTTGTCGGCCTGCTCCTGCGGCAGGTCTTCCTGGATTTGCTTCACATCCGCGTCGCCCTCGGCGGGCGGGGAGAAGACGCAGGCGATGTTCAGCGGTTTGAAGTCGGGATCGGCGGCTTGTTTGTCCGATTGCATCGTCTTGAACAGCGCGTGGTATTCGATGGCGTCGTTAATGGATGCGGTGGCGAGGATGGCGTTGAAGCGCCGTCCGCCGGTGGCGGCATCATGCTTGGCAAGAATGGCTTCGATGACCGCTTTCTTGGCGATGGCCTCGCCGGGTTTCGGCGGGTTTTTGCCTTCCGGCTTGAAGTAGTCGATGTGAAAGCGCAGGACGTTGCCATCCTCAATCGCGTGGGTGATGGTGTAGGCGTGGAGTTGCTTTTGAAAAAGGTCTTCCGTGGTGCGCATGGAAGCCGTGGTGTCCTCGATCTTCTGCAAGGAGGCATTGGCCTCAAAGATGGGCGTGCCGGTGAAGCCAAAGAGCTGCGCCTTGGGGAAGAACGCTTTGATGGCCTTGTGATTCTCGCCAAACTGCGAACGATGGCACTCGTCGAAGATGAAGATGATGCGTGTGTCCTTCAGGGCTTCGAGCTGCTGCTTGTAGGTGGCCTGGCCGTTTTTGGTGCGCTGCTTGTTGCGCTTGCTGTTTTCATCCAGCGCAAGGCCGAGCTTCTGGATGGTGGTGACGATGACCTTGTCGGCGTAGTCCTCTGACAGCAGGCGGCGCACGAGGGCGGCGGTGTTGGTGTTTTCTTCGACACAGCCTTCCTGGAACTTGTTGAATTCCTCCCGCGTCTGGCGGTCGAGGTCTTTGCGGTCCACGACGAAGACGCACTTGTGAATGTGGTCGTTTTCCTTGAGTAGGGTGGACGCCTTGAAGGAGGTGAGCGTCTTGCCGCTGCCAGTGGTGTGCCAGATGTAGCCGTTGCCGTTGTCTTCGGCTATGCACTGCACCATGTGCTGCACGGCGTAGACCTGGTAGGGCCGCATGATCATGAGCTTTTGCTCTCCGGCGAGCAGCACCATGTAGCGGCTGATGGTCCGGCCCAGGTCGCACTTTTTCAGAAAGCGCTCGGCGAACTCGTCGAGTTGGGTGATTTTGCGGTTGTCCTCGTCTGCGAACTCATAGACGGGCAGGAAGCGCTCGTCGGCATGGAAGGCAAAGTGGCGGGCATTGTTGTTGGCGAAGTAGTAGGTGCGGTCGCGGTTGCTGACGATGAAAAGCTGCATGAAGCACAGCAGCGTCTTGGTGTAGCCGTTGCCGGGGTCGTGCTTGTATTCGACGATCTGCTCCATGGCCCGGCGCGGATTGATGCCGAGCGTCTTCAACTCGATTTGCACACAAGGCACGCCGTTGATGAGCAGGATCACATCGTAACGGTGGTGGCTGTTGTCTGTGTTGATGCGCAGCTGGTTGATGACCTCGAAGTGGTTTTTGCACCAATCCTTGATGTTAACGAGGGTGTAGTTCAGCGGCGTGCCATCGTCGCGGGTGAAGGCATTGATGCTGCGCAAAGTCTTGGCAGCGGTGAAGACATCCGGGGTGACGATTTCATCCAACAGCCTGGCGAACTCGGTATCCGTGAGGCGGACGCGGTTCAGAGCCTCGAATTTATCGCGGAAGTTTTTCTCTAACGCAGCGCGACCTGTGATGTCCGGGCGGTATTCGTATTTAAGCCCCGTCAGTGTGTCGATGAAGCTTTGTTCGATGTGTTGTTCAATCATGGTGGGTGCCCTGTCATCGTAATTATCCTGATTTGATAGCTGCTCCCGCTTGTCCTATAAGCCTTACAGGCCGATTTGCATAAAAATTCTGCCATACACCAGCCGCTGGGTAGACAGAGATGGGGGTGTGATGGGCCGAAATGATGCGGAAATAATGCACAAATATGGTTGTAGCCCTTACAGAATGAGCGGGGACAGCTATCAATTAGCGAGTGCAGGTGAAAACCGCTGGAACCAGAGCCACCAGGCAGCCGAGCGCCGCCCTGGCAGCCGTTATTGGCCCGGAGCCGGTGGTGCGCACCGAAGTCATCAGAAAACTACGGGATTACATCAAGGCCAACGGTTTGCAGGACGCCACCGACACTCAATGGCCTCATAGGGCCACATGTGTAGTTTGTAGTTCGTGCCAATCAGGATTGCGGCACGCTGGGAAGCCCAGCCAGGGCCATCGCCAGCTCGCTCTCGGCGTAGGTTTCGTTGGTCAATTCGCCAGCGAAGTATTTCTGGTACGCAGCCATATCGAAGTGGCCATGGCCGCTCAAACCGAGCAGAATCGTCTCGCTCTTGCCTTCGCGCTTGCAACGCAGCGCCTCCTCGATTGCGCCCTTGACGGCGTGATTGGCTTCGGGCGCGGGCACGATGCCCTCGCAGCGCGCAAACAGCACGCCGGCTTCAAAACACTCGACCTGCTTGTACGCCACAGCCTCCAGCAGGCCCAGTTCCTTGCAGTGCGACACCAGGGGCGCCATGCCGTGGTAGCGCAAGCCCCCGGCATGAAAGCCTGGTGGCGTGAACTGGCTGCCCAGCGTGTGCATCTTGGTCAGCGGTGTCATGTGACCAGTATCGCCAAAGTCATAGGCGTATTTGCCTCGGGTCAGCGACGGGCAGGCGGCGGGCTCTACGGCCACGATGCGCGACTTTTCGCCACCGCGCAGGGCGTGGCCGATGAACGGAAAGGCCAGCCCGGCAAAATTGGAGCCGCCCCCCGTGCAGGCCACCACCACATCCGGCCAAGTGTCGGCCATTTTCAGTTGTTCCATCGCCTCCAGACCAATGACCGTCTGGTGCAGCAGCACATGGTTCAGCACCGAACCCAGCGCGTATTTTGTATCGTCGCGCTGCACCGCCAGCTCCACCGCTTCGGAAATGGCAATGCCCAGGCTGCCGGGGTGGTTCGGGTCTTTGGCCAATACCGAGCGGCCAAACACGGTTTCGTTCGAGGGCGAGGCGACGCAGCGCGCGCCGTAGGTTTCCATCACGGCACGCCGGTAAGGCTTCTGGTCAAACGATACACGCACCTGGAACACTTCGACCTGCAAGCCGTACAACGACCCGGCAAATGCCAGCGAAGTGCCCCATTGCCCCGCGCCGGTTTCCGTGACCAGCCGTTTGACCCCGGCGATGCTGTTGTAAAACGCTTGCGGCACGGCGGTATTGGGTTTGTGGCTGCCAGAGGGGCTGACGCCCTCGTATTTGTAAAAAATTTTGGCGGGTGTGCCCAGCGCTTTTTCCAGCCGGTGCGCACGGTACAGGGGGGCGGGGCGCCAGAGGCGGTAGACATCGCGCACGGGCTCGGGGATTTCGATTTCGCGCTCCTGGCTTACTTCCTGCAAAATCAGATCCATCGGAAAAAGGGGCGCCAGATCGTCCGGCCCTACAGGTTGCAGCGTGCCCGGATGCAGGACCGCCGGGGCGGGTTTGGGCAAATCGGCCTGGATGTTGTACCAGGAACGTGGCATCTGGTTTTCATTCAGGAGAAATTTGGTGGTCTGGTCAGTCTGGTTCACGACGGCTCCTTATTTAAAACCCCGAAGTATGCCCGAGCCGCTCCAGCAGTTGCAGCTGCCGGGACAGCTCGGGTTTGACACGGTACAGTTGCGCGGGCCGATGCGCACCGCCCGTGCGCTGCCCCTGGCACTCTTCCAACACGTTCATATCGAAGAGTTTGCGCCGGAAAGCGCTTTTATCCAACGTCACGCCCATGACGTGCTCATAGGTCTGGTGCACCTGGGCGAAGGTGAAGGGTTCGGCCAGCAGGTAGCATGGCAGCAGCGAGTAGGCGCTCTTGTCACGCAAACGCTTGAGGGCCACATCCACAATCCGGTTATGGTCAAAGGGTAAAGGTGCAAGGGTGTTGACATTCAGCACATCGAATGCTGCCCCATCAACGCCCACTTGCGCCTGGCGCAACACCACTTCATCCACCAGGGCGAAATAGCTGACACTGACCGACCAACCGCGCGGGTCACGCACCGCATCGGCAAAACTGTAGAGCTGCTCCAGGTAAGGCGGTGTGATTCCGGTCTTGGTGCGCAGCACACGCACAGCTGCAGCCAGGCTATCGGCATCGTCCGTCTGGTGCACATAACCGCCCGGCAGGGCCAGTTGACCGGCAAAGGGATCATTGGGGCGGCGCAGCAACACCACATGCAGGCACTGCGCGTGCAGTGTGAACAACACGACATCAACCGTGACGATAATATGCTGAACCCAATCGGGATTATTCATGGCCCGATACCGCCATTCATACAAAAGGCTATTTTTTCAATGAAGCCATGAGCATTTGGCAAATAATCTCTTTTCTTTCGGAAAGAAATTGTTTTGTTGCGGCTTCATCAAGCCCGTGTCTTTCGGCAACAAGTGGTTTTATGGAAAAAGGGAAAAATATCAGGGAAATCATGTTCACGTAGAACTGTTCGGGATTTACTGGCTGGATATTCCCCTTTTTGATTTCTCTTCTGAGTTGCTCGGAAAATATCTCGGAGTTGTAGAGCTTTCCAATGGATTTCATACTGGCGATGTTGTCACTATTTCTGTAAATCACGGACAGCACAAACGATACCAATAATTGGTCTTCCACCAGCAGGTCGATATGGCCATAGACATATTCTTTTATTTTTTCCTCTATGGGCATTTCAGAATCAAGAATCTGCTTGAGCACGTTTGCCCTTGCGCTGATCAGCTGTTCGAATATTTCTTCGAACAGCATTTCCTTGCTGTGGAAGTAGTAGTTCATCAACGAAAGGGCTATTCCTGCTTTTGCAGCAATTTCCCGGACGCCTACCCGGTCCACGCCCTTGGCCAGGAATAGTTCTTTTGCTGTTTCAACCAGCTTCTCGCGTGTAGCCACTCCTGCTATATTCATAATCTTGAAGTATTGAATTCCTTGTTTCCAGGAAAAATTGCCCTACACCATCCAGCGTGCCGCCAGGGATCAGGCCCGGACTCCATCGCAATCCGCCATGATAATACCCATCAGCGATGATCAGTCACGATTTGTAGCAAAGAAAGGAAATGCATATGCCGATTTATGAATACGCCTGCGAAGACTGCGGCCACCAGTTTGAGACGCTGGTCAAGTCTGGTACCGTGGCGCAGTGCCCGCGTTGCCACTCCAGTGAGCTGGCAAAGCAGTTATCCGTTTTCGCAACCACCAGCGCCGCAGGCAAGGCGGCTGCATCCATGCCGCCGCCGGGGCCTTGCGGCTCGTGCGGACACCCGGACGGGCCGGGGGCTTGCGCTTTCAGCGCACAGCACTGACAAAAAAATACCCACCCGGGTGCAAGGCACCTCCGGGTGGGCACGGATGGGTGGGGTGAATGCTTACTGCAGCTTGATTTCAACATCGACCCCGGCAGGCAGGTCGAGTTTCATGAGTGCGTCCACCGTCTTGTCCGTTGGGTCCACAATGTCCATCAGGCGCTGGTGGGTACGGATTTCGAACTGGTCGCGGCTGGTCTTGTTGACGTGCGGCGAACGCAGGATATCGAAGCGTTTCATGCGCGTGGGCAGCGGGACGGGGCCTTTGACGATAGCGCCCGTGCGTTTGGCGTTTTCCACGATTTCAGCGGCTGATTGGTCAATCAGACGGTAGTCAAATGCTTTGAGACGGATGCGGATTTTTTGTTTGGTAGCCATGGATGTTCCTTATGCACGTATGCATTTATGCAATGATTTTGCTCACCACACCCGCGCCGACGGTGCGGCCACCTTCGCGAATGGCGAAACGCAGGCCTTCTTCCATCGCAATCGGGCTGATCAGTTTGACCGTGATCGTCACGTTATCGCCCGGCATCACCATTTCCTTGTCCGTTGGCAACTCGATGGCGCCGGTCACGTCTGTGGTGCGGAAGTAGAACTGCGGGCGGTAGTTGTTGAAGAACGGCGTATGACGGCCACCTTCGTCCTTGCTCAACACATAAATCTCACCCGTGAAATGCGTATGGGGTTTGATCGAGCCCGGCTTGCACAGCACCTGGCCGCGCTGCACGTCTTCGCGCTTGGTGCCGCGCAACAGGATACCCACATTGTCGCCGGCCTGACCCTGGTCCAGCAGCTTGCGGAACATTTCCACGCCCGTGCAGACGGTCTTCTGGGTGTCAGCGATACCGACAATCTCGATTTCTTCGCCGACCTTGATGACGCCGCGCTCCACACGCCCGGTCACCACCGTACCACGGCCCGAGATGGAGAACACGTCTTCCACGGGCATCAGGAATGCGCCATCCACCGCACGTTTGGGCATGGGGATGTAGGAGTCCAGTGCATCGGCCAGCTTCATGATCGAGCCTTCGCCGAGTTCGCCTTTGTCGCCTTCCATTGCCAGCTTGGCAGAGCCGTGAATGATGGGGGTGGCATCGCCGGGGAATTCGTATTTGTCCAGAAGCTCGCGCACTTCCATTTCCACCAGTTCAAGCAATTCTGCGTCGTCCACCATGTCGCACTTGTTCATGTAGACGATGATGTAGGGCACGCCCACCTGGCGTGCCAGCAGGATGTGTTCGCGGGTCTGGGGCATGGGGCCGTCGGCAGCAGACACCACCAGAACGGCGCCGTCCATTTGCGCAGCGCCGGTAATCATGTTCTTCACATAATCGGCGTGTCCGGGGCAGTCCACGTGGGCATAGTGGCGGTTGGCGGTTTCGTATTCGACGTGGGCCGTGTTGATGGTAATGCCGCGTGCTTTTTCTTCGGGCGCCGCGTCGATCTGGTCGTAGGCCTTGGCCGTGCCGCCAAACTTGGATGCCAGCACCGAAGTGATCGCCGCCGTCAGCGTCGTCTTGCCGTGGTCAACGTGGCCAATCGTGCCCACATTCACGTGGGGCTTGGTACGTGTAAACTTTTCTTTTCCCATTTCTCAAATCTCCAAAGAGCAACAAAGAGCAAATTTCCGTGAACTGGTTTAATGTCTGCACGGCGTTGCACACTCGCACTGCACGGAAAAACAGGGCGGCACGCCGTCGCAGACAGGGGTGATTTACTTTGTCCTTGCCGCCATGATGGCTTCGGACACGTTGCGCGGGGCTTCGGAATAATGCTTGAATTCCATCGTATAGGTGGCACGCCCCTGCGACATGGAGCGCAACGTCGTGGAGTAACCAAACATCTCGGACAGGGGTACTTCGGCCTTGATGGCCTTGCCGCCACCCACGATGTCTTCCATACCCTGCACCATGCCGCGACGGGAGGACAGATCGCCCATGACGTTGCCTGCGTAGTCTTCCGGCGTTTCCACTTCCACGGCCATCATGGGTTCCAGAATGACGGGGCTGGCCTTGCGGCAACCTTCCTTGAAACCAAAGATCGCAGCCATCTTGAAGGCGTTTTCGTTCGAGTCCACATCATGGTACGAGCCGAAATGCAGCGTGACCTTCACATCCACCACGGGATAGCCTGCCATCACGCCCTGGGTCAGCGCCTCGCGCACACCCTTTTCAACGGCAGGAATGTACTCACGCGGAACCACACCGCCTTTGATGGCATCAACGAACTCAAAGCCCTTGCCCGCTTCGTTGGGTTCGATCTTGAGTACCACGTGGCCATACTGGCCCTTGCCGCCGGACTGGCGGACAAACTTGCCTTCCGAGTCTTCCACCGTCTTGCGAATGGTTTCGCGGTAGGCGACCTGGGGTTTGCCGACATTGGCCTCCACGCCGAATTCGCGTTTCATACGGTCAACGATGATTTCCAGGTGCAGTTCGCCCATGCCGGCGATGATGGTCTGGCCCGATTCGAGGTCGGTTGTGACGCGGAAGGACGGGTCTTCCTGTGCCAGACGCGACAGGGCAATGCCCATTTTTTCCTGATCGGCCTTGGTCTTGGGTTCCACGGCCTGTGCAATCACGGGTTCGGGGAATACCATACGCTCCAGCGTGATGATGGCCGACGGATCGCACAGGGTTTCGCCTGTGGTCACGTCCTTCAGACCCACGCAGGCCGCGATGTCACCGGCACAGATTTCTTCGACTTCCTGGCGGTTATTCGCATGCATCTGCACGATACGCCCGATGCGCTCTTTCTTGCCGCGTACCGGGTTGAATACGCTGTCGCCCTTCTTCAGCACGCCAGAGTACACGCGCACAAAAGTGAGCTGGCCAACGAACGGGTCGGTCATCAGCTTGAATGCCAACGCAGAAAACTTTTCCTTGTCGTCGGCCTTGCGCGAGGCTTCTTTCTCGTCTTCATCAAAGCCAGGCACCGGGGGCACGTCCAGCGGTGACGGCATCAGTTCCACCACGGCGTCGAGCATGCGCTGCACACCCTTGTTCTTGAAGGCGGTACCGCACAACATGGGCTGAATCTCGGTGGCAATGGTGCGCATCCGCAGGCCTTGCGTGATTTCGGCCTCGGTCAGTTCGCCTTCTTCGAGGTATTTGTTCATCAGCTCTTCAGATGCTTCGGCGGCGGCTTCAACCATCTTTTCACGCCATTCCTTGGCTGTTTCCACGAGGTCAGCCGGAATATCCTCAAAAGTGAACTTCATGCCCTGGGAGGCTTCATCCCAGAAGATGGCTTTCATCTTGCGTAGGTCCACCACGCCCTTGAAATTTTCCTCAGCGCCAATCGGAATCACGATGGGCACGGGGTTGGCCTTCAGCCGCAAGCGCATCTGATCGTAGACTTTGAAAAAATTGGCGCCGGTGCGGTCCATCTTGTTCACAAAGGCCAGACGCGGTACCTTGTATTTGTTGGCTTGGCGCCATACCGTCTCCGATTGCGGTTGCACACCGCCCACGGCACAGTACACCATGCAAGCGCCGTCGAGCACGCGCATGGAGCGCTCCACCTCAATGGTGAAATCCACGTGTCCAGGGGTGTCGATGATATTGATGCGGTGCTCGGGAAAGGACCGGTCCATGCCATGCCAGAAACAGGTGGTGGCGGCGGATGTGATCGTGATGCCACGCTCTTGTTCTTGCTCCATCCAGTCCATCGTGGCTGCGCCATCGTGCACTTCACCAATTTTGTGGTTCACACCGGTGTAGTAAAGAATGCGTTCGGTCGTGGTGGTTTTGCCAGCGTCGATGTGCGCGGAAATGCCAATGTTGCGGTAGCGCTCAATGGGGGTACTGCGAGCCATAAGGGATCCTTGGTTTATCTGTGTGATCAATGGGCCAACCGGGCAGACATCGGGTGGGTCTGCCGATTGGCAGGCGTGGGCTTTTGCAAGAAACGCAAGAAGCCGCGCCGAGTCCGCATGTGCATTTAGAAGCGGAAGTGCGAGAAGGCCTTGTTGGCCTCAGCCATGCGATGCACTTCATCGCGTTTTTTCATGGCACCGCCACGGCCTTCGGTTGCTTCCAGCAACTCGTTGGCCAGGCGTTGCGCCATGGATTTTTCGCCGCGCTTGCGGGCAGCCTCCTTGATCCAGCGCATCGACAAGGCCAGACGGCGCACGGGACGAACTTCAACCGGCACCTGGTAGTTGGCACCACCCACACGGCGGGATTTCACCTCGACCATGGGCTTGACATTGTTGATGGCAACCGTGAACGCCTCCATAGCGTCTTTGTCCGGATTTTTCTTTTGAATCAGCTCCAAAGCGCCATAAATGATGCGCTCGGCAACCGCTTTCTTGCCCCCTTCCATGATCACGTTCATGAATTTGGACAGCTCGACATTGCCGAACTTGGGGTCCGGCAGGATTTCACGTTTAGGAACTTCGCGACGACGTGGCATTTTTTACCTCTTAAATTGCTTCAGTTGACATCTTTTCAGATGCCGCGAGAGCCATGCAATACTCTCACTTACTCGACCCACACGGACAATTCCATGTTCAGGGCCACTACGCTGATTCACCGCGCCACGCGGGAAACAACACCGATGGATGTTTGAAAATTATTTGGCTTTTGGCTTCTTCGCGCCGTATTTCGAGCGCGATTGCTTGCGGTCTTTCACGCCTTGCAAGTCGAGCGAGCCGCGCACAATGTGGTAGCGCACACCGGGCAAGTCCTTGACACGACCGCCACGCACCAGCACCACGCTGTGCTCTTGCAGGTTATGGCCTTCGCCGCCGATGTAGGAAATCACCTCAAAACCGTTGGTCAGGCGCACTTTGGCGACCTTACGCAAAGCGGAATTCGGCTTTTTCGGTGTGGTGGTATACACCCTGGTGCAGACTCCGCGCCGTTGCGGAGAGTTCTGCATCGCAGGACTTTTGGATTTGATCGTCTCGACCTCACGGCCCTGACGCACGAGTTGATTGATGGTTGGCACTCAAGCCTCCTGAAAACTAAACGTTCCTAAACGTTAAAACCAGATGAAAACGTGAACCCCTCGGAATTTCCGAAAAGCCCTCTAATATAGCAGATTGGCGGCAGATGGGCGGTTTTTCCGGGCAAGATAGGCAAGGTGCTCCAAATTTCCTGTTGCCGGCTTGATTACAATCCGCAGCTTGTGTCCGCTGCAGGCCCGTCGTTCCTTCACCTTGCGACTTGTTTAATTTGGTCTTTCTCCCCCATTTTGTCTCATGTTGAGCACACACGGATTAAGTTGCGTGCGTGGTGAGCGTCAACTGTTTGCAGGGCTTGATTTCACACTGGAGTCGGGCCAGTGGCTGCACGTGCGCGGAGAAAATGGCAGCGGCAAGACCAGTCTGTTGCGGCTTTTGTCCGGTTTGAGTGTGCCAGCCGCCGGCGAGATTCGCTGGTGCGGCGAATTGGTCCGGCACATGGGTGCCCTGTACCGGGAAAAAATGCTCTTCTTAGGCCATCAGGGTGCGCTCAAGGAAGACCTGAGCGGATTGGAAAACCTGATGTTTGCTGCTGCGCTGGATGGCGCCGTATTGTCCGATACCCAGGCGATTGCTGCGCTGCGGCGTTTTGGCCTGGGTGCACGCGCCGAATTACCCGTGCGGGTGCTGTCTGCGGGGCAAAAGCGGCGTGTTTTGCTGGCGCGCCTGCTCACACGCAACGCGAAACTCTGGGTGCTGGATGAACCATTCACTGCGCTGGATGTCAAGGCGGTTGACATGCTCTCGGATCTCATTGGCGAGCATCTGGCTGCGGGCGGTATGGCCGTGCTGACCAGCCACCAGGCCATGCCGATTCCGGGTGGGCAGGTGGTGCAGTTATGACGGCCTTGCTGACCATCGTGCGGCGCGACATGCTGCTGGTCATGCGCCGCAAGAGCGAGGTGCTGACGGCGCTGTTTTTCTTCGTGATTGTCACCAGTCTGTTCCCGCTGGGGATAGGGCCGGAGCCGGCTTTGTTGCGCAAGATTGCGCCGGGTGTGTTGTGGGTGGCAGCCTTGCTGGCGACCATGCTGGGCTTGCAACGCATGTTTGCCGCCGACCATGCGGATGGCACACTGGAACAAATGGCTTTGTCGCCCACGCCACTCGTGGTGCTGGTAGCTGGCAAAATCGTCGCCCATTGGCTGGTGTCGGGTTTGCCGCTGGTGCTGATAGCCCCGGTTCTGGGTCTGCAATTTGATCTGGATGCCAGCGCCTTGGCGGTTCTCATGTTGGCCTTGTTGCTGGGGACGCCGTTGCTGTCGTTCATCGGTGCCATTGGCGCAGCCTTGACACTGGGTGTGCGCGGCGGTGGCGTGCTCGTGAGCCTGCTGGTGTTGCCGCTGTACGTTCCGGCTTTGATCTTTGGCGCTGGCGCGGTGGATGCCCATATCGCGGGCCTGGGTGCCGACGCCCAACTGTCGCTGTTGGCGGCACTTTTGGTGCTGGCTGGTTTTTTTGCGCCGTGGGCTGCCACGGCTGCACTGAGGATTGCTCTGGAATGACTAATCGCGTGATTCACTGGTTTCGCTTTGCCAGTCCATCGACTTTTTATCCGCTTGCGGGCAAGATGATTCCCTGGTTCTGGCTGGCGTCCGCCTTGTTTGGCGTTGCGGGTTTGTGGTTGAGTTTTTTCGTCGCCCCCACGGATGCCACGCAGGGTGAAGGCTACCGGATCATTTTCGTGCATGTGCCAACCGCCTGGATGTCGATGTTCATCTATCTGGTCATGGCGGGATGGGCCGGCATCGGGCTGGCGCTCAATGCGCGCCTTTCGGGGATGATGGCGCAGGCGCTGGCGCCCACCGGCGCCTTGATGACCTTTCTGGCCTTGTGGACGGGCGCTCTCTGGGGCAAACCGATGTGGGGAACCTGGTGGGTCTGGGATGCGCGGCTGACGTCCGAACTGATTCTGCTGTTTCTGTACCTCGGGTTCATTGCCTTGCAGGCGTCGATTGACGATCCACGCCGCGCCGACAAGGCGGGCGCCATTTTGGCGCTGGTTGGCGCCGTCAATGTGCCCATCATCTACTTTTCGGTGAAGTGGTGGAATACCCTGCACCAGGGCGCCTCGATCTCCCTGAACAAAGCGCCTTCCATGGCCGCGACCATGCTGTGGGGCATGCTGTTGATGGCCCTGTGCATGTGGATGTATTCGATTGCCGTGGCACTGATGCGGGTGCGCGCCATCATTCTGGAGCGTGAAGCGCACACCGAATGGGCACAAAACGTGGTCAGGGAATAAACGGAGATCAACGGAATAAGCATGAACTGGAATTCTCCCGCTGAATTTTTCGCCATGGGTGGCTATGGCTTGTACGTCTGGGGCAGTTTTGGCGTCTGCGCGCTGGCGTTGGCGCTGGAGCCCCTTTTGGTGCGCCTGCGCCACAAGGCCATCGCGCAAAGGCTGCGCCGCACAGCGCAGGCTGACCGTCTGGATCAGGAGTCTTAGTATGAAAAACTGGAAAAAACGCGCCGCCATCATCGGTGGCGGCCTGGCGGTGCTTGGCATCGCCTCCGCCCTGGTGCTCAATGCGCTCAACAGCAATATTGCCCTGTACGTCACCCCCAGCGAGGTCGTGGCAGGCAAGGCCCCCAAGGGGTCCGCCTTTCGCATCGGGGGGATGGTCAAGGATGGGTCACTGCGGCGCGACAACCTGACGGTGCATTTCGTCATCACCGATATGGCGCACGATGTTGCCGTTGCGTACACCGGCATACTGCCCGACCTCTTCAAGGAAGGCAAGGGCGCTGTGGTACAGGGGCGCATCGGTGCGGATGGCCATTTTGTGGCCTCCGAGGTATTGGCCAAACACGATGAAAACTATATGCCACCAGCAGCCAAGGACGCGCTGGACAAGGCACATCCCAACAAGAAAGGGGCTAGCGCACCATGATTCCAGAACTCGGCCACCTGGCCCTTATCCTCACGCTCTGCGTGGCGCTGGTGCAAGGCACCCTGCCCATTCTTGGCGCCCATTACGGACGGCGGGCGTGGATGGCGCTGGCGCGGCCCGCAGCGCAGGTATCGGGCCTTCTGATGGTATTGGCGTTCCTTGCCCTGGCCTGGAGCTTTTATGTCAATGATTTTTCGGTGCTGTATGTGGCATCGCATTCCAATCTGCAGTTGCCGACACTCTACCGCCTGGGCGCCGTCTGGGGCGGGCACGAAGGTTCGCTGCTCTTATGGGTTCTGATGCTTGCGGGCTGGACGCTGGCGGTCGCGCAGTTCTCCCGCACCCTGGATGAAGCCATGGTGGCGCGGGTGATCGGGGTGCTGGGGCTGGTCATGGTGGGTTTATTGCTCTTTGTCCTCTTTACCTCCAACCCCTTTGACCGTTTGCTGCCGGCGGCCGAAAATGGCCGTGACCTCAATCCCCTGCTGCAAGACCCCGGTCTGATTTTTCACCCCCCTTTGCTGTACATGGGGTATGTGGGTTTTTCGGTAGCCTTTGCCTTTGCGATTGCGGCCTTGTTGTCGGGCCGGCTGGATGCGGCCTGGGCGCGCTGGTCGCGTCCGTGGACCACGGCTGCCTGGATGTTCCTGACGCTGGGCATTGCCCTGGGTTCGTGGTGGGCCTATTACGAGCTGGGCTGGGGCGGCTGGTGGTTCTGGGACCCGGTGGAAAACGCCTCCTTCATGCCGTGGCTGATTGGTACGGCCCTGCTGCACTCCCTGGCGGTGACGGAAAAACGCGGCAGCTTCAAGAACTGGACCGTGCTGCTGGCCATCGGCGCATTTTCGCTGTCGCTACTGGGAACCTTTCTGGTGCGCTCGGGCGTGCTCACGTCGGTCCACGCCTTTGCAACCGACCCGCAGCGCGGCGTTTTCATCCTGATCCTGCTGGCCCTGGTCATCGGTTCCTCCTTGACGCTCTTTGCCTGGCGTGCGTCCAAGGTCGCGTTGGGCGGCAGCTTTGCCCTGGTCTCGCGCGAGTCCATGCTGCTGGCCGGCAACGTGTTGCTGGTGGTTGCGTGCGGTGCGGTTTTCCTGGGCACCCTGTACCCGCTCCTCATTGACGCGCTGAATCTGGGCAAGATTTCCGTGGGGCCACCGTACTTCAATGCCGTGTTTGTCCCCATCATGGCGCCCGTCCTGTTCCTGCTGGCCGTCGTTCCGCTGGCGCGCTGGAAAAACGCGGACCTCAAGGACATGGCACAGCGCATGGGCATCCCGGCGGCGCTGGCTGTGCTGGCTGCGGTGCTGATTCCGCACTGGATGGGCGGCTGGACGTTCTTGACCGCCCTGGGCGTGGCGCTTGCCGTGTGGATTGCGGCGTCGGGTGGCATGCAGATTGCCCGGCGCGTGCGCTCAAGCTGGCCACCGGCTGCATTCTGGGGCATGCATCTGGGCCACCTGGGCATGGCCGTGTTTGTGTTCGGCGTCACCATGGTGGGCAGTTTTCAGGAGGAAAAAGACGTGCGCATGGAGCCGGGGGATACGGTTGTCGTGGGCGGCTACCAGTTCATATTCAAGGGCGTGCAAAACGTGATGGGGCCGAATTACCGGGCCACGCGCGGTACGTTCGAGCTGATCCAGCCGGGCCAGGCCAACAAACTGCTTTATCCCGAAAAGCGCAACTATCTTTCCTCCACCATGCCCATGACCGAAGCCGCCATTGATGCCGGCTTCACGCGCGATGTGTACGTGTCGCTCGGGGAAGCGCTCGAAGGCCAGGCCTGGGCCGTGCGCGTCTATTACAAGCCGTTTGTGGACTGGATCTGGGGTGGTTGCGTGTTGATGGCCCTGGGTGGCATTTTTGCGATGGCGGACAAGCGCTACCGGTTGCGTGTCAAGTCCATGGTGGCAGCGGATAACCAGGCGCTGAAAGGAGCCAGCGCATGAAGGCAAAATTCCTGATTCCGTTGGCAGTGTTTTGTGTGCTGCTGGTGTTTCTTGCGGTAGGTTTGAAACGCAAGCCGAACGAAATTCCTTCGCCCCTGGTGAATAAGCCCGCACCGGCCTTTCAATTGCCGCAACTGGAGCAAGCGGATTTGAAATTTTCGCCCGCTGACCTCAAGGGCCAGGTCTGGTTGTTCAACGTGTGGGCTTCCTGGTGCGTGTCGTGCCGCCAGGAACATCCCGTCCTGATGGCGTTTGCGCGCACCGGCATGATTCCCGTGATCGGATTGGGCTACAAGGACCAGCGCAAAGAGGCATTGGCCTTGCTCCGACGCACCGGCAACCCCTATACCCTGACCGCATTTGACAGTGATGGCCGGGTGGGCATTGATTATGGGGTGTATGGTGTACCGGAGAGTTTTCTGATCGACAAGGCCGGCATCATCCGCTACAAGCACATTGGCCCCATCAGCGAGGAAGACATGCAAAACAAGATCATCCCACTCATCAACGAACTGAAAAAATCGTGAAACCCCTGCACACACTGCTGTTGTTACTTGTACTGACCTGCGGGCCTTTATGGGCCAGGGAGGCAGCCCCCCTGGCCGAAGACCCCGCCGTCGAGCAGCGCCTGATTGCCATTTCCGAGGAGCTGCGCTGCCTGGTTTGCCAGAACGAATCCCTGGCCGGGTCACGCGCCGATCTGGCGCTCGATTTGCGCCGTGAACTGCGCAGCCTGATCAAGCAGGGTAAAACCGATGCCGAAATCCGGGAGTTCATGGTCAGCCGCTATGGCGATTTTGTGCTGTACCGGCCTCCCGTCAAACCCACAACCTGGCTGCTGTGGCTTGGGCCGTTTGTGCTTGGCATCGTGGGCATTGCTGCTTTGCTGGCCTATCTGCGCAAACGCAGCCGTGCGATTGATACGGCGGCCTTGAGCGACGCAGAACGCCAGCGGGCCGAGGCGCTGCTGCGGGAGGGCGAGCAATGACATTATTTTTGACCATCGGTGGTTTGGGTGGCCTCCTGGTTCTGGCCCTGTTGCTGCGGCCATTCCTGTTCAAACGTACAGCAGCCGGGGTGTCCCGGCGCCAGTTGAATGCGGCCATTTACCGCGACCAGTTTGACCGGCTTGCGCGTGATCGGGCGGAAAACATGCTGACGGAAGCCGACTACGCCCAGGCCAAGGAGGAGTTGCAGCGCCGCGTGTTGGAGGATGCCAGCGACGAAGAAACGGCAGTAAGGCTTGAAACGCCCAGGAAAACTGTGCTGCTCGTGGGTCTGCTCATACCCGCCATGGCCATAGGGCTGTACTGGCACCTTGGCAGCCCCGCCGCGCTGGACCCCGCCAACGCAGCCCAGCCCACCCACGCTGCTGGGCAGCACCACACCACGCCGCAGGAAATCGAGCGTCTGGTGGCAGGACTGGTGAAAAAGCTGGAGCAAGACCCCGGTAATTTGCAGGGCTGGTCCATGCTGGCGCGCACGTACAAGATGCTGGGACGCAATGCCGAGGCCGAACAAGCTTTCGAGCGGGCGGGCACCTTTTTGGACAACGACGCCCAGCTGCTGGCCAGCTACGCCGACCTTGCCGCTGCCAACGCCAATGGCAACTTTGCTGGCAAACCGAACCAACTGATTGCCAAAGCGCTCAAGGCAGACCCCGAGAACCCCATGGCGCTCTGGTTGGCCGGTACGGCGGCGTTTCGCAGCAGCGATTTTGGCACGGCGATTCGTCTCTGGGAGCGCCTGCTGGCAAAACTGGACCCGCAGGCCGAGGATACGCAAATGTTGCAAGGGGCGATTGAGGATGCCTACGCCCGCATGGGCAAACCCGTTCCCGACAAGCTTGCTGCCAGAACTCCGCCCAGCCCGACCGGGGAAGAGACAAAAGCCCAGGCTGGCGCCAGTGTCAGCGGCCAGGTCGATCTGGACAAGGCGCTCAAGGGCCGGGTGGCGGAGACAGACGCCGTCCTGGTGATTGCCCGCATTCCCGGCATGCGCATGCCAGCCGCCGTGCTGCGCGCACGGGCTGCGGATCTGCCGATCAAATTCACACTCGACGATTCCCTGTCGATGAGTCCGCAGGCACGGCTTTCAAACGCCAGCCAAGTCGAGGTCGAAGCGCGCATATCCAAGTCCGGCATGGCCCAGCCAGAACCCGGCGATCTGATCTCGGCAGTGCAGACGGTGCGTGTCGGCGCCAGTGGCGTGCAACTCCGTGTCAATCAGGTGCGCCCTTGACGCAGCCTGTGAGCCCTACGAGGCGTGGGCCATGCTCTCGCCCAGGCGCACGGGTTTGGTTGCTGTCCAGGTCGGGTCGAAGTCTTTGAGCGAGCCTTCCTGAAACAGCAGCACCACGGTGGAGCCCAGCAAAAAGCGGCCCATTTCCTGCCCCTGGCGCAAGCTTACCTCGGAGGTGTCGTAATGCAGTTCAAAGATGCCCGCGCGCTCCGGCTTGACAACGCCGTGCCAGACGGTGGCCATGCTGCCGACGATGGTGGCTCCCACCAGGATCAGCACAAACGGACCGCGCGCCGACTCAAACACGCATACCACCCGCTCGTTGCGGGCAAACAGGCCCGGCACACCGCGCGCCGTGGTCGGATTGACTGAAAACAAGTCCCCCGGCACGTAAATCATGCGCTGCAGGTGGCCCGCGCACGGCATGTGGATGCGGTGGTAATCACGCGGACTCAGGTACAGCGTGGCAAAACTGCCGTTCTCGAACAGGGCTGCCAGGCCGGCATCGCCGCCCACCAGGGCCGTGGT
This sequence comes from Rhodoferax sp., assembly GCA_041910275.1. Lineage (GTDB taxonomy): Bacteria > Pseudomonadota > Gammaproteobacteria > Burkholderiales > Burkholderiaceae_C > Allorhodoferax. The sequence continues at coordinate 46,829 of JAYRRD010000148.1, forward strand.
GGAGTAATGGTGTCCCTTGGCCTGAAATATCTGATCGTGCTGGATGCGGCCAAACTGGCTGATGGCGCCATCGACCGGACAGACAAAATCAGCTTGCGCCAAGGGCCGTGCACCGGCTTTCAAGGGGCGGGTGAAAAATTCGTTGAACGTTGCATAGCTGGCAATGTCCGGCCTTGCCGCTTCGTCCATGTTGACCTGGTAGCGCCGCACAAACCACTTGATCAGCGCCTGCGTCCAACGCCCGCCCTGCGCTTGCGCTATCCTGCCAGCCAGCATGGTCAAGATCTTCTTGGGCAAGAGGTACTGCGGCAGGACCGCCAGTTTGTCAGACATAGCGCGCTCCTTGAGGGCAGAAAAAGTCAATGTTCATATGGGCGGTATTGGAATAATGGCAGCACAGGCCACGGCGGCGCGATTATAGGGATGCACGCCCTCAAGTCAGCAAAAGCACGTAAACCACAATGTAATGCTACAAATTATGCAGCTGCTTGCGCACGTCCCATAAGCGGTGTATGCCGATTCCGACGAAATTCGTCAATTTCGCACCAGCCGGACGAGACCCGATGAAAATGCAAGCAAAATAGCGCTTGCCGTCTCGGCGCTATTGCATGAATGAAAGTAAATGTGTATGAGTGACTTGCAACAATTAAAAATGGAACACATCCACACGCTGATCAGCGCCAGGGATGTACAAGACCTTTCCATCCGGGAAATCATGGAAGACATTCTGGACGATGCCCAGATGGCGGCATTCCTACCGGATTCCCTGTGTCAGATCGACCCCAGAACCGGCGATGTGGTGGTGTACAACTCGTCGCGCTCCACACGTATTCTGACCACGGAGCATGTCCACGCGCCGAAAAATCGGGATGATCGCTGTCCGATCTGTTTGGCCAAGAGCACGCGTATTATCGACCTGCAACCCCTGAGCGAGGGGTTTACCTTTATCAACAAGAATCTCTACCCCATCTTGCATCCGCTGGAATGCATTTTGAAAGATGTGGGCGAGCGCCCACTGGCCCCGGACCCCTTTCACCATGGCCGCAGTTCGTATGGTTTCCATTTATTGCAATGGACTTCCTCCATCCACGAAAATGATTGGCATAACATGCCGCTGGCGGATTGCCTGATTTGTTTTGACCGGCTCGCCATGCTGGAGCACAAATTATTGACCCAATCGGAAGGGTTCATGCCCGCTTCGGACAAGGTATTGAAAAAATCAAGCAATGCCGACGCAGTCATGCTGGCGGCATCCGGGCAGAAAACCTTTGGTTATGTGTCGATTATCAAAAATTATGGTTATGCGGCCGGGGCATCGCTGACGCATGGGCACCAGCAAATCGGCTTTAGCAATATCATGCCGCAGCGGTATTTCAATAATTTCACCTTTTTGCAGCGCAACCACAAGACATTTTCCGAATACATGTTGCAGGAAAACCCGGCCAAACTGATGGTGCGCGATTACGGCACGGTGGCGTTGGTTGTTCCCTATTTCATGAAGCGGCCCCACAATATCCTCATCCTGGTAAAAGATACTTCCAAACAATATATCTTCCAGTTAACACCCACGGAACGCCGGGAGTTTGTCATGGCCATGGTGGATGCGATCCGGGCGCTGATGGTCATCATGCCGCGCATGGGCATCGAGCCGGCCTACAACATCAATATCAATAATGGCCCTGGAGCCGGGGTGTATCTGGAGTTACTGGCGTGCACCCAGATGACCGGGGGATTTGAACATATTGGTTTGTGGGTCTGCCAAGCCAACCCTTACGATGTGGCCGAACAGCTCAGAGCTGTTATCAACAACACCCAAGAAAAGGGAGTTACCTGACTGGTTGCGGATTGCGCCGTTACATGGGTTTTGCATGCCGGGTATCGTGCGCATCAATGCTATCTTTTGAATAGTTGCATCCGCTCGCCAGCCGTGCCTGGAAGGCATTTTTTGCCTAAAGGCCGGTTTGAAACTACGGCAAAGGATCGGGCGATTTTTGGCCTTTAGCGCGGACCGTGGCGCGGCGGTGGGACGTGGGAGTGGTGCTGCGCCTGCCGCCCCGCTGCCAGCCATTCGGCGCCATGCTGCTGCGGCGCCAGGTGCAAGATGCGGTGTTCGCCCAAAAGCGCTGACAGCACAGCCGAAATAGCCACCACGTCCTCCAGCGGAATATCGTCACTGCCACCACTACCCATGGGGGATGGGGCCGGGCTGCCCGCTGCGGCTGCAGGAGGTGCCGCAGCTACGGAGGGCTTGGCCGCATGGGAATGTTGCTGTGCCTTGAGCCAATCGGCGATGCGGTTAAGCCAGGGGAAACCGGCCAGGACGACACCAATGAAGGAAATCACCACAAAGCTCAGGAAAAAATCAATCAGGCTCAGTATCAGTGCGCCTTCCAGGGTATCGGGTATCAAGGGCATGGAGCCGGTCCTTTCAGTGTCAACGCACGCCAATCAGTGCCAGCATGATGCCACCCGAAATGGCGGTGCCGAACACACCCGCCAGGTTCGGGCCCATGGCGTGGTAGATCAGGAAGTTTTTCGGATTTTCCTGATGAGCAACGATATGCGAGACGCGCGCGGCAATCGGCACCGAGGCGATGCCCGCCGAACCGATCAGCGGGTTGATCTTTTCCTTTAAAAAGAGGTTCATGATCTTGGCCGTGACCACACCCGAACCCGTACCAAACAGGAAGGCCACCAGCCCCAAGCCCACGATCTGCAAGGTTTGCAGCGTCAGAAACTTTTCTGCTGCCATGGTCGATCCAATGGCCAAGGTCAGAATCAGGATGATGACGTTCATGAGGCCGCCAGCGGCTGTCTTGGCCAGGCGGTCCGTCACCCCGACCTCCTTGAGCAGGTTGCCAAACATCAGCATGGTGATGAGTGGTGCCACCGGCGGGAAAAACAGGTTGACGATGATGGCGATCACGATGGGGAACGCGATCTTTTCCAGCTTGGTGACCTTGCGCACCTGGGCCATGCTGATTTGCCGCTCGGCCTTGGTGGTCAGCATACGCATCACCGGCGGCTGGATCATCGGCATCAAGGCCATGTAGGAGTAAGCAGCAACCGAAACCGGTCCCAGCAAGTGCGGCGCCAGCATGATGGTGACAAAGATCGCCATCGGGCCGTCGGCGCCGCCAATGATGCCGATGGCGCCGGCTTCAGCCAGGGAAAAACCCAGCATCTTGGCCAGAATCAGCGCCACAAAAATTCCCAGGTGCGCACCAGCCCCCAGGATCACAAGTTTGGGGTTGGCGATCATGGGGCCAAAATCCGTCATGGCGCCTACGCCCAGGAAAATCAGCGGCGGAATAATCAGCTTGGCAACACCCTCATAGGCGTAGTGGAACAACCCCCCCTCCTTGACCACGTAGAGCAACGCCGAAATTGCCGGTCCACCCGGCACATCCGGCGGCCCCGGCACGTTGGCAACGATGCACGCAAACCCGATGCCAATCAGCAACAAGGGTTCGTAATGCTTGGTGATTGCCAGATAAATCATGGTCGAGCCCACCATGATCATGATCAGATTACCCAGGGAGAAATGGATAACCCCGGTCTGGTTCAGCAAAGCCTGTAAAAAAATGGGTATTTGGTCCACGGCAGCCGCCCGCTTTATTCGATGGAAACAAGCGGCTGGCCGCTTTCGACCGAATCCCCTGCGGCCACCAGCAAGCGCGTGACCTTGCCAGCGCGGCTGGCCTGGATATGGGTCTTCATCTTCATCGCTTCGAGCACCAGCAGGCGCTGCCCCGCCGCCACGGCTTGGCCCAGCGTAACATCCAGTTGCACAATCACACCGCCCATGGGTGCCACTTCATCCGCACCGGAACGCGCAGCTGCCGGTGCGGCGGCTGCGGGCTTGGCAGCCTGCGACGGCTGGGACGGGTGCTCAACAGGCACAGCAATGGACGGCGCAGCGTGTGTCGGCACTGTTGTCGCCGTGCCAGTATTGATTTCCTGAACGGCGACCTCGTAGTCGCGCCCGTTCACGGTTACCTTGAATTGTCGTATGGGCATGATAGGGAACCTTGTATGAAACTGATGAGGTGTTGTGGATCACAGTGGCATGTTGCCGTGTTTCTTGGCGGGCCGCAGCTCGCGCTTGCCCAGGGTCTTGCGCAGCGCCAGCGCCAACATCCAGCGCGTGTCTGCCGGGTCAATGACATCGGTGATGTAGAAGTTGGCAGCCGCCACGTAGGGTGAGGCAAACTCTTCCCGGTATTGCTGGGTCAATTCGGCAGCCATCGCCCGGCGGTCGCTGGCCTGGTCGAGTTCCTTGCGGTAGAGAATCTTCACAGCAGCTTCGGCGCCCATGACGGCGATTTCAGCGCTGGGCCAGGCGAACACCATGTCGGCGCGCATTTCCTGGCTGCACATGGCCAGATAGGAGCCGCCGTAGGCTTTGCGCACAATCACCGTCAGTTTGGGGGTCGTGCACGAGGCGAAGGCATGCAGCATCTTGGCCCCGTGGCGGATGATGCCGCTGCGCTCCTGCTCGACGCCGGGCAGGAATCCGGGCACATCCACGAGTGTGACCAAAGGCACGTTGTAGACGTTGCAGGTGCGCACGAAGCGGGAAATCTTGTCAGCAGCGTCCATGTCCAGCGCACCGGCCATCACCATCGGCTGGTTGGCCACCACGCCCACGACCACGCCGGCAATACGGGCAAAGCCCACAATCACATTGCGCGCAAAGTTGGCGTGCACCTCCAGCATTTCGCCACCGTCCACCAGACGCTGGATGAGGATACGCATGTCCAGCGGCTCCGAGGAATCCGCAGGCACCAGATCGCGCAGCCCCTCATCGGCACTTTCATCAATGCCCACCGAAAAGTCATGCGGCGGGTCTTCGGTGTTATTGGGCGGCAGGTACGACAGCAATTGCTTGACCAGGGCGATGGCGTGCTGGTCGTTTTCGGCCAGAAAATGCACATTGCCGCTGACACTGGCGTGCATTTCTGCACTGCCCACTTCGTCCATGGTGGTGCTGCGCCCGGTCACGGCCTTGATGACTTCGGGGCCGGTCAGGAACATGTGGGCGTTGCGGCGTGTCATGATGACAAAATCCATCAGCGCCGGTGAATAGGCGGCCCCGCCCGCGCACGGCCCCAGGATCACGGCAATCTGCGGCACCACGCCTGAGAGCATGACGTTGTAGTAGAACACGTCGCCATAGCCCGAGAGCGCATCCACGCCTTCTTGAATCCGCGCACCGCCAGAGTCCTTGAACGCCACCATGGGCACGCCCACCCGCATCGCATGGCGCATCAGGCGCACGATCTTGCGTGCCTGCATCTTGCCCATGGTACCGGCAAGCAGGCTGAAATCCTGGCTGAAAGCCGCTACCTGGGTGCTGCCGACATAGCCGGTGCCCGTAATCACCCCGTCCGTGGGCAACTCACGCCCTTGCATGCCAAACGACACGGCATTGTGGTGCGCGTGCATGCCCAGTTCCTGAAAGCTGCCTTCCATAAACAGTGCGTCCATGCGCTCCCGGGCCGACAAGCTGCCCTTGGCGTGCAAAACCGCCAGCTTTTCCTGGCTGATGTTGTCGAGAATTTTTTTACGGCGCTGTTGCAGCGCATCCAAAGGGTCGGTCGGTAGTGTCATAAAAAAATCCAAATCAGTTTATGTTGCCACAGCAGGCGCTGAGTGTAGCGATGATTGCACGCAACGCGCGCACACGCACGCCTTGTTGCGCGCGTTTTCCGGTACGCGCGCCAGAAGACTTGCATCAAAATGTGCGTGGCTGCACCAGCAGTGCGCCTGCTGCACGCCGGTTTCCTGCTGGCGCACATTGGCACATTGGTTGTCGCTGCCACACAACGGACAGCGGTGCGGATCGACATTCATGCCGCCCCCAGATGCGGCACCAGCGTGGTCGGCGTCTGGCCTGCGCGCAAGGCCGCAGTGAAGGCGAGCATGCGCTCGATGGGCTGGCGCGCTCGCGGGATCAGCGTCGGATCAACCTGAATTTCATTACCGCCGTTTTCCAGCACCTGCGCCACGCCTGCGAGGCTGTTCATGGCCATCCAGGGGCAATGCGCGCAGCTCTTGCAGGTGGCGCTGTTGCCCGCAGTGGGCGCTTCGATAAACAGCTTGCCTGGGTTTTGCGTGCGTAGCTTGTGCAGCATGCCATTGTCGGTGGCGACAATGAACGTGCTTGCATCCATGCTGCGCGCGGCCTGCAAAATGGCCGAGGTCGAACCGACGGCATCGGCCAGCGCCACCACATCCGGCGGTGACTCGGGATGCACAAGCACTTTTGCCTGTGGGTGCTCCTTTTTCAAGGCAGCCAGTTCAAACGCCTTGAACTCGTCGTGCACGATGCACGCGCCGTTCCAGAACACCATGTCCGCGCCGGTTTCGCGCTGGATGTAGCTGCCCAGGTGCCGATCCGGCGCCCAGAGGATTTTTTGCCCTGCGTCCTTGAGCGCGCGCACGATGTCCAGCGCGCAGCTGGAGGTCACCAGCCAGTCGGCACGTGCCTTGACAGCCGCGCTGGTGTTGGCGTAGACCACCACAGTGCGGTCCGGGTGCGCATCGCAAAAAGCGCTGAAAGCCGCAACCGGGCAGCCCAGGTCGAGCGAGCAGGTGGCATCCAGATCGGGCATCAGCACGCGCTTTTCGGGCGAGAGAATCTTGGCGGTTTCGCCCATGAAACGCACACCGGATACCACCAGCGTCTGTGCCGCATGGTCGCGCCCGAAGCGCGCCATCTCCAGCGAGTCGCTGACCAGGCCGCCGGTTTCCTCTGCCAAGTCCTGCAAGTCAGGGTGTACATAAAAGTGCGACACCATGACCGCATTGCGTGCGCGCAGCAGCGCGCGAATGCGCTCCTTGAGTGCGGCGCGCTCATCTGGTGATGGCTCCGCTGGCACGCGCGCCCAGGCGTGGCGCGTGCTGCAGACGCTGGCTTGGCCTGTGGTGTCGGCCTCGGGCTGTTCGTAGTCCACCGCTATCGTGGTCATCGTTACGCTCCTGGCAGCGCTTCAAAGCGCATCGAATAATCCACCGACTGCACATCCTTGGTCAAGGTGCCAATCGAGATGCGGTCCACGCCGACCTCCGCCAGCGCACGCAAACCCGCCAAGGTAACGCCACCGGAAATTTCCAGGATGGCGCGCTTGGCTCCGCGCGCTTGGTTCATGCGCACCGCCTCGTGCAGTGTGGGCAGGCCCATGTTGTCGAGCAAGACCATTTTGGCGCCGGCATCGAGCGCCTCGCCCAGCTGCTCCAGCGTTTCGACTTCAATCTGCACAAAAGCCGCCTGCGCGGCCACAGCTGCGGCGCGTTGCAGCACGGGCGCAATGCCACCGGCGGCGGCGATGTGGTTTTCCTTGATGAGGATGGCGTCAAAAAGGCCGATGCGGTGGTTGGTGCCGCCACCCGTGCGCACGGCGTACTTTTGCGCCAAGCGCAGACCCGGAATGGTCTTGCGCGTATCGACAATCTGTGCTGCAGTGCCTGCGACCACTTCCACATAGCGCGCTGTCTTGGTGGCGACACCACTGAGCAGCTGCAAAAAGTTCAGTGCCGTGCGTTCGGCGCTCAACAGCGCCTGGGCCTGGGCCTGCACTTCGAATACGACCTGATTGGCTGCGCAACGCTGGCCGTCGGGCACATGCCAGACGATCTGCGCCTGTGCATCGAGCTGGCGGATGGCGGCTTGTACCCAGGCTTGGCCACAGACCACGGCGGTTTCGCGCGCCAGCACGCGCGCACGCGCTTGACAGGCGGGATCAATCAGGCCAGCGGTCAAATCACCCTGGGCGATGTCTTCGGCCAAGGCGCGTGCGGCATCGGATTGGGCCAGTTGTTCAATGGAAACAGGAGAAAAATCAAAGGCTTGTGACATGGATAATCAAAAGTTTGCTGCGCTGTGCCGTGCATTCGACTAAACTACGCGGCGTTTTAATGGAGGCGGACTGCGATGGTACACACATCTGGCCGCCATTTTTTGTGACTTTTGCGCAACACCATGTTCCGAACCCTGCTCAAATCCAAAATTCACCGTGCCAGCGTCACGCACTGCGAGCTCCACTACGAGGGCTCTTGCGCCATTGACGAAGACCTGCTGGATGCCGCCAACATCCATGACAACGAGCAAATCCACATCTGGAACATCAACAACGGTGAGCGCTTCATCACCTACGCCATTCGCGCCGAGCGTGGCAGCGGCATCATCTCGGTCAACGGTTCGGCGGCGCGGCGCGCGTCCAAGGGCGATCTGGTCATCATTGCCACCTTTGCACAGGTACATGAGAGCCAGGTCAAGGAATTCGCCCCCAAGCTGGTATTTGCCGACGCAAACAACCGCATCCAGGAAGAACGCAGCACGATTCCCGTGCAGATGGCCTGAATGGTCTGATTTTGCTGCTTAAAATATAGCTGTACCCGCTCTATCCATGCGGGATACAGCTGTTTTCCCTTGCCATCATGATTTCCGTCTTCAATTTCACCTTTGTACCCTGGTTTCGCTCGGTTGCGCCCTACATCCACAAGTTCCGCAACCAGACCTTTGTGGTGGGCGTGGTGGGCGAGGCGGTTGCTGCGGGCAAATTGCAGCATCTCGCGCAGGACCTGGCCATGATCCAGAGCATGGGGGTCAAAATCGTGCTGGTGCATGGCTTTCGGCCCCAGGTCAACGAACAACTGCGCGCCAAGGGCCACGCCGCGCGCTTTTCGCACGGCATGCGCATCACCGACGAGGTCGCACTGGACTGCGCGCAGGAGGCAGCCGGGCAGTTGCGTTACGAGATCGAGGCCGCCTTCAGCCAGGGCCTGCCCAACACGCCCATGGCGGGCGCCACCGTGCGCGTCATCTCCGGCAACTTCATCACCGCCCGGCCCGTGGGCATTCTGGACGGCATCGACTTTCAACACTCGGGACTGGTGCGCAAGGTGGACACCGCCGGCATCACCCGTGTGCTGGACATGGGCGCGTTGCTGCTGCTGTCGCCTTTTGGTTTTTCGATTACCGGAGAAGCCTTCAACCTGACAATGGAAGAGGTGGCCACCTCGGTCGCCATGGCCTTGCAGGCGGACAAACTGATTTTCGTGACCGAATCGCCCGGCATCCGGGTGCATCCCTTCGAGCCGGAGAGCGAAGACAACCCCATTGATACCGAACTGCCGCTGGCGCAGGCCGAAAAACTGCTGGCGGAGTTACCCCCCGCGCGTGTGCCCAGCGACACGGCGTTTTACTTGCAACATTGCGTCAAGGCGTGCAAAGGCGGGGTGGAGCGCAGCCACATCATTCCGTATGCCGTTGATGGCGCGATCCTGCTCGAAGTCTATGTGCACGACGGCATCGGCACCATGGTGGTGGACGAGAAACTGGAGAGCCTGCGCGAGGCCACAGCCGATGATGTGGGTGGCATTTTGCAGCTGATCGAACCGTTCGAGCGCGACGGTACTCTGGTCAAGCGCAGCCGCACCGAGATCGAGCGCGATGTCGGCAATTACACGGTGATCGAGCACGACGGCGTGATCTTTGCCTGCGCTGCACTCTACCCTTACCCGGAAGCGCGCACTGCCGAAATGGCCGCTGTCACCGTCTCACCCGATGCACAGGGCCAGGGCGATGGCGAGCGCGTGCTCAAGCGCATCGAACAGCGCGCGCGCGCCGCCGGGCTGGAGAGCATTTTCGTCCTGACCACACGCACCATGCACTGGTTTCTCAAACGCGGTTTTGTCCAGATGGACCCCGACTGGCTGCCTGACGCCCGCAAGCGCAAATACAACTGGGACCGCAAAAGCCAGGTGCTGGTCAAACGGCTGTAAACGGCTGTAAACGGCTTTAGGCTTTAATATACGAAACCGAAAGGAAAATTACCCATGCAACTCCAGGGCAGCATCTTCAAGGCCTATGACATTCGCGGCATTGTGCCGGGCACCATCCATGAAGAGATGGCGCGGGGCCTGGGGCGCGCCTTTGGTTCCATAGCCCGCAGCGAAGGCGAAACCACGGTGGCTGTCGGGCGCGATGGGCGCCTTAGCGGAGCCGGCTTGGCGCAGGCGCTGATCGCGGGTTTGCAGGACGCAGGCATTCAGGTCATTGACATAGGGTTGGTGACCACCCCCATGCTGTACTTTGCGGCCAATACCCTGCCCCTGTGCCGTAGCGGCATCCAGGTCACCGGCAGCCACAACCCGCGCGATTACAACGGATTCAAGATGGTGCTGGCCGGACGCGCCATTTACGGCGACGAAATCCAGGCCCTGCGCCGCATGATGGAGAGCGAAAGCTGGAGCCTGCAACCCGGCGGTAGCTGCCAAAGCGTCGATGTGTTCAACGCCTACCGTGAGCGCATCGCCAGCGACATCCGCCTGGCGCGCCCCATGAAAATCGTGGTGGACTGCGGCAACGGCGTGGCGGGTGCCAGCGCCCCGGCCATTTTGCGCGCAATCGGCTGCGAAGTCACCGAACTCTTCAGCGAAGTCGATGGCAACTTCCCCAACCACCATCCCGATCCCAGCAAGCCGGAAAATCTGCGCGATCTGATCAAAGCCCTGCAATCCTCCGATGCCGAGCTGGGCCTGGCCTTCGATGGCGATGGCGACCGCCTAGGCATCGTGACCCGTGACGGCAGCACCATTTACCCGGATCGCCAGATGATGCTGTTTGCCCATGATGTGCTCTCACGGGTACCCGGCGGCACCATCGTGTTTGACGTGAAATGCTCGCAACGCCTGGCACCGGCCATTGCGCTATCCGGTGGCGTGCCGCTGATGTACAAGACCGGCCACTCGCTCATCAAGGCCAAGATGCGGGCGATCAACTCGCCCTTGGGCGGCGAGATGAGCGGCCATATATTCTTCAAGGAACGCTGGTACGGCTTCGACGACGGCACCTACGCCGCCTGCCGCCTGCTGGAAATCGTCAGCGCCACAGCCGATGCCAACGTCCTGCTGCACGCGCTGCCCACCAGCTTTTCCACCCCCGAGCTTAATGTAGCCTGCGCCGAGGGCGAGCCGCATGCGCTGGTCGAGCAGTTGATCGCCAAGGCCGCCTTTGCCGCCCCGGCCATCATCAACACCATTGATGGCCTGCGGGTTGATTGGCCCGACGGCTTTGGACTGGTGCGCGCCTCCAACACCACGCCGGTCCTGGTGCTGCGCTTTGAAGGGCATGACCATGCTGCACTGGAGCGTATCCAGGCCGCCATGCTGCAATTGCTGCGCAGCGTCAAGCCCGACGCCAATTTCTCCGAGGCCGCCCATTGAAATCCCGCGCTCCCAAGGCACGCGCTGCGCGTGCGCCCAAGGTGTTGATCGTCAAACTCTCATCCCTGGGGGATGTGGTGCACGCCATGCCTGCCGTGCAGGACCTGCACCGGGAATTGCCCGTAGCGCAGATTGACTGGGTGGTGGAGAGCGCGTTCGCACCCTTGCTGACGCGTTGCCAGGGCGTCAACCACGTCATCCCCTGCGACCTGCGGCGCTGGCGCAAAAGCCCGCTGGCGCGGCAAACCCGCCAGGAGTGGATCGCCTTTCGGCAGCAATTGCAATCCCAGACCTACGACGCCGTCATCGACTTGCAGGGGCTGACCAAATCGGCCATGGTGTCCTGGCTGACGCTCACCACGGAAAAGGGTAAGCGCTATGGCATGGCCAACCGCACCGATGGCTCCAGTTTTGAAGCCCCCGCGCGCTGGGTGGCCGATGTCGCCGTTACGCTTGAACCCCATGTCCATGCCGTGCAGCGCGCGCGCTTGCTGTGCGCCGCCGCCATGGGCTACACCGTGTCCACGCCGCCGCACTTTGGCTTGCAACCTGGGCGTATGGCGGTGGCGCAACCGGCCCCGGCCGGACTGGAAGACAACCCCTTTGTGCCACGCAAACCCTGCGTGGCGCTGGTGCACGGTAGTTCACGTGCCGACAAGCAGTGGCCCTTGTCCCATTGGATCGAGCTGGGCCAAAGGCTCAACCACAGTGGCTTCATGGTCGCGCTGGTGCATGGCAATGCACAGGAAAAAGAGCACAGTGACGCCATTGCCGCGCACCTCGGCGACGCCTGGGTCTGGCCCATCCTCGGACTGGAAGCCGTGACCGACACCATGGCCCGATGCGCTGGTGTGATTGGTGTGGACAGCGGCTTGAGCCACATCGCCGTGGCACTCGACCTGCCGCACGTGCAAATCTACAACTTTGACACCGCCTGGCGCACCGGCCCCGTCCCGTTCGATACGCCCGACGCAGCACCAGCCCCCCAGGCACGCCAAGTCAGTGTCTTTGCCGCGCCCCACCCGAGCCTGGAGGCCGTCTGGCAGGCATGGGAAAGTCTGGCCACGCCGGTTTTTTGCCGTTAGCGCAGCATGGCGGTATGCGCTGGCTGTACTCCCTCTTCACATGGCTGCTACAGCCCCTGCTATATCTCAAGCTGAAGTGGCGTGCCCGGCTGGAGCCCGGCTATGCCGAAGCGATTGCCGAGCGTTTTGGCCACTACCGTGCACACACCGACAAACACACGGTCACCCCGGAAAATGATCGCCTCCTCGTCTGGGTACACGCCGTCTCTTTGGGCGAAACACGGGCCGTAGCCCCTTTGCTCACCCAGTTGCGCCAGACGCTGCCCGGCATGCGGCTGCTGCTCACCCACGGCACCGCAACCGGACGCGCGCAGGGGCGCTTGCTGCTGCAAACCGGGGACATACAGGTCTGGCAACCCTGGGACACGCCCGCTGCCGTGCAGCGCTTTCTGACCCACTTTCGCCCCCACATCGGCCTGCTGGTCGAAACCGAAATCTGGCCCAATATGGTGGCCGCCTGCGCCAAAGCCCACATCCCTTTGTGCCTAGTCAACGCACGCATGAGTGAGGGCTCCATGCGCCGCGCGCAGCGCCTGGGCTGGCTGGCCTACCCTGCTTACCAGGCACTGCACGCAGTCTGGGCGCAAACCCATGCCGATGCCCAGCGGCTACAGCGCCTGGGCGCCAAGGTGCAAGGGGTCTGGGGCAACATCAAGTTTGATGCCACACCGGATGCCACTCAACTGGCGCAGGGGCGCGTCTGGCGCCAGGCACTGACCAAACCCGTGTTGCTCTTTGCCAGCTCCCGCGAAGGGGAAGAAGCGCTGCTGCTGGAGAAATTAAGAAGCTTTCGGGCTGTAGCTCCCATGGATCGAGCGGGTACATATATTAATAATATAGCAATCAACACACAATGGCTCATCGTTCCACGCCACCCGCAGCGCTTTGATGCTGTGGCTGAATTGTGCACAGCGGCTGGTTTTTCCGTCTCACGCCGCAGCAGCTGGACAGATACGCCAATGGCTGCGGACATCTGGATCGGCGACTCGTTGGGTGAAATGGCGCTGTACTTCGGTCTGGCCGATCTGGCCTTGCTTGGCGGCAGCTTTGCACCGCTTGGCGGACAAAACCTGATCGAAGCTGCAGCCTGCGACTGCCCGGTTCTCATGGGTCCACACACATTCAACTTTGCTCAGGCCGCCGAGTTGGCGCTAGCGGCGGGCGCCGCCTTCGTACGCGACGATCTGGCGCAGGCGGTAGACTTAGGCCTGACACTGCTGCAATCCCCCCAGGAACTACAAAGCGCACGCGCAGCCGCACGCCAACTCAGCCAGACCCATCGCGGCGCCACCCAGCGCACCGCCGCAGCGGTGGCGGAGGTGCTGCGGCAACGTTTCGCAAACTAACCCGAACTATGTATACCCCCTCGACCTCATCCACACCCCGACACTGGTTTGAACTACCCAACGCACCAACGCCCGGCACGCTGCTGTGTACGTGGCAAAGCCTGATTGACGGCGAGCCTATGCTGATGGATCTGGACACGGGCGCTGGCCCGACCAAGCCGTTTCGCCTGATGCTGCTGCGCAGCGGCATGGAAGTGAAAGCATTTGTGAACCGCTGTGCACACTTTGGCGTGCCGCTGGCGGAAAAACAATCGCAGCTCATCTTCAAGCCGCACGCCACCATCACCTGCAACGTGCACTACGCACGCTACCGCTGGCTGGACGGCGTGTGCGACGCTGGCGACTGCGCGGGCGAATCCCTGATGCCGGTGCCGCTGGAGCAGGATGAACAGGGCCAACTGCGCATCGGCAGCCTCTCGGTGATGCCACCCAACTGAACCAGTGTCTTGGCTCAAAAAATAGCGGAATTACGCAGGGGTGCGGAATGTCGGCTGCAAGACCTACAAGACCTATTTGACGCGCTTCAGGGATGGTTTGCCGCCACCTGGGGGTGTTGGCGGGTGGTGGGGATGTTCTGCGGCATCGTCGGATGCAGACGTGCTGCTGGTCACAGAGGTGAGTACCGTTGGCTTGGCATGCGCCTGTGCACCTTCGCCTGGCGAATGGCTGGAGCTTGCCAACATGGGGAAGGCCATTCCCTGGCCGTTTTCGCGCGCGTAGATAGCAACAACCCGGTCTACGGGCACCAGGATGTCCCGCACCACGCCACCGAAGCGGCCTTTGAACTCGATGTATTCATTGCCCAGACGCAAGGCATTGGTGGCATCCATGCTGATGTTCAGCACGATTTCCCCATTTTTTACGTATTCATTGGGCACACGCACGGAGTCATCGACCAAAACGGCGATATAGGGCGTAAACCCGTTGTCCGTGCACCACTCAAACAAGGCACGAATAAGGTACGGGCGGGTCGAAGGGCTGTCGGTGGATTCGATCATTTGCGCATGACTTTTTCGGAAGGTGTCAAGGCCTCGATAAAGGCTGGCCGGGAAAATATGCGCTCGGCATACTTCAGCAAGGGCGTGGCATTCTTGCTTAGATCAATGCCATAGAAATCCAGGCGCCACAGCAAGGGCGCAATGGCCACATCCAGCATGGAAAAGTTGTCACCCATCATGTACTTGTATTTCGAGAACACAGGGGCGAGTTGAGTCAGCCGGTCACGGATATGCGCACGCGCCTTGGCGATTTCCTTTTCGAGCCCCTTGGCGTTGCGGGTCTCCAGGGTGGAGACATGCATGAACAATTCCTTCTCGAAATTGAGCAGGAACAGGCGCACCCGCGCGCGCTCTACGGGGTCTCCGGGCATCAGCTGGGGATGCGGGAAACGCTCGTCAATGTACTCATTGATGATATTGGACTCGTACAGTATCAGGTCGCGTTCGACCAGAATGGGCACCTGGCCATAAGGGTTCATGACGGCAATATCTTCGGGCTTGTTGTACAAATCAACATCCCGGATTTCAAAGTCCATTCCCTTTTCGAACAGGACAAAGCGGCAGCGGTGGGAAAAGGGGCAGGTTGTTCCTGAATACAGCACCATCATGGTGAAAGACTCCTAAAAATCAAAAAGAGTGGGCTGCCAGTGCGAACCCACTCTAAAAATATGGCTCTACAACATCAAAGTTATCTGGCTATTTGATGTCCTTCCAGTACGCGGCGTTGAGGCGCCAAGTGCTGAAGATCAGGAGCAACAGAAACACCATCACACCAAAACCGATGCGCACGCGCGTGTTCTGGGCGGGTTCGGCCATCCACTGCAAATACCCCACCAGATCAGCAACCGCCTGGTCGTACTGTTCGGGAGTCAGTGCTCCGGCAGATACCTGTTTCCACCCCTTGACGGCGTGCGATTCCTGCCCATGTCCGGCCTGGGTGTCAAAAATGGGTGTGCGCATGCCCTGCAATTCCCATAGCGCGTGGGGCATGGCAATGTTGGGGAACGCCAGATTGTTCCAACCCGTGGCTTTGGTGTCATCCGGATAGAACGTGCGCAGATAGGTGTACAGATAATCCGCCCCCGTGCCCTTGCCTGGCGCGGCACGCGAGCGCGCGATGACGGTCAGGTCCGGCGGATTGGCGCCGAACCACTCCTTGGCCTGGCGCGGATCAATGGCTGCTTTCATGGTCTCGCCCACCTTTTCGGTGGTGAAGAGCAGGTTTTCCTTGATCTGCTGCTCCGTCAACCCGATGTCTTTGAGCCGGTTGAAGCGCATGAAGGCCGCCGAGTGGCAATTGAGGCAGTAGTTGACAAACAGCTTGGCGCCATTTTGCAAAGCGGGAAGATCGTTGCTCCTGTCCGGGGCCTTATCCCAGGGATAACCACCGCCACTGGCATGGGCACTGGCCATAAAGCCAGCGGCGAGCATCAAAACCAACAGAAATTTTCTCATTTGTGCTTTCTTTCGTCTCAGTGGGCAACAAAATTGACACGGGCAGGCACTGGTTTGGCGTCTCCGAGACGGCTCCACCATGGCATCAAGATGAAAAACCCGAAATAAAACAAGGTGCCAATTTGCGATACGCGCTCACCCACAGGAGAAGGCGGTTGGGTTCCCAGATACGCCAGAATGACGAAATTGACGACGAATACCGCGTAGAGGTATTTGTGCCAATCAGGCCGGTAGCGAATAGATTTGACGGCGCAATTGTCCAGCCAGGGCAGGAAGAAAAGAATCACGACCGCGCCACCCATGGAAACCACACCCCAGAATTTGGCGTCGATGGAGAGCATCATGGCCACCACCGCTGCGGCCAATACCACAAACATCCCCTTGAAAATGGCAGGCATTCTGAACTTGAAGACCAGCAACGCGGTACCACCGAGTACGCAAGCGATCAGAACCAGCATCATTTCGTCGGTAATTGCGCGCAACATGGAATAAAACGGCGTGAAATACCATACGGGTGCGATGTGCAAGGGGGTCTGCATGGGGTCTGCCGGGATGAAGTTGTTGTACTCCAGGAAGTACCCGCCAAACTCCGGCGCAAAAAAGACCACTGCAAAAAACACCAGCAAAAACACGCTGACACCAAAGATGTCGTGCACGGTGTAATAGGGGTGAAAGGGAATGCCATCCAGCGGAACGCCCTTGGCATCCTTGGTCGCCTTGATTTCGATGCCATCCGGGTTGTTCGAACCGACATCGTGCAGTGCAACCAGATGCGCCACCACCAGGCCCAGCAAAACCAGGGGTACGGCAATCACGTGAAAGCTGAAAAAGCGGTTCAACGTTGCATCGCCCACCACATAATCGCCACGGATCAACAGTGCCAGATCGGGACCGATGAACGGTATCGCCGCAAACAGGTTGACGATCACCTGTGCTCCCCAGTAGCTCATTTGCCCCCAGGGCAGCAAGTAGCCCATGAAGGCCTCGGCCATCAGCGCCAGGAAGATGGCGCAGCCAAAAAGCCAGACCAGTTCACGCGGCTTGCGGTAGCTGCCATAGAGCAGGCCACGGAACATGTGCAGGTACACAACCACAAAAAATGCCGATGCACCGGTGGAATGCATGTAGCGGATCATCCAGCCCCAGGGTACATCGCGCATGATGTATTCGACCGAGCCAAATGCCAAGGCGGCATCGGGCTTGTAGTGCATGGTCAGGAATATCCCGGTCACGATCTGGATCACCAGCACCAGCATCGCCAGCGAGCCGAAGATGTACCAGAAGTTGAAATTTTTGGGCGCGTAATACTCCGCCATGTGGACGCGGTAGGCATCAAACGCCGTGGGCAAACGGTTCTCGAACCAGTTGGCCAGCTTGGCGCTGGCCGTGGCATTGGGGGAAATTTCCTTGAAATCAGCCATGCTCATCGTCCTCAGGCTTGCTTGTCTTCGCCAATCAGCAGCTTGCTGTCGGAGAGATACATGTGTGGGGGTACTTCGAGATTGTCGGGTGCCGGTTTATTCTTGAAAACACGCCCGGCCAGATCAAAGGTGGAACCGTGGCAAGGGCAAAGAAACCCTCCCGCCCAGTCATCGGGCAGCGAAGGCTGGGCACCGGTCTGGAACTTGTCCGAAGGCGAGCACCCCAGATGGGTACAAATGCCAACCGCCACAAAAAATTCCGGCTTGATGGAGCGCGCTTCATTGCGCGCATACTTGGGTGTCAATTCGGATGGCTTGCGCTCCGATTTCGGGTCCGCCAGTTGCCCGTTGAGTTTGGCCAGGCTTGCCAACTGCTCGGGGGTACGCCGCACAACCCACACGGGTTTTCCGCGCCATTCAACGGTCAGTTTTTCACCGGGCTTGAGGGCACTGACGTCCACTTCAACGGCAGCGCCGGCTGCCTTGGCCCGCTCTGAAGGCTGGAAAGTACTGACAAAAGGGACTGCGGCGGCGCCAACGCCGACGGCGCCAAGACAACTGGATGTGATCAGCCAGGTTCGTTTGTCGGCATCAATCTGTTGGGTATCAACAGGGGTTTCACTCATGAGAATCCTCAATGAACACGAGACTACTAGGGTACTAGGGGTAATCCGGCATTGTAGCCGAGCGGTCATGGAGGAGACTGGGTGGGCTGGGTGGGCCGGGTGCGGTAGAACTGGATAGTCTGGCCCTGCGGGGCGCTATTTTGCACAACGGACTTGCGCATGCGGCCTATGACGTGCATCTCGCACGGTTTGCAATCGAAGCGCAGGGTCAGCTTGTCCTTGCCGTTGACCAGGGTCAGGGGCTCGGCTTTGACGGTGCCTTGCACGCCGGTGATGCCCTTGGCCTGCTTGGGGCACAAACTGAGCGAAAAGCGCACGCAGTGCTTGGTAATCATCAAACTGACCTCGCCTTCCTCCTCCAGGCTTTCAAAGGCCGCAGCAATCAGCCGGACGCCGTGGCGGGCGTAGAAATCACGTGCCTTGTGGTTGTAGACATTGGCCAGATAGCTCAGGGTATTTTCGGGGTACGGTGCGGGTGGCTCCAGCGCCACCGCCCGTGGTGCGCGTGTGTAGGCTGCGAGCCGTTTGTGCTCCAGGTCATCAACTGCAGCACGGCGCAGCGCGTTCACCACCGAAGTCGGCACAAACCAGGCTTGGCTGGGTGCGATGGCGATGTGCTCGACCGCAGTGGCCAGCTCGTAGATAGTGTTGCCTAATTTAGCCAGGTTGTGCCGCAGATTGTCCGTAGCCTGCGCCGGGTTCTTGGCCAGCTGCTTATCGGCCTCGACACGTGCCACACCCGTGATGCCGCTGGCATCCGTCAGGCTGAGGGTAAAACCCTGTGCCGTCTCGTCAAAACGCATCCAGACGGGGATGCGCCGTTCGCTGCTCTTTTTCTCCAATTGGCGGGTCCAGTTGATGTCCCGGTTGCGATTGACCTGCACGCCTTTGCGCAAGTCTTTCAGATCCGCCAGGGCATCTTTCGGGAACACACGCCATCGCCCCTTGGCGGCATCCATGGGTTGTGCACGGTTGACCGCCAAACCTTGCAGCTCCTGTTGCAGGTCGTAATAGCACAGGCCATCGCCATTGGACAGCATCTGGCTTGTATCGTCGAGTTCCAGCTCCACGCTGTCGGCGTTCACGCGGGTCACGTAGCCGATGGGGTGGCCAGGATTTTTGGGGCTGTCGAAAGCACCAATGTCGGCTTTACGGCCCTGCACAAAGTAGTCGGTAAATTCGCGGTTGAAATTCTGCTGCGGGTCGGGCGTAAAAGTAAAACGGGTGTTTCCGCTGGAAGTTTTCGCCAGCTCCGGGCGTTGTTCGAGCAAGGTGTCGAGCAACTGGCGGTAGTGGGCGGTGATGTTTTTGACATAGCCCATGTCCTTGTAGCGGCCCTCGATCTTGAAGCTGCGAATACCAGCATCCACCAGCGCAGCCAAGTTGGCGCTCTGGTTGTTGTCCTTCATGGACAGCACATGCTTGTCATGCGCCACAAAGCGGCCACGGTCATCGACTACCTGGTAGGGCAGGCGGCAGGCCTGGCTGCATTCCCCTCGATTGGCGCTGCGTCCGGTGTGGGCATGGCTGATGTAGCACTGGCCACTGTAAGCGACGCACAGCGCACCATGTACAAAAAATTCCAGCGTGCAGTGTTTGGGATCGGTGGCAGCACGTATGGACTGGATATGTTGCAAATCCAGCTCCCGTGCCAGAACGATCTGGGAAAAACCCACATCCTGCAAAAAGCGGGCTTTTTCGGGCGTGCGAATATCGGTTTGCGTACTCGCATGCAGCTCGATAGGTGGCAAGTCGATTTCCAGCAACCCCATGTCCTGGATGATGAGGGCATCAACCCCGGCATCAAACAGTTGCCAAGCCAATTTACGTGCGGGCTCTAGCTCGTCATCACGCAAAATGGTGTTGAATGCAACGAAAATGCGCGCATCAAAGCGGTGGGCGTGCAGCACCAGACGCGCAATCTCAGTAACGCTGTTGCCGGCGCCCGAGCGCGCACCAAACGCAGGCCCACCAATGTAGACCGCATCGGCTCCGTGGTTGATGGCCTCGATACCAATGTCAGCATCGCGTGCCGGAGCCAGCAACTCCGGTCCGTTCAGCAGTCCGCTCGATCCAAGATTACTCAATTTTTGCTTTGCTACGCAGTTCTTCCTGGAACTTGGCAATTTTTTGCTGTTGCATCTGCTGGGCAATCTGCGCCTTGACGTCTTCATACTTTGGCAACTTTGCCTCACGCACATCGTCCAGGCGAATGATGTGGTAGCCAAACTGGGATTTCACCGGGGTTTCGGTCATTTTGCCCTTGGTCAAGGCTTTCAGGGCATCGGCAAATTCCTTGACATAGCTGCCAGGGTTGGCCCAATCGAGATCACCGCCCTTCGCACCAGAACCAGGGTCCTTGGACGATTTTTTGGCGATTTCTTCAAATTTTGCACCCTTTTTCAGCTGTGCAATGATGGCCTTGGCCTGGTCTTCCTTTTCCACCAGAATGTGGCGCGCCTTAAACTCGTTGCCGGAATTGTTCGCAACGAACTTGTCGTACTCAGCCTTGGTTTCCTCATCGGTTACCGGGTTTTTCTTTTGGTAGTCATTGAACAATTCACGGATCAGGATGGCTTGGCGCGCCAGTTCAATCTGAGTCTTGTATTCCTCAGTGGCATCAAGGCCCCGTTTTTGGGCCTCTTGCATGAAAATTTCGCGGGCGATGATTTCTTCCTTAAGTTGTCCTTGCACTTCCGGCGTGATCGGACGACCCGAACGTGCCACTTGCTGGGCCAGCGCGTCAACCCGTGACGAGGGGACGGCTTTGCCATTGACGATGGCCACGTTCTGGGACCAAGCTGCCGGGCTCGCCGCTGCCAACAGGGCTGCGGTGACGAGTGTGGGCAGGAGATGCTTCTTCATGTGTTTTCCTTCTGGGCTAAAAATCTAAAAATAAGGGACGCCATTATGGCGAGTTAATCTGGTGAACTATCGCACTCAATGGCCAGGGCATGCACCCCCTGGGCCATAAAATCGTGGAGCGCATCATACACAAGGCGGTGTTGGGCGACCCGGCCAAGGCCCAAAAACCGGCGTGCCGCGATGCGAACGCGAAAATGCGTGCCAAAACCAGTGCCATTGGCCCCGGCATGGCCACTGTGCTGGTAACTTTCATCCAGGACTTCAAGGCGGCTCGGTTGCAGGCGTTCGCGCAGGCGCGCTTCAAGCTGATGCGCCGTGGGTGCAGTGTTCATGGTGCCAATCGCTACTCGGTATGCTCGGTGTTACGGATATATGGGGTAATGTACAAACCCTGCCCGATGATGAACACCAGGGGAAAGGCGTAACCCCACAGCTTGAAATACATCCAGTCCTCGGTGCTGTAGTGCACCACCACATAGGCATTGACCAGGGACATGAAGGCGCTATAAACCACCCAGGCCACGTTGAGACGATGCCAGACCGTATCGGGGAGTGTCAACTGGCTGCCCAGCAGCATCTTGAGAAAGTTCTTGCGCATGCCCCACAGAGCTATCGCCAATGCAAGCGCTATCGCCGCGTACAACACCGTGGGCTTCCATTTGATAAAACGCTCGTCGTGCAAAGCCAAGGTCAGACTGCCAAAAATCAGGATCAGCAGCAAAGTACCCTTGTGTATCGCCTGCAACTTGCGGTCCATGGCGTAAATCAGCCCCATTTGTAGCAAGGTGGCCGCCATGAGTACCGCCGTTCCCACATAGATGTCGTACAGTTTGTACGCGCCAAAAAATAGCAGGATGGGGAAAAAGTCAATGAGGATTTTCATTCGGGCGTGAAGTGTAACGAAGCCGAGTTCATGCAGTAGCGCAAACCCGTCTCGGTCGGCCCATCGTCAAACAGATGCCCCAGGTGCGCGCCACAGTCGGGGCACAGTGCCTCGGTGCGCACCATGCCATGCGAGCGGTCGCTGCGGGTGGCAACGGCACCGGCGGCAATCTCCCGGTCAAAGCTGGGCCAGCCACACCCGGCATCGAACTTGGCACTGGACGCAAACAAGGGTTTGCCGCAGCAGATGCACTGGTAGCTGCCCTTCTCAAACACGTTGGCGTACTTTCCGGAAAATGGCCGCTCGGTCGCAGCTTGGCGTGTGACCGCAAAGGCCGCAGCCTCGGCCCCACGGCTTTGCAGGAGCTTGCGCCACTCCTCGTCGGTTTTTTCAATCGGTGTTTTCATGGGTTGATTGTTGGTACTACCACTTGGTTGGCGGCATCGTGACATCGTCTGGATGTGAGGCAGACATGGCTTGTGAAAATGCCTTGACACCGCTGATGATGGCCCCAAGCGTGCGACGCAGCACGTGCCCAAGCAAGACAGCATCCGGGATTTCGTTGGGTGCGGCGATAAACATTTCAGCAGAGGCCTTGAGATTTCCACTCCAGTCCTTGTCGCGAAAGGACAGTTTGACCGCCTTGTTGGTGTTGTTGACGGTATTCACCGCACTCAGTACCGTGTCGTAATTTCCCTTGTCGACTTTATAAAAATTCGGGAACACCAACATGAAATACTCAGGGTCATTCTGTGCATCGAGCATGACGTAAAACGTACCCTGGAGCGGAACGTCAAAGGTCACATCCCCCTCGTCATCCAGGAATGCCTCCACCCCCAGGGTATTGCGGATGACCGTGCGGTACACATTTTGCAATTCGGATTTACCTGCCACTTTTCATTTCCTCATTGAGACTGGCCTAATGGTGCTCATGTCCATTGCGTTCTTCATTGGGTCGCCGGATGGAAATGATCGCGGTCAACAAACTGATAGCCAGAGTGGCCAACAAGAGGACGCCGGTGGCTGACAATTCGTGGTTATGGAAATCTTCATAGCTTGAACAAAAATGGCCCGTCTCCTGGGTGGTAGTGGCATGTGTAACAGGTTGTGCCGTGGGTTTCAGCTGTTGCATGCTCCAGTACAAAAAGGAGTTGGCATCGCACCTGGATTGCAGATGCTGGTAGTGCAAGATCGACTCGCCGGCTTCAAACGCAAAAAATCCGGTAAAGATGGCGCCACCTGCGGCCATCACGGCCCGGCGTGCGTGCTGTTGCCCCTCGTGCGCCCGCTTTACGGTCATCTCCGTACTCTTGAGGCGATCCAGAATCAAACGCCGGAACGCTTCGACAGCACCGTGGGTGCCAATTTCACGGTCCATTTCATCCACCAGGATTTCGGGAATGTACGAGTACGTTCTGGCCGTTGGATCACGGTCCAGATTTCCCAGTGCCACACTCAGCGTGGTTTGGGTAATCTCGTGCATGTGGGTGGTCAGCGACTGGTGAATTTCTTCATGGCGCTCAATGGCTTCCTTCTCCTCTTGCGGTTGGAAGTCGATGGAAACCAGCACAAAGGAAAACAGCAACGGAATGCAGCCATAGACCATGGCGGATAAAAAATCCACATGCAGGAATGTGGCGGTTGGTGGGTAGATGCCCACGGCCAAGCCCAAAAGAGCCAAGCCAAGCTGGGGTGCCCAAAACTTGTCCAGCATGGCGGCCAGTTTGAGCAAGCGTGTACGCGCATTGCGAAAATCCTTGGACACGGCCTGGGCCAATAACAAAAAACTCGGCAGACTGACCAATGGGTGCACCAGGTAACACAACAGGACCACCGCAAGGCAATAAAGATGGTATACCCCCAGAACGTGGGCGGTTGTATCGAATGGGAAGCCGTAGCTTGGCGCAGCTTCGTCGGTGTCCCCCTTGTCATGCGCGGCCTTGGAGCGCAGCAAATTGCTGGTTTCTATCTTCTTGCGTCCGACCGTTGCGAGCAGGAAAATCCGCGCTGCTGCCGCACGAATGATGTGCGCGGAATCCCGCACACTGGTGCCCAGTGGCAGTCCGAGATGCCAGACATGTGGATTCTCCGGCAAGCGGCGGATACGGATGGTTTTTTCTTCCGGGGTTTTGCAAACGTATAAACGCAATTCGCTGCGGTCAAGCACGATGTCTTGCGGCAGGGGACGTATCTCCTCCACGTCTGGTACCAAAGGAATGCACAAGGGCGAACCGAAATCGATTTCGGACACCTGCTTTTGTGGCTCTACCTGAATCTTGTTCGCCTTCCCCTCTGCAACGACCAGCGTATTGAGCTTGTGGTACTGAACCACCCCTTCGGAAGAGCGCTCCCTGACCTGATTGGACTTTTCCTGATTATGCGGGTCCACCGTCAGGATGGGCAGAAAACGGCCAAAATCTTCCCGATCCGCAGCAATCACAATCGAGTAGTACAGGGAGGGCAGCTCGGCTGCGTGGGGGGACGGGACTTCCATGGAAGTCGTCCCAACGGCTTGCGGATGGTCTACCAGGATGGAGGCAATGGCCCCCAGCACGTCTTTCAAAACGGTATGCAGGCTGGACTTGAGTTCGATGTGCCGTGCCACGAAACCAAGCCGAAAGCCGTCTTCGATCTGCAGTGTCTCGGTGTACGGCTGCAAGCCCGCCAGATGGTATCCCGATTCTTCGGCTGCCGCGATAAGAGCCGCCTCATTGGGGATGGGCAAATCCTTGTAAGGCGTTTCGACCTTGCGACTGGCCAGCGCATAGGCAATGCCAAAATTGAAGGAAGCCCGATCCAGATTTTTACGGTCATTGCTGCGCGCCGCAGCCTTGGCATAGGAAACCAGCTTAATGAATAGATCATCATCGGTAAAAATTGGAATCATGATCTGGGTGTTGGAGTGGGATAAACCGGGGCGGGCAGTGTTAAGGCTGGGCTGATTCTAAAACTTTTCCCGTAAACGCCGTTTTTCCGGCTGTGTGCCGACTGTGGGGCTATCTGATATACCTCGGTACAAATCGTGCTGCAAGGCTTATGGATCGTGCGGGAGAAGCTTCAATTTTTGAAGCATGGAAGCATATCATGGGACGTGCAGCGCCGTGTCGAGCACTTCGATCCAGTGCCGCACCGGGGTAGTCGTTCCGTTTTGCAGGTGGACGATGCACCCCATATTGGCAGACACGAGCGTCTGCGCCTGCAAGGTGCCCAGGTGGCCCAGTTTGCGGTCACGCAGGGCGTTGGATAGTGCAGGGTTCAGTACGCTATAGGTTCCGGCAGAGCCGCAGCACAGATGTGCTTCGTTGCTTGGCGTGCGAATGTCAAAACCCAGCATCTTCAAATGCTGTTCAACCCCGCCCTTGAGCTGTTGTCCATGTTGCAGGGTGCAAGGTGGATGGTAGGCCAGAGTGGGCGCCGTCCGGCGGATTTTTTCGACCAGACCAGGGTTGTTGGCTTGCAGCGCCGTCACCAGGTCGGGCAGGAGCTCGCTCAGGTCGCGGGTCAGGGAACTGATGCGCTGCGCCTTTGCGGCGTAGGCGGGGTCGTGGCGCAGGATATGGCCGTATTCCTTGACCGTGACGCCACAACCCGATGCATTCATGACAATGGCCTCAATCTCAGAACTGATTTGCACATGGGGCCACCAGGCATCAATGTTGGCGCGCATCTGCGCCTTGCCACCATCCTGGTCGTTGAGATGGTATTTGACGGCGCCACAACAACCGGCATTGGGTTCAATCAGGGATTGAATACCTGCAGCATCAAGCACACGGGCGGTGGCATGGGTGATAGTGGGCGCCATATCGGGCTGTACGCAGCCCGCCAGCAGCAGCACCTTGCGGGCGTGCTGGCGTGTCGGCCAGGCACCGGTTTTTTGTTTGGGCGGAACTTTGTCCTGGAGACGTTTGGGCAGCACGGGACGCAGCAGTTGCCCCAGTTGCATGGCCGGGCCGAACAGGGGCGATGGCAGCCCTTCTTTCAAGGTCCAGCGGACGATTTTTTCCGTAGCGGGACGTGGTACCTGGGCGTCCACCAGCTTGCGGCCAATGTCCAGCAGGTGGCCATAATCCACGCCGCTGGGGCAGGTGCTTTCGCAGTTGCGGCAGGTCAGACAGCGGTCCAGATGGAGCTGTGTCTTGCGGGTCGGCGCGTTGCCTTCGAGCACCTGTTTGATCAGGTAGATGCGCCCACGCGGACCGTCCAGTTCGTCGCCCAGCAGCTGGTAGGTGGGGCAGGTGGCGTTGCAAAAACCACAGTGCACGCACTTGCGCACAATGGCTTGCGCATCCTGTGCGTCCTGTGCGTATGCGGTGTTGTTCTGGTATTCGGGTGCCAGTCGGGTTTGCATGTCCGGGCCTTGTCAGCAAAAGTTACCAGGTGTCGAACAGTCGGCCTGGATTGAAAACACCCTGCGGATCGAAACGTTCCTTCAGCCGGCGCTGGATGGCAAGGCTGGCCAGGTTTTGCAGGTCAAATCGGCCACTATCGCTTGTGGGACGTGCGGGAGCAGCAATGAAAATGGTAGCACTTCCGCCGTGGGACCGGGCCGCTTGGCGCAGCGTGGGAGCGGCATCGGGCGGCGCCCATAGCCAGCGCAGGCCGCCGTGCCACTCCACCAGCTGCGGCCACGGCAACTCCAGAACCGGCGCAGTCTGCGCCACGCTCAAACGCCACAACGCCCTGTCGGGGGGCTGGGGGTCGGAGAAAAATGGCAGTTGCTGGTTGCGGCACAACTGCCAGTCGGCTTGCGCTTGCGTGTTATCCATACGGATTCCGTTTTGGTCGGTCAACATGGACAGACAGGCAGACTCCACTGCGGCTTGGGCACCGCGCAGGCGCACAAAAAGCAGCTCGCGGCCCGCATCGCAAACCCAGCAACTGGCGTTGAGCGGCAAAGGTTGGGCTGCCCAGCGGTGCAGTTGCTCCAGTGCAACGGCTTGGGGCAATTCGAAACACAGCGTTGCATCGGCTGGCGCCACGGGCATGACCTTGATCGACACCTGCGTCAGCAGGCCCAGGGTGCCCATCGCGCCGACCATCAAACGCGAGACATCGTATCCCGCGACGTTTTTCATGACCTGGCCGCCAAACGTCAGCAATTCGCCCCGGCCATTGACCATTTGCACACCCAGCACGTAGTCACGCACCGCACCAACGCTGGCACGCGCCGGTCCTGCCAGACCGGCGGCAACCATACCGCCTACGGTTGCCGCAGTTGCATCCGTGGAAGTGGTCGTATGCGAAAAATGCGGTGGCTCGAACGCCAGGCATTGCCGGTGTTCAGCCAGCAGGCTTTCCAGTTCAACCAATGGGGTGCCTGCGGCCACCGTGACCACCAGTTCGCTGGGTTCATAGCTGATGATGCCGCGCAGTGCCGTGGTTTCGAGCATGTCGCCTTGCAGGGCATTGCCATAAAAATCCTTGCTGCCTCCCCCGCGTATCCGCAGGGGCGCACGATCCGCCGCCGCTGCACGCACACGGTCGATCAGGCGCTGGAGTTCGTGGCTGGCCGCAGACATGGAACTACGCGCGCGGTCCCCTGAGCGTGAAGGCAATGGCAGCGCTGATCGTCAACAAGACACCGGCGACAATGAAGGAATAGGTGTAGCCACCGGAGGCTGCGACCAGCATGGAATTCAGCCGTGTCATGATGAAGCCGCCAATGCCCCAGGCCGTCATGAGGCAGCCATAGGTGGTGCCAAAGGATTTGAGCCCCCACCAGGTTTTGGTAAAGGCGGGAAACAGCGCCAGATTGGTACCATAGTTGAAACCGATGAAGGTTGCACTCAGGACAATCATCAGCGCCGCCGAGCCTTGGGTGCCCACGACCAGGGTGGCCAAAAACATGTTGAGGGCCTGCAGTGCTGTAAAAAAAACCAGCGCCAGGCGCCGACCAATGGCATCCGATACCACACCCGCAATGATGCGCCCGGAAGCATTGCCCACCGCCATGATGGCCACGGCCACAAAGGCCGCTTCGCCCATGCTGGCTTTGGCCATGCCGGCAACGCTGCCGATGACCATGAGGCCTGCGCCGGAGCCAATGAAATACAACACCCACAATTTCCAGAATTGTGGTGAACGCAATACCTCGCGTGTGTTTTTTTCGGGGTAGGGCGGATAGGGTGACGCGGGCTTGGCCTGCTTGCCATCCTCCTGGTTCAGCGCCACCGGCACATAACCCGGCGGCGGATTCACCAGAAAAAGGGCCAGAAGACTCACCACGATAAAAAAAGCAATACCGAAGACCATCATGGCCTTTTGCAGACCAAAGAGTGCCAACAGATACGATGCCAGCGGCGCAATATACACCGGCGCCAGACCGAAACCCGCCACCACCAGACCGGCAATCAAGCCGGTTTTGCCGCCGGGGAACCATTTCAACGCGGGTGGCGTGGCCGAAGAATACCCAAAACCGATTCCAGCCCCGGCCAACACACCAAAACCCAGAACCCAGACAGCGTAGCTGGTACTTTGCGAAATCAACAACAGTCCCGAGCCGACCAGTGCACCGCCGATGACGGCGGTCAGGCGCGGTCCGAACTTATCTTGCACCTTGCCGCCCAGAATCATGGAAAAGGCAAATACCAGGCAGCAAACGGCATAGGGGTCGCTGATGGAAGACAGCTCCCAGGCAAAGGCGCCCTCACCCCCCTGTTCAATCGATTTCTTGATGGCTGCCTGGAAAATGCTCCAGGTGTAGAGAATTCCGAGCGCGAGATTGATTCCCATGCCAGCGAACGTGACACTCCAACCACGGTTTTTGATTGTTTCTTGAGCCATGCCAATATATCTGCGAGAAGGAAAAGAGGAAAGGCGGGGATTGTCGAGCAATCCCCGCATGGCTTTCTACCCCGAAAACCAGGGTCAGATGTTGCCGTTCTCGGCCAGTTGTGCAACCAACAGGCTCTGAATCACCTTGTCCTTGAACGTCATCGGATGCTCAAGTTTCATGCGTTTGAGGTATGGCAGTGCCTTGGGTGGTATATCGCCGCCCTTGATGACGTTGAGTATGCCGCCCGCCATGGTTCCCACCTTGTGCCCCATTTTGGCCTTGAGTCCCTTGAGCGCCTTGCCGATGATGAGCTCTTCCTCGGTGAAGTCTGTGCTGAAGGGGAATGCAGGGAACAGACCACGGCTTTGGTAAGCCCTGAACTTGGCCGTCAGCGCTTCGGGCGTGTTGTTGCGGTAGCGCTCCGGAATCACATAATCCTGCGGCATCTTTCCGGCATCCTTGGCCTTTTGCAAGAGATCCAGCTGGAAGCGCGAATCGGCAATGTTCAGCAGCTCGGCAATGATTTCCTTATCGGATTTGCTGCGCAGATTGGCAATGCCGTATTCGGTAATCACGATGTCGCGCAAGATGCGTGGAATGGTCATGTGGCCATAATTCCAGACGATATTCGAGCATGCCTCGCCATCCTTGATCCGGTGGCTTTGCAGCATCATGACCAATCGGCCATCCTGCAAGGCATGGGCCATGGACACGAAGTTGTATTGCCCCCCCACGCCGCTGACCACACGCCCGTCCTCCAGGCCGTCGGATACCACGCCGCCGGTCAGCGTGACCATTAGGCAGGTATTGATGAAGCGCCCATCCTTGCGTTGCAGGGTTTTGAGTTCCTGGTTACCGTAGAGGTGGTTGACGTTGTCCACCGTGGTCATGCAAATCTGCTTGTTTTCCTCCTCGCTCATGCCGCCGAGGTATTCGTAGAAGCTCTTTGGCCCCAGGAAAAAGCCGCCATGCATCAGGATACCGCCCTTGAGCCGCTCACCCATGCAGTGCTGGGTTATCAGCTTGACGGCAGCATCGTCGGCCAGGTTGGCCGGAATTTCCACGCCGTCCGGTGTATGCAGCACACCATTGACCAGGGTGATGGTATTTTTGAAGATGCCATACTTCTGCAAGAATGCCAAGTCGGCAGGGCTGAGGTGTATGCGAATGGCCTGATGTACGACCAAAGCCTCCAGCATGGCCGGAGTGACTTGCTCGGTTATCTGTCCATCATTGAGCAGGCGCTGCAGCACGATGCTGTCGTAGACCTTGCGGCGCAGGATGCCTTCCTTGTACAGTTCCAGGAAACCATTGACAAACATTTCCGAGGCCCCGTAAAGACCCTGCTCAAAGCGGTCAATTCCGCCGATACGCCGCACCAACTCGCCACTCTTGGCCATGATGCCCAGATCGGCGACCACCGAACGGTATTGTTCGTTTTGCTTGTCGCGCAAGATGATCGAGTAGGCGATTGCATCACCAAGCGAGCCGATGCCGATCTGCAAAGTGCCACCATCCTTGATAAGGGTGCTGACGTGCATGCCGATCATGTAATCCGACATTTCCACCGTCATGTTGGGGGTACTGAACAGGGTGTAGTCATACTCCGGATTGTCAACCACCATGTCGAACAAGGTCGGCGACACCATGGCATCGTGGTACATGAAGGGCAGGTTGTTATTGATCTCGGCAATCACAGCAACCTTGCGACCCGTCTTTTGCTCATGCACCCTGAGCATGGGGACAATGTTGGGGGATACGTCCGGGTTGCAACTCAGACTGAAGAGAGTTTCCCCATTGATGGTTTTCTTGGCAACGATCTGTGCCAGTACGTTGACCCCGTTTTCCAGCATGTCACGCGCGATATGGGTGTAATTGCTGCTGATGTAGTTCTGCTGCTCGACTGCGTTGTTCAGATAGACACCAGCCTTCATGAAAAATTCGGATACCTGTACGTTAGGTGGCAGCGTGTTTTTATTGACATCCGCCAAGTAGGCCAACGCTGGATAGTTGCCCCAGACCCGTTTGGCAAAAGGTTCCAGAAAATTGCGCTCCAGCTCGCTCGCACCCTTGGGGACTTCCAGCGACAAAGCCGTCATGATCCGCAAGTTGATGGTGCTGTCCACCTTGGCCCGCTTGTAAAGGGCATTGATGAGGTGATTCGGTTTACCCAGCCCCAAGGGCATGCCAAAGACAATATTCTTGCCAACTTTGGCAATGATGGCATCGACGCATTTCTCCACGTCCGTGTAAATGTTTACCTGTTTTGCTGCATCCACTTTCATGTCCATTGAAGTCTCCATTCGTTAGTTTTGGGTTGATCTTGGGTTGGTTAGATACGGAAGGAAATAATTTCCAGCGATTCAGTGATTGAGTGCGTCTCTTCCAGCACTTTGAGCGCAGTGGCTACACCCAACCACTCTTCGTAGGTTGCGGTAACGCCAGGAATCTCTCCAAATTTTGTGTAACGATTCTTCAGATAGTCAAGTGCATCGTCCAGCATGGCATCGTCGAATTCGTAAATTGTCTTGGTCATTATGCCGGTCTCGATATTGCTGCGAATATACGGTCCGACCACCTTCATGAACCCAGGCGTGGGAGGTACATGTGCATAGGCCTCCGCCACGGACATTGCACAGTCGGGAGAAAAAGTCAAACTGCCAAAAACTATCATTACAAGTCCCTCGTTTAAAAAATTACCGTGCTTTTACAAGCAACAAGAATTGAAAGATTCACGCGACTCCACTCCACCTGAGCAGTGGGGATAAAAAGCCGCGAAAACGGACGTTATTACAACACCAGTTGCCACGAAAAAAATGCATCTCTGCAATATTTCCGCTTGCATGCCATCGGATTCCACCAGATCAATCGCCAGTGTAAGATGGCAGGCGATTACAATGGCCGCCGTGAGTGTATTATCAGACTAGAGAAATGGGCCGTTAGCTCAGTTGGTCAGAGCAGAGGACTCATCAAATAAATGGTGACCACAGGGAGTAATCCCTGTTGGAAAACTGGGTGAACTCAAGGAACCCTAAAGCGAAAGCCAAGGCAACCTTGAGCCAAGCCCGCTGAAGGCAGGTTTTTAAAAACCGGTAGGCGGGAAGGTGCAGAGACTAGAACGTGAGGAGCCATCCGATAACCGTTCCACGAGCGCCCAGCACCCCAACAGTTTGGCTGTGGGTGATGAAATAGTCCGGGGAGTGGGGAAACCCATACCAACCTGAATCCTTTGGTCGTAGGTTCAAGTCCTACACGGCCTACCAAATTACCGTTTCATGACGTTTCACAACGCCCCTAAACCCGCGATTCTCCTAGGAAAGCGGGTTTTTTCTTGCCCAACGTACCCGGCTGTTTCACTGGGAAATTCTCGAAAGACGCGAGGCAAGGTACGCGAACAGTTGGCAATGGACAAAGACCCCAGCGACGCAAAGTGCGAGGAAAAGGTTGCGTTGCTTGTGGTCGCTACACAAACCCAACTGGAGTGATGGTCACTGTGTCGGTTGCAGGTATTTTGCTGATTTCCTGCCGGACGTATTGCAGCAGCCCCTCGCAGGCATCCTCCACCAGATCGAGTACCAGCTCAAAGCCATTAGAGCCACCGTAGTACGGGTCGGGTACTTCTTTCGCATCGTGGGCCAGGCAAAATTCGGTCAGCCGACGCAGCTTGCCCTGGTGGGCTGGTGGGCTGCGCTCGCGCATCAATGCCAAGTTGTCATTGTCCATGGCCAGGATCAGGTCGAAGTGTGCAAAGTCGTGCGTGCGAATCTGCCTGGCGCGCAGGTCTGACAGATCGTAGTGGCGCCGCGCCGCGTGCAGCTGTGCGCGCTCATCCGGCGGGCTGCCGCTGTGGTAGTTGTGAGTGCCCGCCGAATCCGTACGTACACGTTCAGCCAGGCCCTGCATTTGCACCTTATGCCGGAATACGCCGTGGGCCGTCGGGCTGCGGCAGATGTTGCCCATGCAGACAAATAAAACCGAGTAGGTATTGTTCATGGCACGTGCCCACCACAATTCACAATCTCGTGGCGGGCTGCGGGGTTTTACTTCTTGCCCAGCATCTGGCTGGCCAGTTCACCGGCTTTCTGGTTCACCAGACGAATGCTTTCGTAGACGCTGCCAATGGTTTGATCCTGCAATGCTTTGCCCTGGTTGGCCAGATTTTCCAGCGGTCCGATTTTTGCCAGAAAGTCCAAAGGCATCTTGGCCAGGGCTTTGTGCACCTCTTCGACATTGGTGGCACCTTTGTCGATTGCCTCACGCACCATCCCTTGCAGGTCTGTCAGTTTGTCCATCATCATCACGCTCCTTGTTTGAAATAAATGAAGCAGCCCACCGGAAAAACGGGCCGCAGCGGAAAACTCCCGCCGTGCGAGTCTAAATCATTTGCCGGGCATGCCCTACACTGCAAAACCTTCACAAAAATCCAAACGGATGCCTTGCGATGCCCCGGTATCTTGCCAATCCCTATCTGATGCTGGTTCTGACCGTGTTGTTCTGGGCCAGCAACATGGTCGTGGGCCGTGCGGTGCGTGCCGATGTGCCTCCTTTTACCCTGGTTTTCTGGCGCTGGGTTGTTGCAGCGCTGTTTGTCTTTCCCTTGGCACTGCCGCATCTGCGGCAGCAATGGCCGCTGCTGCGCCGGGGGTGGCGGGTGCTGCTGGTGTTCGGTCTGCTGGGTGTGGCTGGTTTCAATAGCTTTGCCTATCTGGGTTTGCAGCATACAACGGCCACCAATGCCGCCTTGCTCAATTCCGTCATACCGATTGTGACCATTGTCATTTCCTGTGCCTTTTTGGGCAAACGGCTGCAGGCGCTGGAGTGGCTGGGAACCTTGGTGTCGTTTGCGGGCGTGCTGGTCATTGTCGGGCGCGGCAGCGTGTCCGCGTTGGCCAAGCTGCATTTCAACGTGGGCGATGCCTGGCTGCTGCTGGCCGTGGTGGATTGGGCCATCTATACCGTGGCGCTGGCGTGGCGGCCTGCGGGGCTGCACCCCATGCTGCTGCTGGCGGCCATGGTCGCCATGGGCCTGTGCACGCTGGCACCTGCGGTAGCATGGGAAATGCTGCATGGGCAGGTGGTCGTTGTCAGCTCCATGTCGCTCACGGCCATCGTTTATCTGGGGGTGTTTCCGAGCTTTGTCAGCTACGTGCTGTACAACCGCAGCGTCGCCGAAGTTGGCGCCAACCGCGCCAGCCTGTTTATCCATTTGATGCCGGTTTTTGGCACGCTGCTCGCAGCACTCTTTCTGGGCGAAGTGCCCAGGCTGTACCACTACCTGGGCATCGCGCTGATTTTTGCTGGCATCGGCATGACGATGCTGCGGCCTGGCAGGTAGTTTGCGGGGAGGGCTGTTTTATTTTTGCAAAGCATTTGCTTTGCAAAAAGAACTATACTTGGCCGTCTTCGTTTTCAACCTGCGAAAAAGACCCCATGAGCGCTTTGCCAGCCCCCGCCCAGGATTACAGCCAGTACCGCCCCCAGCACAAACTGCGTTTTGTCACCGCCGCCAGCCTGTTTGATGGGCACGATGCGTCAATCAACATCATGCGCCGCATCCTGCAAAGCATGGGTGCCGAGGTCATCCACCTGGGCCATAACCGCAGTGTGGAAGAGGTGGTGACGGCTGCGTTGCACGAAGACGCGCATGGCATTGCCATCAGTTCCTACCAGGGCGGGCATGTCGAATACTTCAAATACATGGTTGATTTGCTGCGCCAGTGCGCTAGCGCGCATATCCAGGTGTTTGGCGGCGGCGGTGGCGTGATCGTGCCCGACGAAATCGCCGAACTGCAAGCCTATGGCGTGCGGCGCATCTACAGTCCGCAAGATGGCCTGCGCTTAGGGTTATCCGGCATGGTTGGTGAGATGCTGATGCTGTGCGATGCGGACCTGAGCGCCTTGGCTCCGCAGACCCTGGATGCCATCACCGGACACACGCCAGCGGCATGGCGCGCGCTGGCGCAGCTTATCACGGCGCTCGAACTTTCAGGGCCAAATCACGCTATAAGCCCCGTACTGCGTGCGAGAGCAGCTACTAAAAAGATACCTGTTCTGGGCATCACCGGCACCGGCGGTGCGGGAAAATCGTCGCTGACCGACGAGCTGATTCGCCGGCTGCGGCTGGACCAGGGCGATAGCCTGCGCGTGGCGCTCATCAGCATCGACCCCTCGCGGCGCAAGAGCGGAGGCGCCTTGCTGGGCGACCGTATCCGCATGAATGCCATTGGCAAATGGGGCGGAGTGGAGCGTGTCTTTATGCGCAGCTTGGCCACACGCGACTTTGGCAGCGCAATCAGCCAGGCCTTGCCCGATACCATTGCTGCTTGCAAGGTGGCCGGTTTTGATCTGGTCGTGGTTGAAACTTCAGGAATAGGGCAGGGCGATGCTGCCATCGTTCCGCTGGTTGATGTGCCGCTGTACGTCATGACACCCGAGTTTGGCGCGGCCAGCCAACTCGAAAAAATTGACATGCTCGATTTTGCCGAATGCGTCGCCATCAACAAGTTTGACCGCAAGGGCGCCGCCGATGCACTGCGCGACGTGTGCAAGCAGGTGCAGCGCAACCGCGAAGCCTTCACCACGCCACCGGAGGCCATGCCGGTATTCGGCACCATGGCTGCGCGCTTCAACGACGATGGCGTGACCGCCTTGTACCAAGCGCTGCTGCCGCGCTTGCAGGCCTTGGGCTTGCCCGTTAAACCGGGCACACTGCCGCGCGTGGCCGTGCGTTGCAGTTCCAACCAGACTCCCGTGATCCCGTCAAGCCGCAGCCGCTATCTGGCCGAAATCTCCGAGACGGTGCGCGCCTACAAACGCCACGCCAAAACCCAGGCGCGGCTGGCACGCGAGGTGCAGCAGCTCAACGAAACAGCCCGCATGCTGTACGAGGACGATGCCAGCCGCGATGGCGCACGTACCGTGGTGCTGCGTCTGGTACAGGAACGCGCGCAGCGCCAGGATGCGGCAGCGCAAAAACTGCTGGCGCAGTGGCCCGCGTTGCGCCAGGCCTATGCGGGCGATGCCTACGTCGTCAAAATCCGCGACAAGGAGATTCGCACCGCGCTGACCAGCAAAAGCCTGGCGGGCACGACCATCCGCAAGGTGGCGCTGCCCACGTTCGAAGACCACGGCGAGATTTTGCAATGGCTGATGCTGGAAAACGTTCCCGGCAGCTTCCCCTACACCGCCGGGACCTTTGCCTTCAAGCGCGAAAACGAAGACCCGACGCGCATGTTCGCCGGTGAAGGCGACGCCTTTCGCACCAACCGGCGCTTCAAGCTGCTCTCGCAAGGGATGGAGGCCAAGCGGCTTTCCACCGCCTTTGATTCGGTTACGCTCTACGGCTTTGATCCCGATCTGCGCCCGGATATTTACGGCAAGGTCGGCAACTCCGGTGTGTCGATTGCCACGCTCGACGATCTGAAAGTCTTGTACGATGGCTTTGACCTGTGCCATCCGGCCACCAGCGTGTCCATGACCATCAACGGCCCGGCGCCCTCGATCCTGGCCATGTTCATGAACACTGCCATCGACCAGAAACTGGCCCAATTCCAGTCTGACAATGGCCGGGAACCCAGCGCCACCGAAATCGAAAAGATTCGCGAGTGGGTGCTTGCCAACGTGCGCGGTACGGTGCAGGCCGACATCCTCAAGGAAGACCAGGGCCAGAACACCTGCATTTTTTCGACCGAATTCAGCCTCAAGGTCATGGGTGACATCGCCGAATGGTTTGTGCACCACGGCGTGCGCAACTTCTACTCGGTGTCGATTTCCGGCTACCACATCGCCGAAGCGGGCGCCAACCCCATCAGCCAGCTCGCATTCACCTTGTCCAATGGCTTCACGCTGGTCGAAGCCTATCTGGCGCGCGGCATGCACATCGACGATTTTGCGCCCAATCTGAGCTTTTTCTTTTCCAACGGCATGGACCCGGAATACACCGTCATGGGCCGCGTGGCGCGGCGCATCTGGGCGGTGGCGATGCGCGATAAATACGGTGCCAACGAGCGCAGCCAAAAGCTCAAGTACCACATCCAGACCAGCGGGCGCAGCCTGCACGCGCAGGAAATCCAGTTCAACGACATCCGCACCACGCTGCAAGCCTTGATCGCCGTGTACGACAACTGCAACAGCCTGCACACCAATGCTTTTGACGAGGCCATCACCACGCCCACCGAAGACAGCGTGCGCCGCGCCATGGCGATCCAGCTCATCATCAACCGTGAGTGGGGCCTGGCGAAAAACGAAAACCCGAACCAGGGTGCTTTCATCGTCGAAGAGCTGACCGAGCTGGTGGAAGAAGCCGTACTGGGCGAATTCGAGCGCATTGCCGAGCGCGGCGGCGTGCTGGGCGCCATGGAAACCGGCTACCAGCGCAGCAAGATTCAGGACGAGAGCATGCACTACGAGCTGCTCAAACACACGGGCGAGCTACCCATCGTCGGCGTCAACACCTTCCGCTCCCCCACGGGCGACGCCGCACCGACCAAGCTGGAACTGGCGCGTTCAACCGAGGCGGAAAAGCAAAGCCAGCTTGCGCGTCTGGCCGACTTTCATGCCCGCCATGCAGAGCAAGCTCCGCTCATGCTCAAGCGCTTGCAGCAAACGGTGATGGACAACGGCAATGTCTTTGCCGTGCTGATGGACGCCGTGCGCTGCTGCTCACTGGGCCAGATCACCAACGCCTTGTTCGAGGTGGGCGGGCAGTATCGGCGCAGTATGTAAGGCCAGTTTCATATCACCCGTGATATCAAAAATACCAAAACCGCACTACAGATGCTCCCCGCAAGCCTCCGTGGCACGTTTTTAGCCTCAATCTGATCGCAAATCAGGCATCGAATCAGCCTATAGCCCCCGTAGGACAAGCGGGTACAGCTACTGAAAACGTAGTATCTGGTGGGTCGAGCCCGATCCCTGGCCTGCTTTGCCTATGGGCTTTATGGACTTGCCACCGCTGCCGGTGTGCGGATCAGGTAATCAAAAGCGCTCAGTGCCGCTTTGGCACCGTCGCCTGTGGCGATGATGATCTGTTTGAAGGGTACGGTGGTCGCATCGCCCGCTGCGAACACGCCCGGCACGGAGGTCTGCCCCCTGGCATCAACCACGATCTCGCCGCTGCGGGACAGCTCCAGCACGCCCTTGAGCCATTCGGTGTTGGGCACCAGGCCGATTTGCACGAATACGCCTTCCAGCGCGATGTGGTGGCTGGCATTCGTCACGCGGTCGGTGTAGGTCAGGCCGTTGACCTTGCCACTGGCGCCGGTGAATTCGGTCGTCAGCGCCTGGGTGTGAATTTCCACGTTGGGCAGGCTTTTGAGTTTTTTGACCAACACAGCGTCCGCCCGCAGTTGTTCGGCAAATTCCAAAAGCGTGACATGCGACACAACGCCCGCCAAGTCAATGGCTGCTTCCACGCCGGAGTTGCCGCCACCGATCACGGCCACGCGCTTGCCCTTGAACAAGGGGCCATCGCAATGCGGGCAATAGGCCACGCCGTGGTTGCGGTACTCTTTTTCGCCCGGAACATTGGCTTCGCGCCAGCGTGCACCGGTTGACAAAATCACGGTGCGGCTTTTGAGCGTGCCGCCATTGGCCAGTTGCAGTTCGATCAGGCCGCCGGGCGTGGCAGCCGGTGTCAGTTTGCTGACCTGCTGTAAATTCATGATGTCAACGCCGTACTGGCGCGTATGCTGCTCCAGCGCCGCTGCGAATTTCGGGCCGTCGGTCTCAATCACCGAGATGTAGTTTTCAATCCCCAGCGTATCGAGCACCTGGCCACCAAAGCGCTCGGCCACAACGCCCGTGCGGATACCCTTGCGGGCGGCATAGACCGCCGCCGCCGCGCCTGCCGGGCCGCCGCCCACAATCAGCACATCAAAAGCTGCTTGCGCACTCAGGCGCGCTGCATCGCGTGCGGAGGTGCCTGCATCGAGTTTGGCAACGATTTCTTCCACGCCCATGCGCCCCTGGCCAAAGGGCGCGCCGTTGAGGTACACCGTGGGCACCGCCATCACCTGACGCTGCTCCACCTCGCTTTGGTACAGCGCGCCGTCAATCACCGTGGTCTTGATGCGCGGGTTGAGGATCGCCATCAGGCTCAAGGCTTGCACCACATCCGGGCAGTTGTGGCAGGACAGTGACATATAGACTTCAAAATGGAAGTCACCCTCAATCGCCTTGATCTGCTCGATCACGGAGGGCTCAACCTTGGGCGGGTGCCCGCCCATCCACAGGAGTGCCAGCACCAGCGAGGTGAACTCGTGCCCCAGTGGAATGGCGGCAAAGCGCAGATCAATATCGCTGCCAGCACGCCCCAGGTGGAACGACGGGCGGCGCGTATCGGTGCCGTCCAGCCGCAAGCTGATCTTGTCGGTCAGCTTGATGATGTCGTACAGCAGCCCCCGCATATCCTGCGCGCTGTCGCTGTCGTCCAGCGAGGCGACCAGCTCGAAAGGCTGCCTTACGCGCTCCAGATAGGCTTTGAGTTGTGTTTTCAGGGCTTCGTCCAACATGGGGCTGCTCCGGTCAATGTGGGGTGCGGGTCAAGCGATCAGATCTTGCCGACCAGGTCCAGCGAGGGCTTCAGGGTTTTGGCGCCTTCGGTCCACTTGGCCGGGCAGACTTCACCGGGATGGTTGTGCACATATTGCGCAGCCTTGACCTTGCGCAGCAGCTCGGAAGCGTCACGGCCAATGCCATTGTCGTGGATTTCGCACAGCTTGATGCGGCCTTCCGGATTGATGACGAAGGTGCCGCGCAGCGCCAGACCCTCTTCTTCGATCATCACGTCAAAGTTGCGTGTCAGCGCGCCTGTGGGGTCGCCCACCAGTGCGTATTGCACCTTCTTGATGGCTTCGGACGTGTCGTGCCAGGCTTTGTGCGCGAAATGGGTGTCGGTCGATACGCCATACACCTCGACGCCCAGCTTCTTGAACTCGGCGTAGTTCTCGGCCAG
Organism: Rhodoferax sp.; assembly: GCA_041910275.1. Classification (GTDB taxonomy): domain Bacteria; phylum Pseudomonadota; class Gammaproteobacteria; order Burkholderiales; family Burkholderiaceae_C; genus Allorhodoferax. The sequence continues at coordinate 86,469 of JAYRRD010000148.1, forward strand.
GTCTTCCAGTTCGGTCGGGCAGACAAAGGTGAAGTCCGCCGGGTAGAACACGACGACGGACCACTGGCCTTTGAACGTGTCCTGGGTGACCTTGGTGAACTGGCCATTCTGGAACGCGGTGGCGGAGAAGGGTTTGACTTCGGTGTTGATGAGTGACATGGTGCTTTCCTTTTGAAAATTACGTTCGGGGACTGAACGGAATGAATCTTAGGTGTTTTTGCCCATGTCCTGGGTTGATTGATCCAATGACGAGGATTGGAAAATACTATGGCTTAGTTTTTGAACACCGGCGCGCGTTTGGCCATGTTGCCCATGATGGCTTCTTGCAAATCGTTGCTCATCAGCATGGCGGCGTTCCAGGTGGCGATGTAGTTCAGGCCGTCGGCCACCGAGTGGTCGCGCGTGTACGTGATCATTTCCTTGGTGCCGCGAATGGCCAGCGGCGATTTGGCGGCAATGGTCTGCGCGATCTCCAGCACACCCGCGCGCAAAGCCTCGCGCGTGTCGAATACACGGTTCACCAGCCCCATGGCGCGTGCCTCTTCGGCATTCGCCTTGCGCCCGGTGTAGGCCAGTTCACGCGCCATGCCTTCGCCAATCAGCTTGGGCAGGCGCTGCAGGGTGCCCACATCGGCGGTCATGCCAATGTCGATCTCCTTGATGGTGAAGTAGGCGTCCGCCGCGCAATAGCGCATATCCGCACAGGTAACGAGGTCCACGCCTCCGCCAATACATCCGCCATGCACCGCAGCCAGTACGGGTTTGCGGCAGCGCTCCAGGCTGGTGAGCGTGTCTTGCATGTCCAGAATGATGGCGCGCAGTGCTTCACGCATGCGCCCTTCACAGTCGTTTTGAATCTGTGCGCCCAGGTCCATCATCATCTGCATGTCGATGCCGGCGCAAAACAGTTTGCCTTCGCCCTCCAGAATGGCCACGCGCGCGTCGGGCGTGGCGTCCACCCACTGAAATGCCTTGCGAATTTCCTGCCACATCGGCACATTCATCGCGTTGGCCTTCTCCGGGCGGTTCAGGCGCACGGTGGCAATATGGTTTTCCAGGCTGACACTGAGGGTTTCGTAATGCATGGGGGTTCCTTGGGGTTCTTGGTAAATGGTTAGTAGGTAAGGGGTAGATTGTTATTGTGGCGTAGTCTGGTTCATCTGATGATTTCCCAGTGACCTGCCTTGTCGGAGCCTACGCGCCGGATACGGCCTTGCTCACGGAGAATCTTGAGATGGCGTTCAATGGTACGAGGGGTCTTGTTGAGTAGGTCGGCCACTTCCCTGGCCGATAACCGGGGTTCTTTTGCCAAAAGCGCCAAAATCTGATCCGTTACACCGACATTTACACCGACATTTGCACCGACGTCCACCACCGTCTGCGTCGCCACGTCAATGTATTTGTAGAGCGAATTGGCCAGGGCATCGAGCATGAAGTCAATAAACGGGCGGCAATCCACTGCCGTGCCATCAGCATGTGAATCCTGCAAGGCCTTGTAATACAGCGCCTGATTGTGGTGTACCAGCGTTTCAATGGGCATCCAGGCAAACAACGGATTCCACTGGGACAGAATCAGCGTTTGCCACAAGCGTCCGATTCTGCCGTTGCCATCTCGAAAGGGGTGGATGTATTCCAGCCGGTAGTGGACGGCAGAACTTTTGATCAGCGGATGCGCTTCGCTGGTGTGCCCCCAGGGCAGGAGCTGCGCAACAAGCCCAGGGACCTGGGCTGCCGGTGCGCCTTTGTGCAACAGTGTGCCATCGCTGCCCACGACGGCCACGCCAACTGAGCGGAACCGGCCCGATTCGCCAATCAGGGTGTCAAGCAGGTGTGTGTGCGCCCGCAGCAGGTCGTCCACCGACCAGGGCGAGTAGCCGGGCATCTCGGAGTAGGCGTGCCAGGCGTTTTGCACCTCCTTGATGTCCTTGGGTGGTCCCCAGACCGGTTTGCCGTTGATGACATCGGTGACCTGGTCCAAGGTGAGCTGGTTTCCTTCAATGGCAGTCGAGGCGTGAACTGAAAGAATGCGGCTGCGCTTGCGCAGTTGCAGCACATCGCCTGACTGCTCCTCGCTGATCTTGACGCGCTCCAGCAAGGCGTGAATCGTGCCGATTTTTTCATACCACCTGGGGTCTTCTGTATAAAACTTCTCCAGCGGCTTCACGGCTTTTCCCTCTGGGTTTGCGGGTATGAAAAAAGGTCGCTATTGTGGCACTGCTGCCTTGTAGGCCGACAAATACGGTGCGAGACGTTTGCCCATTTCGTCGCCCAGGGCTTGCAATCCACTCATGGGCCGCACCATCACTTCAAAGTCGGTGATTTTGCCATCGGCATCGAAGCTGATCATGTCGATGCCCTTGAGTTGCTTGTCGCCCACGCGCGCGCTGAACTCCAGCACCACGTTCTGGCCATCGGCGCTGAAAAACTGGCGGTGGTACTGAAAATCCTGAAACACCTGCGCCACGGTGCTCAAAATCAGGCGCACCGCCTGCGCGCTGGGGTAGGGCGTGTGCGCCATCGGCGAGCGGAACACCGCCTTGGGGTGCAGCAATCCGGGCAGTTCGCCCATATCGCCCTGGGCCACCATCGCGTGCCATATTTTCATGCTCTGGGAAACGGCAGGGGATACGCCGTTTTGCTGCACATTGCCTGCAACAGGTTTTGCTCCTGTTTCCAGTGCAATGGCCAGCTCCATGCCCTGCTTGATGGCGCGCTTGGCATCCAGTTCGGCGGCCTTGTCGGCACCGCCAATCAGGTGCACGCTGCAACCCGCTGCCTGCAATTCAGCCTGCAATGCACGTTGCGGCTCCTGCCCGGCGCAGACCACCACGGTGTCGGCGGGAATCACCATTTCGCGCTCGCCGATGCTGATGTGCAGCCCGGCATCGTCAACTTTGCGGTAACTCACGCCCGAGAGCATTTCCACGGCGCGGTTTTTCAAGGAAGTGCGGTGAATCCAGCCCGTGGTCTTGCCCAAGCCCTCGCCGACCTTGCTGGCCTTGCGTTGCAACAGGTAGATTTTGCGCGGGCTCGGTTCGATTTGGGCAGGGGCCAATCCGCCGCGCGCGCTGTAACTGGTGTCCACCCCCCATTCGGCGAAGAATTTGGCCGCGTCCTGGCTGGAACTGGTGCCGCTGTGCAGCAAGAATTCGGCCACATCAAAACCGATGCCGCCGGCGCCGATGATGGCCACCGTTTTCCCCACCGTACACTTGTCGCGCAGCACGTCCAGATAGCCCACGACCTTGGGGTGCGCGATGCCCTCGATGGGCGGCGTGCGTGGAACGATGCCCGTAGCCAACACCACCTGATCGAAGCCTGCGGCAATCAGTTCTTGTGCGTCTACCCGGTGATTCAGCTTGAGTTGCACGCCGGTGCGTTCAATCTGGCGGGCAAAAAAGCGCAGCGTTTCATGAAACTCTTCCTTGCCGGGTATCTGTTTGGCCACATTGAACTGGCCACCAATCGCGCTGGCGGAATCAAACAGCGTCACAGCAAAACCGCGCTGGGCCGCAGTCGTGGCAAAGCTCAGGCCCGCCGGACCCGCACCCACCACGGCAATCTTGCCCTTGGCCGTGGCGGGCGTCACGTTGAGCAGGGTTTCGTGGCAGGCACGCGGATTGACCAGGCAGGAAGTCACTTTCCCGACAAAGGTGTGGTCCAGGCACGCCTGGTTGCAGCCGATGCAGGTGTTGATGTCGTCGGCTTTGTCCTCTTTGGCCTTGCGCACGAAAAAGGCATCGGCCAGCAAGGGGCGCGCCATCGACACCATGTCGCATTGGCCGGTGGCCAGCAATTGTTCGGCCACTTCGGGCGTATTGATGCGGTTGGTGGCCACCAGTGGCACCGTGACCTTGCCCATGAGTTTTTGTGTGACCCAGGCAAAAGCTGCGCGTGGCACTTTGGTGGCGATGGTCGGGATGCGCGCTTCGTGCCAGCCAATGCCGGTGTTGATGATCGTCGCCCCCGCAGCCTCGATGGCCTGCGCGAGCTGCACCACTTCGTCGAACGTGGAGCCGCCTTCCACCAGGTCCAGCATCGACAAGCGGTAGATGATGATGAAGTTGCTACCCACCCGCTCGCGCGTGCGGCGCACAATCTCGATGGGGAAACGGATGCGGTTGGCGTAGCTGCCGCCCCATTCATCGTCGCGCTGGTTGGTGCGCGCGACAATAAATTCATTAATGAGATAACCCTCAGATCCCATGATTTCCACGCCATCGTAGCCCGCGCCCTGCGCCAGCGCCGCGCAGCGCACATAGTCCGCTATGGTCTGCTCCACCTCTTCGGTGCTCAAAGGCTTGGGCCGAAACGGATTGATCGGCGCTTGCAAGGCGCTGGGTGCCACCTGCTCGGGATGGTAGGCATAGCGGCCAAAATGCAGAATCTGCATGGCAATCTTGCCCCCGGCATCGTGCACGGCCTGCGTGACCACCTTGTGCTTTGCGGCTTCTTCTTCCGTCGTCATCCGCGCGCCGCCGGGCATCGGACGGCCCGCATCGTTGGGCGCAATACCGCCCGTCACGATCAACCCCACGCCACCGCGCGCACGTTCGGCATAAAACGCCGCCATGCGGGCAAAGCCATCCTTGGCCTCTTCCAGCCCGACGTGCATCGAACCCATCAGAACGCGGTTGGGCAAGGTGGTAAAGCCCAGATTCAGCGGGGCCAGCAGGTGGGGGTAAGCGCTCATGGATCAATCCTTCAAAGATGGACAAATAACGATGTAACTATGCAACCAGTTGCAATAGTTTATGATAAAACCCTTCTTTTATGCAACCAGTTGCATAATATTTTGCGCATAGACTTGGCACCATGTCCTTATCCCACGCTGTACTTACTTCCCTGCTGGAAAAATCCTCTTCCGGTTACGACCTCGCGCGCCGCTTTGACAAGTCGATTGGCTATTTCTGGCACGCCACACACCAGCAGATATACCGTGAATTGGCGCGCATGGAAGCTGCGGGCTGGATCGAATCACACAATGCGCCCGACGCCGGAAAAACCCGCAAGCGCATGTACCAGGTATTGCCCAAAGGCCGTGAGGAACTGCTGCGCTGGGCTACCGAGCCGTGTTCGCCGATTGATTTGCGCGACGAGTTCATGGTGCGCTTGCGCGCCGACGCCGCCATCGGCCCCTTGTCGCTGGAGTCCGAACTGCGCCGACGCCTGGCGCAGCACCAGGAAAAACTCCAGGTCTACCGCGACATCGAAGCCCGCGACTTCGGCAGTGACCGCCCCATGTCCCGCGAGACGCGCATCCAGCACATGATCCTGAAAAAAGGCATCCTCTACGAAGAAGGCTCCATTGCCTGGACGCAGGAGATGCTGGCGGTGCTGGAGGAATATGCAGCGTGAATTGCCTGGGTTGTTTGAAATGCTATGAAAGGCGTAGCTGTCCTCGCACGTCCTGCAAGCGCAAACAGTTGATTTAAGGCCATGCGGCCATTACAGTCGCCAGTGATCTCCCCGCATAGGCTGGTCGCGCACCGGCCAGGTGGGACAAAGCATTTGCACCACTTCCATCAGACTCAACCATTCCGCGAAGGGGTCAACTCCTGAAGCGTTGCCCAGCGATGGCTGGAAGGGGACACCCGCTTCACTGGTCAGTACCGTGCGGGCCTCGGTGCGGCTTGGCGCAGATTCCGCCTGTGCATCAGCGCTATTGGGGGAGGTTATGGAGAAGGTCATGGAGGAGGGTGATTTGGTTAAACAGCGCAAAGTAGTCACGCAACTCATCCATATTGAGCGAAGTGCGGTGTATTTTCAACAGTGCACGAATGTCGTCCATGTCGCGTGTGCGCGTTGCATCGTTCACGAAGCCTTGCAGCTTGAAGCCGATGAGTCCTTCGACGCTGACGACACGCAGGCGACCCATCGGTGTCTCCCGCTCCGATGCCTGCGCCAGCAGGCGGCGCGCCAGGGGACGGTACGCGTACAGCAAATCCAGCCCCTGTGTGCCGCGCACATAGTTTGCAGCGTCTTCACTGCGGTACAGGCACTGGTAGCCCAAATTCAGCAGCGCGTCATGCACTTTGTCGGCAGCTTCAGCCTCCACCAGAAAATCCACATCCTTGGTGGCGCGAATCACCTGATGCGCAACCACCGCCAAGCCGCCAATCAAGGCTGGTTCTGTGTCGTTGCTTGCGAACATGGACAGTGCTTCGCGGATTTGTTCGGCCAGGTTGGGCATATCTACAGCGTGGAATGGTGGTCACGGGATCATAGCCATGAATCAGGGAGGTACAGCGGAACCATTCAGTGGCGCGGGCAAACCAGAGCCCTTGAAGCACGCGCTCGCTATCGGGCTTCTGGTCGAGGCGGATTACTGGCATGGTCTGAGTCACTATGAAATGCGTAGCTGCTCTCGCACGTCCTGCAAGCGAAAACTGCTGATTTGGTTGTTGAAAATAATGGGTTGGACGCTTGGCGTTCATTGCTGTACAGTAAGACGTACATTTCTGGAGCCGCCCATGGACGCAATCACATACACGACGGTTCGCGCAAACCTCGCCAGTGCGATGGACCGGGTTTGCAACGACCACGAAGCCTTGATCATTACGCGCAATGGTGAGCAATCCGTGGTGATGCTCTCGCTCGAAGACTACAAGGCCCTTGAAGAGACGGCCTATCTGTTGCGCACACCGGCCAATGCCCAGCGCCTTCTTTCGGCTGTTGCGCAACTGAACGCCGGGAAGGGCGTTGAGCGGAAGTTGACCGAATGAAGCTGGTCTTCGCGGATGAGGCGTGGGAAGACTACCTGTATTGGCAAAAGCAAGACAAACGCATGGTAGAACGGATCAACAAGCTCATCAGAGAGGTACAGCGCGAACCATTCAGTGGCGTGGGCTAGTGTGACCATACATCTGGTAACACGATACTTCGTTTCCTCCTGTGGTACTGGTTAAGCGTGGAAATAGTATTTGCGTTAGTTCATCGCCGAAATATGCATAGACGTCATTCTCCGGAATGACAACCATGCTGAGGTCCGAGTGGTGCGACATTTTTGTGACCTAATGTATGGAGACAAGCCAGCATGCCGGCTTTTAAGTCAACCCGGCTGCTGGATCAGTTGCGTGAGCAGATTTGCAGTCTGCACTATAGCCTGGGCACCGAAGAAACATTCCTGTGCTTGTGAGAGTTTTTGCACACTGTCCGAAAGCATACAAAACCATGATTCTCCTGATTCAATAGCTGTTCTCGCTCGTCCTATAAGCCTTGCAAGCCGGTTTCCCCTGAAAAATCCGCCCCATACCAGCCTCCTGCAAGCTTTCTGGCCTCCTGGCGGGGTGTTTTGATGGGATACGGGCGTGTCGGGGGCGGAAAATAGGGATGAAATCTGGCTGTAGAGCGCATGGAATGAGCGGGGATAGCTATCAAAATAGTGATTCAGTGGACAGCTTGTTGGTGCCGACAAGATTGTGCCGATCAGCGTATCCATTGGTGGGAGATAAAACCAGCCAATGTGCAAAAATGGGGATTCTGAGGATGGGCCAGGATGCGATATTTGGCGTCGTGCGCTTGGATTTCCTATCCGCCGAATACCGCCGCCGCCAGCCCGAACGCGAAGACGCGGAAGCCGCCGCGAAAAAATGGCCCGCCCACCATCAATAGCCCGCATCCCCACAACCCACCATCACCGCAAAAGAGCCCCACCATGCCACGCACCTACGAATACGACCCCAAGGCACAATCGCTGGTCTATCCGACCAAGGATCTCGGTGCGAAGGATTTCTTCGGTGGCTGGACACCGGAGCAATTCGGCAAGCTTTCAGCAGTCTGCGCCGAGCTATGCCGTCTGGTTTACGGCCCGCCGGACTTCGTGGAAAAGGTTCTTCTCGCCGCGAAAAAAGGACTCGGCCTTGGAAATGTCGAATGGATCGGCGGCGAATCCGCAGAAGCGCGTGCCGGGAGTTTCGGCGCCGACGGCTTTGTCGCTGAGCGGGACGGCACGCTCTACGTGGTGTTCCGAGGTACCCAACTCAATCGTTTCGAGGACCTGGTCACCGACTTGATGTCAATCTCGGAAAAAGATTGTGGCGCGGGGCGCGTGCATGCGGGTTTCACCAAGACCTTCGAGCGGACCGAAGTAAAGGATCACCTCCGGAATCTGCTGGCCAACCGATCCGGCAAGGTGGTTTTTACCGGGCATAGTCTGGGCGGGGCCATGGCCACCCTCGCGGCGGCCAGCTTCGGCAAGGCGGGCGACCCGCTCATCACCTTCGGCTCCCCGCGTGTCGGCGATCCCGTTTTTGCCGCAGAGCTGAAGCGCAAGGGACTGAAGATTGACCGTTACGTTCTGTGCTGCGACATCATCGCGCGCTTGCCACCCAAGCGGCTGCCGACCAATCATCCGGAAGACCTCCTGACGGCGGTATATGGGCACAACCCAGTGACCAACGGCATCGACAAGCTCCTGACCAAAGTCGCAAACATGCTGGCGGGTGGTTCCAGCTACGAGCACATCGGCGAAATCCATTACATCGACCGCGAGGGCACGCTGCACCAGGAAGATTGGGGCTGGGACCGCATCCATGCCGACCAGGAGGCGGCGCGTGCGCGCTACGCAGAACAGTACGGCAGCAAGCTGCCCTTGAAGCTCGGCAAGCTGAAAGACGCCAGTTCCACGCTGGTGCGTCTGGCGCTCGCCAAGCTGTGCGACGGCACACTGCCGAGCCGCGACACCGCCGACCACAACCTGAAGAATTATCTGGGGCCGCTGCTGAACAAGGCCAGCGCAGGCCCCGCGCCGAAACAACCCTGACGAAAGCCGCATGCCATGGCGATGGTGCTGTCAATTCAATAGCTGTCCCCGCTCGTCCTATAAGCCTTGCAGGCCGATTTGCCCTTAATAATCCGCCCTATATCAGTCTCCCGCAAGCCTTTTGGTCCCCTGGCGGTGCATTGTGATGGGATTTTGGCGTTCCGGGGGCGAAAAATGGGGATGAAATCTGGCTGTAGAGCCCATGGGACGAGCGGGGGTAGCTATCAAAATAGTGATTCAGTGGACAATCCCGCGACATTGTTTGCATGAACCGCTCACTGCGGACCGATACGGTAGAAACTCCCGTTCAGGTGCCGAGTTCCTGAGCGTACTCGCGGATCGCAGGGTCTTGCGCAAGTACCAGCTGCGCAACCTTGATCGCCCTGTCATGGGCTTGAGGATACACAGTGGTGGCTTCTTCCGCTGATATGGGTATTGCATGTGGAGTCCAGTCCATCCAGATGCTTTGGGGATCGACCACTCGAAATGGCCCCATTCCGGAGTAGCGCAACGCCAAGGAACACTGGCTGCCTGAAGGCTGAAGTGGAAGCAGCACAACCAACAGTTCAATTTCACTTCGACGTTCTGGAAACCAGCGAGCGACATAGAAGGCGACGCCCACGTTTCCATCGTAGACGTCACCACGAGCCCATACGCCGACTTCAACTGTATCGGCGAAGTCGTCAACGTACTCGTTTTCTGCTCCTTCGATGGCGAGCATGGTCGGCACCTAGAGTCGGAGTTGACCGGCGATCAAGGAATACGGGCGCCAAAGGCGCGGACGCCCCCGGTCAATCAGAGCCAGCCAGGCTCCGGTATCCATCAGAATCACGGTTTGTCCCCCACCTTGGCCGAGAAATCAAGCTGGCTCTTGTAGTGGGTGGACAACTGCGCATCGGTTTCGATGCAGCCGACAAAACCAGCCTCGGTCAGTGCCCGAAAGAGCGGTGAATCGCCCGAGGTGGTCGAATCGGATGCAGGCTCCGGCACAGCCTGCGGCAAACCGCGACGCTGCTTGACAAACCGGACAAAGTCCAGCACCTCAGCCTGCACATTTACGGGCAGCGTGGCCAATTCGGATTGAATCTGGCTCAGTAGGCTCATGGCGCGTTTCCTTTCGTATCAGGCATCAGTTTGGCAGCGCTTGGTTTAATGGCGTCGTGCAATGCATGCGTGTCCGCCCGAAACAAGAGTTCTCCAAATTCAATAGCTTCTCCCGCACGTCCTATAAGCCTTGCAGCCTGATTTATCCAAAAATTCCTACCGCACGCCAACCGCTCGACGGGAGCAAAACAAATAGGAAATATGGCTCCAGCCCCCACAATGCCGTGTTAATCTGATAGGCATCATTATTCCGAAAGGCGCGAAGACAAGCACCCAATCACTGTGACGCCATGTCTGCCAGTCTGAAGTCCAGCGTCAGTGAAGCGCCTGACGTAGCCAACGGCCCCAAATGAAAGGCATCCCTGTCTTGAGGTTCTCGTTTGCAGCGGAGTACCGAAGTCTTGCCTTCGTACGCCGGACCCACGCTACACCGGATGGTCGCTTCAGCAGACATCGCCCCTCCCTCTTCAACCGCGATGTCGAATCTCGTCAGATAGCGAGTCACTGGCTCGCCTTTCGGTGCTCTGAGCCCTACCTCGTAGCCTATCCCAGTGATGCCAAGGTGGCACGTACCCGGCACAACTTCATCGAGCACAAGATCATGAATGCTGATGCCGTTGCCAACAGGGTAATAGAACACACGCGTGAAATAATCACGCACCTCTTGTAGAAACGAAGATATAGACCGCCAACAAGCGTTTGCGACCTTCCCACTGCGGGGCATCGACCGACGACCAGGACCGAGCGAATGCGAATGGAACTGCGAGTAGAAGGTCACTAGGCGCACTTCCAGTTCCGGGGGCGTTCGGGTTGTCACACGCATCGTCTTCGATCCGCGACTGGGGTTTGTGGGAGCCATTTCTTCCGACGCACGTGTCGTGAAATCGTAGTCGTAGTTAAGTAAAGCACAGCCTGCCAACAAGGACAATGTGAACACAGAGGCAACTGATATTTTTAGCACGTTCGACCCTTTGGTGTGGTCATAGAAGCATAACTCAATGTGTAGAGCCCCCCCATGCCTCCCCAGAGAGACCAGCATGCCTGTCTTTACCTCAGCCCAGTCGCTGAATCGGCTACGTGCGCAGATTCACGATCCGCACTGTAACCTCGCAGCCCAAGGTGTGGTCGTCATGGCGGGCGGTCACGTAATGCACACCACGGCGCAGCCCATGCGCCCGACATCCACGCCGCCCTCAAGCAGGTATTCGACAAGCATCTGTCCATGTTGATGCCAAAGCGCGCTGCCAGCGCGGCGAGGTGCTTGGCACCTTGTACGCGGACAAAGGTCTTATGGCCTCGCAGAACAGGTCGGCCTTGTCCATGGTTGGATCAGCCACCTCCTTGATGATTGCCTCACGCGCAGTGTGTGATGCGCAGGGGCAGGACTCAGCGCATCTTCTCTTTGATAAATGGCACGTTTTTCAAAGCGGAAAGGCAGGCGTCAAGCGATTGTTGGAAATCTGTGTCCACCGTTTTCTGATTTGGCCTGTTGCCGCGCTTCCACACGCCGTATTCGTCCAATTCGACCTTGGCGGACTTGACCGTAATGCTTTCCCGGTCGAGGAACGAAACAGTCAAGGTGTCTTTTCCGCCACTGGCGGTCTGGATTGTGTACGTCAGTTTTTTGTCTTCGTGGGGTTCAAGACGGAATGACCGGGTCGTTGGTGCATGGCTGATGAGATCAATAGTCATGGTGTCTTTGTCGAATGTCATCGTCGTGACGCACTGCCGAACGATGATGGCAGGGAGCCATTCAGCGTTATTGGATGGCGGGCCGACTTGTATGAGACGCTCTTGCGTTTGTTTTGCATCTATGACCCACGTGCCGTGCAGTTCAGCCGGTATCTGTCCCAGGGCCAGGACCGGGTTCAGCCCGGAAATGGCGATGGCGATGGAACCCAGGATGGATGCATTGTTTCTCATTGTGATCCTCACGATGTTGCTTCCCTTTTGTCACCTGCACTATAGCCTGTAGTACTGGTGTACTGGTGCGATATTTTGTGCATCGGCCCATGGTGTGATTCTCCAAATTCAATAGCTGTCCCCGCTCGTCCCATAAGCCTTGCAAGCCGATTTGCCCTGAAAAACCCGCCCTATACCAGCCTCCTGCAGGCCTCCAGGCCTCCTGGCGGGGCGTTTTGATGGGATGTGGGTGTGTTTGGGGCGCAAAATAGCAATGAAATCTGGCTGTAGAGCCCATGGGACGAGCGGGGACAGCTATCAAAAACATATGAATGTCAACCAGACGCGCCGTAAAAGCCGAATTCCAGCTCCGGCGGGTGTCCGCTGATGCACTCTGCCAGCGCCTTGCCTGCGCCTGCGCCGTGTGTCCAGCCCAGTGTGCCGTGGCCTGCGTTGACCCACAGGCCGCGCACGCGGGTCTGGCCGATG
>JAYRRD010000149.1:0-5387 GCA_041910275.1 Rhodoferax sp.
ATCAGCAGTGGCTGGGTAAAAAGCCAGCTGCCCAGGGCGATGTTGACAAAGTGCGGCCAGCGGTTGTCGCCCAGTTCGGCGTTGAACTGCTGCTGGTGCAGCTGGCGCAGGCGCTCGGGGTCTTCGCCGACGATGCTGGCGGCGTTCACCCAGTCTGGCGGCGTGACGCCGTTGCGCCGGTACCAGCCGGGGGGGTCATCTTTCAGCGATTGCACCAGGGTCGGCAATTCGTCCTTGAAACGGTGCTGTGCCTCCCAGCCCAGCAAGTCACGGGCGCGGCGCGTATCGAGTGCGTAGTGGTCGTCGGCCATCTCCGCCATGAAAGGCCGCACAAACGGCGCCTGGCCCTTGTCGATCACATCGGGAATGACCGGCTCCAGCTTGGCCTGGACCCACAGCCCGGCAGCGGCGACGGATTTGGGCACCTGCAAAGTCGTCCAGTCCTGCACGCCGTGCATGAGCGCCCCCAGGCGGTCTTGCAGTGCGTCATACCCCATGGCGTCGGATTCGCCGATGAGGATGTCCACTTTCGGCGGCAGCTCGGCACGGCGGTCAATGGTGCGGACAAAGGCATCAAGCATGTCGTCGCGGTGCAGCATGGCCTGGCCCACCAGCGTGCTGCCGGAGTAAAAGTAGCTTTGCACGTCGCGCTCGTAAATGCGCGCGAACTGCTGCGCCATCGTCGGCACCAGCGATTGCCCGTCGTACACACCGGCCAGACGCAGATTGACGCAGGGAATGGCAGCGTGCTCCTGGCGCACCACCGCTTCGGCGGCAGCCTTGGAGCGCGGATAGGCCCAGCCCGCCCACTCCGTCAAAACAAAAAACACTTGTAATTCAATGAGTTACAATGGTTTTCTCTTTCAGGACTGGTGGCAGAATTGGTGGCAACTCATGCTCAATCTGCCTGTCTACAGACTTCCACAGTCTGGCATCTGGGCACTTCCACACCAGATTCGATGGCCAACAAATTAAACGTTCTCTGGGTACTCGTGACAAGCCATTGGCTACACTCAAAGCCATTGAACTTGTCAAAGTCATGGCACATAGAAAATTTGAGCATGAAGTGGGTTCAGTCAATATCACAACCTACACGAATCGGATTTCAATGGATGCATTAGGGAAGTCAGTTTTGCCTGCTCAGGAAAAAATTATCGACCTTGCGAAAATCCAGCATGTACTGAGTCAGAAACTAGGGGGTCTGGATTTGCTATGTGGATAGTTATTGCATTACCAATATTTATTGCTGTTTTTGCATTTTCAGGATGGCTTGCATCTAAAGCAGGAGAGTCTGCCGATGGGAGTTTTCATCCTTATTCCAAAAGTCGTTACATATCAATTGGGTTTTTAAGTGCCTTGATATTGACTTTTGTCATTGTATTGATTGCTCCTGATGCACACAGAAATGACGACTGGGGACATGCAATCCTATTGTTTGGAATAGTGATGGTGGTTCCAGTTGCTCTAGGACTTTGTTTGTTCAGCCTGAAAAATCTAGATACTGGGTTCCGTTCAAAAATTGCAGCCGCTGCTGTTGGTGCATTTTGGGCAACTGCTCCTGTGCCCTTCATTGTCCCACTCTGTAACATTGGGTACGTTCTTGCATCAGAGTATGTTGGTTACAAATTCCAATGTAGAAATGCTGAAGTTGAAGTAATAGAAAAAGTGGTTCAGGCAGTGAGTGTGGCAATTATTCCGGATTCTGTTTTGGAGCCACCTAATTCCACTCGAATTGCATATCATGAGAGTTTGGCAATAAGGTTGCTGAACCAAGGTCTAGTTGATTATGTAGAGCGCCCAGCTACAGATATATCTGGACTCAAGGGTGTGTCAAAATTTGAACGCGTAAAAATTAAAGGTGAAAAGAGAGTGATTACTGACGCAAAAGAGCATGTGCACAACTATCAGTATGAACCAATTGATAGCATTTCTGCGGAATATGTTGTTATACCGACTGAAATAGTTGAACGAGATCGTGGAAAGAAAGTCTTGGGGGAGGTTAAAGGTGTTGGGGGTTCAAAAATTGAAATATATCGGCGAGTTGATAAAAAACTGATCTCACGTGCTCAATATTATTTGAGTGACACTTTACGTAGTTTTTGCCCCTCTAATGGTCCGTCTGAATTCTTTACGCTCTCGTTTGTTTTGGATTCCTTGAGCGCTAGAAATCCAAAATCCTACATTCCAAGTTTGTCGCTCTAGTTATTCAAGAGTTTTACGGGCGCCATAGAAACATTGGTTGGGGAGCATGTGATGGGATCAAGAATTGTGTGGTTGTGGTGGCTGGTTATGGGGATTTTCTGGAACTCAAGCGCGTGGGCGACGCGCGTGGCAGAGGATGGGTTTGAGACAACGCCGGTGTCTTCAGTAACAAGTTCGACCGCTGTCACACCTTCCCCCCCTTTGCAGACCACACAACAAAGCATCGACTTTGGCATCTGGATGGTGCGGATACCGGCGGGTAGTTTTTTGATGGGCAGCAATCACCACGATAGCGGAAAGCTGCCTCACTGGGTGAACGTGGGAGCATTTGAGCTGGGGGAGACGGAGGTAACGCAACGGCAATGGAAGGCGGTGATGGGTTGGTCAATTTTTGGCAATAACCCGAGTCTTTTCACGGACTGTGACGACTGCCCGGTGGATAGCGTGGGCTGGCACGACGTGCAGAAGTTCATCCAGAAGCTGAACCAGAAGACGGGCAAGCGGTACCGTTTGCCGAGCGAGGCGGAATGGGAATATGCGTGCCGAGCCGGAGGGCGGCAAGAATACTGCGGCAGCGATGATGTGAAATCGGTAGCCTGGTATATCGAAAACGGTGAACACAAGACCCATCCGGTAGCACAAAAGCAGGCCAATGCGTGGGGGCTGTATGACATGAGTGGCAACGTAGATGAGTGGGTGCAGGACTGCTGGAATGAAAGCTATGACGGAGCACCGAGCGATGGAAGCGCCTGGGAGAGTGGGTATTGTGGTCAGCGCGTGTTGCGCGGCGGTTCATGGGGCAACCAACCTGAAGGCGTGGGCGCGACGTTCCGCCACAGGAACTTCCCGTCCGACCCGGACCTCCGATACGAAAGCTACGGTTTTCGTTTAGCCAGGATGCTGCCGTAGTGGCCCTGGCCACAAGTTCTGCACGAAATTAGCGCACGACACCATCACCCTGTACGTCTTGCGGATAGGAAATCCAACCGTACGACGTCAAATATCGCATCCTGAGTCGTCCTCACAATCCCGATTTTTGCACATTGCGATCCTCGGTTTGGCCTGTTTGGCCGGTTTGGCAGTCGATGCGGTCTGTTTCACCGTTCGAGTGCCATTTTGGGTTTTCCTGGCATATCGCCGGAACGGCCCTACCCGACAGCGGTTATGAATCACTGGTTTTGCATCTCACCAATGGATGCGCTGATCGGCACAATCGTCAGGTGCGGACTGTGCTGCTCCATCCCAATCGGGCAGCGCTTCCAGCACTTCGTCAGCCGACGCATCACAGTTATCCCACAGTGGCGGGCCGCGCGGCGGGGTGATGCGTGGAGGCGCAGGGTCCACGCCGATGTGTTCCAGGATTGTGCGCACCTCTGTAGTGTTAGTGATGAACGCAATCAGGCGCATTTGGCCCCCACATATCGGGCACAGCAGCGGAAAAACTTCGTAGATGTGCGCGATCAAAACCGCCCACAGGTAATGTGCTGGTGTGCGCTTGGGTGGCACGAGCTCGCACCACGGGGTTGGAACACCATTGCCCTGCGGGCACAGCTATCCAGAACCACTCCCAAAAACATAGCTGCTCCCGCTCACCACACAAGCCCCACAAGCCAAAACGCCTTCAAATTCTTGCGTAAAACGCCAAGGGCGAGACAACACACCTGCCAAATCTGGTGCCCTGGGCGGATATTTCGTCATTTTGGGCCTTGTTTTTCATATGATTACGGCTACAGCCCCCATGGAACGAGCGGGAACAGCTATCAAATCAGGATAACAATCAGGATCAGGAATTGATCACCTTGTCCCATGCGCCATAACGTTCGCGTATCGGCCCACGCCGCACCGACAGGGCCATCAGCGCCGCGCCGGCAAGCATGCTGACCAGCGTTGCGGACGTGTCTGCGGCGAACAGGAACGGCGTGGCCATCAGGCCGGCGCCCAGCAGCAGGTTCAGCCAGCGCGCCGGGCGGGCAACTTCGGCGGCGGCCACCGATACCACGGTGAGTACCAGCGAACCGATGACGTGGTGGGCGTGGGCCAGATTGCCCTGCACGCCAGGCCACAGCTGCGTGAACAGCAGCGCCAGCCCGATCAGTGCGGTCAGCCCCAGATTCCAGGGCAGATTGACGCCGCCGCCCAGCATGTTGCGCAACACCGCACCCGGCGGCTGGTTAAACTCGTCCACGGAGCGGACGCTCCGCTCAGAACCTGCGGGCATGGTATCGGTGTCGCCGCAGAAGAACACGGCAATGCCGTTGCGGCCCGCCTGCACCCGGCGGCGCACGAATTGCAGCGTGGCAATCAGTTCATCCAGCGAATAGGGAATCTGGATCAGAATGGCCGCTGCGCCGATGAGTGCCACGGTGCTCAGGGTGCCAATCACAATCGGCTGGATGATGACAAAGAAGATCGACGTGATGCCCAGCGGGGCGATCATCAACCCGAACAGCACCACCAGCCAGGGCATGGTGCGCCAGCGCGCCTTGGCACCGACCAGTCCGGTCAGGATTTCCAGCAAATAGGTGTAGCCGCCCAGGGCCGCATCGGACACCGGAAACGACCTGGACAGTGCCGAGGTGATGACCTCCTCGGTGCCGTTTTGCGGATCGCTGGGCGAGCCGGGGAAGAACGGATCCCACACGTGGGGAATATGGCCGAGCTGGTAAGCCGCCAGATAACGCGCCACAAACAGCCCTATCAAGGCCGTGGCCAGGATCGGTACACGCTGCGTCCAGGCCGACGGGTTGTAGCTCCAGCCCGGCGGAGTGTCCGGTCCGGTGAGCGCCGCCAGTGCCGATGGGCCGGGCTCGGGCTTGGTACACACGGCAAAGCCGAAGATCAGCGCGCCGACCAGTGAATCGGACAGGTAAGCCGCTGCGTTGCCGGTGTGAAATAGAAATGGAATCGCCATCACCACCGCACCGATGGCCGCACAAACCCAGCGTGCGGCGGTGCCGCGCTGCGACAGCGCCGCCGTGGCAAACACCATCAGGAGGATGCCCAGGACCATCTCGCTCCAGCGCAGCCAGGGCTCTTGCACGGCAATCAGCAGTGGCTGGGTAAAAAGCCAGCTGCCCAGGGCGATGTTGACAAAGTGCGGCCAGCGGTTGTCGCCCAGTTCGGCGTTGAACTGCTGCTGGTGCAGCTGGCGCAGGCGCTCGGGGTCTTCGCCGACGATGCTGGCG
>JAYRRD010000150.1:0-2020 GCA_041910275.1 Rhodoferax sp.
CGCCAGCATCGTCGGCGAAGACCCCGAGCGCCTGCGCCAGCTGCACCAGCAGCAGTTCAACGCCGAACTGGGCGACAACCGCTGGCCGCACTTTGTCAACATCGCCCTGGGCAGCTGGCTTTTTACCCAGCCACTGCTGATCGCCGTGCAAGAACCTTTGCTGCGCTGGAGCGAGATGCTCCTGGGCATCCTCCTGATGGTATTTGCCACGGCGGCGCTGTCGCAGCGCGGCACCGCCGCACGCTGGGTCTGCGCGGCCATCGGCACGGTGGTGATGGCGATTCCGTTTCTATTTCACACTGGCAATGCAGCGGCTTACCTGTCCGATTCGCTGGTCGGTGCGCTGATCTTCGGCTTTGCCGTGTGTACCAAGCCCGAGCCTGGCCCATCGGCACTGGCAGCGCTCACCGGCCCGGACATTCCGCCGGGCTGGAGCTACAACCCATCGGCCTGGACGCAGCGCCTGCCGATCATTGCCATGGCCTTGCTGGGCCTGTTTGTGGCGCGTTATCTGGCCGGTTACCAGCTGGGCCACATTCCCCACGTGTGGGACCCGTTCTTTCCCGGCTCGCCCACCGATCCGCAAAACGGCACCGAAGAGGTCATCACCTCGGCACTGTCCCGGTCGTTCCCGGTGTCTGACGCGGCCCTGGGCGGCTATACCTACTTGCTGGAAATCCTGACCGGACTGGTCGGCGCCAAGGCGCGCTGGCGTACCATGCCCTGGCTGGTGGTGCTGTTCGGGCTGATGATCGCCCCGCTGGGCATCACGTCCATCTTCTTTGTCATCATCCAGCCGATTGTGATCGGCACCCTGAGCACCGTGGCACTCATCGGCGCAGCGGCCATCCTGATCCAGATTCCCTATTCGCTGGACGAACTGATTGCCGCGCTGCAATTCGTGCGCCGCCGCGTGCAGGCGGGCCGCAACGGCCTGGCCGTGTTCTTCTTCGGCGACACCGACACCATGCCCGCAGGTTCTGAGCGAAGCACACGCTCCGTTGACGAGTTTGACCAGCCGCCCGGTGCGGTATTGCGCAACATGGTCGGCGGCGGTGTCAATCTGCCCTGGAATCTGGGGCTGACCGCACTGATCGGGCTGGCGCTGCTGTTCACGCAGCTGTGGCCTGGTGTGCAGGGCAACCTGGCCCACGCCCACCATGTCATCGGTTCGCTGGTACTCACCGTGGTATCGGTGGCCGCCGCCGAAGTCGCCCGCCCGGCACGCTGGCTGAACCTGCTGCTGGGCGCCGGCTTGATGGCCACGCCGTTCCTGTTCGCCGGGGACATGTCCGCAACGCTGGTCAGCGTACTCGCCGGTGCGGCGCTGATGGCACTGTCGGTGCGGCGCGGGCCGATACGCGAACGCTATGGCGCATGGGATAGTGTGATCAATTCCTGATCATGATCATGATCCTAATTTAATAGCTGTCCCCGCTCGTTCCATGGGGGCTATAGCCGAAATCATGTGAAAAACCAAGGCCCTGGATGACGAAAAACCCGCCCAGGGCACCAGATTTGGCAGGTGGTGTTGCATCGCCCTTGGCGTTTTACGCAAGAATTTGAAGGCGTTTTGGCTTGTGGGGCTTGTGTGGTGAGCGGGGACAGCTATGTTTTTGGGAGTAGTCCTGGATACCCGCAAGGCGATGGTGTTCCAACCCCGTGAAACCAAAAATGGCACTCGAACGGTGAGACAGGCTGAAATTGAAACAGGCCGCATCGACTGCCAAATCCGGCCAAGCCGAGAGTTTTTTGAAAGCTGGCAAGAATTGTTCGATCTCATGCTCGAAGCACTCAAACCTGCCGCGCCCAAGCGTATAGCCCCTTCAGGTACAGGGTAAAGTCAAATTTGGGATTTTTAGCCGATTACTGCCAGTGGCATCCATCCATGCTTGTAGAAATTTTGTAACTACTCAGGTTTCTGTCCGCTCTTCAACGGACAGTGAGAGCAGTTCACGTGGGCGGAGATCCCCGGTAGGGTACGCAGGCTAGGTCGCTGCGGGTATGAACGGTTTGCCGA
>JAYRRD010000151.1:0-19325 GCA_041910275.1 Rhodoferax sp.
CCTTGAAACGGTGCTGTGCCTCCCAGCCCAGCAAGTCACGGGCGCGGCGCGTATCGAGTGCGTAGTGGTCGTCGGCCATTTCGGCCATGAAAGGCCGCACAAACGGGGGCTGGCCCTTGTCAATCACATCGGGGATGACCGGCTCCAGCTTGGCCTGGACCCACAGCCCGGCAGCGGCGACGGATTTGGGCACCTGCAGCGTCGTCCAGTCCTGCACGCCATGCATCAGCGCACCCAGACGGTCTTGCAGTGCGTCATACCCCATGGCATCGGATTCGCCGATGAGGATGTCCACCTCCGGCGGCAGCGCTGCGCGGCGGTCGATGGTGCGGAGAAAGGCATCAAACATGTCGTCGCGGTGCAGCATGGCCTGGCCCACCAGCGTGCTGCCGGAGTAAAAGTAGCTTTGCACGTCGCGCTCGTAAATGCGCGCGAACTGCTGCGCCATCGTCGGCACCAGCGATTGCCCGTCGTACACCCCGGCCAGACGCAGATTGACGCAGGGGATGGCACCGTGCTCCTGGCGCACCACCGCTTCGGCGGCAGCCTTGGAGCGCGGATAGGCCCAACGTGGGCCAATCGGATGGCTTTCGTCGATGCGCTCTCCTGGTCGGCACGGGGCGTGTACCAGCATCGTGCTGGCATAGACAAACTGCTCGACCTCAAACGCCTGCAACGCGCGCAGCAGATGCCGCGTGCCCTCGATATTGACGCTCTGGTAACGCGGATCGTCGGCGTTGCTGAAATCAAAATAGGCCACCAGATGGAGCACGCTGGCGATGTGTGTACCGAACGACGCGCGCAGTTGGTGCAACGCCAGGTCAATGGAGGCAGCCGAGGAAAAATCTGCCTGCAGGATAGGAAACGGGCTTGTGCTGGCTTGGCGGTCCAGCCCGACCACGCGGTAGCTGTCAGCCAATGCGCGTGCCAGGGTGTGTCCGATGTTGCCGCCAGCGCCGGTGATGAGCACCAGCGGACGCGGGTCTGGGGTAGTCATGGGCTTATTCTTTCTGTTGTGTTCGCGTTTTATGTTACCGTTACCGTGTTTATCTGCTTTGAATGTCCATGTCCGTCGCAAAATCCTCCGAACGTCTCTTCGCAATAGGCTTTGCGGCCATCGTCATCCTGTTTGCCGGTTGCGCCGTGGCCTTGATCGTGTTCTCTGGCCTTGAACTGTGGCGTGCCGTGCAACCAGACGGCACCCTGACGCTGACCAAACGCTTTGATGTGATCCTGGACTGCATTGCCATGTTGACCATCGCGATGGCCGCCATGGAACTGGGCCAGACCATCGTGGAAGAGGAGTTCGCGCACGCCGCACGCCTGAGTGCTGCCGCACGCGCCCGGCGCGTGCTGTCACGTTTTCTCGTCGTGGTGGTCGTGTCACTGGCCATCGAATCGCTGGTGGCGATCTTCAAAATGCTGCACGACGACCCGGCCAGAATCTCGGACGCTGCATACATCGCTTTTGCAGCAGCCGCACTGCTGGTGGCCTGGGGCGTTTTCATCAAAATGGGCCAGTCCGGGCCGCCACGTGACGATTGAGCGCAGCGGCTGGCACATCCACCGGGATTGCTTGCATGGCGACCAGATTTTTTTGCCATATCCGGCTGATCACATCCAGCATCGCGCTTTCCCCGTCCGACAGATGCAAGTCGGCATGGGCGACCGATGCCGCGACGCGCAACACCCGTGCCTGCAGGTGGGGTTCGTCCACTTCGGTAATGATCGCGTGCAGCGCACTGTCATCCAGATGGGACAGAATCGAGCGGCCATCAAATCCGGCCATCAGCAGGTCTTCACACAAGGTCTGCACAATGCCGGGCATATGGCGGGGTTCCAGACCCAGATCACGCACACCGTCGAGGGTGTTCAGTGCGTCAAATTCCGAGCGGCTGACGTGGCCGTCGGAGATCAGGACAAGTGCAACAACACGTGCAGCGGCTTCAGGACTGTTTCGAGGGTAGGATCGCATGGTGGTTCTCATGGGTTGAGGGTTGAAGATGGCGCGATGATAGGTGCCGGATCAATACCAAAAAAGCAGATAATTTCAAACTATGATTCACAAAAAAACTGACAATCAAAAGACCAGGAGGTGCCCATGTCCACACCACCCACACAGGCAGACTTGACGCGCCTGACGACAGCTTCTGAACAGGACGACGGTTTTGAAAGGTGATAAGAACAGAGTCTCGAAGAGCTGTACGGCACGCTGCATGCACGCCGGTCCAGCGCACCGGTTGCAGGACACGGTGTCGTACCAAACCGCCCCCCTTGCTTGACCCGACAATGGCACACACGGCAACGGCGCACACCGTGCCGGGGCACCCACCATCCCCCTACCTCTGGTCAAGCCACAGAAAACCCCCTGGCAGCGCTGGCCGTGAGGGTTTCCGTTGGCATTTGTATGGAAATGCAGGAAGCCATCCACGCAACCAATCGTGCGACGCCCACGCTCACTTCTGGCATGAATCGTGCTTAAACCATGGAGCATCCCGTTTGCACGACATTGGCGAGACGATACCCCCGAGAGCCTTCAATACTCGCCAGCCTTATGAACTACTGGAGGAATTTGCCATGTATTTGCCAGTTCAGCATCGCAGCACACAGCCCAGACCAGCTCCCAAAGAGGCGCTCAGCGGCGAGGCATTTGCCGCAATGATCAACCATTCTGGTCGGCGTCGGTTCACCTCTCAACGGGTGATTTTGTACGCCATTCTTGCCGCAGGTGGCAATGCTGATGCGATCAAGATCGCTGAGGAAGCTTTGGAAATGTTCCAGCGCGCCCATGCTGCACTGGTGCAGGGCGGAAACGGCCTGCCAGGCATCTACTGCGAAAACCTGCGGCAGGCGTACTACGGTTCGGAGCAGGGCAATGCCAAGATTTTGCAATTCATTGATCTCGCGCAGCGTGCCTTGTATGCCATCGCAGCCGACCTGCGGCGTCAAATTCCCGGACTACTGGATGAACTGGTGGCGAGTTCTACGCCCTTGCTGGCAGTACTCAACAGCATGACCGCCATCTACGAGCAGGAGGCGCGCGCCCACGCCAAGGAAATGGAGCAGCGACTTACTGGTGCCATGAACGAAATCCGCACCATTTCAAAGCAGGCGCAGGTGGTTGCGATGAACGCACGCATCGTTGCCGCCCGGGCCGGCAGTGCAGGCAACGAGTTTGCCGTGGTTGCCACCGAACTGATCGCCATGACGCATGGCATCGAGACGGTGTTACAGGCGGCGGTGGCTCGCGCCAGCTAGCGCTTTGGAGCACGTATCTGGCGTCGTGCGGTTGGATTTCTTACTGACTCCTATTTTTTGGATAGTGACCCATCGCGCTCCTGGCCGCCAACCAGGAGTCTGGTTCTGCGGCTTGCGGTTCTTGGTTTTTCCTATGAAAAATGGCTGTACGCTTTGTCCATACCCAGGCTGTCGGGCAAGCGCATGTCCAGAATCACCAAATCACCCCATCCCATGCGCCGTAGCGCTCGGCGCACCGGCCTTACGTGTTCAACGACTGCTCCAGCCAAGCCAGCTGCTGGTCCCACAATGCGGTTGGGGTCTGGCGGCGGAAGAAGCCAAAGTGGCCCAAACTGGCAATCTGCCATGCATGGGGGTCAATGGACTGAACCTCGGGCTGGCTTGCCGTGTAGAAGCCAGCCAACGCGCGCACGGCGCGTTCGGGCGCAATGGCCTGGTCGTCGGCAAAGTAGACGAACCGTGTGGCAGCGGTGAGCCGCTCAAAATGTGGGCGCAACGGTTTGCCATCGGCGTCAGACATATAGGCCGGGTTGCGGCACCACCGCGCCCATTCCAACGCCACCTCCTTGGGCAAGGTCTCACCACCCATCAGCCAACTTGGCAAGTGGCCCAACCACGCGGCAGGCGCACAAACAGTTTGCAGCCCAGCGCCGTCTCCAACTCGCGCAGCTGGTGGCTGACCGCCGTGGGCGTGACGTACAAGCGCTCGGACGCCAGTCGGACGTTCAAGCTGTCACCCAACACGGCGAAGGTACGCAACAGGTTCAGGGAGGGCAAGGACATGGATGAAGCCTATCGAACCGGAGGAAACCCATCCTCAGAATCCCCATTCTTGCACATTGCGCTCCCCGGTTTGGCCACTCCCCCAGACTACTCCCGAAAACATAGCTGTCCCCGCTCACCACACAAGCGCCACAAGCCAAAATGCCTTTCAAATTCTTGCGCGTTGGCAACACCATCTGCCAAGGCCGGTGCCCTGGGCGGATTTTTCGTCATCCAGAGCCTTGGTTTTGCACATGATTACGGCTACAGACCCCATGGAACGAGCGGGGATAGCTATCAAATCAGGATCAATATCAGGAATTGATCACCCTGTCCCATGCGCCGTAGCGCTCGCGTATCGGCACGCGGGCCACCACTGTGCACTGCGGGCAGGGCTTGCCACGCCGGTTGATTTAGAATAATATTCGTAGAATAATATTCTAAATTATGCCAACCACCACACCCCGCCAACTCAGCAACGCGCTGCGCCAGGAGCGCGTCATGCTCGCCGCCTTGCACTGTTTCACCGAAAAAGGCGTTGAGCAGACCGCCATTGGCGATATCTGCCAGCGCGCCGGCATCAGCGTGGGCAGCGTGTACCACCATTTCGGCAGCAAAGAGGCGCTGGCCGGCGCGCTGTACTGCGAAGCCGTCCGCCAATTCCAGCAGGGCTATTTGCACGCGCTGGCCACAGCCAGTGACGCGCGCAGCGCCCTGGCCGCGCTGGTGGGTTACCACCTGGACTGGGTGGTTGCGCAGCCGCTGTGGGCGCACTACCTGCTGCAAACGCGCTCCAACGCGCTGGACGCCGAATCCACGCTGGCGCTGGACCAACTCAACACGGCTTTTCTGGCCAGCATGGCCGCATGGTTTGGCCCCCAGATACGCGGCGGGCACATCCGGCAACTGCCGCGCGAACTGTACGTGGCCATGCTGGTGGGTCCGTGCCAGGAGTGGGCCCGCAGCTACCTGAAAGGGCAGGTAAACGCACCCGATGCGACGCTGCGCCAGGCCCTCACCGACTGTGTCTGGCGCGCCCTTGGCAGCACGCCCACCCCCACCTTTACAACCCAGGAGGAAACACCATGACCGCAACATGGAGGCAAGAATTTCAACACCCCCCTTCGACCTGGCGCTTCATGACCGAAGCCTTTCGCCCCCGCCCGGGTCTGGTCCGGGCTGGCGCAGTACCGGCGATTGCGCTGACCTGGCGCAACTGGCACTGCCGCCCCCAGGACCTGGCCCGCATTGCCGAACTCACCGGGCTGGACGCGCAGGCGCCGGTGTGCATTTTGGTGCCGCACATCCTGACCTTTCGGCTGTGCATGGCATTGTTGACGCACCCGGCCTTTCCCATTCCCATGTGGAGCGCACTGCAGATACGCAACCAGTTGCTGCAGCACCGCCCGCTGCAGGTGGGTTCGGCCCATGACGTGCACAGCGCCGTGGCATCCCAGCGTGTGCTGGAAAAAGGTGCCGAGGTGGACATCCACACCCAACTCACGCAGGACGGGCGCACTGTGTGGGAAAGCATCAATACCTTCTACTACCGTGGCCGCTTTGGCGCCGCCCAGGCTCCCAGCGCCGCCGCCCGCGCTCCCACCGTGCAAGGGACGCAGGTGCAATGCTGGCACGCCCCCGGCGGGTCGGGCTGGCGCTTTGGTGGCCTCACCGGCGACTACAACGGCATCCACTGGTCGCGCCACTACGCGCGCGTGTTTGGCTTCAAGCGGGATTTTCACCACCCACAGCGGGTGCTGGGGCAGTGCCTGGCGCATCTGGCCCACACCCTGGACGAACCGGCCCAGCGGCTCGACACCTGGCTCAAAGGGCCGGTTTTCTACGATACCGATTTGCGCCTGTTGGTCCAGCCCTCGGGCGATGGGCTATGTTTTGCCCTGTCGCAAGACCACGATACACGCGAGGCCATCGTCGCCCAATGGCGCCCTGCCACCGCCCGTGAACGCCTACTGGAGCGTAGCGAGCGCACCTGATGGTGCGTTACACAATGGAGTACATTGCCCCGATGGGTCTGCCTCGTGTCTGGACCGATCTACTCGATGACACCACCCGCTACCGCAGCTGAATTGGGAAATACTCTTCCTGCGATAACCCGAGCTGAATATGGGATACTGAATGAAGTTACCAGACTGTCAACTCTGCTTGTCTGGTCCTTGGGGTGACCTGGTTTTTGAGGGATAAGGGTGAATGGCATCAGTTACGGCATCGCGTAGACCACTCCTGCTGCTGGTTGACGACGAACCCGCCAACCTGCATCTGCTGGCCGAGATCCTGCGCGACGCGTATCGCATCAAGACCACCACGAAGGGCGTTGAGGCGCTGGAGTTAGCTTATAGTGAACCGCATCCCGATCTGATCCTGCTTGACGTGATGATGCCAGACCTGAGCGGAATCGACGTGCTGCACCGGTTGCGCGCCAACCCAACGACCAGCGACATCCCGGTGATCTTTGTCAGCGCTGATGCCACCGAGCGCACGCAACTCATAGGACTTGATGACGGCGCCGATGACTATCTGGTCAAACCGGTGCATCCGTTGGTTCTGCAGGTGCGGGTGCGGAACTTGCTGCGCCTTAGACAAGCCGAAACTGAGCGCCGGATAGCCGCCATCGTCTTCGATTCCCATGAATCAATGGTAATCACAGATGCCAATGCAGTCATTCTCAAAGTCAATTCAGCATTCACCGAGTCTACCGGCTACGCGGCAGAAGAGGTCATCGGCAAGAATCCACGCATTTTCAAGTCCGACCGGCACGACACTGATTTCTATCGTGGCATGTGGGAGACGCTCCGCTGCACCGGTACATGGCAAGGCGAAATCTGGGATCGACGCAAGGATGGCACGATTTATCCGAAATGGCTCACCATTTCGGCGGTCAAAAGCGGCAGAGGCACCGTCACCAACTATGTGGGAATCCAGTACGACATCACCGAACGGAAAAAAACGGAAGAGAAGATCAACCATCTTGCATTCTTTGATCAGCTAACGGGCTTGCCCAATCGTACGCTCCTGTTGGATCGCATAAAGCAAGCGATGGCTGCCAGCGACCGCAACTCCACCTATGGCGCCCTGCTCTTCATCGATCTCGACAAGTTCAAGACTCTCAACGACACCCTCGGCCATGATGTGGGCGACCTCTTGCTGCAACAGGTAGCGCAACGCCTTACCCATTGTGTTCGAGCCGGAGACACGGTGGCGCGCCTGGGTGGAGACGAATTTGTCCTGCTGCTGCCGGATTTGGGCGTCAACATCAAGGAAGCACTCACCCAAGCTGAAACCGTTGGCAACAAGATTCTTTCCGAACTCAATCAGACCTATCAGCTGCGCGATCTGGCCTATCACAGCACGGCCAGTATCGGAATAACCATATTTCTTGATCGGAATGTCCCTATCGATGATCTGATGAAACAGGCCGACATGGCGATGTACAAATCCAAGGCCATGGGACGCAATATGGTGCGTTTCTTCGATCCGGAAATGGAGGCCGCCGTGATGAAGCGCGCGGCACTGGAAGAAGACTTGTGGTGCGCACTTGAAGAAAAGCAGTTCCTGCTCCACTACCAGGCCCAGGTCACGGCAGAGGGCGAAGTGACGGGAGTCGAGGCCCTGGTTCGCTGGTCGCATCCCCAACGCGGGATGGTCTCGCCTGCCGATTTCATTCCTCTGGCTGAAGAAACCGGCTTAATCCTGCCTTTAGGACGATGGGTTCTGGAGACTGCCTGCACCCAGTTAGCGCGATGGGCCAAAGTGCCGGGCATGGACCACCTCACGATCGCAATAAATGTCAGCGCCCACCAGTTCCAACGTTCTGACTTCGTCGCTCAGGTACTGACGATACTCTGCGATGCCGGTGCCAATCCCAAGCGACTCAAACTGGAACTGACCGAAAGCATCTTGGTGTCCGACGTGGAGGAGATCATCGCGAAGATGGGCGCACTGAAGTCAGAGGGGATCAGCTTTTCATTGGATGACTTCGGCACCGGATACTCTTCGCTGGCGTACCTGAAGCGTATGCCACTGGATCAGTTGAAGATCGACCGATCCTTTGTCCGCGACGTGCTCACCGATCCCAACGATGCGGCCATCACCCAAACCATCGTGGCACTGGCCAAGGGTCTCGGTCTAGGCGTCATTGCCGAAGGTGTTGAAACCGAAGGGCAATGGGCCTTCCTCGCGGCGGCAGGCTGCAAAGCCTATCAGGGTTATCTCTTTAGCCGACCGCTGCCGCTGGATGCGTTCGAATCATTTGCACGAAGCAGGCAGCTTTCAAATCGAAGGGCCAACACCGATGGAACGAGACACGCCTGAAAACAGCATAAAACCACCACTCGTCTCGGGTAAACCGCCAAGCCGGGTAACTTACGTTTTGGTCGCGGGAACGGCGATCATATTGGCCGTTGGCCTCGCCGTGCTTTCGCTGTGGCAGGCGTGGCAGCGCACGCAAGAAGTGGCGATAAATTCCACCCAGAATATTGCCACCCTGCTTGACAGACATGTCAGCGATGTCTTCGACAAGATCGACATTGTCCTCCAATCGGTGGTCCTCGACATCGGTGCTACCGTCAAAGACAAGCATCTCAACGTCGACCTCCTTCACGCCGGATTGACCAATCATCAACAGCTATTGCCGAAAGGCACGATCCTGCGGCTGATAGATGCAAATGGGCTGGTCCAGTTTGGGGATGACAGATCAGGTGCTACCACCAAGCCTTACCTCGGCGACCTCGACTACTTTGTTCGCGCTCGCAACCAGACGACTCCGGACTTGATTATTTACGGCCCCTTCTTGGGCCGCCGCATCATGAAAAGTTGGCTGTTGGTTTTTGCAAGGCGCGTGAGCTATGCGGATGGATCGTTCGCCGGCGTCGTGATCGCCACCTTCCCCGTTAACAATTTCGCCGGGGTTTTCTCGTCCATTAACCTTGGCACGGGAGGCGCCGCGACGATCCGTAGGGCCGACATGGCGCTAGTCTATCGTATTCCGGATACCGCCGCAAAAACTGGCACCAAGGACGTATCGCCAGAGTTGCGCGAGCATCTGATCGCCAACCCGGAAAGTGGGTCGTATCGTGCTACCACCGCAGTCGATGGTATCGAGCGCATCAATTCCTATCGAAAACTGGCACGCTACCCGTTCTATGTCCTCGTCGGTCAATCCAATCAGAACGGGCTACGCTGGTCGGAGTCACAGGTGGTGACGAGCTTGTTGCTGGCAGGTCTGTCCATCGTTCTGTCGGTTGCGGCAACCATGCGCGTTTATTCGATATTGCACAGGTTGGCAGACGAACTAATAGAACGGCAGCGTACCGAAAATGAAATCCTTAACGCCAAGAGCAACCTGGGGGCCACGCTGGAGGCGATCCCGGATTTGCTCTTTGACGTCGACGCCGATGGCCGCATCAAAACCTATCAATCGAAACGGAGCGATCTGCTGAAACCGCCGGAAGAAGGTGCTATGCGGCGACTGGGCGACGCACTGCATCCGGGGATCGGTGCCATGTGCCGCGCCGCCGTGGAAGATTATTCCGCGCATGACGTATTGGTCCAAACCGAATATGCCATCACGCTACCGACCGGAGAGTGCTGGTTCGAAATCTCGATCGCGCGCAAATTCGAGGTGCGCAACGAAGCACCGGGGTTCGTGATCCTGGCGCGTGATGTCTCAGAGCGGAAGCGGAATACGCAACAAATCGCCGAACTGCTGCTACTCAACAGCAAGGTGATCGATGAATCTCCATTGGGAATCACCGCTTACAAATTTACGGGCGACTGCATCCTGGGCAACGAGGCAATGGCAGGGATGATAGGTGCAACGCTGGAGCAGGTTCGTTCGCAAAATTTCCGAGAACTCGCATCATGGCGGGAAATGGGCCTTACGGACATTGCCGATGATGTGCTCGCCACGGGAAAGGCGCATAACACATCCGTTCACATTGTGAGTACGTTTGGCCGTGATTTTTGGGGTGAGGCTCACTTTTCACGCTTCTCGATTGAAAACAAGCCGCACCTTCTCCTCATCCTCCGCGACATCACCACTCAAACGCAGGCGAAACAGGAAGCGGCATTGACCCACAATGCCCTGTTAGAAAGCGAAGAGCGCCTGCGCCTCGCTCTTAGTGCCACCCAGGAAGCGGTCTGGGATTGCGACTTGAGTACCGGCATCGTCAAGCACAATCACCATTGGTGCGCAATGCTCGGCTTTACCGATGCAATGCTCGAGCATCCGGTTGCAGCATACTATGCACGCATCCATCCCGATGACATGGAATCGGTGCAAGCGAATATCATGATGGCTCTAAAGGAAGACCAGCCATATCGGGCGACATATCGCCTGC
This sequence comes from Rhodoferax sp., assembly GCA_041910275.1. GTDB lineage: Bacteria > Pseudomonadota > Gammaproteobacteria > Burkholderiales > Burkholderiaceae_C > Allorhodoferax. Next base: position 10,377 of record JAYRRD010000151.1, read on the forward strand.
GCCATGCCGATGGTCACTACCTTTGGGTATCCGATCAAGGCCGGGTGGTAGCACGCAGCCAGGAAGGCCAGCCCTTGCGCATCATTGGCGCTTTCAGCGACGTTACGCAGCGGCACCAGTTAGAAGTTGATTTACGCAGGAGTGAAGAAGGTCTCACACGCGCCCAGTCCGTTGCCCAGGTTGGTAGCTGGATTCTGGATATCCCGAACGGCAAGCTGCAGTGGTCAGCGGAAACCTATCGCATGTTCGGTGTGCCACCATCGCAAGACGTCGAGCAGGCCGACTTTGCGGCAATCGTACATCCCGATGACGTCGAGCAAGTTTTCAAGGCCTGGGGCGAAGCGATGGAGAGCGACGCTGACCTCGACATCGAGCATCGCATCGTAGTCAATGGGCAGACACGTTGGGTGCGAGAGCGTGGCTTCGTTGAAAGGGATGCGAACGGACGGGCACTTACTGGAATCGGCACGGTCCAGGACATCACCGCGCGCAGAGAAATCGAGGACAAGTTGCGTGCATCGCAACGGCTTCTCGAAGCGATCATCGAAAATATCCCGGTCATGCTGTTCCTGAAACGCAACAGCGACTTACGTATGGAGATGTTCAATAGCGCAGGAGAAGCGCTAACCGGCTACTCTCGCAACGTTCTACTCGGCACGAACAACTACGACCTCTGGCCCAAGGAGCAAGGCGATTGGTTCACCGCGCTGGATCGCAAGGCCTTGGCGTCGAGGGAGGTCACGGATATTCCGGAAGAACCGATTACCACGGCCAGCGGGGAAACGCGTTACGTGCACACATGGAAAGTAGCCCTGCGCGACGAAAAAGGCGTGCCAACCCATTTGCTAGGAATTTCAGTCGATATCACCGAAAACAAACGTGTGGCGGCGAAACTCGCTGAATACCAGGCCCATCTCCTCGACATGGTCAAAGAGCGCACGCTCGAACTGGAGCATGCCAAGGAGCGTGCGGAGGCCGCCAACGAAGCCAAGAGTCGATTTCTCGCGAACATGAGTCATGAAATCCGCTCACCGATGAACGCGCTGCTAGGCCTGACCGAGATGGTGTTGCGCACTGAACTTGACCGCCGACAAAGGGAAATGCTGAACATTGTGCACACCTCGGGAGCGGCGTTGCTGAATCTGCTGAATGGGATTCTCGACTACGCCAAGATCGAGGCCGATCATCTCACTCTGGAACTGGCTCCGTTCGAGCTCGACACACTGATTACGACAGCTAGCGACATGTATCGCGCCCAAGCCGAGACCAAGGGGATTGCCTTGCGGCTCGAACTCTCGCCCAACGTGCCATCACGGGTACAAGGCGATGCGCTGCGCCTGTCACAGGTGCTGAACAATTTGCTTGGCAACGCGATCAAATTCACCGAACGCGGCGAAGTCAACCTTCACGTCGCTCTTGACGCCACTACTTCGCCACGGGCAGAAGCCGTTGCCGTGCGTTTCACAGTGCGAGACAGTGGCATCGGCATGACGCCGGGGCAATGCGAAACCGTCTTCCAGCCTTTCGTTCAAGCTGACAGTTCAACGTCCCGTAAGTTCGGCGGCTCCGGCCTTGGCCTGTCGATCAGCCAAAAACTGGTCCAGTTGATGGGCGGTGAGCTGGAGGTAGAGAGTGCGCCGGGTCAGGGCAGTTGCTTTACCTTCCGTCTGACGCTGCTCTTGCAACCGAACCATGCCACCAATGTGGCGGAGAATCAGGCGTTCACCCCGGAGGTGCTAAACAATGCCCCGCTCGAAGTGATGACTGCAATGCCTGTCACGTCCGTCACGCCGGGTTACCGCGCCAACCTACTGACAACACTGCGCGAACTTAAACCAATTCTGCAAGAGCGGGAACTGGTGCCACGCGATCTCCTGCAAGCCCTGCATCAGCTGGAAACCGCAGATTGGATCGGCAGGAATGTGACGCGATTGGTGGCGCAGATTGGCATTTTTGACCACGAAGCGGCTTTGCGCACCATTGCGGAGCTTGAAGCCATTGCGGCACCACCAAAAGGAGATTGACATGACGACCCCATTGGACGGTAACACCCAGGAAAAGCCGCTGTTGCTACTGGTCGACGATCAACCCGCGAACCTGCATTTGATGGTGGAAATTTTGCGGGAAGAATACCGAATAAAGACGGTGACGAAGGGGAGCGAGGCGCTCGGGATCGCTGCGCGCGACCCTCGACCCGATCTGATTCTGCTCGACGTGATGATGCCGGAACTCAATGGGGTTGAGGTGCTGCATCAGCTGCGCGTGGACAAGAAAATGGGAAACATTCCGGTTATCTTTATCAGCGCCGATGCCAGCGAACAAACCCAATTCAAGGGGCTCGATGACGGCGCAGACGACTACGTCGTCAAACCAATTCAACCATTGGCTTTACTGGCGCGGGTAAGAAACCTGCTGCGGCGCAAGCGGGCGGAGGATGCGCTGGAAAGACTCAACCAGGAACTGGAGCAGCGTATTGAGGAGCGCACGCTAGCCCTTTCGATCGCGAAGGAAGCCGCCGAAACCGCTAATCGTGCAAAGAATGCCTTTTTGAGAACCGTCAGCCATGAGTTGCGCACTCCGATGAATGCAATCCTTGGTTTTACCGATATTGCAAAGTACAGTGCCAGCGATCCAGAACAGATGCAATACCTTGAAACGGTCACGAAAGCCTCGGAACAGTTGTTGGCAATCATCAATGGCATCATCGACGTTTCCGAGAAAGAAGCCAACCGGCTTACATTGGAGAAGGTCAACTTCACAGTCGGCCGCGTGTTGGAGGATGCGATCAACCGCATTGGCAACAACGCAAGCGAAAAGGGTCTTAAGCTCAACACGGAGGTAGCACCCGAAATCGTTGATCTGCCTCTTCAAGGTGACCCGAAACGAATCGGGCAGGTGCTGTCAAATCTAATCGATAACGCCGTCAAGTTCACGGCTCAGGGGGCGGTTTCTGTGCATTTGACACTGGACAAAGAGACCCAATCGGATGTTTGTGTGCGGTTTGAAGTGAGAGACACCGGCATCGGAATAGCGCAAAAGGATCAGGATAGGGTTTTCGACACTTTTCAGCAGGCTGATGGTTCACTGACCCGATCCTATGGTGGCACGGGCCTTGGCTTGGCGATCGCCAGACGCCTGGTGCGCTCGATGGGAGGAAAACTTGGCGTCAATAGTCAGCCGGGAGTTGGCAGCACATTCTGGTTTACCGTTTGTTTGGCCAAGCAACAATCGAGCCCGTAGGCGGCACCCGAAGCAATGGCGGTGTGGGTCTCAGAAGCATGGGCGGTGCCGTGGCACAGTACGTGACCGCCTGCTCGAGCACAACGAACGCACCTGATGGTGCGTTACACAATGGATAAGCGCCCAATGGGAGTGCTACGCAAGCTGCACGGCCTTGGCTTCGTTCACCACAAAATCAATAAAAGCCTTGAGGGCTGCGGGCGGGTGGCGACGGCTGGGGTAGACAGCGTAAATGCCGCCACCATCCAGGCAATGTCCGGGAAGCAGATGCACCAAACTGCCGTCCGACAGGTGATCCGCCACCAACTGCTCGGGGACCAACGCGGCGCCCAGTCCCGCTTTGGCCGCAGCAACCAGCGCACCCATGCCGTTGACGGTTAACCGTGCCCGGATCGGGACCTTGGCGGTGCCGCCCGGGCCCGTCAACAGCCACATCGAGCGCCCTTCCTTGCCACGCAGGGCCACGCAGGGAAAGGTACTCAGCTCCTGAACATCTTGCACCAATCCATGCATGGCAATGCACGCAGGACTGGCAACCACGATCAATTTGCTGGGGGTCAGGCACCGCGCGATCAGGCTCTCATCCTGAATCGGCCCGGCCCGAAAGGCGATGTCGATCCCACTGCCGTACAAATCGACGGGATCGTCAGACAAAATGATTTCCAGGCTGATGCGTGGATATTGCTCCAGGAATCTGGCCAGACGCTGTGCCGATACCACCGCCATAAAGTCTGCTGGCGCCGCAAGGCGCAAGTGACCACTGGGCACTTGTGCCTGCGTCCCCGCCAAGCGCCACAAGGATTCCAGGTCCTGAAGAGCGGGCTCGGCGCGATCGACCAAGGATCGCCCAACCGTGGTCAGGCTCAGGCGCCGTGTAGTGCGTTGCAACAAGCGCACGCCCAGCGCCTCTTCCAGCCGCTGCACCTGCCGGCTCAATCGATTGGGAGGCACGCCCAAACGCCGCGCCGCAGCCGAAAACCCGCCGGACTGGACGACGGTTACCAACACTTGCAGGGCATTCAGGTCGATGTTTGATTGCTTCATTTTATGGACAAGTGTAGTGCGCATTTGTTGGATTATCAAAGCAGTCAATGCGGCGTAAGCTCCTCTTATCCCAACCCAACGCGAGAGAACCATGTCAAATCCCACATCTTCAACGCACCGAATTGTCATCCTTGGCGGAGGCTATGCCGGACTCACAGTTGCCCAGCGTCTGAGCAAGAAAAGCAAGGGCATGTCCATCACACTCATTGATGCAAAGCCTGAGTTTCAGGAACGCATTCGCTTGCACCAGATCGCCGCCGGACAGCCGGGTCAGTCCTTTCAATTTCGAACTTTCCTGTCTCCCCTGGGCGTTGCGTTTGTGCAGGCACAGGTCATTGCGCTGGACCCGACTGCATCAAACCTGACGGTGCAACGCGCCGACGGAATCACCACCACGCTGGACTACGACTACCTGGTCTATGCCCTGGGCAGCACCATGGACGTGGACCAGGTCCCTGGCGTACGGCAACACGCCCATGCGCTTCAATCCGTGCAGGCTGCCAAAGACGTTTACCACGCTTTGCGGCAATCCGGCGCAGCACGGGTGTTGGTGGTGGGTGCAGGGCTCACGGGGATAGAAACCGCCGCCGAGCTGGCCGAGAGCCTTCCCCACGTGAACGTGACGCTGGCCACGGGAAAACCGTTTTCCAGCGCCGCAGTTCCAGGCGGATACGACAAAAAAGCGACCGATTACCTGTACCGCGCCTTTGAGCAGCGCAACATCGCACTGCGCAGCGGCGCGCGGGTCAAGGCGTTGCGCCACAGCATTGCAGAGATGAGCGATGGCCAGGAAATGGGGTTTGATGTCTGCATCTGGACCAGCGGTTTTGTACCCATCGGCGTGGCGCGCGACGCTGGAATTCACGTGAACGCGCGAGGTCAGATTGTGACGGACGCTGCGCTACGCTCACTCAGCCACCCCAACATCATCGCCATCGGTGATGCGGCCCAGTCCAGTCCCGACGCCACTGGCCCCTTGCGCATGGGAAGCGCCACCGCACTGGCCATGGCACCAGCGGGCGCACGTACCGTTCTGGCGCTGGTAACGGGCAAGGAACCACCACCGTTTCGCTTTGTCTATCTGTTTCGCAACATCTGCCTGGGTCGTCACGATGGCGTGGTGCAGTTCGTCGATCGCCACGACGCCCCCCGAAACATTGTGTGGACCGGGGCCGCCGCCGCCAGATGGAAAGAGTACGTTTGCACGACAACGCTATCGACCATCGGCCTGACTCCCGAAAAAATACCTCCCGCAGTTCCGCCGCTGCGCACGTTGCCGCAATTGATGCAAGGGTTGCAGCAATACGCTTGAGCATTCACACCTGCAATAAAAATGGCCGCACGGACCCACAAATCGCTTTTGTCATCCCAAGTATCCCAAGTATCCCAAGTCAGCGGGGCAGCAGTGCGTTCACCAGACGCAGGAGCTGCGCGTACTGCTCGGGGGTGATGGCGCTGCGATTCATCGCGGCATCGCCGTCCTTGGCCACGCGGGCATGGCGCTCCACGTGGTCCGGGGCAATCACCCAGCGCTCCTGGCCCTCCACTTCAACGACCATCCCTTCTTGCGCCGCCATGCCAACGGCTGCGGCCAGGCTGGGCGCGGGGCCGTAGCTCAGGGTACGCAACTGTGCGAGCAATTCGCCGGACTGTTCCAGGCTGAGGCGGCTCTGGCGCTTGCCAGCAAGAATGCGAACGACCAGGGGCGCTGCTGCCTCACCGGCACGCGCACGCTGCTCGAGTTTGGCGTCTGCCATTGCCTCTGACCTTGCGGGTGCCGCAGGCAGGGCATCAGCGGCAGGTTCTTTGGCAAGAGCGGGGGGTGGCGCCGCAGCAGGAGGCGCGGCTGGTTCCGCCACGCGGGCGCGTGCTGTCTTCGACTGGGCCAGCACCGATGCCGCAGCGGGTGGCCCGGCAGGAGCCCGTGCGCTTTCAGGTGCGGGCTTAGGCGCTGGAGCGGGAGCGGGAGCCCCGGCCACCACGGCAGTTTCAGCCGCCTCGCGTCTGGTTGCTGAATGCGCACGGTCACTGCCAGCATCCTCCACCCCACCGCCCATTTCACCCACCTGGGCTTGCCACAATATCACCATGAAGCCAAAGATCGCCAGACTGGCAAGGGCCACGCTCCAGCGAGTACCGGATGCCGCACTTCCCCACCAGTCGCGCCACCAGCGGCGCACCGCATCCACCGCTCCGCGCTTTGCCGACGTACCCGCCACGGCGTTTCGGGCGTGTTGCAGCACTGCGTGGCGTGTGCGGGCGCCAGGCTGCGCCTGTGCATCGGGCATGTGCCTGAGCGCCTGCGTCAGGCGGGCATCGCGCCAGTTTTCCGGCGAATCGGCGTGCTCCGCGTCTTTCATACCACCCCTTTCGTACGTGGTATTGCGCCCATGCCGTCCAGGTAGTCACCCATGCAGGTACGCAATTTGGCCATGGCGTAGCGCAGGCGGCTCTTGACCGCTTCGCCCGCCAGCCGCAAGGCCGTCGCCATGTCCTGCAAGCTGCAATCGTCTTCGTAATGCATCAAAAACACCACGCGCTGGGCGTGGGGCAGATGATCCAGGCACTGCGCGAGTTGCTGGCCGGCGGCACGCCAATACGCCGTATCCTCGCTGCTCGGGCTGGTGTGCCCCAGCTCCGCTTGCAACCAGTCCAATGTGTCGGAAGAGTCAAAGGTGTCCGCAGAAGCATCCGCCGTGTCGTGTGGCACGATTTCGCGCTCGCTTTTGCGCAGACGGTCCAGGCAGGCGTTGTGTGCCACGGCAAAAGCCCAGGTTTTCCAGCGTGCGCCGCCCGGAACGAAACTCGCGCGTGCAGCGATGATTTTCATCCAGGTGTCCTGAAATACCTCGTCCGCCTGCGCTGCAAGCCCAACCCCGAGGATACGGCGCACAAAACGGAACAAGGCACCTTCGTGGCGCCGATACAGCTCCTCAAAGGCCGCCCCCCGCCCCGCCGCGTAGGCCTGCATCAGTGCATCGTCACTCAGCTCCATCCAGTTCATCACAACATTCTCCCACTGGCTCCCATCCACTTACACGGCGCAGTGCACGCCATGGGGCCAAGGGTTACAAAAAAATTTACAAAAAATATTTTTCCCCATTTAACCCCGCTTGCTGCCCTGGCGCGTGTAAGCCGTGTGTTCAACGCACAACATTGGAGAATTTCATGAACAAGCATTCCTTTCATCGCCACCTGGCATATCTGGTCATTGGCACGCAACTGCTGGGCTGTAGCGCAGGCCCAGGCAATGCGGGCCAGCACAACGACGTATGGGCACCGCCCCCTGCGCCAAGCATCAGCGAAGCCCCCATGCGCCCCCACTTCAACGCGCCTTCGGCCCGCAATTGTGAGCGGCCCATGCGCATGCGCGAGGTACCCGCACGGGATTCGCCCGGATGGTGGCCCAGCTTCGGGAGATTGGGAAAGTCCAGCTCCAGCGAAAGGCGCAGCGATGCACTGGCCGACAGTGCCTCTGGCCTGGCGGCGCGTACCGAAGCCGCGCCCAGCCTGGCCACAGCACCTGCCGCACCCGCAGCGCACTTCGACAGCAAAGACCGCGCAGCCCCAGCCGCACAAGCCAAAGTGGCAGCCCCGCAACACAACCAGGCTACGGCTACAGCCACGGTAACCGCCGGCGTGGTGGACGACAACGCCGGTTTTGGCGAATACCTGGCGTTTCGCAACCGCACCCAGGTAGCGCACCGTCCGGTGGACGTGAGTGAACGCTACCTATTGCAGGTGCGTGACCGCAGCGGGCGCAGCGTCTCCGACGCCGAGGTGCGCGTTCAAGCACCCAATGGCAGCGCGATGTGGGCACGCACCGACGCCGGTGGCCAAGTATGGGTATCGCCCAATGCGTTTGACACCAGCTACGCCAGCACCTACCAGGTCAACGTGCGCAAGCCAGGCCGTTGGGGTACGGCATATACATATGGCACTGCTTTCTTGCAGCGCGGACAAAAAAGCGCCATTGACGTCACGCTCGACGCATCCTCCGCACAGGCAGCACAGCGCGCCCCACTCGATCTGGTGTTCCTGATTGACGCCACGGGTTCCATGGGCGATGAAATTGACAAACTCAAAACCAGCATGCACGCCATCGCCGCTGAAGTGGCCCGCCTGCCCGCCAGGCCCGATGTGTGTTTTGGCCTGGTAGCCTACCGCGACTATGGTGACGAATTCCTGATCCGCAGCCACGATTTCACCAACGACCTCAGCTCCTTTCAAACTGCCCTGAACCGGCTGCAGGCCAACGGCGGTGGCGACTACCCGGAAGCGCTCAATGAAGCTCTGCACGACACCGTGCACAGCTTGAGCTGGCGGGGCGACGGCACGACCCGCATGGTGTTCCTGCTCGCCGATGCGCCGCCCCATCTGGACTACACCGGGCCACAGTACGATGTCAGCATGACCGCCGCACTGGGCAAGGGCATCAAGATTTTCAGCGTCGGTGCCAGTGGTCTGGACAAGCAGGGTGAATACATCCAGCGCCAGCTGGCCCAATATACCGGCGGTAAATTTGTTGGCTCATATTGGGTTTTGAGGTCATCACAATGGATGAGAAAAGGATCGGTTGCAATGCCCTTCGTCATAGTATTGTGACGGAGGGCCACTGCCATGTTTCATATCCAGGAGTTGATGGACGATGAGAAGTGTTACGAA
>JAYRRD010000152.1:0-4225 GCA_041910275.1 Rhodoferax sp.
CCCAGGAACGCGACCGGGATAATCCCGAATTGAACGACTGAACGATCACCCGCCCCAGGAATGCACCATGGCCAAAACCAAAACCAAAACCAAATCCGACCCCTTCCTCGCCCGCCCCGACGGTGGCCGCGCTGCATCGGCCTGGTTGACCAAACTGAAAACGCATGCGGCGAACACCAAGATTCTCCCCACCAACACCCTGGAGGCGAACATCGCCCTGGTGCGTACGAGATACTCCAACTATTCCGACGCATTCATCAACGATTGGGACAGCCTGATCCAATGGCACGGACCGGGCGTGTTTGACCATCTGGCTGACCAGCTGACGGACAAAAGTGTTGTCAAATTCGTGGACAGCTTTCGCACCGACGCGGCACAGGCATTGCTGCTTGGCAGGCTGAACCTGCTTGAGGTGCGCGAAGCGGTGGCCGAGCGTGCCGAACGTTGGCCGCTGTACACCTTGCGAGGACTGCTGGCGCTCAACCCAAGCCGCGACCAGCCCGCCGCCCAGCTCTTGCAACGCCTGCTGTACACGCATACCGAGTGGTTGGAGCCCCTGCAGGCAGCACTTGCGGCTGAGAGCGACGAAGCGCAAAGCCGGACCCTGGCGCGTCTGCTCGCCCCGACCGAAAAGGTGACCGAGGCGAGCTTCGACGAATTGCCCGCCCTGTTGCGCACGCCGCCGTGGCGCTCCGACGCGGTGCGCGTCGAGTTGCCGGTGCTGGCCCTCACCGCCCGGTGCGAACCTGCGCTCGTCGACTGGTCGCGCTGGCGCGGCGGGACGGTGGAGCCCAGGCCGCAAATGCGGTCCAGTTGCTGGTACCAGATCCGTTCCATTTACTTCGATGACCATTCCGGCCTGCTGAACGAGTTTCTTGAATCGCACGGGCTAACACGAACGAGGGCTTGGCAGGAATTCCTCGATAGACGGAAACACGGCGGATATGCAGAGTTTTTTGTTGGCGGCATGAACGAACGGCGACAGCTTTTTGAGGTAGCGTTGCAATTCCTGCGTTCGACCCAAAGGCTTACGGATGACGATTTGTTCATGCTACGCAATCGCGATGATCTTCATTGCAGGGTCGAGGAGGGATACAGGGGATTGATGCTGTGCATGCGCGGTACCTACTACGACGTGGAGGAGCATTTTTACACTCGGCAGCTGGGCAGCGCGGATCTGGTGATTGCGAACTCCGCGAAAGCCTTTCAGCGGCAAGTTGAAACTGAATTGGGCCGACCTGGGATTGCGCTCTATCTTTGGGGAGTCAAGCCCGAGCGCATCCCTGCCGTGCTCGCAGCCACAGCCGTCAAACCGGACGATCTGTGCCAGCCGCTGGGGCATACCGAGAAGATACTGAACTATCTCGGCTACCTCGACGACGCCTTGGCGTTGTCCCTCTTGCGTCAACAGTCGGTCACTCCTGTCACCGGGCAATATTACGAATACGGGATGCATGCCGTCGACACCTGTGGCAACCCGGTCGCGCGTCTGCTCAAGCGTTTCGGTGCCGAACACATCGACGCGATCTTGCCGGTCATGCCTCCAGCAATGACACGGGGCGCGCAGATGATCATGGAAATTGTTGACTCCGACGCACTGGCGCTGCGCCTTTCGCAGTTCGCCTATACCGTGCGTAGCCAGTTGCGCACCTTCGCCCGCAACTGGCTGCTGACCCACCCGCAAACCAGCGCCAGGGCGTTGATTCCGGCTGCTTTTTCTGCGGATGCCGACAGCGCCACGCATGCCCGGCAGCACCTGTGCCTGCTGGCCAGCGAGGGGCACGTTGCGGTGTTGCGTGCGCAGGCCCAGGCTTTCGGCGAACAGGCCCTTGCTGCCGTCGAGACCCTGCTGGTAACGCCAACGGAAGCGCTGCTGCCCGCGCAGTTGCCGAAACTGCCCACATGGCTGATCCTACCCAGGCTGCCGCGCCTGTTGTTGGCCCAAAACGGCCACGCCGTGCCGCTGGTAAACATGCCCGACGCCTTGATGCCGCTGGCCTTGAGCAGGGGCGGCATGGGTTACGCCGGGTTGAACTTGCTGCAAGCCGCCGTTACGCCCGAGTCGCTTGCCCGCCTGATGCTTGGTTTGTTCGAGCAGTGGCTGGACAACGGCATGCCGCCCAAGGATCGCTGGATATTCGAACTGCAAGGCCGTCTTGGCAACGACGCCAACGCGCGTGCTCTGGCGCCACGCATCCGCGAATGGCGCAGCCACCTCGACCGCGTGCGCAGTTACGAAGGGCTGGAGATGCTCGCCCGGATCGGCAGCGACACCGCGCTGATGCTGTTGTCCACCTTCAGCGAGCAAAAGCGCTACAGCGACCTCCAGGAGCGCGCGGCCAAGGCGTTGGCGCGCGTTGCCGAAGAACGCGACCTGACGCTTGAGCAACTGGCTGACCGCACCGTGCCGACGCTGGGTCTGGACGAACGTGGCCGCTTGCAGCTGGACTTCGGCCCGCGACAATTCACCGCCAGCCTGGACCCGGACCTGTTGCCACAAGTCCATGACGAGGCCGGCGTGCGCCTGAAAGACCTGCCCAAGCCCGGCGCCAAAGACGATACGGAGCTGGCCAAGGACGCCGTTGCCGACTGGAAGGAGTTCAAGAAACAGGCCAAGCTGGTCGCCAGCACGCAAAACGTGCGGTTGGAGGCGGCGATGTGCGGTCAGCGCCGTTGGCCGCTTGCCGACTTCCTGGCCTTCTTCGCCCAGCACCCGGTGGTGCGGACCCTGTGCCAACGGCTGGTCTGGGCCGCGTTCGATACGGCAGGTACAGTGGCCGCAAGCTTTCGCGTCAGCGAAGACCTGAGTCTGGTCGATGTGGACGACGAACCGTGCGCACCCGACGCCGCGCATTGCGTCGGCTTGCCGCACGTGCTGGAACTGGCGCAAGACCTGCACAGCCGCTGGCTGGCGTTGCTCGCCGACTACAAGATTCTGCAACCCTTCGAGCAACTGGCGCGGGCCACTTACACAATGACCGCAGAGGAAATGCCACTGAACACCTTGCCACGCTACAAGGACCGCAGACTCAGCACCGGCAGCCTGCTCGGCCTGGAGCAGCGCGGCTGGAAACGCAGTGTCGGCGACGATGGCATGATTGACTGTCTGAGCAAGTCGCTCGACAGCCAGCATGTCGCGGAACTGCGTTTCAGCCCCGGCTGGTTCGCTGGCGGTACGCCGAATATCGACGAAGAACAGGAAATTCTGGGACTTGGCCTCGTCAACAACGCGGCTGCAACGTCCCCGCCCTCCTGGAGCGATCTTTCGGCCATCATGCGCAGCGAGATGCTGCGCGACCTGGAACGGCTGGCGTGGCATACGTGGGAGTGATATGGATTGACCAATTCACCGATTGACCGATTGACAAATTGACCGACGCGGGAATACACCGTGGCATACCTGGGGGCGTACCTGGGGCGATGCCCCAGGCTGGTATGGGGTCGCGCCGTTGGCGCTCAAGAAACGGGCAAACGGGCGGGTCCGATTTTGCAGGGCCAAAGGCCCGACCACATACCAGCCTGGGGCATCGCCCCAGGTACGCGCCCGGAACACGACCCCGGAACGCGACCCATGCATCGCCCCCGGAACACGACCCGAAACGCACCCCATCCATCGCCCCATGCATCAATGCCACACTCCCCAATTGATAGCTGTCCCCGCACATCCCATAAGGACTGCAACCAGATTTCGGCATTATTTCCGCCTTGTTTCGGCCCATCACACCCCCATTTCTCCCCCTCCCGACGGCTGGCGGCTGGTTTATGGCAGTGTTTTACTGTACAAATCGGCCTGCAAGGCTTATGGGACAAGCGGGAGCAGCTATCAAATCTGATGTTCCCGTTTGCCCGTTTTTCTTGAGCGCCAACGGCGCGACCCCATACCAGCCTGGGGCACCGCCCCAGGAACTGTGGACGGATGCACCCGCATGGCGTTACGCCGTGGAGCGCAGAATATGATCCGACCAATTGAGCAATTGAGCAATTGAGCAATTGAACGATTGACCAATTGACCAATTGAACGATGAATCGCCCCAGGAACACACCATGGCTACCCCCCCTGCAATTGCGCTGACACCTGCAATCACGCTGACACCTGCCGAACGCTGGAGGCTGCTGCTTGGCGAGGCCGCGCAGACCAGCCTGCCTGCGCCGGGTGCGTCGGGCATGGCAATGGACCAGGCACTGGCCTGGTTGTACGGACGCGATGGCGAGGCTGTCGACAAGG
>JAYRRD010000153.1:0-60138 GCA_041910275.1 Rhodoferax sp.
CACCTGCGTGCCTTGCTGCAATACGTTTTGTTTGAAAGCTGGCAGGAGTTGTTTGACCTCATGCTCGAAGCACTCAAACCTGCAGCACCCAAGCGCAAAGCACCCCCGGCTACAGGGTAAAGTCAAATTTGGAATTGCTGATCTTGAACCCAATCCAAATTTACAGACTATTTACAGACTGGATTATGGCATTTTGTTCAATTTGAATCAACACGAATACTGTTTTTTCAACCAGTTGAAAATTCATATGCTGTTGATTTATAACACTAATTCAATTTAAATCAACACAGTGAAATACGAATTTATTCCGACTGTTAATCCGTAGGTCCCTGGTTCGAGCCCAGGTCGGGGAGCCAATAAAATCAACAACTTAGCACACCTCACAAGGGTGTGCTTTTTTGTTTCTGGTGAGCTTGTAGGCAATCTGTAGGCAAATTTCAAAAATCAAGCCCTGTTTTTCCGTCTGCTGCCTCACTGGCTCAGTCCACCAGCACTCGATTCCACCATCCGCATAAAGGCCCTGATTCGCCTGCTTTGCATCGGTCTGAGAGTGTTGTGCATAGTCGAACACACAGTACGTAAGGCGTTACTCACGGCGCTCGTGCTGCTGCTCCAGCTCTTCCGCGCTCATACCCGCTTCGTTGATCATGTCAAAAGCCTGGTGGATGCTCGGGGTGTTGAGCCGCTCGGGGATGAATTTCAAGTCAGAAAGCATGTTTTCATAGCTGTGCGCCTTCGACTAAAAACCGCACCCGGCGCTCGCCCTTCCAGGCATCGGCATCCAGCCGGAAGGCCAGGGTGACTTTGGCGGGCAGCGGCTCGGTACGGCCAAACCAGATGCCGTCTACGGGCTGGCCCTGGTGTTTGAGTTTGAGCGCCAGGTGCTTTTCGCCGACCAGGCGTTGCGAGATGACTTCCACTTCTTCGCTGAACGTCGGGGGCGCAAAACCCTGACCCCAGACCTCCTTGTGCAGGGCATCGACCAACTCCACACGGCGGTACTCCGGCGCCAGGGGGCCATCGGTTTCCAGGCTCTGGGTCAGCGTGGCCGGGTCGAGCCACTCCTGCGCCACCTCGATCAAGCCCTGCTCGAAGGTGTCCAGGGCATCTGCCTGGATGCTGCAGCCCGCTGCCATCGCGTGGCCGCCAAAGCGCAACAGTGTTCCGGGATAGCGCTTGGCCAGCAAATCCAGGGCATCCCGCAAGTGAAAGCCGGGGATGGAGCGCCCCGATCCCTTGAGTTCATGCTCCTTGCCGGGCGCTGCGCTGGCAGCAAAGACAAAGGTCGGGCGGTGCAGCTTGTCCTTGATGCGCGAGGCCACGATGCCGACCACGCCTTCGTGGAAATCGGGGTCGAAGACGCAAATGGCCGGGGGCGCTTCTTCGCCCGCATCGAACAGTGATTCGACAATCTGCATGGCCTGTTCGCGCATACCGCCCTCGATGGTGCGGCGCTCCCGGTTGATGCCGTCGAGCATGTTGGCCAGTTCACCCGCACGCGCAGCGTCGTCGGTCAGCAAGCACTCGATCCCCAGGGTCATATCGCTCAAGCGGCCTGCGGCATTGAGGCGCGGCCCGAGGGCAAAACCAAAATCGAAGGTCGTGGCGGTGGCAGCCAAACGCCCGGATGCTACAAAAAGACCAGCCATCCCCGCAGGCATGGCAAGCGCGCGCACCCGTTTCAGCCCTTGAGCCACCAATCGGCGGTTGTTCGCGTCGAGTTTGACCACATCGGCCACCGTCCCCAGGGCCACCAGGGGCAGCAAGGCGTCCAGTTTGGGTTGTGTGGCGGCATCGAACACGCCACGGGTACGCAATTCGGCCCGCAGCGCCAGCAACACATAAAACATCACCCCCACCCCGGCAATCGACTTGCTGGCAAAGGGGCAGCCTGGCTGGTTGGGGTTCACGATCACATCGGCTTGTGGCAGTTCAGCCGCTGGCAAGTGGTGGTCGGTGATGAGCACCTGTAACCCGAGCGCACGCGCGCAGGCCACGCCCTCGATGCTGCCGATGCCGTTGTCCACGGTAATCAGCACGTCGGCGCCCGACGCCTTGACGCGCTCGGCAATCGGCGCCGTCAGTCCGTAGCCATCCACAATGCGGTCCGGGACGATGAAACGGACGTGCTGCGCGCCCAGCATTTTTAATCCGCGCAGGGCCACGGCACAGGCGGTTGCCCCATCGCAGTCGTAATCGGCCACAACGCACAAACGCCTGGCGTCCTTGATGGCATCGGCCAGCAGGCGCGCCGCCTGGTCCAGCCCGAGCATGGAAGAAGGTGGCAGCAGTTTGGTCAGGCTATCGTCCAGCTCTTCGACACCCTTCACGCCGCGCGCCGCATACAGGCGCGCCAGCAAGGGGTGAATGCCAGTCTGTTCCAGCGCCCAGACGCTGCGTGGAGGAATATCGCGGGAAATGATGTTCATGCAGCGATTGTCCCCGATATGCAAAGATCAGCAAAGATCAGCAAAAATCACAACCACTGCAAAAATAGTAGCTGTACCCGCTCGTCCCATAAGTGTTACAGGCCGATTCAGCAAATACGTGGTAACTGCTCGCCACTGAGCCAGTCCACCATGCGCCGGCCACCCAGGCAGGTGGCCATCTGCACAAAATGGCGAGGGTCTTCATGCACCGTGCCGACGATGGCGGCGTCCCGGCCTAATGGGTGGGCTTGCATGGCGGCAAGCAGACGTTGTGCATCGGCAGGCGCGCAGAGAGCCACCAGCTTGCCTTCGTTGGCCACATACAGCGGATCGAGCCCCAGGAATTCGCAGGCGGCGGCGACTGCGGGCTTGATGGGCAGCGCGGTTTCCTGCAACAGCATGCCCACCCGTGACTGGCGGGCGATTTCGTTGAGCGTGGTGGCCAATCCGCCGCGCGTGGGGTCTCGCAGCACGTGCAACTGGGCGCCGCTGGCGCGCATGGCGGCGATCAGACCGTGCAGGGCTGCCGTGTCGGAGACGATGGGGGCGTCAAAGCCGAAGTCCCCACGCGCGGCCAGAATGGCCATGCCGTGGTCGCCCAGCGTGCCGGACACCACAATGGCATCGCCCACCTGGGCCTGGCGCCCCGACAAGGCCTGACCGGGTGCAACCACGCCGACGCCAGTGGTGGTGATGAAGACACCATCGCCCTTGCCGCGCTCCACCACCTTGGTGTCGCCCGTCACGATGGGCACACCGGCATCGCGCGCCGCGTGTGCCATGCTTTGCACGATGCGCGCCAGTTCCGCCAGGCCAAAACCCTCTTCCAGGATGAACGCCGCCGACAACCACAGTGGCGTTGCGCCCATGACGGCAACATCGTTGATGGTGCCATGCACCGCCAGACTGCCAATATCGCCACCGGGGAAAAACAGCGGTGAGACGACATGGCTGTCACAGCTCATGACCAGCTGGCCAGCACCGGGTGCGGGCAGCAAGGCGCCGTCATCACCCTGGGCCAGCCATTCGTTGCCCAGGTAGCGGGCAAACAGTTCGTCTATGAGTTGCGCACTGGCCCGGCCTCCGGCGCCGTGGGCCATATCGATGCGGCCTTGGCGGATGTCGAGGGGGCGCAGATAGGTTTTGCGGGTTTCAGGCGGCATCCTGGTGGCGTCCGTAGGTGTAGTGTGCCGCGCAAGCCCCCTCGGAGGAGACCATGCACGAGCCAATCGGGTTTTCCGGGTTGCAGACCGTGCCAAACAATTTGCAATCCTGCGGACGTTTGGCGCCGCGCAAAATGGCCGGGCATTCGCAGGCCTTGTGGTCGGGCACCGATTGGTAGTCCGAGGCAAAGCGCTTTTCGGCATCGAATGCGGCAAACTCCTCCCGCAAGCGCAGGGCCGAGTAAGGCAGGGTGCCCAGGCCGCGCCATTCGAAATGCTCGCGCAATTCGAATACTTCGGCCACCAGTTGCTGGGCCTTGGCGTTGCCATTGCGGCTGACGGCACGCGCGAATTCATTTTCGACCTCGGCGCGGCCCGTATTGACCTGGCGGACCAGCATGCGAATGGCCTGCATCACGTCCAGCGGTTCAAAACCGGCAATCACGACGGGTTTTTGGTATTTTTGGGCAAAGGGCTCGTAGGGACGGCTGCCGATGACGGTCGATACGTGTCCGGGGCCGACAAAGCCATCCAGCTCGACCGGCGGCGCCTGATCGTCCGACTGCCCTGCGGGCGGCTCAAAGATGCCGGCGATGGCCGGTGGTGTCAGCACGTGGCAGCACAGGACGGAAAAGTTCTTCAGCCCCAGCCTTGCAGCCTGCAAAATGGCTACCGCCGTGGGTGGCGTGGTGGTTTCAAACCCGATGGCAAAGAAAACTATCTGCTTTTCGGGGTGTTTTTGTGCCAGCGCCAGCGCGTCGGCGCTGGAGTACACCATGCGGATGTCGCCCCCTTGCGCCTTGGCTTTTTGCAAGGAAAGGCCATTGGAGGCTGGCACGCGCAGGCTGTCGCCATAGGCGCAGAGCGTGACACGGTGCTCCAGTGCCAGGCGGATGGCCTGGTCGATGCGCCCGATGGGCAGCACACACACCGGGCAGCCGGGGCCGTGCACCATGCGCACGTTGTCCGGCAGCAAGTCGGTGATACCGTAGCGGGAAATGGCATGGGTATGGCCGCCGCAAAACTCCATGAAGTCGTAGCTGCGGTCGGTGCGCACTTCGCTGCGTATGGCCTGCGCCAGGCTCGCTGCAGTGGTACCACTGCGGAATTCGTCAATGTATTTCATCGGAGTGTGCGGAGATTGCGGGGTTGGCGGAATTGCCCAGATCGGCAAACAAAGCCAGCGTGTTGGCTGCCTCTTCGGGGTCGAGTTTGCTCAGTGCAAAGCCGACATGCACAATCACATAGTCGCCTGGGGCGACCGTATCCAGCAAGGTGACGGAAATCTCCTTGCGCACACCGGCCAGATCAACGACAGCCATGTCAGGTGCGCGCAGCTCAAGCACCTGTGCGGGAATTGCCAGACACATCAGCACATCTCCTTGTGGTTCGGTTGAGGGGAGGGAGCCTAGTGTAGTTTAAAGTGGCGTGTTGGCGTTGCCTGGGTGCATACGCTCGATAATCGCGTCTGGTGGAAATCCACAAATCGTTTGGGAAAGGCAAGTTTGATGTCCAATGAACTGGAGCGGGTAACGGAAATTCTGGCCAGGCAAAGGTTGGTGGAGAATATTGCACATGACCAAGGTACACCCAAGCAGGAGGTTGTTTCAACCCTTTTGCGTCGGCAGCATCTGGCGGAATTGCACAACCACCTGGGTCAGCTCTCGGTGGAAGACATCAGCCATGTGCTCGAAGCCCTGCCACTGGAAGATGCCGTCATGCTGTGGGGGCAGGTGCCCCAGGAGCGGGAAAACGAAATTCTGTGGGAAATGTCCGATGCGCGCCGGGAGCAGCTGGTGGGCAGCCGTTCGCCGACCTTTGATGAAAGCCAGATCAATGCCTTTGAGCTGGTGGACGGGCGGCTGCGGCAGGTGCCGATTGCCAGCCGCAGGGACCTTGATGGGGTCAAGCCGATCTGGATCGATTTGCTGAATTCAAGCAAGTCGGAGCGCAACTACATCGGATCGCATTTCGGGCTGGCGTTGCCCAATCCGGCCGATGCGACCGATCTGGAAGTCAGTGCCCGTTTTCACATCGAGGAAAACCGCGATATTTATCTGCATTCGAACTTTTTGCTCGACCGTGAGGGCAATTCGCGCAGCGTCCCGGTGTCCTTCATCGTGCACCAGGGTATCTTGTTTACGCTCAGAAGTGAGGATTTGCCGGTGTTTCGCCTGCAACGCCGCCGGGCACGCACACAGCCGGGTTACGTGACCGACTGCCACGATGTCATCATTGACCTGTACGGTGCGGATGTGGAGTATTCAGCCGATTCGCTGGAGGATATTTACGGAACCCTGGGCAAGGTCGGGCGGCAGGTGCTCAGTGAGACGATCAGCGACACCGAAGCCGCTGCCATTCTGGCGGCCATTGCCGAAGAAGAAGACCTCAATGGCCGCATCCGGGGCAATATCCTTGATACCCAGCGTGCGATTCATTTTTTGATGCGCACCAAAATCTGGTCTGCCGCCCAGCTCGATGATGCCCGGCAGATTTTGAGCAATATCGAATCGCTCAATAGCCACACGGCCTTCCTGTTTGACAAGATCAACTTCCTGATGGATGCGACCATCGGTTTCATCAACATCAATCAGAACAAGCGCATCAACAAGCTCACTTTTTTCAGCGTGGTCTTTATGCCGATCAATATCCTGGCGGGCATGGGTGGCATGTCGGAATACTCCATGATGACCCAGGGCATCTCCTGGCCGGTCGCTTATGCAGCGTTTCTGGTCGCAGCAACCCTGATGGGATTTGCCACGTACTGGGCGCTGAAGTTCTTCGAGAACCGCGAAGTCCGCTTGCTGGCCAAATCCAAGAAGCCTTTGCTGGATGCGAAGCATTAGGACTGGTGTACGGATGGCTAATTCCCGTTGCTGCCCGACCGCACCCGCTGCGCGGGAAAGGTGATCGAGAAGGTCGAGCCTTTGCCGGGGATGCTTTCGATGTGCAATTCTGCGCCGTGGCGCTGCGTTACATGTTTGACAATCGCCAAGCCCAGACCTGTGCCGCCGGTTTCGCGTGAGCGGCTGCGGTCCACGCGGTAAAAGCGCTCGGTCAGGCGCGGGATGTGTTCGGGTGCGATACCGGCGCCGGTGTCCTTGACCGCAAACACCGCGCTGCCATCGGCCTTCAGCCGCCAGGTGACGTCAATGCGCTGCTTGATGGGGGTGTAGCGTATGGCGTTGCCGATCAGGTTGAACATGGCGCTGTACAGTTCGGCAGACACGCCGGCGATCTGGGCGTTGCCACTGGAATCCACGTGCAGGTTGTGTTCGCGTTGCCACAAAACCATCGATAAATTCTGTGCGTCCTGCTCGCACTGCGTCAGGAGTTTTTGCACTGCTACCCATTCCTGGGTGGTAGGTGGCGGGCTGCCTTCGATTTGGGAGAGCATCAGCAAGTCCTTGACCAGCGACTGCATGCGCTGCGATTGCTGCGCCATCAGCTCCAGGTAATGCTGGCGCTCACCCTCGCCCAGGGGCAGGGTTTGCATGGTTTCCACAAAGCCGGTGAGCACGGTCAGCGGGGTGCGGATTTCGTGGGAGACATTGGCGACAAAGTCACGGCGCATGGCTTCGGTTTGCTCGACGGCGGTGATGTCGCGTGACAGCAGCAGGCTGCGCCCTTCCCCATAGGAATGCAGATGCACCGACAAGCGCAGCAGTTTGGTGGCCGGTGTGGAGTTACCCGTCATGCGCAGTTCACGCCGGTAGTCGTGCGCGGCAAAATAGGCTGTGAATGCCGGGTCGCGCACCAGATTGCCGAGGTGCTGCAACTTGTCCCGCACCGGATCGAGGCCGAAATGGGTGCTGGCGGTCTGATTTACCCATTCGATGCGGTCCTGGTCGTCGAGCAAGACGATGCCGTAGGGAGAATCCTGGAAGGCATCGAGAAAGCCTTGCAGCCGGATTTCGCTTTGCGCTTGCAAGCGTTCGCGCGCACGCATCAAGCGGCGCATGCGCTCGGCGGCCTGCGCCCACAAGCCATGCCCGAGCGCAACGGGTTGCTGCGCGCCCAGACGCAGCCAGCGCAGCAGTTGCGCACCACGCAGCAAGTTGATGAGCAGCCAGGCATAGGCGCCCAGCAATGCGGCAATCAGGGCTGTGGTTTCTTCATGGCCGGTCTCGCTCAGGTTCCAGCCCAGTAGCAACGCCAGTGTTTGCCCCAGGAGAAAACTGCTAAGGTGCCAAAGCATGGGGTGGTGTTATGCGGCGCGCTCAACGTGCAGCGCCGCAGGCATGGCTGTCAGCCGGTAACCGACACCGCGCACCGTCTCGACCATGGCACCAGCCTGGGCCAGTGATTCGCGCAGACGCTTGATGTGCACGTCCACCGTACGCTCTTCGATGTACACATGGTCGCCCCAGACCTGGTCGAGCAGACGGCCCCGGCTGTGCACCCGCTCGGCGTGGCGCATGAGGTAGTGCAGCAGTTTGAATTCGGTGGGGCCGAGTTTCAAGGTCTGGTTCTGGTAGGAAACGCGGTACGTTTCGGGATCGAGGTACAAGTCACCAATGGACAGCAGCTGTTCGGGCAGCTCAGGTGTGCGCCGCCGGAAAATGGCCCGGATGCGGGCCAGCAGTTCCTTGGTGGAAAACGGTTTGACGATGTAGTCATCGGCCCCGGCGTCCAGTCCCGAAACCCGATCCACCTCGTCGCCGCGCGCAGTCAGCATGATCAAGGGGACATCCTTGGTGTGGGGCTGTGCGCGCCAACGCTTGGCCAGCACCAGGCCGGTTTCGCCAGGAAGCATCCAGTCCAGCAGGATCAGATCGGGCACGGCCGTGTCAATCTCGCGTTGCGCTGCGATGCCATCCATGGCCCAGATGGGGCGAAATCCATTGTGTTTGAGGTTGATGACAATCAGCTCTGCAATTGCCGCCTCATCTTCGACAACCAATACCGAGGGAAGTGATTTCATTTGACTTTATTTCAGCAAGGACTCGACGTTTTCCCTGGCCAGATGGCGCACGTCCTCGCCCTTGACCACATAGATGATGAACTCCGCAATGTTTTTGGCATGGTCGCCAATGCGCTCGATGGCCTTGGCGATGAACAGCAAGTCCAGGCTGGGTGAAATCATGCGCGGGTCTTCCATCATGTAGGTAATGAGTTTGCGCACGAAACCATCAAACTCCTGGTCGATCTGGTCGTCGTCTTTCAGAATGGACAGGGCTGCTTCGACATCCAGCCGGGCCAGGGCGTCCAGCGTTTTCTTGAGCAGACTTGAGGCCAGATCAGCGGCTACGCGCAACTCCAGCGAAGGCAGTGAGCGCGGCGGGGCGGTCTTGATGATGGAGCGCACCATGCGTGCGATCTTTTCGGCCTCGTCGCCAGCACGCTCCAGGTTGGCCGTGGTCTTGGAGATGGCAATCAAAAGCCTTAAGTCGCGGGCAGTCGGCTGGCGCCGCGCAATGATGGAGGACAGGTCGTGGTCAATCTGTACTTCCAGCGCATTGACCCGGTGCTCGTTTTCTGACACCTGATTGGCCGCGTCCATGCTGAATTGCGACAAGGCGTAGATGGCCTGGTGAATCTGCGACTCGACCAGACCACCCAGCTCCATGACCTGGGCCGAGACGGAGGTTAATTCGCTATCGAATTGGGTGGACAAGTGTTTGTCTGTCATGGTTTTTTCCCTGGTGTACCTTGGCTGTACCTTAGCCGAAGCGTCCGGTGATGTAGTCTTCCGTTTCCCTGCGGCTGGGTTTGAAAAACATTTGCTCGGTTGCGCCAAATTCCATCAGGTCCCCGAGGTACATGTAGGCCGTATGGTCGCTGCACCGCGCCGCTTGCTGCATATTGTGGGTGACGATGACCACGGTGTAGTCGGTTTTGAGTTCCACGATCAGTTCTTCGATTTTGGCGGTGGAAATCGGGTCCAGCGCGGAGCAGGGTTCGTCGAGCAACAATACTTCCGGCTTAATGGCAATGCCGCGCGCAATGCACAGGCGCTGCTGCTGCCCACCGGACAGGCTGGCGCCGCTTTGGTGGAGCTTGTCCTTGACTTCGGTCCACAGTGCAGCCTTGTGCAAGGCCCACTCCACACGCTCTTCCATATCGGTGGCATCCAGCGACTCGAACAGTTTGACACCAAAAGCCACGTTGTCGAAGATCGACATGGGAAATGGCGTCGGCTTTTGAAACACCATGCCGACCTTGGCGCGTAAGAGCGCCACATCTTCCTTGCTGGTCAGCAGGTCTTGCCCGTCCAGCAGCACCTGTCCTTGCGCACGCTGCTCAGGATAGAGTTCGTACATGCGGTTCAGCACGCGCAGCAAGGTGGATTTGCCACAACCCGATGGGCCGATGAAGGCCGTGACCTTGTTTTCCGGAATATCCAGATTGATGCCTTTGAGTGCATGAAACTTGCCGTAGTAAAAGTTCAGGTCCCGAACGGCGATTTTGGTTTTGGTGGGCGTTGCGGTATTCATAAATTCAGAGTTTGTTGCGGGTCAGTACGCGCGCCAGGATATTGAGCGCCAGCACAGCAGCTGTAATGAGAAAGACACCAGCCCAGGCCAGTTTTTGCCAGTTCTCATAGGGACTCATGGCGAACTTGAAAATGGTTACCGGCAAACTGGCCATGGGTTCGCGCAAATTGCTGGTCCAGAACTGGTTGCTCAAGGCGGTAAACAGCAAGGGCGCAGTTTCACCGGCAATACGCGCCACTGCCAGCAGAATGCCGGTAATCACCCCGGCACGCGCCGCACGCAAGGTAATGCTTACAGTCACTTTCCACTTCGGTGCGCCCAGTGCATAAGCCGCTTCGCGCAAGGCAGCGGGAACGAGTTGCAGCATGTTTTCGGTCGTGCGAATGACCACCGGGATGACGATCAGCGATAAAGCCACGACACCCGCGTAACCGGAAAACGATTTGAAGTGCGCCACCACCACCGCATACACAAAAAGGCCAATCACGATGGACGGGGCCGAGAGCAGGATGTCGTTGACAAAGCGGGTGAGCGTCGCCAGCCAGCCTTTGGTGTCAAACTCGACCAGATAAATGCCTGCCAGTATCCCGATGGGCGTTGCCAGACAGGTTGCCAGCACGACCATCACCAGCGAGCCGAAAATGGCATTGGCCAACCCGCCCTCTTCATTCGGCGGTGGCGTCATCTGGGTGAAGGTGGCCAGCGTGAGGCCTTCAAAACCGAGCCGGATGGTTTCCCACAATATCCAGAACAGCCAGAAGAGGCCAAAGGCCATGGCAACGAGCGCCAGGACGGTAGCGATCTGGTTGATGCGCTTGCGCCGCGCGAACTTGGCAGCCCTGGTCGCCAGCAACACGGAAGGGTCCACTGCGGCTGCGCTCATGTCTTGGCTCCCTCGCCCTTGCGCAGCTGTGCCAGCAGCAGCTTGGAAAGGGATAAAACCACAAAAGTGATGAAGAACAATACCAGACCCAGGTACATCAGCGCGGCCTGGTGCAAGCCTTCGGCTGCTTCGGCAAACTCGTTGGCCAAAGCCGAAGTGATGCTGTTGGCGGCCTGAAACAGACTCAGCGAATCCAGCTGGTTGAAGTTGCCAATCACAAAAGTGACGGCCATGGTCTCGCCAATGGCCCGGCCCAGACCCAGCATGATGCCACCGATGACGCCGGTCTTGGTGTAGGGTAATACCACCTTTGAAACCACTTCCCAGGTGGTTGCGCCCAGACCATACGCCGATTCTTTCAGGAGCGGAGGTGTCACTTCGAACACATCGCGCATGACTGCAGAAATAAACGGGATGATCATGATGGCCAGGATGATGCCAGCTGACAAAATACCGATACCGACCGGCGGGCCGGAAACCAGCGCTCCCAGGTAAGGCACACCCTTGAATGCGGCCTGGAGCGGCTGCTGCACATAGGTCGCCAGCACGGGGCCAAACACCAGCAAGCCCCACATGCCATACACAATCGAAGGCACTGCCGCCAGCAACTCAATGGCTGTTCCCAGGGGACGTTTGAGCCAGGCGGGCGACAGTTCGGTCAGAAAGAGGGCAATCCCGAAGCTGATGGGCACGGCAATCACCAGGGCGATCAAGGACGTGGACAGCGTGCCGTAAATCATGACCAGTCCGCCGTACTCGTTTTGCACTGGGTCCCATACCGTGCTGGTCAGAAACGAGAGGCCATACTTGTTGATGGCGGGCCAGGCACTGATGCTCAGGCTGACCAGAATCGCCAGCAGCAAAAACAGGGTGGCCAGTGCGGCAGCCTTGGCAGCCCAGGCAAAGATACGATCCGCCACAACGCCATAGCGGGCTCTTTTAATGGGAGAGGGTTGGTGCGTGGCGATGGGTACCATGTCTGGGGAGACCTCCATTGACGAAGCCCCGTGCGCCAGTATTGCGGATGTTGCGGACATTGCGGTCATGCTTTCGCGGGTGAATGTGCCGGTTTACTTGAAGGCGACGGGTTTGCCGTTATTGTCCTTGATCTCGCCCCAGGACTTTTCAATGGCCTCCACCACGGGCTTGGGCATGGGCACATAGTCCAGATCAGCGGCTACCTTGTCGCCGTTCTTGTAGGCCCAGCTGAAGAACTTGAGCACCTCGGTGGCGTTGGCGGGCTTGTCCTGCTTGGTGTGCATCAGGATGAACGTGGCGCCCGTGATGGGCCAGGCGTCCTTGCCGGACTGGTTGGTCAGAATCTGGTAAAAGGATTTGTTCCAGTCGGCGCCAGCAGCTGCGGCCTTGAAGGAATCATCTTCCGGTTTGACGAAGGTGCCGGCAGCATTTTGCACCAGCGCATAGTTCAACTTGTTTTGCTTGACGTAGGAGTATTCCACATAGCCCAGCGCGTTGGGCAAACGTGCCACAAAGGCTGCCACGCCTTCATTGCCCTTGCCACCGGCGCCCACTGGCCAGTTGACGGCGGTACCTTCGCCCACCTTGGTCTTCCACTCGGGGTTGACCTTGCTCAGGTAGTTGGTGAAGATGAAGGTTGTGCCCGAGCCGTCGGCGCGGCGCACCTGGGCAATGTCTGCATCCGGCAGGCTCAGACTCGGATTCAGTGCCTTGATCGCCGGATCATTCCATTTCGAAACCTTGCCCAGAAAGATGTCGCCCAGCAGCGCGCCGGTGAGCTTGAGCTGGCCTGGCTCAATGCCCTTGATGTTGATGATGGGCACCACGCCACCGAGCACGGTCGGGAACTGCATCTGCCCCTTGCCTTTGAGCACTTCGTCGGTCTGCGGCATGTCGGAAGCGCCAAAATCCACGGTCTTGGAGTCAATCTGCTTGATGCCACCACCTGAGCCAATCGACTGGTAGTTGACCTTGACACCCGTGGCCTTGTTGTAGTCCGACGCCCACTTGGCATAGATCGGCGCAGGGAAAGTGGCGCCTGCGCCGGTGATTTCCTGTGCATGAACAGTGCCGACGGCTCCCATGGAGAAGGCGGTTGCCAGTGTGAGCAGCGGTAGCTTGAAAGCGATTTGCATACAAAATCCTTGAGTGCTTGGTTGGGAATAAGTCGGCTACTTTAAGAAAATTGTGTGACACCCATATGACAAAGACGTCTGCCTGGGGTGAAAAGGATAGGTTTATGCCAAATCTGGCTGTAGCGCTTACGGGACAAGCGGGGACAGCTATTGAATGCATAGCGGTTTATGCAGAATATGGCTGTAACCCTTATGGAACGTGCGGGGGTAGCTATTGAATGGATAGCGTTTGCGTGCGCGCAGTGCTTGCAGCGCGGCAGAAATAGGCCCGGTGGAACGATTTTTTGAGGCCAAATCTGGCTGTGGCGCTCATGGAACTAGCGGGAATAGCTATTGAATGGATAGCGTTTGCAGCGTGGCCTGGTGCAAACTGCGGCCAATCCAGTTAAACTAAATGCTACACCCTTAAGCCCAATCGGACATGAACCGGACAAACCATGCACACATCTACACTCCGCGCCGCTGGTGGCTCCATCGCCGTAACCATTCCACAGTCGCTGGCAAAGTCCACCGGCTTGCGCCCTGGCGACAAGGTCAGTTTTGAATTTGACGCCGGGCGTTTGATCATTTCACCGATCAGCCGACGCACATACAGCTTGCAAGAGCTGTTGGCCATGCAGGGTGATGAGTCGCTGGTGATCGACAAGGCCTGGGACACCATGCCAGCAGTCGGCCAGGAGGCTCCGTTGTGAGCCACAAGGTCTGGCAGCGTGGCGACATTGTGGCCGCCAGCTTCGACCCCACGCTGGGCCGGGAGCAACAAGGTCGCAGGCCCGGCATTGTGGTGACGCACGCCGACTTGAACCGGCTGGGCATGATTGGCGTTTGCCCCATCACGCAGGGCGGCATGGGCGCACGCCATGCGGGTTTTTCAGTGAGCCTCACGGGCACCGGCACGCAGACCCAGGGCGTGGTGCTGATTCACCAGTTCAGGATGATTGACCCGTCACAACGCGGCCTGACCCTGATTGAGCGGGCACCGGACGATCTGGTGGAAGAAGTGCGGGCACGGGTGGCCGCAATGCTTGATTGACCGGAAAACCGGCTGATGCCAAATGCCAAATCTGGCTGTAGCGTTTATGGAACGTGTGGGGATTAGCTATTCCCGGTCGCCCCATGCGTTCCATTCTTGTTCTGCACCCGGATATGGGCTGGCAACAAGTCCTTCCTGTTCTTCGATTCCCGCGTAATGGCCACGCGACAGTACTCCGTGTTTTCCTCGGCCTGAGATTGCAGCACAATGAACTCGGCACCAATCGCCTCCATGAGTTTGCGGTCGTACTCCATCATTCTGTAGCAACCGTCAACATTCTTGCTGCCCCTGAACGGACATGGGCTTCTGATCTCCGCAAACACAGTTGCATCTTCAACCTTGGTGATCGGCACCATTTTTTTTGACGGAAACATCCTCTGCCATTCACCAGCGGCTTCTTCTATCAGAACCTTCTTTTGCCCAGCTTTGACGCGCAGCGTCAGCTCCCCGAGCAACCGCATGACGGGTACGCTCAACCGATGTCGCGCCTCACTTTCGCATAGCCAATGGGTGAAGTGGATGAGTGAATTGAACAGGTGCTTGTTGATGGAATTTATGAACATATCAAAACCCTACTGAGACACACACAAGACTTGAAACCGGCAATCTGTATAAATGAACAGTCATGACATCCCCGGAAAACCAGCATGCCGATTCTTACGCCGACCCGGCTGCTGGTTCAGTGGCGTGAGCACATTCGCTGTCTGCACTATAACCTCAGAACCGAAGAGGCTTACGTCTGCTTACATCTGCCTACGTCTACCGAGAAAAAACCACATCCGGCTTCATGGACTGAAGCATCCACGTGACATGGGGCTGGTCTATTTTGCTATTTTTAATATAGCTGTTCCCGCTAATCCCATAAGCCATACAGCCCGATTTGGCTATTAAACGGCATGCCGTCAAAGACTGGATGCAGACTGCGGCCATTTGCTTCGCATCCGTCACGGGGTGATTCCGGCGCGAGGCGTCATGTGCCAGATTGCGGCAACCACTATGGCGATATATACGAGTGCAGCGATTGTTCTGACACGGGCTCCTGGCGTTTCATTGGCCTCGAAGAGAAAGATCGCGGACAGCGTGTCACCTATAACATCTCCAATCTTGTCCTTGAGGACGAAGCCAAGGATCGCATGCGCGGCGACACTCCACCTCAACCAATGGGCGAGAACTGGGTCCATCGCGGGACCGTCGTAGTTGAGCGAGTGCGCCAGCCCGTAGAGCCACCACCCCAGAACGCCCACAAGCGCTCCGAAGAGACTGCCGATCAGCGCGTAGATGACACGATCCACTTCAGATAGGTGTGTTGGAGATGTGTGGATGCACTCGCTGATCTTCTCGTCATCAGTCCCGGTCCCGAAGTGGTTCAAGTTCCCGAGCAAATTCAGTGAAGTCATATACAAGGTCCACAGCCGATATGCTGTATAAATAAGCAGTCATAACATCCCCGAAAAAACCAGCATGCCGATTCTTACGCCGACCCGGTTGCTGGTTCGGTGGCGTGAGCACATTCGCTGTCTGCACTATAACCTCAGAACCGAAGATGCTTACGCCTGCCTACGTCTACCGAGAAAAAACACACCCGGCTTCACGAACACTCCAGGAGTGCCGACTCTAAAGTGGATGGTGGTGTGGTGTGTGGCAGCAGAGGTGCAAGGATGGAAATCGCTACGCAATAAATAGCTGTTCCCGCTTGCCATATAAGGCGTACAGCCTGTTTTTATCTCGAATTCCGAATCTTCCCCGCAGCGTCTGTGTGATATTTGTGTCCGCCGTATGGCAGTTGGTACATGCCCTTGTCACACGGGACTCCAAGAATCCGGTGTAGCACCCGTCGAGGTTTTCGAGCGTGGCCTGGAACTGGACGGGTGTCTTGATCCAAAGGAGTTATTCCCCATGAATATCCGACAACGCATTACCCTGCTGATTGTCCTGACGTTCGTTGCCATTTCCCTGATAGGCGGCTTTGCGGTGTACCAGTCGCAAGGTACGGCCAGAGAAGTCAAAACGGTCACACAGGGCGTGGTGCCGAGCGCGCTGGCATCGGCTGAACTGGTTGGGCAGCTCAAGGACGTGCAGCTTTCGCTCATGATGATTGTGGACACATCCGACCCTGAGCTTGCCGTGCAGGCCAAGGAAAAGTTGCTGGAAAAACAGGCCACCTTGCAAAAGGCGCTGGATGAGCAACTAAAACAGGCCGACAGCGATGCCCAAAAAGGCCTGGTACAAGAAACCAAGGAGAGCCTGACTAACTACTTCGCTGCCATCCGGGATACCGTGGAATTCAAGCTATCCGGGAAAACTGAACTTGCCGCAGCCAATCTGGCGGCCAATGTGGGGGGGTATCTGCTGGAAATGGAGCAGATCATTGCCACGCTGCAAATCGAAAAACGCCGCAGCAAGGACCAGGCGATCCTGGTGCTCAATGAAAATATGGTCGCAACGACGGGAACCATCGCGTTTGCCACGGTGTTGGCCGTGCTGGTGTTGACCGGTTTGGGCGTGTTGCTGTACCGCCAAATCACCCGTCCCATCAGCGGAATGGTGGCCAAGATGGTGGAGATTGCGAGCAGCCAGGATTTCACCCAGCGCGTGCCGGTGACCCGTGTGGATGAGATAGGCCGTGCCCTGATGGCCTTCAACCGCATGATTGGCAAGATTGAAGAAAGTGCCGGACTGATCCAGCAAAAGACGGCCGACATCCACGCCATGCTGCAAGCCATCCCGCAGGGGATTTTGACGATAGAAGCCCATAACCGCATTCACCCGGAATATTCCGAGTTTCTGGAAAGCATCCTGGAAACATCGGCGATTGCCGGGGGCAACCTGCTGGAAGTCGTGTTTGGCAATACACGTTGCAATGCCGACATTCTGGCGCAAATCGACGCCACCGTTGGTGCCTGCGTGGGGGAGGATGCGATGAATTTCACGTTCAACGCACACCTGCTGCCCACGGAGATTGAAAAAACCATGGCGGATGGCCGCAGCAAGATTCTGGACTTGAACTGGTCGGCGATTACCGATGCGCACGGTGTCACGCAACGTGTTCTGCTGTGTTTGCGGGATGTGACCGAATTGCGCAGCCTGGCAGCCAAAGCCCAGGAGCAAAAACGCGAGCTCGCCATCATCGGTGAAATTCTTGCGGTACGGCACGAAAAATTCCATGCGTTCGTTGATAGTGCAAGACAATTTCTGGAGCACAACCGGCAGCTGATTGGCGAGGCTTCCGCCATGCAGCCAGACGCTGACCGTATCCCTGTCGTCAGCCAGCTGTTTCGCAATATGCATACCATCAAGGGCAACGCGCGCACCTACGGTCTGCTGCATCTGACGCATGTGGTACACGAAGCGGAACAGGGGTATGACGCTTTGCGCCAGGATAAAAGCAGGTTGTGGGACCTTGGGCAATTGCTGATGCAGCTGGATGCCACCTGCCGCGTGGTGGAGGAATACGCCAGAATCAACGAGATCAAACTGGGACGCAAGGGGCCGGGACGTCGCGGGCCGGTGGACAAGTTCCTGATGGTCAGCAAGGAGCACGTTTCTGCCACGCTGAGTGCGCTGGACAGCGTCAACCAGGGCAGCTTGTCCGATTTGCGCGAAGCTTTGCGTCTGGCGCGCTACCGTCTGGAATTGATGGGAACAGAAAAAATGGAAGACATTCTGTCCGGCGTACTGGAGTCTTTGCCATCCCTGGCGCGGGAGCTGGGCAAGGCGCCACCCAAGCATTCGCTGGAGGATAACGGTATTGTGATCCGCAGCCAGTATGCCGACATGCTCAAGAACGTCTTCATGCACCTTTACCGCAACGCGGTTGACCATGGTCTGGAGACCCCTGCGCAACGTTTCGCATCGGGCAAGGCGCCTGCCGGGCACATCCGCTTGCTGCTGGCGCTGCGGGGTGACGAATTGCGCATCAAGCTGTACGACGACGGGCGCGGACTGGCCGTGAACAGCATTCGCAGCAAGGCCTTGGAAAAAGGACTCATCTGCATAGGTGACGTGCTCACCGATGAAGAGCTGGCGCAACTCATTTTCCAGCCGGGATTTTCCACCGCCCAGCAGGTCAGCGAGGTATCCGGGCGCGGCGTGGGCATGGATGCCGTCAAAGCCTTTATCACAGCGGAAGGTGGCTCCATCGAGTTGTCTTTCCTGGGGGATGTGGACCCGCAAGGCTTTCGTCCATTCAAGACCATCATCCGTTTGCCGCTCGATGTCGCGGTTGCACCGCCTGCCGTGCGTTTGTTCCGCACTGGCACGCATGATGCGCATCCCGCATCTGCGGTTGAATCCATGCCGGCGCAGATACGGGTGGTGTCATCATGAAATTGCATACTAACCGTCGCCGCTTGTTGTGTGCAACCGGCGCCCTGGCACTTTCCCCATGGGGTTTGGCGTCAGCGGCCAACAAATCCCAGGAGGATGGACCGGGGTATACCATCGGACAAATCATTGATACCTCCGTGGCACAGCGGGACGTATCAAAGGACTTCATGATTGGCGCACGTGCAATGTGGCAGGAAGTCAATGCACAAGGCGGTCTTCGGGATATGCAGATTCGCCACGCCACTTTTGAAGTGGATGGCACACCACAAAGCGTTCATGACGCCTTGCAGGCGCTGGGTGCGGATCGGACGTGCATCGCGATATCCGCCACAGCCGGTGAGCGTGTAGCACTTGAATTGACCATGCAGCTGCGCAAAAGGGGCATGTCGATAGCCCACGTTGCGCCGTGGCTGCAGAACTCAACGCTTGAGGTCGACAATCGTACCTTTCCGATATTTGCTGCCCGCCAGGAGCAAATCAGTTACGCACTGCGCACCTTGATTGAACGGGGGGAACGCGAAGTCGGTGTGGTTTACGCAACCGACCAGGATTTCCGGCAGTACCGCGAAGACATCGAACAGATAGCCGACAAC
Source organism: Rhodoferax sp. (assembly GCA_041910275.1). GTDB lineage: Bacteria > Pseudomonadota > Gammaproteobacteria > Burkholderiales > Burkholderiaceae_C > Allorhodoferax. The sequence goes on from JAYRRD010000153.1 coordinate 18,979, forward strand.
CTGAAGCTGAAGCTTCGTACCTTTGAGCCCAATGGCGATGTCGGGCAGATGGGACCCCGGCTCACACCGGACACGCCCGCCATCTTGCTGTTTGTAGGCGGAACCCCGGAAATCATTGCGTTTATCCAGGGCATCCAGACACTGAAGCAACGTTACATCATTGCGCTGGCGGACGTCAATTTGCAAACACTCAGCCAGCTGGGCGGGGTGCGCAGGATGCCGATCATAGGCACCCAGGTGGTTCCCGTCATGTCCAGTAACTTGCCGATAGTGCGTCTTTACAAGTCCGTGCTGGCGAAACGGTTTGATGAGCCGCCGACCGCACTGAGTCTGGCCGGATTCATTGCCGCAAAATACACCTTCGATGTGCTCGGTACGGTGGATGGTCCGATGACCCGTGCCAACGTGCTGAGAGCCTTCCAGAAACGTTCGTTTACGGATGTCGGCGGGTTTCGCATCAGCTACGGCAACGCCCGCCGCAGTTTGAATTTTGTGGCGCAGAGCATGCTTACGGTGGATGGGCGGGTGGTCAGCTGACTGTCTGGCTGCCATGCACCTTGCCCCGTCATGTTTTTGTCATATTTTTCCTGGACCATGCTTGCCTACCGTTATAACTGATTGACATGCCCGCGTTACGCGAAATACTTTCCCAGCGCCGTCTGCAAGCCGTTTTTCAACCGATCATTGATCTGCGCAGTGGCGATCTGCTGGGCTTTGAGGGGCTCATTCGTGGCCCCGAGGATTCCAAGCTGCATATGCCTGATGCGTTGTTCAAGTTCGCACGCAAGGCGGAGCTGCTCATCGAGCTGGAGAGGCTGTGCCGCGAAACCATACTGAACCGTTTTACGAGTCTTGGTCTGGTTGCGAAACGGCTGTTCATCAATTCCAGCATCCTGTCCATGGAAGATGCATTCAACCGTCAGGGTGTGGAAATTGCCAGATTGACCACCTTGCAGATTCCGCCCGAGTGCATCGTCGTGGAAATGACCGAGCAGCAGGTCGTTCGGGACTTTTCGCTGTTGCGGGACATGCTGGCGGAGTTCCGTCGGGCGGGTTTTTGTCTGGCCGTGAGCAATCTGGCAGAGGGTTTTTCCAGGCGTGGCGTGTGGTCAGACGTGCGGCCCGAATTTGTCAAGATCGACAGGCAACTGGTCAACGGCATCGCGCAGGACCCGCTTAAATTCGCGCTGGTGCGTGCCATGCAGGATATTGCCGAACTGTGTGGCGCCAGACTGATTGCCGTGGGCATTGAAACCGAAGCCGAGTTTGTGGCTGTGCGGGATATGGGAATCCGCTACGGTCAGGGCTTTTTGATCGGCAGCCCGTTGGCCGAGCCATCGTTGCAAACCAGTAACGAGGTCAGGCGCGTGCTGGACAGTACCCGTTGTACGACCGTTTCACCTGGCTATGGGCAGGGTTCCAGGCAGGTGCGCCAGTTGCTGCGCTATCTGGAGCCCATTGACCCCGAAATAGAATGCGATCAGGTGTACCAGCTCTTTGAGGGGAACCCGCAGTTGCGCATGGTTCCGGTAGTGGAGCAGCAAAAACCCGTTGGCATCATCACCCGTTACAGCCTGATTGACCGCTTTGCCCGGCGCTACCAACGCGAACTGTACGGCAAGAAACCCTGCCGTTTTTTGATGGATGAAGCACCGCTGATTGTCGAACAGTCAACCAGCGTGCAGGAGCTGGCGCGGATCATTGGCAACAGCGAAGCGCTTGCGGTATCCGATGACTTTATTGTCACCCATAACGGTTTCTATCTGGGTACGGGGTCGAACCGGGAACTGATCAAGCTGATCACCGAGCTGCAAATCAGTTCGGCACGGTACGCCAATCCGCTGACCCAGTTACCCGGCAACGTGCCGATCAACGAGCACATCGAACATTTATTGCACGCGGAAGTTTCCTTCGTCGCGTGTTATGCCGACCTGGATTCTTTCAAACCCTATAACGATATCTACGGCTACCAGCGCGGCGACGAGGTGATTCTCATGCTTGGTAAACTGCTCGTGGAGGTCATTGACCAGCGCCTGGATTTTCTTGGCCATATTGGTGGTGATGATTTCATGATCCTGTTTCAGAGTGACGCGTGGGAGCTGCGCTGCCAGCGTGCGCTGGAACAGTTCGACGCGCGTATTGTTTTGCTGATCAACGCCGACCACCTGGTCATGAACGGCTTCATGGCCGAGGACAGGAGAGGCAACAATATATTTCATTCGCTTCCGGCGTTATCGCTGGGCTGTGTTCAGGTCAGGCCGCATCACTTCAAGACCCATCACGAAGTGGCCGCAGCCGTGGCCGAAGCCAAGCACCAGGCCAAGAAAACGCGGGGAAGCAGCCTGTTTATTGACCGAAGAACGCATTGAAAAATGGTTGACACCCCATCTGATGACTGCCCGATGGTTTTCGCGCATGGCTACGGGTTTGATCCCAGTTACGGCTACAGCCTGCGTGATCTGTTGCACGTCGATTGGCCACCAGGTCCTGATGACTTCGCGACATTCTGGCAGCAGCGCTACCAATCTGCGATGGCCGTGGACCCCGCGCCCAGCTTGCAACAAGGTGCTGGTACCCATCCGGCGTATCGGGTCTATGACATAAGTTACCGCTCGACCAACGCATTTACCATCGGCGGCTGGCTGTTATTGCCCAAAGATGAAGTCGTGACCAGGGGCTTGGTGATCGGCCACGGCTATGGCGGACGCGACGGACCCGACTTTCAGCTCGGCCTGCCGGGGGCAGCGCTGCTGTTTCCCTGTTTTCGGGGCTTGTCACGCAGCGCGCACCCGCTCATTTCCCAGGACCCCAACTGGCATGTCCTGCACAATATCCACCAGCGTGACAACTACATCCTTGGCGGATGCGTCGAAGACCTGTGGTTGGGTGTATCGGCGCTGCTGGCGCTGTATCCATGGCTGGATGGGCATATCGCCTACCTTGGGAGCAGCTTTGGCGGGGGAATCGGCGCCCTTGCCATGCCGTGGGACAAGCGCATCTGTCGGGGGCATCTGCATGTGCCGACTTTCGGCCACCACCCTTTGCGCCTGACCCTGCACACCCAGGGCAGCGGCGAAGCCGTGATGCACTTTCAACACCAGTACGGTACCGCTGCGCAAACGCTGCGGTACTACGACGCAGCCACGGCAAGCCAGTTCCTGGATATTCCCATGCACGTGGCCGCAGCGCGTTTTGATCCTGTGGTGCCGCCTCCTGGCCAATTTGCCATCTTCAATGCCATACCCGCAAAGAAAACCCTCTTCCTGCTCGATGCCGGCCATTTCGACTATCCGCATCAGACCGAACAAACCAACCAACTCATGGAAGAAATCCACAATTTTCTTGGCGATCTATGAACAGGGAATATCACCGCTGGTATTCACACCGTCTTGGCCGTGACATGGAATTGCTCGTTTATGGCCACGCGGGCGCAAAGGTGCTGGTATTTCCCACCCGCGACGGGCGTTTTCATGAATACGAAGACATCGGCATGGTGCGCAGCATATCGCACAAGATTGACGCAGGACATCTGCAACTGTACTGCGTGGACAGCATAGACCACGAATCACTGTATTGCTTCTGGAACAATCCGGCAGACCGTATCCGGCGTTATCTACAGTTCCAGGAGTACATTTTGCATGAGGTGATGCCGCTGATGTTCAGCAAGAACTGGCATCCTTGCACCATCGCCCACGGTTGCAGCCTGGGCGCCTACCATGCACTCAACTTTGCCTTTCGTTATCCGCACCTGTTCAGCAAGGTCAGCGCATTTTCGGGCCGTTACGACCTGACGATACAAGTTGAATCCTTCAAGAACCTGTTTGATGGGTATTACGATGACCATGTTTTTTATAACACGCCGACACACTACCTTGCCGGTTTGAATTGTCCGGAAATACTCGGACATCTGCGCAAACTGGACATCATCCTCGCGGTAGGTGAGCAGGACCCATTTTTCAACAACAACCACTATCTGAGCCGGATTCTGCATGACAAAGGGGTGCGGCATGAACTGAACGTCTGGCATGGCCGTGCGCACAACGGCCACCACTGGCGCAATATGGCCCGGTTGTATTTATAAAGAAATCTGTATGCAAAAAGTCAACGCGTTGATCCAGCCCGAAGGATTGATGGAAATCTTGTCCAAGCTCGAAATTGCCAAATTGCTCGACACCTGCAATAGCGGATTGCATGAGTTGTATCGCCGCTGCTCCCTGGCGGTCGTGAATTCCGGCAGCATGATCGACGACAGCTTTGCGGTGCTGGAACATTTCAAGGATTTCAACATTCGTGTGGTCCCACAAGAACGTGGCATACAACTCGAAGTCATCAATGCCCCCGAGTCAGCGTTTGTCGATGGCGAAATGATACGCGGCATATGTGAACACCTGTTTTCGGTGCTGCGTGACATCATGTTCACCAGCAATGAAATCGTCGCCAACCCGGCGTACGATCTGATGCGATCCGAAGACATCAGCAACGCGGTGTTTCATATCCTGCGCAACGCCAAATGCCTGAAAGCCGAACGCAGCCCCAGCCTTGTTGTGTGCTGGGGCGGGCATTCGATCAGCAACGAGGAATACCATTATTCCAAAGTGGTGGGTTATCAACTGGGCCTGCGTGGCATGGACATCTGCACGGGCTGCGGCCCTGGCGCCATGAAGGGACCGATGAAAGGCGCAACGATTGCGCACGCGAAACAACGCATCCGCAATGGGCGCTATGTCGGCGTCACGGAGCCGGGAATCATTGCTGCCGAGCCACCGAACCCCCTGGTCAATGAATTGGTCATCCTGCCGGACATGGAAAAACGGCTCGAAGCGTTCGTTCGTCTGGGACACGGCTTCATTGTTTTTCCGGGTGGCGTTGGCACCGCTGAAGAGATTTTGTATCTCATCGGGGTTTTATCGCATCCCGACAACGGGCATCTGCCGTTTCCGCTGATATTCACCGGCCCTGCCGCCAGTGCCGACTACTTTCGCATGATTGATGCGTTTCTCGTTGACGTGCTCGGACCACAAGTGCGCCAGCATTATCGCGTGGTGATCGACGATCCCATCGAAGTTGCGCGCCTGATTGCGGCGGGCGTGAGGGAGGTCGGGCATTTTCGCCACCAGCGCCAGGACGCTTATTTTTTCAACTGGCTATTGAAAATCGACCGGGAGTTCCAGATGCCATTCCAGCCGACGCACGATGCCATGAGCCGGCTGGAATTGCACCGCGATCAGCCGCCGCATCGCCTGGCGGCTGCGTTGCGGCGCGCCTTTTCGGGCATCGTCACGGGCAATGTCAAGGCCGATGGCATCCGCGCGATTGCCGAGTTCGGGCCGTTCGAATTGCACGGCGACGCCGATGTCATTGGTCCGCTGGATCGCCTGTTGAATGCATTTGTCGCACAGGGACGTATGAAGTTGCCGGGGAGCCACTACCAGCCTTGCTACCGGCTGTAACTGTTTTCAGCTGTTTTTATCTGTTTTCATCTCCGATCTGTCGCCAGGCACGCACCTGCTGCACAACCCAGGGGCCATCGTCCAGCGGCAGGTCGTGGCCAGCGCCTGGATGTTCGGCAAAATCGGTCTGCCAGAGCTGCGCCAGGCGCCGCGAGCAGTTGGGCGACACCAGGTGGTCGTTGGCGCTGGCGAGCACCAGCAGGGGCGGTTCTGGTTTGTGTGTTGGTGCCACATAGCGGCTTGCGGCCCAGAGCTGGCGCAGCGCGTTGTCGCGCGATACCGGGCATTCTGTGCGCCATCGGGTCCAATCCGCCAGGATTTGCGCGCGGTTGGCAGCTTTTTCTGCCAGATTGCTGGTCATGCGCAAAATCTTCTCCTCCCAGTCGCGCCCATCGGCAGCGGACAACAGCAGTTTGAGAATGACCGGGTAGTTGGCTGGACGCAGCCGTTGGTAAAACGGGCTCAATGGCCGCAGGCTGGTGTTGATCAATACACAAGCGGCAAGTTCTTGCGGATAACGGGCTGCCCAATCAACGCTCACTATGGCACCGAGCGACATGGCGAGCACATGGTAGGGCGGAGCGTAGTGGCGTGCGCGCAGTTCATTGCGGCAATAGTCAACCATCGCGCTGATGGTGTCCGGACTTTGCATGGGGTACAGGCGTCCGTTGCCGGGCAGGTCCAGCGGCACGATGTCCGCCTCGGGAAACCCGTGCTGGAACATGGCGGGGAATTCGCCCCAATGTCGGCTGTCGCGTGTCAGGCCACGCAGGAATATCCAGCGGCTCATGGGGATTTGTGTCCGTACCACAAGGCGAGGGCATCCTGGTGCAGGCGTTCGCGTTGGGCCTCATCCGGCAGCCAGCGGTGGCGCGAGATGGCAGCGTCAACCAGAAAATCGAACCATGGAAGGTGCCTGCGCAATACGCGCTGCTGGCGGTGTGCGATCAGCGGGTTGAAGATGCCATGGCGTGTGAAAAGCTGGGAAGGATTCTTCTTGACCCACAACCATGATCCCAATTCGAGCGTCAGTGGCAGGAAAATGCGCGCACCGCCCGCATCGGCCTGGTGCGCTTGCCGGTACAGATAATCCCACAGGTCACCGTGGGTCAGGTATTGCTGGCTTTGTGGTTCGAACACGTAGTTGTGATGGGGGTGCGCGTCGTCGTATACCATTTTCAGGGCATGCATTTCGGCCAGATGCTCGATAGGTGCCGTGGTGTGCGCATACGGAAACCAGATACGGTCACGCAGGCCAAAACCCGAATGGCAGTCAACAGACAGGCTGAATCTGTGGGACAGCAGCTCGTGCTCGACCACGTGGCAGACGGCCTTGTTTTCAGCCTCCATCGGCGCATCCCGCAGGCCGCGAAACCACGGCAGCGCGCGGCTCAGGCGTTGCCCACCCAGCATGAAGGGAACGCGCTTGTGTGCTTCAATCGGTGCGTTGCGCATCAGATCAATGCCATTGGGGTTGGAGCGTGTGCCGTGTAACATGCCCCCAGGATTGATGAGCGGCATGAAAACCAGCCGTGCGGACTCCAGCCGCCGGTGCAATGCATTGTCCCAACGCAAACGACTGACCAGATTGTTCAGATAGGCCAGGACGACGGCTGTGCCGATGCGCTCCAGCCCGTGCAAACCGCCAAAGAACCCCAGCGCCGGCAGCTCTGGTGCGGGGTTGCCCAAGGCAATGGAATACAGCGGCAGGTGCGCAGTTTTTGCATGGATGCGGCAAATTTCCTTGACCTCAAGATGCGCCGCTCCCGCGTCAAGAATCCGCTCCAGTTCCGTCAGTTCAGGAAAGTTCGTTATCGACATGGGTGAATATGCATGGTCCTTTTAGTCTAGCATTGGAGCTTGCTGACCGGACTGGGTGCGATTCAATGTGGTGAGATGCATTGGTTTTCTTACTACGTTTTCAGTAGCTGTCCCCGCTTGTCCCACGGTGGACAGAGGTTGATTTGATACCTGATTTGAGGCCAGATTGAGGCTAAAAACGTGCCACGGAGGCTTGCGGGGGGGCTCCTGTAGTGCGACTTTGGTGTTTTTAATATCACGGGTGATATGAAACTGGCGTGCTTCCATGCGATTTCAAAGGTCTCGCCAACTTCGTAGGAGCGGGCCATGCAACATCACATCAGTTTGAATCGCACCCGACCGGACTTGACAACTTGAAAACTTGAGCTTGCTCATTGGGTAAAACGGTATAAACTATACATATCGTTTTTTGTTTCACGTTGAAAGGCAAGCATGTTTCCTTGTTCGGATTTGAAGGGCGCCAGCCGGGTCAGCTCCATCGCAACGTGGATGAAAAAGCTGTTTGTCATGCTGACGGGACACCACCAGCTGCACACGCCTGAGCCCATTGGAATGTTTGCGGGTTCCCTTCTGGAGCGCGCCTATTGGGACCATCGGTAAGCGGTGTGCCACCTGGTGGGGTGGGACGGCTTGACATCCTTGTCACAGGAGTGTCATAGAACTTTCTTAAAGTTCAGCCGTCATCTGGAGGCAATTCAATGGGTATTACTGTGACCGTATTTTTCGATCTGACTGCACGGGCTGTCCATGTTTGCCATTGAGCCGCGCTACCTCTCCAGCGCGGATATGCAAGCCGGGAGTCAGACGGGAAGTCGTTTCGCTGCCGTTGACCTGGGCTCCAACAGTTTTCGCCTGGAAATCGGGCGCTTTGAGCATGGAGGCTTTCGGCGGATCGAATACATCAAGGAAACGGTGCGCCAGGGGGCCGGGCTGGATGCGGATCGGAATCTGAGCCCCCAGGCCATGCAGCTCGGCTGGGACTGTCTGGCGCGCTTTGGCGAGCGCCTGGCGGGTTTCAATCCTTCTGAGGTACGGGCGGTTGCCACCCAGACCCTGCGCGAAGCCCGTAACCGGGATGATTTTCTGCTGCGTGCCAACGAACTCCTGGGTTTTCCCATCAACGTGATTTCGGGTCGGGAAGAGGCGCGTCTGATCTACCAGGGCGTGGCGCACATGCTGCCAGAGGGCCAGGAGCGCAGGCTGGTGATCGACATTGGCGGCAGGTCCACCGAACTGATTCTCGGCTCAGGAACGACGCCGCAGGTCATGGAGTCGTTCCGGGTAGGCAGTACGGCCTGGTCAAAACGCTTTTTCCCGGACGGGCAGCTCACCAAAAGAGCCTTCGAGATCGCGGAAATCGCTGCAATGGCGGTGATGGACGAAGCGTTTGAGGCTTACCACCCGGACAATTGGGACACTGCGTATGGATCGGCTGGTACCGTGGGCGCCATTGATGGCATTTTGCAGGTATCAGGCTTATACGAAGGTGCCATCACCCCCAAAGGGTTGGACTGGCTGCAAGAGCGGCTGATAGCGGCCCAAAGCGTGGAGCGGCTGCGTATTACCGGTTTGCGCGAGGACCGAAAGGCCATTATTGCCGGGGGTGTCAGCATCCTGCGTGCGGTGTTCAAGCTGTTGGGTATCAAAAGTCTGACCAGTGCCCTGGGCAGTCTGCGCCACGGTTTGATATGCGATTTGCTGGGGGCGAGCGGCAGTGCAGGGGACCAACGGGTACGCAGCGTGCGCCGTCTGGCGAGCATATTTCAAGTGGATACGGCACACGGGGAGCGTGTCAATCAGGTGGCCACGCGCTTGTTCTCCAGCATTGTCGGGCGTGCCGACATTCAAGCTGCAAGCGGGCGCAACGAGTCCTTGCGTTGTGTACGCAAACTGCAATGGGCGGCCCAGTTGCACGAAATTGGCCGCCACATTTCACACAGCGATTACCACCGGCATGGCGCCTACATTCTGGAAAACTCCGATTCCATCGGATTTTCACTGCCGGAAATGCACCGCCTGAGCCTTTTGGTCATGGGACATAGGGGTCGGCTGCGCAAGGTCGAATCGGCCTTTGGCAACGATGGCTTCGTGCTGCAACTCATGGCATTGCGTCTGGCGGTCATTTTGTGCCACGCCCGGCGTGATCCTGATCTGGAAGGGATGGCATTCCAGCGCGTGGGTTCACAGGCTTTGCGCCTGGCGTTTCGCCCAGGCTGGGCTGCTGCGTATCCCCAGTCCTTTCACTTGCTGCGGGAAGAAGTGGCCGAGTGGCAAAAAACAAGCTGGAGCCTGGAGATCAACATTTAGCCTGCCCCGGAAGTCTCCAGTACTGTCTGCCGGATGCGTGCCCTGGCGTGCGTGCTCAGGGCACGGCGGTCATGGTCTTGCGTATCCAGGGGGGCGAGCAACAGGCAGTGCGCTTGCAGACTTGGTGTGCGTGCAATGCGCCACAGGGACTGGGCCAGCGATGTATCACCGTGATAGGCCGCAGCATCACTGAAACGCTGCGCACACGCATAGCGCAGCGCCATGGGTTGTAACGGGACGCGCGCATTGATGGCGCTTTGCATCAGGGCGCTGTGGAACGGTAACACGTCACGTCCATCGCTGGATGTGCCTTCCGGGAACACCACCACACGCTGGCCGGTTTGCAGCAGATTGGTCATATTGTCGGTGCTGCGGTAGGCCGCCATCCGTGAACCGCGCTGCACGTAGCACGTGCCTGCTTGCGTGCTGATCCAGCCAATCAGCGGCCAGCGGCGCACCTCTTCCTTGGCCAGAAAGGTGCTGGGCATGCTGGCGGTGATGACAATGATGTCGAGCCAGGAGATGTGGTTGGCCACACACAGCCCCATCTCCATGGCCACGCCTTCGGCATGCCACTGGATGCCCAGCATGTCCAGCAGTTGCGCAGCCCAGCGCTGTTTCAGACGGTCACGCTGGCCCTGCCCCAGGGCGGGAAAGAGCACACCCACCAGCACTGCCGCCCAGAGCAGATGCACGCCAACCCGCAGCAGACGAAAGACGGCGCGCAAGTCCCCAAGCAGGTTTTTTCCGATAGATTGAAAGTACATGCCCTGGGATTGTGGGACATGTGTGCGACTGAATTGTGACAAGCCCCTGGAGCGAAAACATCTTGCCATCAAACTGTCTTACAACTGCCATCACCCGGAAATAGTACGCGGCAAACAATCGTCATACCTTCACTACAGAGGAGTTTGGTATGCAGGAACGTAAAGTCGAAGTCGGGCAGGTGGCGCGGGTCAAAAACCGTTATGCAGCGCGTTTTGCGGTCAGCGAAAGTGAAATTCGTGCCGCACAGCGCTTGCGCCACCAGGTATTTGCCGAGGAGTTCGGGGCATGTTTGCACAGCAACGAGGCGGGGATTGACAGCGATGACTTTGACCCCTACTGCTTGCATCTGATCGTGCGCGACGAAGATGCGGGATGTATTGTGGGCACCTACCGTCTGTTGCCGCCGCAAACAGCGCGCACCATTGGCCGCAATTATTCGGAGAGCGAATTTGACATGGAGCGGTTGGTCAATCTGCGCTCGCGCACGCTGGAAGTCGGTCGCTCCTGCGTGGCAAGCGAGCACCGCAGCGGCAGCGTGATTACCTTGCTGTGGATGAAACTGGCTGAGTACATGTTGCGCAATGGCTACGAATTCCTGATGGGCTGTGCATCCATCAGCATGGCCGATGGCGGGCACAACGCTGCCAATATCTACCGCAGTCTGCCGCAGGACTGCAAAGCGCCGCTGGAATACCAGGTGTTTCCTTACACCCCCTTGCCGGTCGAACAGCTGGCCAATCAGCAGCCGGTGGAGATGCCGCCGCTGATCCGGGGCTATTTGCGCGCGGGCGCCTGGGTGTGCGGTGAGCCGGCTTGGGACCCTGATTTCAACAGTGCCGACCTGTTTTTGCTGTTACCCATGGCCAACCTGAGCGAGCGTTACAAGCGGCACTTTGTACGGGGGTGAAACCACTTTGCACCCACCCGTGTTAATGTCACGATAACGTCACACAATTTTCCTACAGTGACCGGGGTCTTCCCGGCCAGGCACGCAAGAATTTCAAGTTTGTCATGAGCCCCCCTACGTGAACTGGCGAAACATGCTGCAAGCCTGGCCGTAGGGAAACGGAAGACTACATTACCGGGCGTTTTGGCTGAAGTACGGCTAAGGCGCACCACAAGGGAAAAGCATGACAGACAAACATTTATCCACCCAATTCGACAGCGAATTAACCGCTGTTTCCGCCAAAGTCATGGAGCTTGGCAGCCTGGTGGAGTCGCAAATCAATCTGGCCATCCATGCCTTATCGCAATTCAGCGTGGAGTCTGCCAATCAGGTCTCGGAGAACGAACACCGGGTCAATGCCATGGAAATGCAGATTGACCACGACTTGTCGTCCATCATTGTGCGGCGCCAGCCGACTGCCCAGGATCTGCGGCTTTTGATTGCCATCTCCAAGACCACGGCCAACCTGGAGCGCGCCGGCGGCGAAGCCGAGAAGATCGCGCGCATGGTACGCTCCATTGTCAGGGCAACTCCGTCCCGCTCGCTTCCTCCCCTGGATTTGCGCTTGGCCGCCGATCCGGCCTGCAGTTTGCTCAAAAAAACGCTGGACGCCCTGGCTCGGCTGGATGTCGAAGCAGCCGTGTCGATCTTGAAAGACAACGACCACATTGATCAGGCATTTGATGGCTTCGTGCGCAAACTCATTACCTACATGATGGAGGATTCACGCATGATTTCACCCAGCCTGGACTTATTGTTCATCGCCAAGGCCATTGAACGTATTGGCGACCATGCCAGGAATATTGCTGAATTCGTCATCTATGTAGTCAAGGGCGAGGATGTGCGCCATGTGGCCGGGGAAAACGTCGAATCCTTGTTGAAATGAAAACGCCCACGACCATGCCATGAGGAGCCAGGGCACACAAGATTACCGATGGTCCCAGTACGTACGTTCCAGAAGCGAACCGGCAAACATTCCAATGGGTTCAGGAGTGTGCAACTGATGGCGTCCCGTCAGCACGGCGAACAAGCTTTGTAGCCATGTCGCAATGGACCTGACCCGACTGACCCTATTCAAATCCGAGTAATGAAACATGGCTGTCTCCATATGTTAAACAAAAACGGTATGTATAGTTTATACCGTTTTGTCCTGTAATCAAATCGGGGACCGTTCGATTTGTGAATTTTGCACAGTCTGACGCATGTATGTGACGAATTGATGTCTGCAAGGCACTTGTAATGAAACGGAAACAATCCGTTCTTAGACTCTGATCCCCTTTCCCATCTCCCCATTTGGCTAGAACTGGTCATGAAATTTCGCTTCCCCATTGTCATCATTGACGAGGACTTTCGCTCCGAAAATATCTCCGGTCTGGGGATTCGGGCTCTGGCCCAGGCCATCGAATCGGAAGGTTTCGAGGCCTTGGGGGTGACCAGCTATGGTGATTTGAGCCAGTTTGCGCAACAACAAAGCCGCGCCAGCGCATTTATCCTGTCGATTGACGATGAAGAGTTTACGCCGGGTCCCGATCTTGATCCGGCGGTGCTTGATCTGCGCCACTTCATCGAGGAAGTGCGGCGCAAGAACCCGGACGTGCCGATTTATGTTTACGGCGAAACCAAGACCTCGCGCCATATTCCGAACGACATTTTGCGCGAGCTGCACGGCTTCATTCATATGTTCGAAGATACGCCCGAGTTCGTGGCGCGACACATCATCCGGGAAGCCAAGAATTACCTTGAGGGCGTACAACCCCCATTTTTCAAGGCGCTGCTGGATTATGCCGAGGATGGCTCTTATTCCTGGCACTGTCCTGGACACTCGGGTGGCGTGGCTTTTCTGAAAAGTCCGGTGGGGCAGATGTACCACCAGTTCTACGGTGAGAACATGTTGCGCGCCGATGTGTGCAATGCGGTGGAGGAATTGGGACAACTGCTGGACCATGATGGCGCAATTGGCGAAAGCGAGCGCAACGCAGCACGCATTTTCAATGCCGACCACTGCTTTTTCGTCACCAACGGTACCAGCACCAGCAACAAGATGGTCTGGCACCACACGGTCGCGCCCGGTGATGTGGTGCTGGTGGATCGCAATTGTCATAAGTCCATCTTGCACGCCATCGTCATGACCGGCGCCATTCCCGTTTTTTTGAAACCCACGCGCAACCACTTCGGCATCATCGGCCCCATTCCGAAGGAAGAGTTTGAACCGGCGTCAATTGCACGCAAGATCGCTGCCCATCCTTTGCTGCAAGGGATGGATGCCAGCACCATCCGCCCACGGGTGCTGACACTGACCCAATCAACCTACGATGGGGTACTCTACAACACCGAAACCATCAAGAAAATGCTGGATGGCTACGTCGACAATCTGCATTTTGATGAGGCCTGGTTACCGCATGCAGCCTTTCATCCGTTTTATGGCACGTACCACGCCATGGGCAAGACCCGCGCACGCCCGAAGCATGCGATGGTGTATGCCACACAATCCATCCACAAACTGCTGGCCGGCATCAGCCAGGCCAGTCAAATCCTGGTGCAGGATTCGCAAAGCGTCCAGCTGGATCGTGCGCTATTCAACGAAGCCTATCTGATGCACACCTCGACTTCGCCACAATACAGCATCATTGCCAGTTGTGACGTGGCGGCGGCGATGATGGAGCTACCGGGGGGCGCGGCACTGGTCGAAGAAAGCATTGCCGAAGCGCTGGATTTTCGCCGTGCCATGCGCAAGGTGGATGAGGAATACGGCAGCGACTGGTGGTTCAAGGTCTGGGGTCCGGACAAACTGGTGGAAGAAGGCATAGGTTGCGCCAGCGACTGGGTGATCAAGGGCGAAGCCAGAAATGGTCGCTCCCATTGGCATGGCTTTGGTCGCATGGCCAGTGGCTTCAATATGCTGGACCCGATCAAGTCCACCATTGTGACGCCGGGCATGGATTTGAATGGCAGGTTCGCCAAAACCGGCATTCCAGCCGGCATCGTGACCAAGTACCTGACAGAAAACGGCGTTGTGGTGGAGAAAACCGGGCTCTACAGTTTTTTCATCATGTTCACCATCGGCATCACCAAGGGGCGCTGGAACAGCATGCTGACCGCATTGGAACAGTTCAAGGACGACTACGACAAAAACCAGCCGATGTGGAAAGTTTTACCCAAATTCTGCAAAAAACACCCGTGCTACGAAAGAATGGGGTTGGCCGACTTGTGCCAGCATCTGCATACGATGTATGCACGCTATGACACAGCCTGCCTGACGACGGACATGTACCTCAGTGATCTGACACCTGCGATGAAACCCAGCACTGCTTTTGCGCATATCGCACAACGAAAAACCGAACGTGTGCCGATTGATGAACTGGAGGGGCGTATTACAGTTGGGCTGGTCACACCGTATCCCCCTGGCATTCCCCTGTTGATCCCAGGCGAAGTGTTCAACAAGAAAATTGTCGAGTACTTGCAGTTCTCACGCGACTTCAACGCCCAGTGTCCTGGATTTGAAACGGACATCCATGGTCTGGTCGAAGAACGTGACGCCAAGGGCAATGTCCATTATTTCGCGGATTGCGTAAGCCAGGTTTAAACGCCAACCTGTCAACCCGCGTCAACCTCCGTCAATACACGGCGGGCACAAACATTTCCTTGGGAACCGGGTTGCGCAGATAGTCCGGGTTGTGTACGCGGTCCGGCAGCGTCACGGTCTCCCGCTCGATTTCGGCGTACGGCACCATGCTCAGAAGGTGGTGGATGCAGTTCAGGCGCGCTTTCTTCTTGTCCACGGCCTCGACGATCCACCACGGCGCTTCGGGAATATGGGTGCGATCCAGCATGATTTCCTTGGCCTTGGTGTAATCCTCCCAGCGCCTGCGGGACTCCATGTCCATGGGACTGAGCTTCCACTGCTTGAGGGGGTCGCGAATACGCATCATGAAGCGCAGATGCTGCTCGTCGTCGGTGATGGAAAACCAGTACTTGATCAGGATGATGCCGGAGCGGATCAGCATTTTTTCAAACTCCGGCACCGTGCGAAAAAACTCCTCGTATTCATCGTCGCTGCAAAAGCCCATGACCCGCTCCACCCCCGCCCGGTTGTACCAGCTGCGGTCAAACAACACCATCTCGCCCCCTGCGGGCAAGTGGTTCACATAGCGCTGAAAATACCACTGGCTGCGTTCGCGCTCGCTCGGCGCTGGCAAGGCGGCTACATGGCAGACGCGCGGGTTGAGCCGCTGTGTGATGCGCTTGATGACACCGCCCTTGCCGGCTGCGTCGCGGCCTTCAAACAACACCACCACCTTGAGCTTCTTGTGCACGACCCAGTCCTGCAACTTGACCAGTTCGCCCTGGAGCCGGAACAGCTCCCTGAAATAGAGCCTGCGGTCCATGTCGCCATCGTCGCTGCCCATGCGGTCGTTGGGAAAAAGCGCATCCATGCGGTTGTCGTCAATTTCCATCTCCAGCTCCTCATCGAAGCTGTCTTGCATGTCGGCGTTGATGCGCCGCTCGAAATTCCTGTTTTCATTGGAGGTATTGTCTGTGCCCATGGATATTTCAAATGCCTTGTATTCTGTGGGTTTATAGGTGGAAGGGGGGACTGAGAACGTGGGCTTGCCCAGTCAGGCGGTGCGTTCAAATACGCCGGCATTCGCATGCTTGGCATCGTGCTTGGCCAGTGCGGCCAGATTGGCCACTTCTTCGGCGCGGGTGAATTGGCCACCGTCAATGGCCACGGCGCCAATCGACAAGGTGGTGCAGGGAAAGAAGCAGGGCAGACCCTGACGGTCCTCACCCGCGATACCCCCGGCGGCGCGCGCCTGTTCGTCATACATCTCCAGCGCCAGGATATTGAAATGAGATACCAGGCGCTCGCAGCGCGCGCGCCAATCGGAGCTTTGGAATAGCAGAATGAAATCGTCACCGCCGACATGGCCTAAAAAGTCGCGCTGCGGGTCGCACTGCTCCATGGCAATGCGGGCCGCCAGGCGAATCATCTCGTCACCGCGCCAATAGCCATAGTGGTCATTGAAGGGCTTGAAGTGGTTCAGGTCGGCGTAACAGGCCACGAAATGGATCTGCTTGGCCAGAAGCCGCTCCATGTGCTGGCTGATCGGGATGTTGCCCGGCAAGGAGGTCAACGGATTGGCATGGCGCGCGGCTTCGATGCGCGCTTCGGTCACAGAACGCACCAGCTGGTCGCCGGTACCCAGGCCGATGTAGCGCCCATTTTCGGTGGCAATGAAACCATCGCTCAGATAGCGCTGGTCTTGCGAGGTCAAAATCCCCAGCAACTCGTCCACGCTGTAGCCGCGCTCCACCAGACGTGGCTGCCGGTTCGCGTGGATGGCGCACGACTTGCGCCCCCAGACTTCGCGGTAATAGAGCTTGGCGTAGGCGTTCATGAACTGTACGCGGTTGATGATGCCCGCAGGCCGATCCGCTTCCAGCAGGGCGACGGCGTGCAGCGCAGGGTTGGCTGCAAACAGCGCGGACAATGCGTCGTTGCTGGTTTCAGCCGTGACGCCGGGAGCCGCAATCAGCTCCAGGCTGCGCAGCACCCCCCCGGCGGGGGTGCGGCTTGGCTCCGGGAACACCACAATATGGCGTTCGCCCAGCACCCGTTGCGCGTCCGGTAGTACGTGGTTGGTCGGTTGGCCTTGTGGGCGGCCCAGGAAGTACCCTTGCCCGTAATGAATCCCCAGATCGCGCAACACACGCAGATCGTCTGGCGTTTCTATTCCTTCAGCCACCAGTTCACTGCCAAAGATCGCGGCGATTTGTTGCAGTGCCTGAATGGTTTTGAGCTTGTCGCCGTGGATGCTCAGGTCCTTGGTGAAGTATTTGTCGATCTTGACGATTTCAGGCTTCAACTGCGACCACAGGCGCAGGCTGGAGTGTCCATCGCCAAAGTCGTCCAATGCCAGCGATACACCGGCCAGGCGGACTTGCTGCACGATTTTTTCGAGGTGGTCCATATCCTCCACCCGTTGGTGCTCGGTGATTTCCAGCACCAGCATGCGCGGCGTCAAGCCTAAGCTGCGCAGCAGCATGACCAGGGTTTCGCGGCCATACTTTTCCATGAGGCCCGTGAGCGCTTCTGCACTCATATTCACAAAAACCCGCCCAGGGGCGTTGATGTTGCCCCAGGTCTGGATGGCGGTTTCCACGCAGGCATACTCAAAGGCATTGCCCAAAGACTCGCGCGCTGCGGCAGCCAGAAGTGCGTCGGGCATGTGCAAGGAGCTGCCCTGTGGTCCGCGAATCAGGGCTTCGTGGGCGTAGATGCTGGTGTCTGCGAGCCTGACAATGGGCTGGAAGACCGGATACAGCAGGTTGTGTTGCAGTATGCGTTGCAAAGACTCCTGGCGCTGTGTAAACGGCTGGGGCGTTGGTGCTGGTATGCGATGCCCCTGGGAGATTTCTGTCGTTGCGTTCATGTTCTTGCCCAGGTTGTAAGGTTTGAACCCATTCGGGCCGGCTGTGCCCGAACGGCGGCAAGGTTAGAGATTGCGGGTGACAGTTTCGTGACAAACGCTAGGCTGCAACGCCTAGCAGGGGTGCGATTCAGCCAGTTTCATATCACCCGTGATATCAAAAGCACCAAAACCACACTACAGATGCTCCCCGCAAGCCTCCGTGGCACGTTTTTAGCATCAATTCAGCCTCAATTCAGGTATTAAATCAGCCGCTAGCCCCCGAAGGACAAGCGGGGACAGCTACTGAAAACGTAGTAACAAGAACCAATGCATCACATTGAATCGCACCCGCCTGGCAGAACCCGCTTTGTCGGGGATTATTCTCCCTGGGTTTTTGCCGGACGCCCGGTTTTCAGGTTGGGCACTGCATTGATGGCCGCCAGAAAATCAGCATCGGGCATGGCCGCCAGCGCCTTGATGCCCGCCCGGATCAGTTCCGTCTTTTTCACAGGAACTGCCAGTTTGGCGGCACGCAGCTTCATGCTGTCGATGACGGCGAACTCCAGTTTGGGCATGGTGAAGCTGTCGCGGACCAACTTCGGCTTCTTCTCCTTCACGGTTTCCGTGGCTGCGACCTTGGCAGGTTTGGCAGGCTTGGCTTTCTTCTTGGCCGGTGTGTTTTTTGTCGCGACGGCGGATGCAGGCTTGCGCACGGACTTGATTACTGGCTTTGCTGCTGGCTTTGTTGTCGGCTTGGACGAAGGCATGGATTCTGGTGTTGAGGCAGTGGCAGTGGTTTCGTTGTCTGAGCGTGTCATGGGCATCCTTTAAATAAAACGGTATATACAGTTTACCCTGTTGTCGCCGTTGAATCAAGCCCCGTGCTCTACTATATATTCAATAGCTGTCCCCGCTCGTTCCACATGCGGTACAGCCTTATTTTTTTATTTTTCCTCAAACGATACGGGCGCATCACTCCAGTGGAGCAGCTCCAACCGGCCGTTCAGGTGCTCTACCAGTGCGCTGCGGCTTTCGACCCAATCGCCATCGTTGCAGTAGAGTGTGCCGTGGATCATGCGCATTTCGGCGCGGTGGATATGGCCGCAGACCACGCCGTCGTGGCCGCGCGCGCGGGCTTCTTGCGCCACGGCCACTTCAAAGTCGGTCACATAATTGAGTGCCTTCTTGACCTTGTGCTTGAGGTAGGCCGACAAGGACCAGTAGGGCCAGCCCAGGCGTGTGCGCAGCCGGTTCAGGTGGCGATTGAGTTGCAGGGTCACCTCGTACAGGTTGTCGCCCAGGTAGGCCAGCCAGCGGGCGCATTGGACCACGCCATCGAAATAGTCGCCATGAATGACCCAGAGCTTGCGCCCATCCAGCGTCGTATGCACCGCTTCTTCAAGCACGTCGATGCCACCAAACTGGTGTCCCACGAAAGCGCGGGCAAATTCATCGTGGTTTCCGGGGATGAAAACCACCTTGCAGCCCTTGCGCGCGCGGCGCAGGAGTTTTTGTACCACGTCATTGTGTTCCTGCGGCCAGAACCAGCGCTTGCGCAGTTGCCAGCCGTCCACAATGTCACCCACCAGGTACAGATAGTCGCTGGGATGGGTGCGCAAGAACTCCAGCAAGGCCGCAGCCTGGCAGCCTGCGGTTCCCAGATGGATGTCGGATATGAAAATGGCGCGCACGCGCAGGGTAGTTTGTGCGTGCGCGTCCTCAGCTGGCATTGCGGCCAGTCTGTGCAGCCTTTGGATAGGGCGTTGATACCGCCATCAGCCAGGGCCTCGTACCCGCCTCAAAGTGAAATCCGCCGGGGCTGTTGGCAAGAAACTGGGCCGTGCGGCTCAAAATGCGCACGCATTGTTCCTCAAAGTGGTGTCTTGGGGACAATGCATGTGCATGGTTCTTGTGGTTTTGATTGCTGGTAGCGATGGTTTGCATAAGCATTGCGCGAACTCCGTGTGTGATCAATGCGGCAATTCTGCAAGGCGTGCATGTCGGAATAATGGCGTTTGCATGTCATTTTGGTGAACTTGGGTGAAATTGGAGAGCCGCCATGAGAATTCTGATCGTCGAAGACGAAACAAAAACTGGAAATTACCTGCAACAAGGACTGACTGAAGCAGGATTCGTGGTCGATCTGGTGCGCGATGGAACCGATGGGCTGCACAGCGCATTGACGGATGCCTTCGACCTGGTGATTCTGGATGTCATGCTGCCCGGTCTGGATGGCTGGGCCATTCTGGCTGGCATTCGCAAGTCCGGCAAAGACCTGCCGGTATTGTTTTTGACCGCCCGCGACCATGTGGATGATCGGGTCAGGGGGCTTGAGCTGGGTGCGGATGATTACCTGATCAAACCATTTGCATTCTCGGAATTGCTGGCGCGGGTGCGAACGCTGTTGCGACGTGGGAACAAGGCGACGGCTGCGGAATTCCTGCGTGTCGCCGATCTGGAACTGGACCTGTTGCGCCGCCGTGTCACCCGTGCAGGCAAACGCATCAACCTGACCGCCAAAGAATTCGCGCTGCTCGAATTACTCATGCGCCGCCAGAATGAAGTTCTTCCCCGCTCACTGATTGCATCGCAGATATGGGATATGAACTTTGACAGCGATACCAACGTCATCGAAGTGGCTGTGCGCCGCCTGCGTGCCAAGATGGACGAAGACTTTGACCCCAAACTCATCCATACCGTGCGTGGCATGGGGTATGTGCTGGAAGTGCTGGAGAATCCGAATTGAGCTTTTACAGCCATACTTCCATCACGCACCGCTTGACGCTGCTGTTCAGCCTTGCGTCGTCGAGCGTATTGCTGGCGCTGGGGCTGATCATTGCATCCTCCGTCGAGAAACACTTCGAGGAACAGGATATGGAGGTCCTGAGCGGCAAGATGGAACTCGTCCGCCACACGCTGGGGAAATTGAAGTCGCCCGCTGATCTGGAAAATATTACCGCACTGCTGGATAACTCGCTCATTGGCCACCACAGCCTGGAAGTGATGATGCTGGACGCCAGCAACAAAGTGCTATTTGCCACTTCGACAGACCGCTTGTCCATCGACGCCATCGTGGACAGTGTCCATCGAAGACCCAATCAGCCCGTGATATGGAGCCGCGCAAACCAATCCTATCGGGGACTGGCCGCGAAATTGCCCACAGGCGATGCAGGCCAACCCAGTTTGACGGTTGCCGTGGCCATGGACATGGTGCACCACGAAGTATTCATGCAATCGTTTCAACAAACGCTGTGGGTCTTTGTGGGTTGTGCCGCCGTGTTGACCGGACTGCTGGGATGGAGCGTTGCCCGCCATGGCTTGGCACCTCTGCACGCTATACGTGAGCAGACCAAAGAAATCACGGCCCACCAGCTGGACCAGCGCCTGAATGTCGGGGCGGTACCCATCGAGCTGGGTGAACTCGCGCAATCCCTGAACGAGATGCTGACCAGGCTGGAAGAAGCTTTCAAGCGGCTGTCGGGCTTTTCATCCGATATAGCCCACGAACTGCGCACGCCGGTGAGCAACCTGATGACGCAGACACACGTCGCCTTGTCACGGCCCCGCAGTGCGGACGAATACCGGGGCATTCTCGAATCCAACGCCGAGGAGTTTGAGCACATGGCGCGGATGATTGCCGATATGTTGTTGCTCGCCAAGGCGGAAAATGAACTGGTGATCCCCAACAGGGAGAAGGTCGATCTTGCAACGGAAATTCTGGCGCTCTTTGACTACTACGAAGCCGTGGCAGAAGAGAAGGAACTTCAGCTTACCGTCGAAGGAACGGGTGAAGCCATCGCGGACCGGCTCATGCTGCGCCGGGCTTTGGGCAATCTGCTTTCCAACGCCATCCGGCACGCATCACGCAAGACCGCGATTCAGGTCACGATCCAGGCGACGCAACAGGATATAGCCATCCATATTGCCAACCAAGGCGATCCGATTCCCGAAGAATTCCTGGCGCGCATATTTGACCGCTTCTTTCGGGTCGATCCATCCCGGCAGCACAGCACGGAGGGAACGGGTCTGGGCCTGGCCATTACCAAATCCATCGTGACGGCGCATAGTGGAACGATTTCGGCAACCTCGTCGGACGACCAGATGGTCTTTTCCATCCGATTGCCAATTGCGCACTAAGCGTCTGAGCGTTTGGGTCGAAGGGAACGGCTACGCGGCGCGATTTGCATGTAGCTTGGCGCGAATGGCGAGTGACGTGGCGTGGTTTGCAGCCTAAGATTCAGGTCGTCCGATCTACAACCCACTCTGAATCCATAGGAATCTGCCATGTCTACACCCTCTCGTCCCCAAGTCGTCCTGATCACCGGCGCCTCCTCTGGCATAGGCAAAGAGGCGGCCAAGGTGCTGCTGCGCCAAGGCCATGTGGTGTACGCCGCTGCACGCCGCATCGAGCTGATGCAAGACCTGCAGGCTCTGGGTGCCCACACGCTCAAAATGGATGTGACCGATGAGGCCCAGATGAAAGCCGGTATCGCACAGATCACAGCGGCCCATGGCGGCGTGGACGTACTGGTCAACAACGCGGGTTTCGCCATCTACGGCGCCATGGAAGACACCACCATGGCCGATGCGCGCTACCAGTTCGACGTGAACTTCTTCGGTCTGGCCCGCATGACCCAACTGGTGCTGCCCTATATGCGCAGCCAACAGCGTGGCAAGATCATCAACATCTCGTCGATGGGCGGCAAGATGTACACCCCCCTGGGCAGTTGGTACCACGCCACCAAATACGCCCTGGAGGGCTGGAGCGATTGCCTGCGCCTGGAGCTGGCACCCTTGGGCATTCAGGTGGTGGTTGTGGAGCCCGGCATCATCGCCACCGAGTTCGGTGATGTGGCATCCGGCCCGTTGCTGCAGCGCTCCGGTACGGGACCATACGCCAAGCTGGCCCACCTCATCGCCAAAGCCACACGCGATACGTACAGCAAGCCCAACGCCTCGTCGCCCCCGTCGGTGATTGCGGATGTGATTGCCCAAGCGATAGCCGAGCGCCGCCCGAAAACGCGCTATGTGGCGGGCAAACTGGCCAAACCGCTGATATTCATCCGCAAGTGGTTTGGCGACCGCTTCTTTGACAAGGCGGTCATGAGCCAGGTAAAGTAGGCCCCGCTATCCGACAGGAGCACCACGGTGAAACATGCCAGCAAATTTACCATCCAACGCGGCTGGAAGCTGCTTTTGGCCGACATGGCGATCCCGGTGGGCGAGGTGTTGGCTTGGTCAGGGCTGCCGGGCGACCTGTTTTCGCGGCCAGACGCCAGCCTGAGTCCTGCGGATTTCTTCAAACTCTGGAGCGGCGTAGAGCAAGTGGCCGGTGGCGACGCACTTCCACTGCGCCTGGGCCGGGCCATCTCGGTAGAGGCTTTTGACCCGCCTATCTTCGCCAGCCTATGCGCCCCCAACCTCAATGTAGCCCTGCAACGCCTGTCCAGCTTCAAACGGCTGATCGGGCCGATGATTCTGGAGGTGCAGGTCATGGCCGAAGGCACCTGGGCCGATTTGAGCTGTTATGGCCATGAAGGCCCGCTGCCCCGCAGTCTGGCGGCCACCGAAATGGTGTTCTTGGCCCAGCTCGCAAGGCTGGCAACCCGCAAACACGTGGTTCCGCTTTGCGTAGAACTGGTGCAATTGCCCAACGATTGCGCTGCGCTGGAAGCCTTCTTCTGCTGCCGCTTGCAAGCCGCTTCCCGCAACCGCATCACGTTCAGCTCCCAGGATGCCTTGCGCCCGTTTCTGACTGCCGACAACGCCATGTGGGAGACCTTCGAGCCAGCATTGTTGAAACGCATCATCGACCAAGACCACACGGCCAGAGCCTCCGAGCGGGTGCACAGCGCGCTGCTGGAGTTGCTGCCCGGCGGGCGCAGCGGCATTGACGAGGTGGCCACCAAGCTACTCACCAGCCGGCGCACCCTGCAGCGGCAGTTGCTCGCTGAGGGCCTGAGCTTTCAGGACGTGCTCAACCGCACACGCCGCGAGCTGGCAGAGCACTACCTGCGGCAGGAGGCCATCACACCGGGCGAGGTGTCATGGTTGCTGGGGTTCCAGGATGGCAATTCCTTCATACGCGCCTTCAAAGACTGGACAGGGAGCACGCCGGGCCAGTACCGCAACCAGATGCAACGTCAAGCTGCACGGGTGTAGGGCACCCACTTACCACGGTTTCGGCTTCCCACTTAAGGCGGGACAAGCAAGGCATTGTCATTTCCGTGCAGGCTGGATGTGATGTCTGCGGCGCTGTCTCTGCAAAAAACATAGCTGCTCCCGCTTGGTACATAAAGCATACAGCCAGATTTGCCTTGAATTTTGCCCTTCAAAACGGGTCAATGCGATGCTGATACCGCCATGAGGCATCAAAACGGGCCGTTGTCGGGTGTTTTTGCGTGGCAAATATGGCTGTAAACCTTATGGGACAAGCGGGAACAGCTATTGTATAAGGAGCAATTTGGCCTTGGCTGGGAGTATCCAGGAGTCTGTCACAAATCCACCCGGAAATCGACGCTGGTATGGTTTTTGGCGCTGTCAACACCCAAGTGCGCCGTTTTCTTCTGCTGGTTTTGCCCGACCAGTTTGCCATCGAGCGCCGGAAAGCGCCAAACGTGCTGTCCCGCTTTAAGTGGGAAGCCGACTCTTTGAAGATAACCAAAATGTAATCTTTTGGACAACTTCCTGTCAGCACCAGAAATGCATACTCCCGGCTATCGACAAGGGCAATGGCAATGGCAAACAATAAAGGCGAGCTATGAAATTCACATTGACTGCGAGCGCTGTGACGATCTTGCTGGCGTTCGGTTCTTCGGTTTCCATTTACGCCGACGAGCCGATTCCGGGGGCCTCCGTACCAGGTCTTTTGCAATACGCCAAGGAGAACAACCCCGAATTCGCCAGCATGCGCCACGAGGCGCAGGCGGCTGTCGAGCGTGTTTTACCAGCCGGTTCGTTGCCAGACCCCAAATTTCGTACCGAATTGATGGACATCACCAAGATGGGAGAGCAAAACCCCACCATTTTGCCGGGTGAGGTGGGTAGTACCCGCTATACCTTCATGCAGGACTTGCCCTGGTTTGGCAAGCTGGACTTGAAGCGGGACATTGCACAACACGAAGCCGACGCCAGTCAGGCCAAGGCGCAAGGGGCGTGGAGCGAGCTGGCTGCAAAAATCAAGATCGCCCAGGCCCAGCGTGATTACCTCCATGGCAGCGAAAGACTGAACCGGGAAATTCTCGACCTCATGGCGAAGCTCGAACACATCTCCAGATCGCGTTACGCCAGTGGTCTGGCACCCCAGCAGGATGCCATTCGAGCCCAGATCGAACAAACCACCATGCGCAATGAGCTGATTGCGCTGGAGAGCGAACGCGCCCAGGTGGATGTCCGCCTGAATACCTTGCTGGCGCGCCCCGCCAAAGCCCCGCTCGCACCGCCAGAAAGTCCCAAGGCCATTCCGGCGCCAGAGCAGCTGGAATTGGCGAAGCTCGAAGAACGCGCACGCCAGCACAATCCGCTGGTATTTGCCGAGCAGGCGCGCACTCAGTCGGCAGAGAAAACACGTGATTTGACCTACAAGAATCGCTATCCCGACTTCACGTTCAGCGTCACGCCGGTGCAGTACCAGAGTGCCATCAAGGAGTGGTCGCTGATGGTGGAGATGAACATCCCCTTGCAACAGTCTTCGCGCCGTGCGATGGAGCGCGAATCCGAAGCCATGCTCGCCGCCGCACAGACCCGCAAGCAGGCCGTTGCCAATCAGGTGCTTTCCGAGCTGGCCGAGAATCTGGCCGGACTTGAAGCCGCCCGACGCACCCGTTCCCTGGCCGTTGGCAGTTTGTTGCCACAAGCCGAACTTACCTTCAATTCCGCTTTGGCAGGCTACGAAAACAACAAGGTCGATTTCGCCACACTGCTCGATGCCCAGCGGCAGATCCGCCAGGCCAGACAAAACCAGATCAAGGCGCAGCTTGAAGCCCAGATGCGCCTGGCAGAAATTGAAAAACTGATCGGGGAGGATCTATGAAACAGGGTGCTGGATTCATCGTTGGCGTGGTTGTGGTTGCGCTATTGGCAGCAGGCGGTGGCTACTGGGCGGGCAACAAAGGGGCATCGTCCCAGTCGCATGGCGCAGGTACAAGCACGGCCACCACCACGGCCAAACCTGAAAAGAAGCTTTTGTACTATCGCAACCCCATGGGTCTGCCAGATACCTCGCCCACACCCAAGAAAGACCCGATGGGGATGGATTACATCGCGGTCTACGAAGGCGGCGCTGACGAGGAACCCGTACCGGAAAACCAGCTCAAAATCAGTACCGACAAAGTGCAAAAACTCGGGGTTCGCACCGAAGCGGCGCAACTGAGAAACCTGGACAAGACCGTGCGTGCGGCGGGCCGCATTGAACCCGATGAGCGCCGTCTCCACACCATCGCGCCCAAATTTGAAGGCTATGTGGAGCGCCTGCATGTGAATGTTACGGGGCAGGCGGTGAGCAAGGGGCAGGCGCTGTTTGAGGTCTATAGCCCCGAACTGGTGTCGGCTCAACGTGAATACGCCATCGCTGCGCAAGGTGTCGATGCGCTCAAGGAAGCAGCCAATGAAACGCAGTCCGGCATGCAGCAACTGGCGCAAGCCAGCTTGTTGCGTTTGAAGAACTGGGACATTTCGAATGAACAGATCGCTGCCATGGCCAAGTCCGGGGCGGCCCAGCGCACCTTGACCTTGCGTTCGCCTGCCAGCGGCATCGTGATGGAGAAGAAGGCGGTGCAAGGCATGCGCTTCATGCCCGGTGAAATGTTGTACCAGATCGTCGATTTATCGTCTGTGTGGGTCATCGCGGACGTGTTTGAGCAGGACATCGGCCTGGTCGAGAACGGCGCCCAGGTGAAGGTGAAGATCAATGCCTACCCCGACAAGGAGTTTGTGGGGACTGTCACCTACGTATACCCGACACTCAAGGCGGAAACGCGCACCGTGCCGGTAAGAGTTGAACTTGCCAATCCAGGCTTGCTGCTCAAGCCGTCGATGTTTGCGCAGGTGGAAATGTCCGTCGGGGCGAAGGCCTCCGTGGTCACGGTACCAAACTCTGCGGTCATTGACAGTGGCACGCGCCAGATGGTGTTGGTCAGCCATGGTGAAGGCCGATTTGAACCACGCGAAGTCAAACTGGGCAGCCGCAGCGACACCCATGTTGCCGTCAGCAGCGGCGTGAAGGAAGGAGAGCTGGTCGTGGTAGCCGCCAATTTCCTGATTGATGCGGAAAGCAATCTCAAGGCCGCCGTGGGTGGATTCGGGCACGCAGGCCACGGCGCAGCCGCTCCTGCCGCTCCCGCCACCAAGGGTGCCAGTAACCAGGCGGAAGGTACGGTGGAGGAAGTTGATGCCAAGGCGGGAACAATCAGCCTCAACCACGGCCCGGTTGCCAGCCTCAAATGGCCTGCCATGACCATGGAGTTCAAGGTCGCCAATGAGTCCTTGCTGCAAACCCTCAAACCTGGCGCCAAGGTGGCGGTGGAATTTGTCGAGCGCCAGCAAGGGGAATGGGTCATCACCAGCGCCAAGCCTACCAATCCACACGAAGCCCACTGAATAGCTGAATAGCGTAAAGGGAGATACACCATGCTGGCCACCATTATTGACTGGTCGGGCAGGAACCGTTTTTTCGTCCTGCTCGCTACCCTGTTCATCGTTATCGCAGGGGTCTTTGCGGTCCTGAGAACGCCGATTGACGCACTGCCGGATCTGTCGGACGTACAGGTCATCGTGTACACCGAATACCCCGGTCAGGCGCCGCAAGTCGTCGAAGACCAGGTGACCTACCCTTTGACCACCGCCATGTTGTCGGTGCCCAATTCCAGGGTCGTGCGCGGGTTTTCGTTCTTCGGAGCGTCCTTTGTGTACATCATTTTCGAGGATGGCACCGACATTTATTGGGCGCGTTCGCGTGTTCTGGAATACCTCAACTTTGCATCGGGACGCATGCCCAAAGGCGTGACGCCACAAATCGGGCCGGATGCGACCGGAGTCGGCTGGGTCTACCAGTACGCATTGCTGGCCAAGGACAAGACGCTGGCTGAACTGCGCTCCATCCAGGATTGGTATGTTCGCTACCAGTTAAGCAAGGCGCATGGCGTTGCCGAGGTGGCATCCGTTGGTGGCTTTGTCCAGACCTATCAGGTCACGGTCGATCCGGTAAAGCTGCGTTCCTACGGTATCCCCCTGATGAAAGTCGCCCAGGTGATCCGCGACTCCAACCGCGATGTCGGTGGTCGGGCGGTGGAAATGGCAGAGACCGAGTACATGGTGCGGGGCAAAGGTTATCTGCGCGGCAAGGGCGATATCGAACTGCTGGTGGTCAAGAGCGACAAGGGAATCCCGGTATTGGTCCGCGACATTGCCCGTGTCGAGCTGGTTCCCGATGAGCGCCGTGGTGTCACCGAGCTCAATGGCGAAGGCGAAGTGGTGTCCGGTATCGCCATGGCGCGTTATGGCCAGAACGCGCTGGAAGTCATTCACAACTTGAAAGCAAAAATTGAGGAAATCACCCCCGGTTTGCCCGAAGGCGTGACGGTGCAAACCGTCTATGACCGCTCCGAACTGATCCACCGCGCCATCGACACCTTGAAGGGCACACTGCTGGAAGAAAGCCTGATCGTCGCCGTGGTCTGCGTGGTGTTTTTGCTGCATGTGCGCAGCGCATTGGTAGCGATATTGATGCTGCCCGTGGGCATTCTGATGGCCTTCATTGCCATGCGATTACTGGGCATGAATTCCAACCTGATGAGTCTGGGGGGCATCGCCATCGCCATCGGGGCCATGATTGATGCCGCCATTGTGATGATCGAGAACGCGCATAAACATCTGGAACGCTTGCCGCAGGAACATTCCAGCAATGACCGCCTTGAAGCCATGCTTGCTGCCTGCAAGGAGGTGGGACCAGCGCTGTTCTTTTCGCTGCTGATCATCACCGTCTCGTTCTTACCCGTCTTCAGCCTCGAAGGGCAGGAAGGACGGCTATTTTCCCCGCTGGCGTACACCAAGACTTTCGCCATGGCCAGCGCCGCCATCCTGTCCGTGACCCTGGTGCCGGTTCTGATGATGCTGTTCATACGCGGCAACATCATGCCGGAAAGCAGGAATCCGGTGAACCGTTTTCTGATCTGGGTTTATCGGCCCATCATCGCTGGCGTCATGCGCTGGAAAAAGCTCACGATTTCCCTGGCCTTCCTCGCCCTGGGAGCCTCCTACTACCCCGCATCCAGACTCGGCTCCGAGTTCATGCCCACGCTCAATGAAGGAACGCTGCTCTACATGCCAGCATCCTTGCCGGGTATGTCGATTACCAAAGCAGCCGAGCTGATGCAGACGCAGAACAAGATCATCAAGAGTTTCCCCGAGGTGTCTTCGGTTTACGGCAAGGCGGGGCGTGCCAATACCGCAACCGATCCGGCACCGACTGAAATGTTCGAAACGGTGATCAACCTCAAGCCTGAATCCGAGTGGCGACCAGGATTGACCACCGACAAGCTGATTGCCGAATTGGATAAAGCGCTGCAATTCCCTGGCGTGGCCAATGCCTGGACCATGCCAATCAAGGCGCGCATCGACATGCTCTCCACCGGCATTCGCACACCCATTGGCATCAAGGTTTTTGGCAAGAATCTGGAGGAAATGGAAAAGCTGGCCAAGGAAATCGAGGCGGTCGTCAAGAAAGTCCCTGGCACCACCAGCGCTTTTGCCGAACGCATTACCGGGGGCTTTTACCTCAACATCGAGCCAGACCGTGAGCAGCTGGCGCGCTATGGCCTGGGCATTGGCGACTTGCAGGATGTCATCGGAATAGCTTTGGGGGGTGAAATGGTGACCACAACGGTGGAGGGGCGGGAGCGCTATGGCGTCACGGTGCGTTATCCGCGTGAGCTGCGCTCCGATCCCGAGCAGATTGCCCGTCAGGTGCTGGTACCCACGATGGACGGTGCCATGATCCCCCTGGGGCAAGTGGCCAAGGTCGTGGTCGCCAAGGGAACACCGGGCATCCGCACGGAAAACGGCCTGCTGTCCGCTTACATCTACGTGGACATCCGCGAACGGGACATCGGCAGCTACGTGGCCGATGCCAAGAAGGCCGTAGCCGCGCAGGTCAAGTTCCCATCCGGCTATTTCGTCACCTGGAGCGGCCAGTTCGAAAACATGGAGCATGCCATCGAAAAGATGAAGGTGGTCATTCCCGTGACGCTGTTGATCATCTTCTTGCTCCTGTACCTCAACTTCCGCCGCATCACCGAGACGGCCATCGTGATGCTGTCGGTCCCCTTCGCGCTTGTTGGCGGGGTCTGGCTGATGTGGTGGCTGGGGTACAACCTGTCGGTGGCGGTGGCGGTTGGTTTCATCGCCTTGGCCGGTGTTGCGGCTGAAACCGGCGTCATCATGCTGATTTACCTGGACCATGCGTGGGAGGCGGTCAAAATCCAATGCCGCACAGAAGCCCGCCAGCCGGGCGTCGCAGACCTGTACGCAGCCGTGATGGAAGGCGCCGTGGAGCGGGTTCGGCCCAAGATGATGACGGTGGTGGCCATCATGGCGGGTTTGCTGCCCATCATGTGGGGGACGGGAACCGGCTCCGAAGTGATGAGCCGCATCGCAGCACCCATGGTGGGCGGAATGGTCTCCAGCACGGTGCTGACACTCGCCGTGATTCCGGCCATTTACGCGCTGGTCAAGCAGTGGCGGATCAAACGGGGGCTGGAAAACTGAGGGGGATTTTATGAGAATCTGGCTGTGTTGCTTATGGGTCGTGCGGGTACAGCTATTAAAAGGCGAGTAATGTATTGTACAAATGCGAAAAACGGACCGTTTCGATTGCAGGCTGAGGATCGCAATGTGCAAAAATGGAAATTCCAAGGAATGGATCAGGATGCGATATTTGGATTCCCGATTCGCTAAAAGGGGGCATTCCTCTTGCACACGAGGTCGAGCTCAAGTCACTTCCAAGCGCTTTGGAATGACAATGTGCATTGAAACAGGAGCAACACCATGACCAGCACCCAACAACGCGCAGCACTGCAACGCCAAATCTGGCAAATCGCCAACGATGTACGAGGCGCAGTCGATGGCTGGGATTTCAAGCAGTATGTCTTGGGCACGCTGTTCTATCGCTTTATCAGTGAAAACTTTGCTGGCTACATCGAAGGCGGTGATGACAGCATCAACTATGCAGAGCTTTCCGATAGGGTCATTACCCCGGAAATCAAAGACGATGCCATTAAAACCAAGGGCTACTTCATCTACCCCAGCCAGTTGTTCGCCAACATCGCCGCCAGTGCCGCTACCCGCGAAAGTTTGAATACCGATCTGGCCGCCATTTTTTCCGCCATTGAAAGCTCCGCCAACGGCTACCCATCAGAGCGCGATATTAATGGCCTGTTTGCTGATTTTGATACCACCAGCAACCGCCTCGGCAACACCGTGGCCGACAAGAACACCCGTTTGGCCGCCGTACTCAAAGGCGTGGCTGGTTTGGATTTTGGCGATTTCGAAGGTAGTCACATCGACCTGTTTGGCGACGCCTACGAGTTCCTCATCTCCAACTACGCCGCCAATGCCGGTAAATCCGGTGGTGAGTTTTTCACCCCGCAGCATGTGTCCAAGCTGATTGCCCAGCTTGCTATGCATAAGCAAACCAGCGTCAACAAGATTTATGACCCGGCGTGTGGTTCCGGTTCGCTGCTGCTGCAAGCCAAAAAGCACTTTGACGCCCACATCATTGATGACGGTTTTTGGGGGCAGGAGCTCAACCACACCACCTACAACCTGGCGCGGATGAACATGTTTTTGCACAACATAAACTACGACAAGTTCAACATCCAGCTGGGCGATACGCTGCGAAATCCGCATTTTGGTGACGACAAACCCTTTGATGCCATTGTCTCCAACCCGCCTTACTCGGTGAAATGGATAGGCTCAGACGACCCCACCCTGATCAACGACGAGCGCTTTGCCCCGGCTGGCGTGCTGCCCCCTAAATCCAAAGCCGACTTTGCCTTTGTGTTGCACGCACTCAGTTACCTCTCCGCACGAGGCCGCGCAGCCATTGTCTGCTTTCCCGGTATTTTTTACCGAGGAGGAGCTGAAGCCAAAATTCGCCAATATCTGGTGGATAACAACTATGTTGAAACCGTTATTTCACTCGCGCCCAACCTGTTTTTTGGCACCACCATCGCCGTCAATATTCTGGTGCTGTCCAAACACAAAACAGACACCACCACCCAGTTTATTGATGCCAGTGGACTGTTTAAAAGAGAAACCAATAACAACATCCTCACTGATCAGCATCTCGAACAAATCATGAAGGTGTTCGATAACAGGGGGGATATTGAACACTTTGCAAAATCGGTTAACTTTGATGCCATCGCGGCCAACGATTACAACCTCTCGGTGAGCAGCTATGTCGAAGCAAAAGACAACCGCGAAGTAGTGGAAATTACCCAGCTCAATGCCGAACTGAAAATTACCGTCGCCAAAATCGACAAGCTCCGTGCGGATATTGATGCCATTGTGGCGGAGATTGAAGGTGAGGAGTTGGAGGCATGAGCAGCATGGACTTTATGAAAAAGCTGCTGGAAGGCGTTACGGTGGAGTGGAAGGCGTTGGGTGATGTAATAGTGTCTTTAAAAACAGGATTAAATCCGCGCCAAAATTTTCAACTAAACACATCGAATGCTGAAGGTTATTATGTGACCGTTCGTGAAATTCAGAACGGAAGTATAGTATGCCTAAAAAAAACAGATAGGGTAAGCAAAAAGGCTTTAGAGTTTATTAATAATCGCTCCAATTTGGAGGCGGGGGATATTTTATTCTCTGGCACAGGAACAGTTGGCAGAACTGCTGTCATTGAAACAACGCCAGAAAACTGGAATATAAAAGAAGGGGTTTATGTAATAAAGCCTATTCACAAAATCATTGATTCAAGATACCTTTGTCATCTACTCAATTCTCAAGACATAGTTAAAGAATATAGTAAAAAAATTGTTGGCTCACCTGTGGTTAGTTTGCCAATGAGTGAGCTTAGAAAATTGGAAATCCCCATCCCATGCCCAGAAAATCCAAAAAAATCGCTTGAGATCCAAGCCAAGATCGTCCGTATTCTGGACGCATTTACGGCGCTTACCACCGAGCTTACCACCGAGCTTACCACCCGTAAAAAACAATACAACTACTATCGCGACCAGTTGTTGAGTTTTGGAGAAGGAGAAGTGGAATGGAAGGCTTTAGGGGATATTGGTGAGTTTATTCGAGGAAGACGTTTTACCAAGTCTGATTATGTAGATGACGGTATAAGCGTTATTCACTACGGCGAGATTTATACCCGATATGATGTTTCAACTACCCAGGCCCTATCTAAGGTAAGTGCCGAAATGGCATCATCATTACGCTACGCGGAACCGGGGGACGTTGTAATAACCGATGTCGGAGAAACTGTTGAAGATGTTGGAAAGGCCGTTGCGTGGCTTGGAAATGAAAAAGTCGCCATTCATGATCACTGTTATGCTTTCCGTCATTCGATGAACCCGAAGTTCGTTTCCTATTGCATGCAAACAACTTCATTCATTGCTGAGAAAGCAAAATATGTGGCTCGAACCAAGGTCAACACATTGTTGATTAATGGTTATTCAAAAATATCTATTCCCGTTCCGCCTATCGAAGAGCAGAATCGCATCGTCGCTATCCTGGATAAATTCTATGCCTTAACTAACTCCATTAGCGAAGGTTTGCCGCGCGAAATTGCACTGCGCAAAAAGCAGTACGAGTACTACCGCGACTTGCTGTTGAGCTTTCCCAAGCCTGAAGAGGTAGAGGCGTAACATGAGTAAATCGCTAGTTGATATCGCCCGGCAGCTAAGCACATCAAGAACAGTTAAAAAGAATAAAACTACGCAAGTTGAAACAGTAGCTGCTGTTCCAAAGGTGCAGCTGATCTACGCTTTTAACGGCACGGGCAAAACGCGCCTTTCCAGGGAATTCAAGAAGCTGATTGCGCCAAAAACTGACGGCAGTGACGGCGATGATGAAGCTGATCAACCCGAGTTGTCGCGCAACAAAATTTTGTATTACAACGCCTTCACCGAGGACTTGTTTTATTGGGATAACGATTTGGAGGGCGATGCTGAGCCCAGGTTGAAAATTCAGCCCAATTCGTATACCGATTGGTTGCTCACGCTACTCAAAGACTTGGGCCAGGATGGAAATATTGTTAAGTATTTCCAGCGCTATGCGAATGACAAATTAACACCGCATTTCAGTGAAGATTTTAGTGAAGTTAGCTTTTCTCTAGAGCGAGGTGACGATGAGCGCTCCGGCTATATCAAAATCTCCAAAGGCGAAGAAAGCAATTTTATCTGGAGCGTTTTTTACACGCTGCTGGATCAGGTGGTTACGATCCTCAATGTAGTTGAGCCCAATGACCGTGAAACCAACCAGTTCGATCAGCTGGAGTATGTGTTTATCGACGACCCGGTTAGTTCACTGGATGAAAACCACTTGATTGAGTTGGCGGTCAATTTGGCGGGGCTCATCAAGTCCAGTCAATCCGCGTTGAAATTTATCGTCAGCACGCACAACCCGCTGTTTTATAACGTGCTCTACAACGAACTCAACAGCAAAACCTGCTACATGCTGGAGCATTTTGAGGATGGCACCTTTAACCTCACTGAAAAACCCGGCGATTCCAACAAAAGCTTTTCTTATCACCTGCATTTGAAGCAAACCATTGAACATGCGATTGCTGAAAAAAAGGTTGAAAAATATCACTTTACGCTGCTGCGTAATCTTTATGAGAAAACGGCCAGCTTTCTGGGTTATCCAAAGTGGTCAGAACTCTTGCCCGATGATAGGCAGCTGTATCTGAGCAGAATCATTAACTTTACAAGCCACAGCACGCTGTCCAATGAAGCCGTCGCCGAGCCAACTCCACAAGAGAAGGCAATGGTTAAGTTATTGCTCGAACACCTGAAAAGCAAATATGGCTTTTGGCAGCAGGCAGGAAGCGAATGATTAAGTTTTCCGACACGCACGCATGGCAGAGCTGTTTGGCGTGCAGCGCCCGGCCATTACCAAGCGCCAGAAAAACATATTTGAAAGCAATGAGTTACAAGAAAATGTGGTGTGTTCCATTTTGGAACGTACCACAGAGCAGCCTTTAATGCGTACGGGATTCTGGAAGGCTACAGCACAGTCAGCAGAAAACCATTGACTCCGATTTTGACCGTGAAGTGAAATGACTGCTACACAAAATGGACACCGCATAATGAGCGAAATATCCCATCACGCCGATTACCGCCTGGCGCTGGAATCCATCAAACAGCGCATTCAGGTATCGCAAACTCGAGCGGTACTGGCGGTAAATGTTGAATTGTTGGGTCTGTATTGGGACATTGGCCGCCAGTTGGAAACGTGGCAACGCGAGCGAGCCTGGGGCTCGGCGGTGGTGGAGCAAATGGCGCTGGACCTGCAAGCGACTTACCCCGGCATGAAGGGGTTTTCGCGTACCAGCCTGTTTGCCATGCGACAGTTTTATGCTTTCTTCAGCCCACAGTTTGAATTTGTCCCACAGCCTGTGGGACAAATGCCGTGGGGGCATGTGCGCACCTTGCTGGCCAGGGTCAAGTCGGTGGAGCTGGTTTTGCTCTACGCGCAGGCCTGCATCGAGCACGGGTGGAGCCGCACGGTGCTGGAGTGGCAAATTGACCAGCGTTTCCATGAGCGCGCGGGCAAGTCGGTTGGCAACTTTGCCAAAACCTTGCCTGCACCCCATTCGGAGCTGGTGCAACAGAGCCTGAAAGATCCGTATGTGTTCGATTTCTTGACGCTGGCACCCGAGGCCATTGAGCGCGATATTGAGAACCAGTTGGTCGCGCAGATCACCCGGTTTTTATTGGAGCTTGGCAAGGGGTTTGCTTTCCTTGGGCGGCAATATCCTTTGGCGGTGAATGGTAAAGATTACTTTTTGGATTTGTTGTTTTATCACGTGCGCCTGAAGTGCTATGTGGT
This sequence comes from Rhodoferax sp., assembly GCA_041910275.1. Taxonomy (GTDB): domain Bacteria; phylum Pseudomonadota; class Gammaproteobacteria; order Burkholderiales; family Burkholderiaceae_C; genus Allorhodoferax. The sequence goes on from JAYRRD010000153.1 coordinate 54,738, forward strand.
GATCGAATTAAAGGCGGGCGAATTCAAGCCCGAGTACATCGGTAAACTCAATTTTTACTTGTCCGCAGTGGATGACCAACTGCGTGCCGAGGGTGACCACCCCACCATCGGTTTAATATTGTGCAAAGACAAAGACAAGCTGGATGTGGAATACGCCTTGCGCGACATCCATAAACCCATGGGTGTGAGTTCGTTTATCACCAAGGATATTCCTTTGTCTGTGCAATCTCAGTTACCGACGGTGGAAGAAATTGAAAGTGAGTTCGCACAGGGATTCGGAGGGAATCAAACCAATGAGTGACTACAAAACCATCGCAGAATCGAATAGCTTTATCGTTCTGGATAAATACACCAAGGAATGGAAAGTTAGCGAAAGTTACCAAAGTGAATACGATTTGGAGCGAGAATTTATTCAGGATTTGCAAAATCAAGGCTATGAATATGTGCCCGATTTAAATACGCCGCAAAAACTTCTGGCCAATGCGCGCGAGCAGTTGCAATCCTTGAATAACATGCAGTTTTTCGACGACGAGTGGCTACGTTTTTTGGAGACCTGGCTGGATAAACCCAGCGATACCATCGTCGAAAAAACCCGAAAAATTCATGATGACTATATTCATGATTTTGTATTTGACGATGGTCGCATCAAGAACATTTATCTGTTAGACAAAAAGAACATTGCCCGTAATAAGGTGCAAGTCATCAAGCAGTTTGAACAAACCGGCACCCATGCCAACCGCTATGACGTGACGGTACTGGTCAATGGCTTGCCCCTGGTTCAGGTCGAGTTGAAAAAACGCGGCGTGGCCATTCGTGAAGCCTTCAATCAGGTGCACCGCTATAGCAAAGAGAGTTTTAACAGCGCGCATTCGCTGTATAAATATTTGCAGTTGTTTGTGATTTCCAACGGCACCGATACCCGTTATTTTGCCAATACCACGCTGCGCAATAAAAACAGTTTTGACTTCACCATGAACTGGGCGCAAGCCGATAACAGCCTGATTAAAGACCTGGAAGACTTCACCGCTACCTTCTTTCAAAAAGAAACGTTTTTGAAAGTCCTGTTGCGCTATTCGGTATTCGATACCAGCAACACCCTATTGGTGATGCGCCCTTACCAGATTGCCGCTACCGAGCGCATTTTGTGGAAAATAAAGAGCGCCTATCAAGCCAAAAACTGGAGCAATACTGAAAGTGGTGGCTATATTTGGCACACCACAGGTTCCGGGAAGACTCTGACCAGTTTTAAAGCGGCGCGTTTGGCCACCGAGTTGGATTCTATCGACAAGGTGTTCTTCGTGGTGGATCGCAAAGATTTAGATTATCAGACCATGAAGGAATACCAGCGCTTCTCGCCGGATAGTGTCAATGGTTCTGACAGCACCGCCGGGCTTAAGCGCAATCTGGATAGGGATGACAACAAAATCATAGTCACAACCATCCAGAAACTAAACAACCTGATGAAAAGTGAAAGCGACTTGGCCGTTTACAACAAGCAAGTGGTTTTTATTTTTGATGAATGCCACCGCAGCCAGTTTGGTGAAGCTCAGAAAAACCTGAAGAAAAAGTTCAAGAAGTTTTATCAGTTTGGCTTTACTGGCACACCGATATTCCCGCAAAACGCTCTTGGCGCAGAGACGACCGCCAGCGTGTTTGGCCGTGAGTTGCATTCCTATGTCATTACCGACGCTATTCGGGATGAAAAAGTACTCAAGTTCAAGGTCGATTACAACGATGTGCGCCCACAGTTCAAAGCTATTGAAAGCGAGCAGGATGAGAAAAAACTCAACTCGGCAGAAAATAAGCGAGACTTGTTGCACCCCGAACGTATTCGGGAAATTTCACAATATATCCTGAATAATTTTCGGCAAAAAACCCACCGTCTACAAGCTGGCTCTAAAGGCTTTAATGCCATGTTTGCCGTGAGCAGTGTGGATGCCGCCAAACTGTATTATGAATCTTTGCACAAATTACAAGAGGGCAGCGATAAACCACTGAAAGTTGCCACCATTTTCTCCTTTGCGGCCAATGAAGAACAGGATGCCGTAGGCGATATTTTGGATGAAAGTTTTGATGTTTCAGCCATGAATAGCAGTGCCAAAGAGTTTTTAAGCGCGGCCATTGCTAAATATAACGTGCTGTTCAAAACCAATTTCAGCGTGGATAGCAATGGTTTTCAAAACTATTACCGCGATCTTGCCAAGCAAGTGAAAGCCAAAGAAATCGACTTGCTGATTGTGGTGGGCATGTTTCTGACCGGCTTTGATGCCCCCACTCTGAATACCTTGTTTGTCGATAAAAACTTGCGTTTCCATGGTTTGATGCAGGCCTATTCGCGCACCAACCGTATTTTTGATGCCACCAAAACCTTTGGCAATATTGTTACTTTTCGCGATTTAGAACAAGCCACGGTGGATGCCATTACCCTGTTTGGCGATAAAAACACCAAGAATGTGGTGTTGGAAAAAAGCTATAAGGAATACATGGAAGGTTTTACCGATGTGCTCACCGGTGAAGCTAGGCGTGGTTTTATGGCCGTGGTTGCAGAATTACAGCAGCGCTTCCCCAACCCCGAAGAGATTGTTAAAGAATCCGATAAAAAGGCTTTCACGAAACTGTTTGGCGAATATTTGCGCATTGAGAACGTGCTGCAAAACTACGATGAATTCACCAGTCTAAAAGCTTTGCAAAACGTTGACATGGATGATCCGCAGGCTGTTGAGGTATTTAAGGCCAAGCATCATTTAAAAGATGATGATCTTGCAATGTTGCAAGCGATTCAGGTGCCCGCTGAACGCAAAATTCAGGATTACCGTTCAACCTACAACGACGTTCGTGATTGGCTGCGTCGGGAAAAATCTGCTGCTGAAAAGGAAAAATCCACCATTGATTGGGATGATGTGGTCTTTGAGGTAGACTTGCTGAAGTCACAAGAGATCAATCTGGACTATATTTTGGAACTGATTTTTGAAAATAATCAGAAAGTTAAAGATAAAGCGGCACTGATTGAAGAGATACGCCGCGTGATTCGTGCCAGTCTGGGCAACCGCGCTAAAGAGAGTTTGCTGGTTGATTTTATTAATCAAACCGACCTAGACCAGATTGGCGATAAGGCCAGTGTTATGGATGCCTTCTTCACCTTTGCACAAGCGCAGCAACAGCGTGAGGCGCAGGAGCTAATTAGTATCGAGGGTCTGAATGCAGAGGCGGCTAGGCGTTATATCGTCACTTCATTAAAACGGGAATTTGCCAGTGACAATGGCACTGAACTCAATGCCATTCTGCCTAAAATGAGTCCGTTAAACCCGCAATACCTGACAAAAAAGAAGAGTGTTTTTCAAAAAATAGCCACCTTCGTTGAGAAGTTTAAAGGCGTAGGTGGGCAGGTTTGATTGGGTCGTTTCGGCCATTTGGCTGACCTTCAAATCGGTCGTGCGGTCACCATCAAACCCGCACCGAAACGCTCCTCTGGCCCGAGACAAGACACTGGCTGAACTGCGCTCCATCCAGGATTGGTACGTGCGCTACCAGTTAAGCAAAGCGCACGGCGTTGCCGAGGTGGCATCCATTGGTGGCTTTGTCCAGACCTACCAGGTCACGGTCGATCCGGTAAAGCTGCGTTCCTACGGCATCCCCCTGATGAAAGTCGCCCAGGTGATCCGCGACTCCAACCGCGATGTCGGCGGGCGCGCGGTGGAAATGGCCGAGACCGAGTACATGGTGCGGGGCAAAGGTTATTTGCGCGGCAAGGGCGATATCGAACTGTTGGTGGTCAAGAGCGATAAGGGAATCCCGGTATTGGTCCGCGACATTGCCCGCGTCGAGCTGGTTCCCGATGAGCGCCGTGGTGTCACCGAACTCAATGGCGAAGGCGAAGTGGTGTCCGGTATTGCCATGGCGCGTTATGGTCAGAACGCGCTGGAAGTCATTCACAACCTGAAAGCAAAAATTGAGGAAATCACCCCCGGTTTGCCCGAAGGCGTGACGGTGCAAACCGTCTATGACCGCTCCGAACTGATCCACCGCGCCATAGACACCTTGAAAGGCACGCTGCTGGAAGAAAGCCTGATCGTCGCCGTGGTCTGCGTTGTGTTTTTGCTGCATGTGCGCAGCGCATTGGTAGCGATTTTGATGCTGCCCGTAGGCATTCTGATGGCCTTCATTGCCATGCGATTGCTGGGCATGAATTCCAACCTGATGAGTCTGGGGGGTATCGCCATCGCCATCGGGGCCATGATTGATGCCGCCATTGTGATGATCGAGAACGCGCATAAACATCTCGAACGCTTGCCGCAGGAACATTCCAGCAACGACCGCTTTGAAGCCATGCTTGCTGCCTGCAAGGAGGTGGGACCAGCGCTGTTTTTTTCGCTGCTCATCATCACCGTCTCGTTTTTGCCCGTCTTAAGCCTCGAAGGACAGGAAGGACGGCTATTTTCTCCACTGGCGTACACCAAGACGTTCGCCATGGCCAGCGCCGCCATCCTGTCCGTGACCTTGGTGCCGGTGCTGATGATGCTGTTCATACGCGGCCACATCATGCCGGAAAGCAGGAATCCGGTGAACCGTTTTCTGATCTGGGTTTATAGACCCATCATCGCCGGCGTCATGCGCTGGAAAAAGTTCACGATCTTCCTGGCCTTCCTCGCCCTGGGCGCCTCCTACTACCCCGCATCCAGACTCGGCTCCGAGTTCATGCCCACGCTCAATGAGGGAACGCTGCTCTACATGCCAGCATCCTTGCCGGGTATGTCGATTACCAAAGCAGCCGAGCTGATGCAGACGCAGAACAAGATCATCAAGAGCTTCCCCGAGGTGGCTTCGGTTTACGGCAAGGCGGGGCGCGCCAATACGGCAACCGATCCGGCGCCGACAGAAATGTTCGAAACGGTGATCAACCTCAAACCGCAGTCCGAGTGGCGACCCGGACTCACCACCGACAAGCTGATTGCCGAACTGGATAAAGCCCTGCAATTCCCTGGCGTGGCCAATGCCTGGACGATGCCGATCAAGGCGCGCATCGACATGCTCTCCACCGGCATCCGCACGCCCATTGGCATCAAGGTTTTTGGCAAGAATCTGGAGGAAATGGAAAAGTTGGCCAAGGAAATCGAGGCGGTCGTCAAGAAAGTCCCTGGCACCACCAGCGCTTTTGCCGAACGCATTACCGGGGGCTTTTACCTCAACATCGAACCAGACCGTGCGCAGCTGGCGCGCTATGGCCTGGGCATTGGTGACTTGCAGGATGTCATCGGAACAGCCTTGGGGGGTGAAATGGTGACCACAACGGTGGAGGGCCGGGAACGCTATGGTGTCACGGTGCGTTATCCCCGTGAGCTGCGCTCCGACCCCGAGCAGATTGCCCGTCAGGTGCTGATCCCCACGATGGATGGTGCCATGA
>JAYRRD010000154.1:0-5249 GCA_041910275.1 Rhodoferax sp.
CAGCTGCATAGCCAACATTGTCCAGCGCGCTGGCAGCGGTACCGGCAATCGTGCCACCCGTACCCAAAAACACTATTTTTTTTGACATTTTTCACCCATTGCGCTTGCGAGCAGCATAAAACTGGTTAAAAATACAGCACTTTTGTATAAAGCCACAAGGAGTCAAGCATGTTCGAAGGTCGCAAACTCACTGCACGGCAACAACAAATCCTGGATCTGATCCAAAGCGCTGTAGCACGCACGGGTTCCCCTCCCACACGGGCCGAGATCGCCAGCACACTCGGCTTCAAATCACCCAACGCAGCGGAAGAGCATCTACAGGCACTGGCCAAAAAAGGGGCTATCGAACTGGTGGGCGGCACCTCACGCGGCATTCGGCTCAAGGGCGATGCGCTGCAAGCCATCAACGAAACCCGCTTTGGCCACCTGGCCAGCAACCTTGCGGGTCTGACGCAACGCGCCCTGCCCCTGATTGGCCGGGTGGCTGCCGGTTCGCCCATTCTTGCCCAGGAACACATTGAAAAAACCTACTATATCGAAAACACCCTGTTCCAACGCCAACCGGACTACTTGGTGAAAGTGCGCGGCATGTCGATGCGCGATGCGGGGATTATGGATGGCGATCTGCTTGCCGTCCAGATTGCCAAGGACGCCAAAAACGGCCAGATTGTCGTCGCCCGCCTGGGAGATGACGTCACTGTCAAACGCTTCCAGCGCACCCAGGACAAGATCGAACTGCAACCGGAAAACCCGGACTACCGGACCATCGTGGTCAGCCCGGAGGAACCGTTTGAAATCGAGGGCTTGGCCGTCGGTCTGATCCGCAACACCCTGCTCTGATGGCTGATTGCCCCCATTGCCCTGTCACAGCGGCACAGCAACCAGATCGTGCCCTTGTGCAGCCACAATCCGGACCTTGGTGAATTCACCGACTTTGAGCGTTTTGCTGATTTTTTCACTGGGCAGCACATGCACCACGCCGTCTATCTCCGGCGCATCCGCGTAGCTGCGGCCAATGCCTCCCTTGCGACCGGCGCCCGGTGCCGAGTCCACCACAATCTGCATGTGGGAGCCAATCCGCTGTTTCAACTTGGCCACCGAAACATCTTCCGCTGCCGCCATAAAACGTGCCCGACGCTCTTCGCGCACCTCGATGGGCAGCATGCCAGGCAATGCATTGGCCTGTGCTCCTGACACTGCACTGTAGGCAAAACAACCGGCACGATCAATCTGGGCAGCGCGCACGAAATCCAGCAAATGCGCGAACTCTTCTTCGGTCTCACCCGGAAACCCAACAATAAACGTGCTACGGATGACCAGTTCGGGACATTCCTGGCGCCATTGGAAGATGCGCTCCAGATGCTTTTCGCCGCTGGCAGGGCGTTTCATGCGGCGCAGCACATCGGGGTGGCTGTGTTGCAAAGGGATATCCAGGTAGGGCAGAACATGGCCTGTCGCCATCAAAGGAATGATGGCATCCACGCTGGGGTAGGGGTAGACATAATGCAGGCGCACCCAGGCACCAAACGGTGCGGCAATATCACCCAGAGCCTGCACTAGTTCCAGCATACGTGTCTTGATGGGACGACCGTCCCAGAAGCCGGTACGGTACTGCACATCCACGCCATAGGCTGAAGTATCCTGACTGACAACCAGCAATTCCTTGACACCGCCTTCAAACAAGGCACGCGCCTCGGCCAGGACATCGCCCACAGGCCGGGACACCAGATCACCCCGCATGGAGGGAATGATGCAAAAGGTACAGCGGTGGTTACAGCCCTCACTGATTTTCAGATAGGCATAGTGCCGTGGGGTCAACTTCACCCCGGCAACACCAAAGGAATTGGGAACCAGATCGACAAACGGGTTGTGCGGTTTGGGCAGGTTTTGGTGCACGGCGTCCATGACTTCCTGCGTGGCGTGCGGGCCGGTGACCGCCAGCACCTTGGGGTGCATCTGGCGCACCAGATTGCTGCCATCATCCCCCGTTTTAGCCCCCAGGCAGCCGGTGACAATGACCCGACCGTTCTCGCTCAAGGCTTCCCCAATGGTGTCCAGGCTTTCCTTGATGGCATCGTCAATGAAACCACAGGTGTTCACAATCACCAGATCGGCACCCTGAAATGTCTTGGAAGTACGGTATCCTTGGACGCTCAGTTGCGTGAGAATCAGTTCCGAATCGGTCAAAGCCTTGGGACAACCAAGCGACACCATACCTATAGTGGGGATTTTTTCCATTCAAGCATTGTAAATGCCAGCACCATGCACCCTTATCCCGAATCCGGATTGGCAGATTACCTGATACCGCAGTGGCCTGCTCCAACCAACGTGCGTGCGGCGTGCAGTACACGCGCCGGTGGGGTTTCCGCACCTCCTTACGACCGCCTGAATCTGGGCGACCATGTTGGCGACGATCCGTCTGCGGTACAGCACAACCGTGTGCACTTGCAACGCACACTCAAGACAAAAGCCGTATTTCTGAACCAAGTGCATGGAACACAGGTGCTGGAACTGGTATCGGACACGCCCGACAAAATACCCGCCGATGCAGCCTTTACCCGCCACACGGGCCTAGCATGCAGCGCACTGGTTGCCGACTGCCTGCCCATACTGCTGTGCGATCTGCGTGGCAGCGTGGTGGCCGCAGTACACGCTGGTTGGCGTGGTCTGGCGGGCCAAAATGGCAAAGGGATTCTGGAAACGACTTTCGAAGCAATCCGGGCTGCCGGACTCATGGACTGTGCGGGATGCGATACAGAATTTATAGCATGGCTCGGGCCGTGCATCGGCCCGGAGGCCTTTGAAGTGGGCGCTGAAGTCGTGTCAGCCTTCACTGACGGCAGACCACAAGCAAGTGACTGCTTCAAAGCATGTAGCGCCGACAAATGGCTGGCCAACCTGCCAGCGCTGGCACGCCAGCGGTTGCAAGCCTTGGGTGTGGTGCAACTTTTTGGCAATGATGGCAGCCCTGCCTGGTGCACCTTCACGAACCCCACACGCTTTTTTTCCTACCGACGCGATGGCCACGCCACAGGACGGCTTGCAGCCTGCATCTGGCTTGAATGATGGATATACGATGATGAAACTCTACATTGGCAACAAAAACTACTCCTCCTGGTCCATGCGCCCCTGGGTGCTGATGACCCAGACAGGCATCCCCTTTGAGGAAATTCTGGTGCGTTTTGATGCATTCACGCCGGATTCCCGCTTCAAACAAACCCTCAGCCACATAACGCCTGCCGGCAGAGTGCCTGTGCTGCTTGATGCAAACTTGGCTATCTGGGACACGCTGGCGATAGCCGAATACCTGGCCGAACAATTCCCGGACAAACACTTGTGGCCTGTCGAACGTGCAGCTCGCGCCCGTGCCCGCAGCGTATGTGCCGAAATGCACAGCGGTTTTACCAGCCTGCGCAGCTACTGTCCCATGAACATCGAAGCGCATCTGCCCGACACCGGCGCACTAATCTGGCGCGACCAAGCAACAGTGCGTACCGACGTGCAGCGCCTCGTGGAGATGTGGAGCGATCTGCTGGACGCACACGGCGGCCCCCTGCTGTTTGGCGCCTTCAGCATTGCCGATGCCTTTTTTGCCCCAGTCTGCATGCGTCTGAAAACCTATGCGCTGCCACTGCCCCCAAGCATCGCCAGCTACGTCGAGCAAGTCCGCGCCTTGCCCAGCGTCCAGGCGTGGATTACCGGCGCGCTGGCAGAACATGACTTTCTGACTTTTGAAGAACCCTATCGTCTTGGGCGCTGAAACCAGGGTCTCAAGACATGCAAATCTATCTGGTTGGTGGTGCGGTACGGGACGCCCTGATGGGTTTGCCTCTTCAGGATCGGGACTGGGTGGTGGTCGGCGCCACAGCCAAAATCCTGTTGGACCAGGGATTCATGGCGGTAGGCAAGGACTTCCCGGTGTTTCTACACCCACACACGCGGGAAGAATACGCGCTCGCGCGCACCGAACGCAAGACCGCGCCGGGATACAAAGGTTTCTCGGTACACACCAGCCCGGACGTAACGCTTGAAGAAGACCTGGCACGACGAGATATTACTATCAATGCAATAGCTGTCCTCGCACATTCCACGGTGTCTGGAGGCCCATTTGATGTACAAATCTCGCCAGACCCGGCACTTTGGATGCAAACGGACAGTGTGGTTGATCCTTATGGAGGTCGCGCCGACATCACCAACAAGGTGTTGCGCCACGTCACACCGGCCTTTCGTGAGGACCCCGTACGCATTCTGCGCCTGGCGCGCTTCGCAGCGCGCTTCACCGATTTTCATGTCGCCCCCGAAACCCGGCAACTCATGCGCGAGATGGTCGATGCCGGTGAGGTTGACCATCTGGTCGCAGAACGTGTGTGGCAAGAACTGGCCAAGGGCTTGATGGAGGCACGACCAGCGCGCATGATCGAGGTGCTGCGCGACTGCGGTGCGCTCAAGCGATTACTACCCGAACTGGATCGCTTATGGGGTGTGCCGCAGCGCGCCGAATACCACCCGGAGATTGATACCGGCGCCCACGTACTACTGGTTCTCGACATGGCTGCGCGGCTCCGCGCCAATCTCGCTGTGCGTTTTGCTTGCCTGACACACGACCTTGGCAAGGGTGAAACACCAACTGACATACTGCCACGCCACATCGGGCACGAAGAGCGCAGTGAGCGCCTACTCAAAAATCTATGCCAGCGCCTGCGTGTTCCCACCGAATGCGCTGAACTGGCCCAGGTAGTGGCACGCGAACATGGCTACATCCACCGTAGCGCCTCACTCAATGCAGCAGGCATCGTGCGCCTGCTGGAACGTTGCGATGCCTTACGCAAACCAGAACGCTTTGCCGACATACTGCTGGCTTGCGAATGCGATGCGCGTGGACGACTTGGTCAGCACGATACCCCCTACCCCGCCGCAAACACCTTGGCGCAGGCCCTGAGACACGCCAAGTCAGTCGTTACACATTTGATAGCTGAGGCCGCACAATCCACGGGGGCTAGCGGCCAAACGATTGGGAATATGATCCACCAAGCACGTATTCAGGCCGTACGGGATGGGATTGAGGGAGATTAATAGGCTGCGAGCGGGTGAAACCCCGTCAAATTCAGTGAAACTCTTTTCGTTTCCTTCAGCACACACCAACCATGGTCACACATGCGCTGAAGGAAACGCCCTCAAAGAAATACAGAGAGGGCGTTTCTACGGTGGCAATAGCCTGACGATGACCTACTTTCACACGGGTATCCGCA
>JAYRRD010000155.1:0-10369 GCA_041910275.1 Rhodoferax sp.
ACATCGCCATCCAGAATGGCAGCCAAGCCCGTCGCCGTTGCCTTGCCAAAAGTCACACACAGATAGTCGGTATAAAGGTCGAGATGATTTTGATTCATGCGGCAACTATACAAAAATGGTGCCCGTGCGTAACTTCAGTTGATCAAAAGACCCCTTTTGCACGGGATTGGCGCCAGCATTGCCAATGAATTGCTGGACGATATCGGGCATGCGCTGCGCGTGGTGTTGATACTGCAAAATGGCGCCCTGGTTGGTTCCCTGGTGGTGGGTGTCTACGCCCCGCGCGTTGGCGATGCATTGTTCTTTCTGGTGTACGCCGCCATTGTTGCCTACGGCGTCTACTCTTTTCATGGCCAGCGCCGTTTTTTTGTCTTCATCCTGGAGTACGGCAGCGTTAGAAAAGCCATCGGGCGCGAACTCCTGGCCCAGGTGCAAGACCGCCTGGGCGTGGTTGGTCTGATACTGGGCAGTGCGCTGCTCAACCTGCCGGCCATGGCCCACGAGGTGGGTGATTATGTCTGGAAAATAAGCAAGGGAATGCTCACACTCGCCGCCCTGATCCTGGCCTTGAACTTGCTAGTCGTTCGCATGATGGTTATTCCGGCCTTGCACCATCGGCTGATTGCGGGATGAAGCTGGCAGCTGCGCAAAGTCCGTTGTGCGGTGCCCGTGGCGCAAATAGCGGTTGCGCGGATCGTAGCGGGGCACATAACGCGCCAGCTCGTTCAGGGCCGTTTCGTAGACCCCTCGTTTGAATTCCACCACCGCATCCAGTGGCACCCAGTAGTCGTTCCAACGCCAGGCGTCAAACTCCGGGTGATCGGTTGCCCGCAGGTTCAAGTCCCAGTCATTGCCCAGCAGCTGCAGCAAAAACCAAATCTGTTTTTGGCCCTTGTAATGGCCACGTGCGTCGCGGCGAATATAGCGGTCTGGCACCTCATAGCGCAACCAGTCACGGGTACGGGCAACAATGTTGACGTGCTCCGGGCGGAGCCCCACCTCCTCGTGCAGCTCGCGCATCAAGGCCTGCTCGGGTGTCTCTCCCCGGTCAATGCCACCTTGCGGAAACTGCCAGGAGTGGGTGCGTATACGTTTGCCCCAAAATACCTGATTCCTATGGTTGAGCAAGACGATGCCGACGTTGGGTCGAAAGCCGTCCCGGTCAAGCATAATCAAACCTCAAATTTTTTAAAACTTCCTTGATTATGCACAGCAAGTGCGATATATCAAGGGGCCAAGTGCCACGATATTCAAATAAGTCAGCCCATGAAAGCATCCCAATTCCTTATTTCCACGCTTAAAGAGGCGCCAGCGGACGCCGAGATCGCCAGCCATCAATTGATGATGCGCGCGGGCATGATCAAAAAACTCGGCGCGGGTATTTACACCTATATGCCCATGGGCCTGCGCGTCATTCGCAAGGTCGAAGCCATTGTGCGCGAGGAGATGAACCGCGCCGGGGCGATAGAGTTGACCATGCCGGTCGTGCAAACCGCCGAGCTGTGGCAGGAGACGGGTCGCTTTGAAAAAATGGGGCCGGAATTGCTGCGCATCCAGGACCGCCACGCCCGCGACTACGTGGTGCAGCCTACCAGCGAGGAGGTGGTGACTGATATTGCCCGCCAGGAGTTCAAGAGTTACAAGCAGTTACCCAAAAACCTTTACCAGATTCAAACCAAATTTCGCGACGAGCGCCGGCCCCGCTTCGGCCTGATGCGCGGGCGTGAGTTCATCATGAAGGATGCGTACAGTTTTGATGCCAGTGCGTCTGCCGCCAAGGCCAGCTACCAGGGCATGGCGCAGGCGTACCGCAGGATTTTTGACCGTTTTGGCCTGCGCTACCGTGCCGTGGCGGCTGACAGTGGCGCCATTGGCGGCGATCTGAGTGAGGAGTTTCAGGTCATCGCCGCCACCGGCGAAGACGCCATCGTCTATTGTCCCGACAGCGATTACGCGGCCAATATGGAAAAAGCCGAGGCCCTGGAACCCAAGGGAGTACGCGCACCGGCTGTGGCGGCATTGGCAAAAACGCCAACCCCCGGCAAAAGCAGCTGCGAAGACGTGGCCGAATTATTGGGTGTGCCACTGGCAACGACGGTCAAATCCCTGGTGCTGGCGACCGATACGCTGAATGAAACGGGTCAGGTCAGCACGACCAAAGTCTGGTTGCTGTTGCTGCGGGGGGACCACGAGATGAACGAGGTCAAGGTGCGCAAACTTGCCGGTCTGGCGCAGTTTCGCTTTGCCACCGCCTTGGAAGTCGAGGAATATTTTGGTTGCAAACCCGGTTATCTGGGGCCTATCGGTCTGAAAAAGCCGCTCACCATCATTGCGGACCGTGAGGTGGTGCTGCTGTCCGACTGGATTACCGGGGCCAATGAAGAGGATTTTCACATCACGGGTGTCAACTGGGGGCGTGACTTGCCTGAGCCAGCCATGGTCGCAGATGTGCGCAATGTGGTCGCCGGGGATGCCTCGCCCGATGGCAAAGGGGTTCTGGCCATCGAACGCGGCATTGAAGTCGGCCATATTTTTTACCTTGGTACCAAGTACAGCCAGGCCATGAACGCCAGCTTTCTCGATGTCAATGGCAAGCCCCAGTTCATGGAGATGGGGTGCTATGGTATCGGCATCACCCGCTTGCCCGCAGCGGCCATCGAGCAAAACCACGACGAACGCGGCATCATCTGGCCGGATGCACTGGCGCCTTTCACGGTGGTGTTGTGCCCCATCAGCCCGGACCGTTTCCCCGTCGTCAAGGAGGCTTCCGAGGCGCTGTATGCCGGACTGGTGGCTGCCGGGGTCGATGTGATTCTGGATGACCGCTGCGAACGCCCCGGTGCAATGTTTGCCGATTGGGAGCTTATTGGTGTGCCGCACCGTGTCACGCTTTCCGAGCGCGGGTTGAAAGAGCATCAGGTCGAGTACCAGCACCGCCGCGCGCGCACAGCCGACAAGGTGGCGCTGGACGCTATTCAGGCGCTGTTATTGACCAAACTGCAAGCGTAAACCGTGCCGTCAGATGTTCTTTTTACCAGGCGTTCTTGCATCCGCCCCTTGCTGGGCGTGTGCGGGGCGCTATTCTTGCCGGAGCAGGCGCGGGCCGGTGGGCAAATCGAGGAGCCGCTGGCGGATGCCGTGCGCACCGCCTTGAGTTCTGCGGTACGCCATGCCGCACCGCCCATTCCCGAGTTCGCCTCCACCGAGGCGCGTTTGCGCTATCTGCGCTGGCTCGGCACCATGAGTGAGCGGCTCAGAAAAAAGATTCCCGATCTGGAAACACGCAAGGAATTCTTGCAAACCGTGTGGTACGAAAGCCGGCGTGCCGGGCTGGACGCTGGCCTGGTACTGGGGCTGATCCAGGTGGAGAGTGGCTTTCGCAAATTTGCCGTGTCCACTGCCGGAGCCAGGGGGTATATGCAGGTCATGCCCTTTTGGGCGCGCACCATTGGCGATGGCGATGCCAGTCGGTTATTTCACATGCAGACCAATTTGCGCTTTGGTTGCGTGATTCTGCGGCATTACCTGGAGCGTGAGCAGGGAGATTTGTTTCTGGCCCTGGGCCGTTACAACGGTTCGCGCGGCAAAGCGCCGTATCCCCATGCGGTGTTGGCCAATAAACGGCAGTGGGACTTTGGCGTTGCGTAGTGCGCAGGAGGCGGTCTATCGGACGGCAGGGCGCTTGGCGTGCAGGCGTATCGGCTGTTGGGTCGTGCCTGTGTTGGCCGGGGCGCTGTTTTTGCGCACGACATCTGCCAGGGTGACGCCGTCGAGTACGGTCAAAAAGGCCGTGGTTGCGGCGCTCAGGGTGCTTTCCAGCACGCAGGCGGAGGCATACACGCAACTGTTGGTCGAGTGGTCAAAGCATTCCGCCATGTGAAAATCGGTCTCGGTCTGGCGTACCACGTCGCCAATATTGATGTCCTCTGGCTCCCAGGCCAGCACGAGACCGCCGCTGCGGCCACGAATGGTTTCAACCAAGCCAATCTGTCCCAGGTGGTGCACAACCTTGGTCAGGTGGTTTTTCGAGATGTGGTGCAGCTCGGCAATGTCTTGAATCGTGCTGACGCGCCCCCGGTTGATGGCCAGATACATCAAGGTTCGCAAGGAATAATCGGTATACAGAGTCAACTTCATAGCGGTCCCAATTGTCCCACCAATTCCACATAGGCACCAACCGGTACTTCCTCCGCACGGCGTTGCAGGTCAAAGTCTCCGCCAAACCCCCTGGCGTCCAGCCAGCGCCCCAGCGTGTGGCGCAACAATTTGCGGCGCTGGCTGAAGGCGACTTGCACCAGCTCGCTCAGAAGCGCACGGTTTAGTACTGGTGGCGACTCCAGAGGCACCATGCGCACGACCGCGCTATCGACCCTGGGCGGCGGCGTGAAACTTTCGGGAGGCACCACGAGGACGCGCTCCATGGCGTAGCGCCATTGCAGCATCACGCTCAGACGCCCGAAAGCAGCAGTCGCCGGCTGGGCCAACATGCGGTCAACCACTTCCTTTTGCAGCATGAAGTGCTGGTCGCATACGCCGTCCACGTGGTCCAGCAAGTGAAACAGGATGGGGGTCGAGATGTTGTACGGCAGATTGCCCACGATTCTCAATGCTATGTTATTGCTAGCTGCTTGCGCGCGTCCGATAAGCGAGAAGTCCACTTTTAGTACATCCGATTCGATCACCGTGAGCTGCGGATGCGCTTGCAGGCGCCGTGCCAGGTCACGGTCAAGCTCGATGACCGTCAGATGCCCCAGGCGCTCCACCAGCGGTTGCGTCAGTGCCGCCAGACCGGGGCCGATTTCCACCATGTGCTGCCCAGGACGCGGGTCAATCGCGTGCACGATGACATCAATCGTGCCATGGTCGGTCAGGAAATGCTGTCCAAACCGTTTGCGTGCGATGTGGGCCATACCATGGGCCATATTATTGCGGTGGCTCGCGCAGTTCCACAAAGGCGCGTGCGCGCACCTCCTGGGACCAAGTGGTGAAGGCTTCTTCAAAACGGCTGGCGTGCAACTGGCGGCGTGCGGCTTCGCGCAGCTCGCGCGGCCCCAGTTCCACCCGGCGGCGCTCCAGCAATTCAATCAGGTGCACACCGAAGCGCGATGCCACCGGCGGGCTGATCTGGCCTTCTTGCAGTCGGTTCAGTGCGTCTTCAAACTCGGGCACAAAGCTGCCCGGAGCTGTCCAGCCCAGATCGCCACCCCGTGCCGCGCTGCCGTCTTGCGAGTGCGCGCGTGCCAACTCGGCAAAGGTGGCTTTGCCAGCCAGGATACGCTGGCGGTAGTCGGTAAGCCGGGCAATGGCTGCGGATTGGGTCATGGTCGCGTCGGTGAGCAGCAAAATATGGCGCGCACGGTTTTGCACCACGGTCTGTACCGGCTGCGTCGATTTCTCAATCACTTTCAGAATGTGAAATCCGGCGGCAGACCGTATCAGCTCGGACACGCCGCCGACACCCAGGTCTTTCGTGGCCCGCACAAAGGCCTCGGGGTAGCGGTCAACCCGGCGCAAGCCCATCTGGCCACCGTTGGAGCGATCCGCCGCAGAGAACTCCTGCGCCAAAGCACCGAAATCCTCTCCGGCACGGATGCGCTCCAATACCCTTTGTGCCGTCTCCTGGCGACCAATGATTTGCGCAAAGACGGCTTTTTCGGGAATGGCAATGAGGATATGCGCCAGATTGATTTCCTGGGCTGCCGGGTCGCTGGTGCTGGTATTGGCCTGCTGCTCGGCGAGAAAGTTATCGATGTCGGCATCGGTAATGCGGATGCGTGCCTCCACTTCGCGCTCATGCAAGCGCGACAACAGCAGTTGCTCGCGCAATTGGCTGCGGAACTGCTCCCGGCTGATCCCCTCCTTGGCCAGCAGCGCATGCAGACCTGCCGGGTCCATCTTGTTCTGGCGCGCGACGGTCTGTTCTGCCTGGTCTACGGCCACCTCTTCGACGCGCAGTCCCATTTCCCGCGCCAATTGCAGCTGCGCGCGCTCGTCAATCAGACGGTCCAGTTCCTGGCGTTGCAGCTCTTGCACCGCCGGTATGGGCTGGCGCCGTTGTGTCAGGGCCTTGGTCACCCGTTGCACAGCCAGGCGGACTTCGGCGTGGGTAATGGGCTCGTAATTCACCACGGCCACGATGTGGTCCGCCGGCTGCGCGCTCTGGGCCGCCATGCCCGTGCGGGTCATGCCAAGGCCGCACAATAATCCGGCTAATCCGGTTACAAGAACCCAAATCCGAAAATTCATCAGTTTTCTCAATTTCTCAATCGTAGTGGTTGAAACGGCTGACCGTGCTACCCGCCTCGCGCAGGTTCTGGTAGCGGGAAATATTTTGCGACAAAATCTTTTGCGGTCCGATGCCAAAGCGGGTAAAGCCGACAAATTCCAGCTGAAACATCAGGCGGGAGGTGAACGTGGACGTGCTGGTATAGAGGCGCTCCAGCACCAGCCGGCTCAACCAGCAACCGGCATCGTACTCCACTCCGAGGATGGTATCGACCAGGCGCCCTTCGTTGATGCTGTAGTTCAGGCGGCCCACGCTGTAGTAGCGGCCCGCACCCAGTCCGTGCCCGGCACCCATATCCGGCTCCGGATCGCCCACGAGCGCGTTCAGGGGCCACTGCCAGCTGACATCCATCTGCTCGCTCGAATCACGCTGAAAGCGGTAGGCGGCGTTGAGCACCCGGTAGCGTCCGGGACTGTAGCGCGTACCTACGATGGCGCGGATGGAGCGGTCGGACTTGGCGTTGTATTGCGCCGTCGAGTCAAAAACCCATCGGTCGTGCAGATTGAGTGTGGCACCCAGCAAAATATCACTCAGCCCGGCCGGGGCGGGTGCCGCAACCGAGTCCAGCGTCACCTGCTGGTCGGTGAAACGCAGGCGCTGGGCAATGCCGAAGCGCGCGAATTGTGCGCCACTTTGCGCGTCCAGAAAACGGGTGGTCAGGCCCAGGGTCAGCAGGTTGTTGTCCGCAATGCGGTCGTGGCCGACAAAGGCGTTTTCCGTAAAAATGGTGGCAAAGTTGAAATCATTGACACCCGTGTCGTAATTGGGGAGCAGGCTTTGGTTGCGGAAGGGGGTGTAGACGTAGAAAGCGCGTGGTTCCAGCGTCTGCACCAGGTCATGGCCCAGCGTGTACATCTCTCGCTCGAACACCAGGCCGCTGTCGAGGCTGAAGGTGGGCACCACGCTCTCGGCCCAGCGTGCGCCATTGCCCAGTGCCGCGTCGAACTGGTAGTGGGTGGCATGCAGTTGCAATTTGGGTGTCATGAATCCCGCCGGTGACAGCCAGGGTCGGCTCACGTCCAGTGCCGCCAGGCTGCGCAGTGCATTGGGCTGCAGGGTACGCAGCCGATCCGATTCGAACTGTGTCAGATCACCATCCAGCGACCAATCCAGCCCATACAGATTGGTTTGGGCGTAGCGGGCGTTCAATTGGGGAGATCGGTCATAGGGCGGCACAATCGGCGCGCGCGCGTCCTGCAAGGTTTGCCAGCGCAATACCCGCACGGAGCTGGAAAATGGCCCCAGCCCCCAGGCGGCGACGATATCGGTTGGCAGCAGCCGCTGGGTCACCACGGCGCCGGCGATAGTCGTGGTATTGGCCATGTCGCTGGCTGTATTGCCAGTGAAATCGCGCCAGTAGTTGTCGTCACTGACGCGGTTGACGTTGACTCCCAGCACCGCACCGCCCACCGGGGTGGCAAGCACACCCTGGTGCAGGTACGACAAGCCCCAGCGGTCGGTGCTGGTCAGACGGTCGGAAACCATGTAGTTGGCGCGCACCGTGCCGTTGTAGTTGCGTTCCAGGTAGCGAAACTCACCGCCCACATCCACGCCGCGTTGTGTCATCAGTTTGGGCGTGATGGTGGCGTCGCGGTTGGGGGCGATGTTCCAGTAGTAGGGCAGGGTGACTTCCACCCCATTGCTGGTGTCTATGCCGATGACCGGAGGCAGCACGCCCGATCTGCGCCGGTCAGAGAGCGGAAAGCTGAAAGACGGGATCGGCAACACGGGTATGCCCTTGAAACTCAGCACCGCTTCATCGGCAGTACCGACATCCTCTTCATTGTCCAGATGAATCCGGCCGGCGCGCAAGATCCAGTCCGGCAACCAGTCCGGCCCCGGCTGGCGCCGACAGGTGGTGTAGCTGGCGTTGTAGACCAGGGTGTGGTTTTCGTCCAGAAAATCGGCGCGTTCGGCCATTCCATGGGCATCGTTTTGCAGGAACTGGTAGCTGGGCTGGTCAAAAAAACCTTGCATGGCATCAATTTTCAGCTCCAGCATGGAGCCTGCAAATATATTTCCCTGGCGGTTGATGCGTACATTGCCCACGGCTTTTACCTGGTCCGTGGACTGGTCATACTCCAGCCGGTCAGCGCGGATCACGGTGCCGGGCTTGCGCAGCTGGGCTTCGCCTTCCACGACGGTTTCCAGATCGGGCCTGCCCCACATCTGCTGGCCTTGCAGGAATAACGGGGCATTTCTGGTCTGCTCGGGCGTAATCTCCTCTTGCAGCAGTGCACTGGGTTTCAGCGGTAGCGCTTCCAGTTCAACATCCGCAGTCTGTGCCTGGGCCTGGACCGCCATGCCCGCGCCAACCAGAGCCAGCGCGGGCAATAAGCGTGGTTGGTAGCATGGTTTGGGGTGGCGCATCAAGACGGGCATCGAAAATCGGGCTTTGTAGAATACCGATTATCCATGAGCACCACGACACCGCCCCCTTTCGCCCCCTCTGCCACGCCCGATTCCCCCTTGTGGACCGATCCGCAACGCCAGAAACTGTTTGAAACCTGGTTTGCCAGCGTGCAAGCCAGCTGGCAGTTGGACCTGCGTACCCTGCGGCTGGCTTCCGCCGACGCTAGTTTTCGCCGTTACCTGCGGGTCGATACGCCCCAGGGCAGCCTGGTGGTCATGGACGCCCCGCCTGCCCTGGAAAACTGCCAGCCCTTCGTGCACGTGGCACGGCTCATGGCCGAGGCAGGCCTGCATGCACCCAAGGTGCTGGCCTGGGACGAGGCCCATGGTTTCATGCTGCTGACCGATCTGGGCACGCAGACCCTGCTGCAAACCGTGGACCCGCAAGCTCCACCGCCCTTGGGCCGGTATCTGGAAGCGGTGGACATGCTGGTGCAGTGGCAACGGGCGTCGCACCTCGGTGTGTTGCCGCCTTATGACCGCGCCTTGCTGCTGCGTGAGCTGGAATTGTTTCCCCAGTGGTACATGGGTGAATACCGCCGCACGCCACCCGATGCCGCGCAACGCGCCACGCTGGATGCGGCCTTTGCTCGCATTATCGAGAACAATCTGGAGTGGCCCAGTGTCTACGTACACCGCGATTTCATGCCCCGCAACCTGATGATCGGCAGCGATGGGCGCTTGGGTGTCCTGGATTTCCAGGATGCGGTCTATGGTCCCATTACCTACGACATTGCCAGCCTGATGCGTGATGCCTTTATCAGCTGGGAGGAGGAGTTCTGCCTGGATGTCACCATCCGGTACTGGGAAAAGGCGCGCAAGGCCGGTCTGCCGGTTGGAGCGGATTTTGGTGCGTTTTACCGGGCGGTGGAGTGGATGGGCTTGCAGCGCCATCTCAAGGTGGCTGGTATTTTTGCCCGCTTGAGCTTGCGCGATGGCAAACCGCAGTATCTGGCTGACACCCCGCGCTTCATCGCCTATCTGCACGCCACCTGCTCGCGCTACATCGAACTCAAGCCCTTGCTGCGCCTGATCGAGCAGGTGGAAGGGGTGGCGTCGCGCAGTGCGTTCGCTTTCGGGCGCGTGTAGGCGCTGTACCTCAAGGTTTGTTCCTGCGCTTGCCAGGCAAAGCGCGACTGCGGAAACGCAACAAGGAGCTCCTGCGCGCGCTGTGCCAGTTCGGCATGGCGCCCCGTATTGAAAAGGGCGCATGGTTTATTCCCGCGTTCTGTCGGCAGCCACTTCAGGGCTTGCGCCAAGGCTCCAGTCGCGCTTGCGCTGCTCATGAAATTCCCGTCCCCCGGCCATAAAGTCGGGGCTGAACATGGACAGGATGGGGGTCAGGTCACCAATGGTTGCCTGCACCACCGGGCGCAGCACCAGTGTGTTGCCCACGCGTTCGATTTCAACGTCTTGCACACCATCCGCAAAGGCCAGTTCCTTGGGGACGCGCACGGCCAGCGAATTGCCGCTCTTGAAAATGCGGGTCAACATGGGAGGGTCTCCTTGAATGCTTCAGTGTATACAGGATCAGATTTCCTGATCCCGAGCCCTTTATTTGACCTGGAACAGGAACTATAAAAAGCACCTAAGCGGTAAGATTTCTGGTCTGGCAGGCAGACGTTTTACCGCACAGAAGGGCCTACACATGCACAAACAAAAACTCATGGA
>JAYRRD010000156.1:0-10004 GCA_041910275.1 Rhodoferax sp.
CCAGATGTGCCTGTTATTGGCAAAAAGCCGTGGCGCGCAGCAATTCGGCGCCTGGCTGCTGCTGCCCCAGCCGCCCCAGACTTTCACGGTGCGCGAGTGTGCCGCGTTGGCCGGGGTCAGTGCGGTCGCGGTGCGGGAGTGGGCTTTGCGCGCGGTAGACCATGCCGGGCGTTTGTCGGCGCAGCCCGAGGATGGCTTTGCCCTGTTCAATAGCCGCTGGCCTGAGGTGCGCGCCTTTGCCCAAAGCCGCTACAGCCTCCTGGACGCCAGTGCCTGGACCATTCCCACGCTCTTGCTGCTGTGCGACCATACCCAGGCGCAGGCGCAAGCCCTGGGGCGCCAGTTGTTGACACAGCATTTTGATCCCGCACAGATCGCAAACCTGCTGCCGCAGCTGGCCCAGCATCCGAGTATTGCGATGCAAACCTTTGTTGCGCAAGCGCTGGTCCGGCATGTGGATGCCTTACCGGCACTACCGGCATTGCCCGCGCAGGATGATCCTGCGGAGTTGATCCTTCAATTGGCACCGTACCTGTTGACGGTGCTGTCGCATGTCAACCGCAGCCGCGTCGCCAAGGATGCGCTGCACCAGTGGTTGCAGCGTCTGGCCACGCGCAGCCCACGGGCCGCCGACGCGGTGGTTGGTCTCTACAGCCGTCTGGTGCTCTCGGATGCGCAGGGTGACCGCACGGTGTACGTGCAAATGCTCAACCAGCTGCGCAACCAGTACCCTGACCAGGCGTCGCCCATCGTGCAGATACCCTTGCCCAGACGGCCCGCACGCCGCAATCTCCCGGTACCTGTACCTGGGGCGGGGGAGGGCGCATGAAGTTTGAATACCGCTACCACGGGCGCTCTGCCGTGTCGCAAGACCCGTCGGGTGCCAGCACGATGCGTTTTGCCCCCGATACGCTGCGCCCGCCCACCCATTTCGTGGCCGATGTGCGCCAGCCATTGGTGTTTCGTGAAGCCATGGCGGCCTTGCACCAGGTGGTGGTGGCCGATCTGCGCTTCAAGCCCAAAGACCGCAGCGCCTACTTCGCCTGGCTGCAAAACCAGCAAGCCGAGTTGCTGGCCCAATTCATGGCGCGATCCGAACAGCTCAAGGAACAGATTCTGCCGATTCAGGAAGAACTGGAGGCGCTGCGCAAACGCAAGAGCGCCATACTGGGACCGTTTTTCAACGCCCGCCAACAGTATTTCAATTGGCTGTACCAGGCCAACAAGGAGGCCTGGTTTGTCCTGGACCCGGTCATCACGGTACACCCGGACCGCGTGTTGTTCGAGGCATTCAGCCAGGACGAGTCGAGTTATGGTTTGTTGTCGTGCGAGCAGGGCATTTTTGACGCTGCCAGCGGCATGGCCTTTGGCACGACCAATGTGGACTATTCCGACGGCTTGCATGCCGCCTTGCAGCAGGTGCGCGACTACCGGCCACTGCGCTTGAACATCGACCCCAGCGGATTTGGCGTGGCTACCGGGCCATCGGATGGTGATGGTGATGGTGATTGGCATGAACCCAAGATCGACGTGCCCGAGAGCTGGGTACGGGGCTTTTTGCAGGTGAGCAGCGCCATGACACTGCCCGCCGTGCGTGTGCAACTGCACCCCATGGATATTCACAATATCCTGCTGCGCCTGGTGCGCCGACGGGAGCGGGTCGGGCCACGGTCGCTGCGCATCCTGTTGCATCCTGAGCAGGGCGTGCAGATCGCTTTTGACCCCTGGGGCGATGTGTTGCCATGCCCACGCTCCCGCCATGACGCGCCAGCGGCGCGCGAGATCCGTGTCTGGGGCCGTCGGCGCTTGCAACAGCTGGAGCGCTTGATTCCCTTGGCCAGCGGTTTTACGGTCCATCTGCTGGGCAGCGGCATGCCCAGCTTTTGGCAGGCGCACCTGCCGGGCATGCAGTTCACCCTGGGCTTGTCCGGCTGGAGCGCCAATGATTGGTCGCGCCAGGGCAATTTCAGCCTGTTGCAGCCGCGCCAGACGCTGGCCGCCGAAGTCCATACACGGGTGTTTGGCGCCTTGGCCGAGCGTTGGGTTGCCAGTACCGATGTGCTGTGCCAGGCGACCAGCTTGGAGCGCAGCAGCGTCACGGCGGCGCTGGGCCTGTATGTGCAGGCGGGTCGGGTCTTGTTTGATCTGGGCGACGCGAAAACCCCCTTGTGGCGGCTGCGCGAGCTTACCCGCGAACCCTTGCCCCTGGAGCAATTGCGCTACGCCAGCGTGCAGGAAGAGCAGGCGGTTGAAATGGTGCAGGCGCGCGCCCTGAGCCAACTGCACAGCACGCAAGACGGCGCGTACCGCGTGCTGACGGCCATTTGTCAGCCGCCGCGCACGGGCCGGAAACTGGCGCTGCGCCTGGTGCTGGATGCCGACCAGCGCATGGTCGATGGGCGCTGCGAGTGTGAATTTTTCTTTCGCAATAAGCTCATGCGCGGACCGTGCGAACACCTGCTGGGGCTGCGCATGGCGGCGAACCAGATCGGAGATAGTGCCCATGTGTGAGCCCATGTTTGCGCCTATACTCGCCGGGCAAGCGATGGCGCGAGGCTCTTGCAATCTGAATGGTGTATCGCCATTCCCGCAAACAGCACTCCCCATGCATCACTGGCCCGCTCTTCACTGTGCCACCACGTGCTGGTGTCGCGATGACGGGGTGGCTTGTGATCAAGCCCATCAGCGACACCAGCACGTGGTGGCGTCGAGTGGAGCGGGCCAGTTTTATGGCTCTTCGATGAGATCGCCCATCGCTTGCACTTGTGCGGGAGCCTGCGTATGAGCCCCACCCCTCCCAATCCCCAACAGATTCCCAACGCGGGCTGGACGCGCGAGCAGCTCCTGGAGCGTCTGCGCTCCGAAAGCAAGGATCAGCTGGTGTTGGGCGAGATGCAGCGCCTGGGCTTTTGGCCCGTACAAGAAGGCCAGCCCGACGTGGCGGCGGACCTGCTGCAACGGGAGTCGGCGCTGATGCAACAACTGGATGGTCTGCGCACCCAGCTGGGCCAGGTGTCGGACCGTGAAGATGCCCTGCGCGCGCTGCGCCGTGAGCGTATGGCGCAGGCACGCGAGCGCCGTGAAGAAACAAAGTTGCGGCGCAACCAGCAGCGCCTGGCGCGCGCGCTGCATTGGCGCGAGCGCCAGAGCAAGACCATCAGCTATCTCGGAGCGGGTGTGTCCAGCCCGCTGTACAAGAAGGGTTCCAGCGAAACTACCCGGCCATTGCAGCCAGGTTTGCCGGTGCTGAAAGACGCGCTGGCACTTGCGAACGCCATGGGCATCACGCTTGCTGAACTGCGGTTTTTGGGCTGGAATCGTGTCATGTCACGCATCAGCCATTACCAGCGCTTCGTGATTCCCAAAAAGCGCGGTGGCGAGCGGGTGATCAGCACGCCCATGCCGCGCCTGAAGCGGGCGCAGTACTGGGTGCTGGACAACATCCTCGCACGGGTCGCGCTGCACCCTGCGGCCCATGGTTTTGTGCCCGGACGCTCCATTTTGACCACTGCGCTGCCCCATGTGGGGCGGCCCGTGGTGGTCAATCTGGACTTGAAGGATTTCTTTCCCAGCATTGCCTTGCCACGGGTGCATGGCGTGTTCGCCCAATTGGGCTACTGCGACAACGTGGCGCGTATCCTGGCGCTGCTGTGCACCGAGTTGCCCGCGCAACAGGTACAGATCGACGGCCAGACCCTCTTTGTTGCCGCAGGCCAACGCGCCCTGCCGCAAGGTGCGCCGACCAGCCCCGCCCTGACGAACGTGCTGTGCCGCCGCATGGACGCGCGCTTGCATGGTTCGGCGCTCAAACTGGGTTTTGACTACACACGCTACGCCGACGATCTGACGTTCAGTGCCAAAGACGCCGAAGCGGCCAAGTCGGTTGGCAAACTGCTGTGGCGCGTGAAGCAGATCATTGCCAGTGAAGGGTTTACCGTTCACCCGGAGAAACAGGAGGTCATGCGGCCCCACCAGCAACAGCGGGTGACAGGCATCGTGGTCAACGAAAGGCCCAACCTGGACCGCAAGACCCTGCACCGCTTTCGCGCCGTGGTGCAGCAGGTCGAACGCCACGGCCCCGCAGGCCTGCACTGGGGCGGCAACCCGCGCGTGGTGGATGCCCTGATCGGGTACGCACGCTACTGGGCCATGGTGGACGCCAAGCGCGCCTTGCCCTGGTTGCAAAGGCTCCAGGCCTTGCAGCCGGGTGTGTCCCCCGCGCCCGACCAGGCACCCAGGGCCACCACGCACCGTCTGGCATCCCCGGACGGCTTTCGGCAGCTCGCCGCGACCGGCCAGGCGCCCTGGGCCGATTGGTGGCAACCGGCAGGAAAGCCGGAACCTGTCCTCGAAAAAACGGCGGCGCAGCTCGCACAGGAGAACGTACAAGAGAAGGCGGCGCAAAACCATACACAAAGCCGTGCCGCTACCCATGCCCATCCCACGGTGGCAGCCGCGCAGCGGGCCAGCGTTGTTCCTCCAGTGGCAAGGCATGGGTACAGGATCAACGTGCTGTTGTGGCAATTGGCCTTGTCATTGTTCGCCGGCGTGTTTGCGCACAGCGCCATTCCGTTTGTTGTTGGCGCAGCGTTGATTTTTTATGGCGTGAGCAACCGCCGGGAAAATCTGGCACTTTTTTTCATCGTATTGCTGCTCAGTGTCATCTGGGTGTGGTGATGGTGGCGTGAGACGCATCTGGGCATCGTCGGGTTATGAGGGGCTGATGAGATGCTATTGTTAAAGTAGCTGTCCCCGCTCTATCCATAAGCTCTAGCGCCCGATTTTCTCTTCAAAATGGCCTACACAGGCAGTTCCGCAAGGGGTTGGAGGGCCTGGCAGGCGCAAAATGGTTGCCCCAGGGGGGTGAAAGGGGTATTTTTGATGCCAAAATGGGCTGTAACCGCCGTGGGATGAGCGGGTGCAGCTCTTAAATTCAGAGCGCTGTGAGATTCCTCATGTGGATGCCTCGGTTGGACTCGACCCAGTGGGCTGCTGGCGGCCTGTCTGGGTGGCCTGCAGTGCTTTCAGTAGCGTGGAAAACAGGGCTTCGGGGACAAAGGGTTTGATCAGAACATCATCCATGCCGGCCTCTTCGCAGCGAATGCGGTCTTCCACGAAGGCGTTGGCGGTCATGGCAATGATCGGAACACGGCGGTCACCGGGCAGCAGACGGATCAGGCGGGTGGCCTCAAGTCCGTCCAGCAGGGGCATCTGCATATCCATCAGGATGACTGCGTATGTGGTATGGGTCGCCAGTCTGACCGCCTGTTCGCCATCGTCCGCCGTATCCACCCGCAACCCAATGTCTTCCAGCAGCATGCGGGCAACCTCGCGATTGGTCGACACATCATCCACCACCAGAATCCGTGCTCCGGCGTAATGCTGCCGGATAGCGGATTCCGCATCGGAGGGAACTTCATCCGGGTGAGCAGCGGGTGAGATATCCTTTTTCAGCCGTGCGCTAAACCAGAATGTGCTGCCTACACCGGGTGTGCTGCTGGCACCGGTATCCCCGCCCATCAGCAAGGCCAGACGGCGTGTGATGGCCAGACCAAGACCGGTGCCGCCATATTTGCGGGTAATGGAATTGTCGGCCTGCTCAAAGGTGTTAAACAGTCTTGCCAGCGTCGCTTCGTCGATGCCGACGCCGGTGTCGCTGACCTCGAAGCGAACCAGCACCGAGTCGGCGGACGCATCTTGCGTTCGGGCACGTACGGTAATGTGGCCATTTTCGGTGAACTTCACCGCATTGGTCGCGTAGTTCAGCACCGCTTGCTGTAAGCGGGTGGCGTCACCCAGCAGGCGCTCCGTAACACCCGCACAATCAATCGTCAGGGTGAGTCCCTTGCTGGCGGCGCGCTCGGACAGCATGGACACGACATTGGCGAGCAGGCTTTCAATGGCCACCGGAGTTTCTTCAAGAACGAGTTTGTCGGCCTCGATGCGCGATAGGTCGAGAATATCGTTGATGATCGACAGGAGATGCCGAGCCGCCCCATCCATGCTGTCGATGCGCTCGGCCTGCTGCGGACTCACCCCTGCGCGGCGCAACAGGCTGATCATGCCCAGGATGCCGTTCATCGGGGTACGGATCTCGTGGCTCATATTGGCCAGAAACAGGCTCTTGGCCTTGTTGGCCGCATTCGCAGCGTCACGCGCTTGCATCAAGGAGCGGTTGCTGACTTCAAGATCGGCTGTGCGCTGCCGCACCCGCTCCTCCAGTTCGAGATTGGCTTGGCGGATGGCCAGTTCAACACGTTTGCGCTCGGTGATGTCGGCGACAATGCCGTAGAACAGGGCCTCACCGGAGACCGGGTCGGCATGCTCCCCAAAGGACAGGATGGTGTCGATGATCGTACCGTCGTGTTTGCGAAAACGATTTTCAGTGATGTGCCAGTGGTGGGCACTGGCATCCATTTCATCAATCATGCGCTGCCGGTCGCCCGGTTCGGCATACAGGACTTCAGCGATGGAGCGTTTGTTGACTGCCGCAACGAGATCGTCGCGCGAATCGTAGCCGAGCATCAGAGGAAGCGCCGGATTGACATAGACGAACTTGCCTTGGCGGGTCGAGATAAAGATGCCGACCGGCACATTCTCGAAAATATTGCGCATCTTCTCTTCGCTGTCTCGCAGTGCGTCCTCGACGCGGCGACGTGCGCTTACGTCAACGGCCAGACCGCCAACCAGCTGTTGTCCGTCCGGGCTCTGGTAGGTGAATTTGTTACTCAGCCACCACGACAGGCTGCCATCCGGGTTGGCGACGGTTTCCAGTACCTCAATTGTTCCTCCGCGCTCAAGCAGTGTCAGGTCATTGCGCCGCAGTTCGTCGGCAATCTGGGCAGGCCAGATATCGTGCCCGGTACGGCCAATGATGCCTTCCTTTGCCAGTGAAAACCGTTTGAGGAAGTTGTCGCTGACAAAAATGTGCCTGCCGTTGGCGTCTTTCAGCCATGCGATCACCGAACTGTTTTCGAGAAAAGCCCGGAGTTGGTCCTGGTTGTTTTGCAAAGATACCAGCATGCCGTTGAATTCCGCCGCAACGGCGGCGATTTCGCGTGGCCCGAAGACCGTCGCCCGCACCGCCATATCCCCTTCATGGACTGCGCGGGCGGCCTGTTCCAGCGCGGCCACCGGGCGGGTGATCCGCCGCGCAATCAGCACGGCGGCCAGCAACAGCGCCACAATTGCCAGCACGGCGACGATGGTGGCGTTCATCGCACGCTGGCGGGCGCTGGCAAAAATCGCGTCTGCCGGTACGCCAACAAAGGCCACCCAGCCGACCTCCGGCATTGGCACGACCGAGAAGAATCGCTTCACCCCGTCCACACCAACGCTTTCAAATTCGCCGTCGCGGACCTGCACGATGCGGCGCGCTGCCTCGGCGTCTGGTCGCGTGCCAATCACCCGCTCTGGATCGAGATTGCGCCACACCAGTATGCCGTCATCGGTGAAAAATCCATACCGACTGTCTTCCGGTAGATACTGGGCGGGAATCTGCGGATCGTAGTTCTTCAGCTCCAGCGGCAGATGTATGGCACCCGCCAGTTGCTGCTGGTCGTTGAGAATGGGCGCACTGAGGACCGATACCCATTTGCCGGTAATCGGGCCGTAGTGCGGCTGACCCACGACGAAGCGCTTTTCGGCAAGAAACTGTCTGAACCATGGCGTCTTGCCAACATTTACCGCTTGCCCGCCAGGCTGGTCCACCGCTGAACAGACGGCCAACCCGGTCAGATCGGTGTAGACGATATTCGAGTAGCCGGGATTGAGGGTGTGCATGTCCCTGAGTGCGGGATCGCAGTTGCTGGCATCGACCTTCTTTACCAGTGGCCTCGCAGCCAGTCGCTCAAGCGTCTGCCGTCCAGCAGCAATGCGACCGCCAGTATTACTGACCATCATGCTGGCGAAGGTCCGCAGGGTCATCTTGGTGTGGCTTACGGCCTGCTGCATGTCGCTGTAGATACCCCAGGCCAGAATAGCCGCCAGTGGCACCGAAATTGCCAGAACCAGCGACAGAAGATGGGTTCGAATCGACCAGGCTTTCACGATACCGCTCCTTTGTCCAGCCTGCGGCGATTTTAGCCAGGGGGTGATGGTGGCGCAGTGCAAGCCCTTGCCAAGACGGGGATGCCGAAGATGGCCCAGGATGCGATACTCTGGGGCGTGTGGTTGGCGTTTTTTATCCGCGAGGAGGCAAGATGGTGTTGTCTGGCGTGCGAAGAAGGGTGTTACCCCGTTGGGCGATGGCGGTTGTGTTGCTGTATTGGGGGGTGGGGGTGGCTTTTGCAGCCGAAAAACAGCTTGTGCTGGGTGCTGGTCCATCCATGGAGGTGAGCGATTGGTTCTTTCAGAACTTTGGCAAGTTGCCGGCTGCCCAGGGGTATGCGTTTGAGGTGGAAGAGCGATCCATCAAGCATGCGGGTGGGATTGAGGCGTCAGGCAAGTTTTTGTTTGGCCGCACCGGCAGGCCACTGAAAGCCGAAGAAAAGGCCTTGAACAAGCAGGAGATTTTTCTGGCCCTGGTGCCAATCGAGTTTGTTGTGGGGGAGGGGGCTGGTGTGTACAGCATGACCCTCAAGCAACTGCTGGATGTTTTCACACAGCGCATCACCAATTGGAAAGAACTCGGCGGGGCCGACCAGAAAATTGTCATCGTTGGCCGTGAACCGACGGAAGCGGGCTGGACGATTCTTAAAGAGGCATACCCGGAAATCGCCCAGGTGAACTTCCACCAGGTGCTACAACGCGACCATCAGGTGGTGAATTTCATGGACTCACCTGCGGGCGCCTATGCGATTGCATTTGGATTCAGAGGAAACTTTGCCAACAAGAAGTTGTTGGATGTCAAGGGTTTTCAGGCGGGTTCCAATTGTGGCCTGGTCTATGACACCAAAAACGCCGATCATCCGGTGGTCAAGGCCGCAGTCGATTATGCGCGGAGTGACGATTGGCGCAAGCTGGCGCAACAAAAGGGTTTTTTGCCGCCCGTCCGACAACGGTAACTCCATGAACTGGGTCCAGAAAAGCAGGTTGATGAAGCAATTTGTACTGTATTTGTCGGTCATGTTGCTGGCAGTGATCGGTACGACCAATTATTGGCTGTATCAAGCCTCGGTGCACAACATCACCTCTTCGCTGGACGAGGCCGCCGAGGCCAAGCTCAGTGGCATGGTGTCATTGAGTGCCTATTACCTGAGCCATTTTGAAAACCAGTTGCTGATGGGAATGGTTACCGAGACCGGCAAGCATCCGGGTGTTGATTACGTTGGCATCCACAGCAGCGATGGTGCGGTCAACTTGTATGCGGGGCGCAAGGACGCACTACGCACCAAACTGTATCTGCGCACGATCCAGTTTAATGACCAGACCATCGGTCGCGTCGAACTGGGGCTCGACACCACTGCCATGCAGGGCGCACTGCGCAAGGCGGGGTGGACCGCGTTGGCGCTGGCCTGTTTGAGTGTCCTGAGCCTGGGAGGGATGTTGTTTTTTTTCTTTCGCACGCAGGTCATGGCATTGATTGAGCGCAACGAGCAGGAGAAAACCAGAATCCGGGATGAACAGGAGTTTTTCAAGGCAGTCATGAATACTGCGGATTACAAGGTTCTGGTGCTGGATCCGCATTGCTGCATCGTTTTGGCCAATCGCTCTTGTATGGGGATGATGCACAAGGCCAAAGAGAGCGACATTATCGGCAAGCCCATCTGGCAGTACATTGCGATCAATAGCGGCGACTGGTCACTGAATGCGCAGAGTGTTGACAGCACTGGCGTGTTGAACGCCGCCGATTTGCAACAGCTGACTCAGGAGCGGGTTTACACCACTTTGCCGCAGCCAGAGCAAGTAGAAACGGTCGTTGAGGGGTGCGATTCAAAGTGATGCGCGTTAAAGTCTGCCCATTGAAACAGAAAGCGATGCGAGATGGAACAGACCCGAATGAGCGACGAAGAATTTGTCAACCGGTTGAGCCGCCACCCGGAAATCAAAAGCCGTATGGCGTC
>JAYRRD010000157.1:0-14826 GCA_041910275.1 Rhodoferax sp.
CCCCCATGGAAACCGTTTCCTTGTCGCGCGACTCGCCCACCATGATGATGTCGGGATCGGCACGCAGGAAGGCGCGCATCACCAGAGGAAAGTCAATACCGGCCTTTTTATTGATTTGTACCTGGCGCAACCCTTTCTGGGTGATTTCCACCGGATCCTCTGCCGTCCAGATTTTGGTGTCCGGCGTATTGAGAAATTTCAGAATGGAGTGCAGGGTGGTCGTTTTACCGGAACCGGTCGGACCGCACACATAGAACAGTCCGTAGGGTTTGCTGACCGTCGACTCAACCCTGGCCTTGTTATGCGGAGTCAAGCCCAATTTATCCAGAGGAATCGGCTCACCGGCTGCCAGAATCCGCATCACCACGTCTTCCACACCACCCGCCGATGGAATGGTGGCAACGCGCAATTCAATATCGAGCGGCCCGTACTTCTTGAACTTGATCTTGCCATCCTGGGGCTTGCGGCGCTCGGAAATATCAAGATCACACATGATTTTCAGCCGCGTGGCCATGGCCTGGCGAAAGTGGGCCGGCACCTCGACATAAGGCACCAGGCTGCCGTCGACGCGAAACCGTATCCCGGTCTTGAGTTTCCCCGGCATGGGCTCGATATGGATGTCCGACGCCTTTTGGCTATAGGCATCCACAATGACCTTGTTGACAAACTTGACCAATTCATTGTCAGCTGCTGCCGACTCCAGTGACTCGTCATTCGATCCGTCATCCATTGGAGCGCTGTCCATCCCGGCCAGCAACTCATCCACAGTGGTGGTATCGACCGGGGCGCCAAAGAGTTGGGCCAATGAATCCTTGAACTCCTTCAGGGTGGTAACGCGGTAGGCAAACTTGGCAATGCGCGGGAAGACCTGTGGAACGATGCGCGAACCACGCACCGCCTCCGGGTCCAGACACATGATCACCAACCCCTCGGGCGACTCCTCCAAGGGAATCCAGCCCTGCTCAATGATGAACTCGCGCTTGAGCGCGCCATGCAACACTTCAGATTTGATACGCCCCGGATTGAATGGTTCATAAGGGACACCAAAAAACTTGGCCAATGACTGACCAATGTTCACCGGCTTGACTTGAAAACTGTCAATGAGCATATCCTCAACCGGTTTGCCGTTGCTACGCGCCTCGGTTACACACTTCTCCAATTCATCTTCCGACAAAATCCCGTCGCTTATCAAACCATCGTATTTAGTGGCCTTTTTGCGCGGGGGCGGAACCGCTCCATGCACACGTTGCCGAATGGCGGTGGCCAGCGTCTTGCACAATTCGGCCACTCCATCGACTTCCAGCTCGCCAAAAGGCGCGTCATTTTTATTGTTGATGACTTGCAAGACACCGTGCAGTACATCTCCATCCAGAATGGGCGCCACCAGCATCTGCTTGGTTCGATAGCCTGAACGCTTGTCCACGGCTTTCAGAAATGTCAGCGATGGGTGAATCTGCTTGAGCG
Source organism: Rhodoferax sp. (assembly GCA_041910275.1). Lineage (GTDB taxonomy): Bacteria > Pseudomonadota > Gammaproteobacteria > Burkholderiales > Burkholderiaceae_C > Allorhodoferax. The sequence continues at coordinate 1,465 of JAYRRD010000157.1, forward strand.
CCTCGTCGTCATACACATCCGGCAAATTCAGCGACTTTTTACTAAAAGCCACGTAACCCGCAATGCTCTGCGGTGAAATGGGCAACTTCAGGTCGCTGCTGCTGTTCAAGCCGGTCTTGACCTTGGAAACGATGGCCGTCTGATCGGCATTGACCACGTAGAGCGTCAGGCGGTCCGCATTGAGCAGCTTGCAAATATCCTGGCTCGCCTCCAGCATGATCTGCTCGATGTTTTCGGTATCGTGGATGCGTGCCGTGACATGGTGCAACTGGCGATAAAAAAAGGCCTCAAAAGTCATCCCGCGTTTTTCGGAGGAAGCTTTTACATCGAAGTTTGAATCGGAAAATCCTTGCGGGGATGTCCTTTCACCAGGTTTACTGGTCACCATGGCATTCATATTTCGTACTCCTGCCCGGCAAACATCCTGCGAATGTCATGTACAACATTGGCACCGAAAGGTTGGGTCTGATCGAAGCGCTGTATCTCGGCCATGATGAGTTCGGTCTCCGCCGGTTTGGTGTGGGTAATGCAAATCGGATATTTCTTGTCGGGAGCGATACAGTCGAGCTCACTCGCCAGCACGGTGGGTGACAAATGCAGACTGCGCCGGGCCAGATCCTTCTCCCGATTGCTGAACGCAGTCTCGATCACCAGCATCGCCACATTCAACTGGTTGATCCGGCGCCAGAACGCCGGGTTACGCTCGGTATCCCCGGAATACACCCAGCAACCCGTTCCGGCCGTTATGGCATACCCAACCGCCGGAACCGTATGGACTGCTGGTAAAACCTCCACATATTTGTCAAACAACTGAATGGTTTGCCCAATACTGATTTCATGAAAAGTGATGAATGGTGCCTGCGGTGTCGGTATGCGCGTAAAGTCAGGCCAAATGACATTGTTAAAGATATGGATTTTCAAGGCCGTGATTGTTCCGGACAGGGCATACACCCTGAGCGGCTCCCGGCGCATTGCCGCCACGGAGTCAACCATCAAGGGCAAGGCCGCAATATGGTCCAGATGGGAATGGGACAACAGCACGTGGCCAATGCCACACATTTCTTCCAGCGTCAGATCACCAACGCCAGTTCCGGCATCCACCAGAATTTGTCCATCAATCAAGAAGGAGGTCGTTTTGCACTCCTTGGCAATGGCACCCGAGCAACCTAGTACACGAACTTTCACGGCAAGCGTCTCATTTGGTTTCGAAATTGGTTGCACCATCCCAAGTTGGGTCAAATGGAAGCAAACGCATGGAGGCGACCCGCTCGGCATAGAGCTGGTACAAGTATTTTTGCGCATTCATGCGCATCAGATTGACAAGGAGCAAATCGGCCTGATCCCAATTCTGGTCCCGATACGCCTTGAGGCACGCAGCCCAGGTCTTAAGCTCTGTCTGCTCGTTTTCGTTTACCACAGCAGCGTATGTCACAGGAAAGAATATGGCTACCGCCTGCTCCTTGCCTTTCACACGCACGCGATCAAGCTCCTGCCACGCAAACTGGGGTGCCAGTTTGCGCGTGGTTTCACTGATGACAATCTCGACACCATACACCTTGGACAAACCTTCGAGCCTGGAGCCCAGATTAACCGCATCGCCAATCACGGTATACGCACGGCGGATATTGGAACCCATGTCCCCCACGCACATGCTGCCAGTGTTGAGTCCGATACCGATGCCAATATCCGGCAAACCCCGTGCACGGTGTTCCAGATTGATACCACGTACCGCTTCCGCCATTTCCAGCGCCGACTTTACCGCCAGATGGGCATGTTCGGGTGTTTCAACCGGAGCGCCCCAAAAGGCCATGACACAATCACCCATGTACTTGTCAATGGTTCCCCGATTGGCCCGGATCAAACTGGTCAGACGGCTGAAAACCCCTGTGAGCAGCGCTTGTAACTGTGTGGGCTCCATGGACTCGGACATCTTTGTGAATCCACGCATGTCACAAAACATCACCGTCAGCTCCCGGTTGGCAGCCTCCATGCTATAGCTATCGGGGTCCTTGACCATTTCGTCTACCAGTTCAGGCGGTACATACGTTCCGAACAGGTTGGCCAACTCCCGCTTGGAGCGGGTTTCAACAAAATAGCCATAACTCATGTTCAAGGCAAAGGCCGTCAATGCCATGACCACCCCGGATGCCAGCGGCAAAACCAGGCCGTACGAGGAATACAGCCAGAAGTTGATCCCGACCAGCAGCGAAAGAACCACCAGACTGAGGAACACCGCAAGGGGAGCAGACACCAATGGCAGCCAGAAAGCCAGGATCAGCCCGACAATGGTCAGCAACACCACTTCGTACCCCAGACTGTAATCCGGCTTGAGCAATGCGTGGCCATCAAGAAAGCCGGAAATCAGGTTGGCATGCGTCTCCACACCAGGATACACCTCGCCAACCGGCGTGACACGCGAATCCTGCAATCCAGGTGCGGTGGTGCCAATCAGAATGATCTTGTCTTTCAGGCTGCCGGCTGGCAAACGGTCCGCCAGAATATCGCTGGCCGACACATAACGGAACGACCCTCCCGAAGGGCCACCCGGCCCGCGAAACGGCACCAGTGTTGCCATCCGCTCATCCACCGGCAAGGCCAGCGTATGCGCACCACTCTTGAGCAGCACACGATCCAGGCCATGCAAGCTACGCGACAGAAAACGTTCATTGGAAAAACCCGCTTCCACCGACGGCAAACCGGTCAATACCCGGAACATGGCCAAGGCGGTCGACTCGTAATACCCATTCTGGTGCTGGGCAATCAACGGCAGGGAGCGCACCACACCATCGCTGTCGGTAATGGAGTTGAAATAACCCGCCAAGGGGGCAGCGGCAGCCAGTTGTGCGATATTGGAACCATAACCATCCCAGCTGGTGACACGCAGCGTACGCCCCTGCATGGACTGGGCGGCCATGACCGGCGCGGGTAACACCCCGGATTTGCGCCCTTCCCGGTCACTGGTGAGGTAATAGCCCAGAACAACCGGCCTGTCTTTCAAAGACCTGGCAAAAATAGCATCGTAATCCAGACTGGGCTGTATCTGCTCCAGGCGCTCGAAGAATGCCGGCTGGTCCTTCAATTCATTGCGCGCCAGCTCGTTCAAACGTGCCAGCCCTGAGCTTTCATCGGCTTCGGCAAACACCACGTCAAAACCCAGCACAGCAATCCGCTGCCGCTCAAATAGAAGATCCACCAGTTTGGCAAGCTTGTTACGGCCCCAGGGCCAGCGCCCCACTTCTGCCAGACTTTTTTCGTCAATATCCACAATGACGATGCGATCATCCAGCGTTCTTGGCATGACGGCCCGCAAACGCGCATCGTAGATGATGTTATCCAGCCGCTGCAAAACCTCGATGCGCGCCACGCCAACGACGTGCAGCAACGCAAAGATCAGCGGAAGCAGCGTCACCGCAATCCGTTTCCAATGCCGCGCCAGCGCCGTCATGCCGCATCAACCCGAAAACTGGCGCACCATGCCCGGCCACTCACAAGCGCTAGCTCAAGTCTGAACGAATTGCATCTGCGTGCCCGCCAGCTCGATCAGATCCCCATGCTTGAGGGGGATGGGGTCCGATTTGATGGGCGCACCGTTGAGTGTCGGATTGCCAGCCCCTTCCACGTGGTGCACGACGAAACCGTGCTGCCGCCGGGTGATGGCTGCCACGGCAACACCGGGCTTGCCGATGGTGGTAACCACCTTGGTCAAGGGAACCTCCCGTCCGGCAGCAGCCCCCGACAACACCTTGATCGCGGCGTGCAGTGCCCCGCCCAGGCCTATGGAGTCGCCGCTACCAGCAGGAAAGCTTGAGGAAGCAGCCGCCGCCGGTTGTTGCTGAGGCGGACGCGGTGCCTTGACAACCATGGTCTTGTCAAAGCCATCATCCGCTGCGTCGCTTAGAAAACGGATCTTGTACTTGCCGACTTCAATGTTGTCGCCGTTGTACAGCTGCTGCTTTTTGACGGCTTTACCGTTCACATAGGTTCCATTGGTGCTGTTGAGATCCTCCAGAAGTACCTCACTGCCATTCATGTGAATCATGGCGTGCTCGCCGCTCACCGCCAGATTGTCAATCACAATATCGTTGTACGGCCTGCGCCCCAAGGTGGTTTTATCCTTGGTGATTTGTACTTCCTTGATCACGACCTCATCGATCGAAACGATCATTTTCGGCATGATCGACTCCTTTTCCTGTAATTTGGTTTCTGGGAAACGCTGTGCAGTGTATTACCGCCCTAGCCACCGTGCAATCAAACCGCGCTTCTCTGCTGCTTCATGCACTTCAATCATCAATACTGAAATGTTATCGCGACCACCATTTTCATTGGCGGTTGCAACCAGCTGCTCGGCCTTTTGTTCCAGTGTGCCAGGGGAGGCAACAATTTTAACGATTGTGGCATCATCCACCATGTCCGAGAGCCCGTCGGAACACATCAGGTAGATATCGCCCACTTGAACGAGATGGTCGTTGACTTCCAGCAACACTGTGTCTTCCACGCCCAGGGCGCGGGTCACCAGATTCTTGATTGTGGAAGTGGCCGCCTGCTCAAGGGTGATCAAACCGGCATCAATCTGTTCCTGCAAAAGGGAATGGTCCTTGGTGATTTGCGCCAGCACGCCGCCCCGCAATCGGTAGCAACGTGAATCACCAATGTGTCCCAGAACCAGTTTGCCGTCACGAAAAACACCCACCACCAAGGTGGTCCCCATGCCGGAGTAATGCGCGTTGGCGTTGGCAGCATTGAAGACGGATCGGTTGGCGTTATCGACACAGATTTCCATCGCCCGGCGTACATCCTTGGCCTTGACGCCGACTCCCGCCTCGGCCAGCCAACGGCTGAGTTCCGACTTGATAAAGGCCGTCGTCATGCCGCTGGCCACTTCGCCTGCGTTATAGCCACCCATGCCGTCGGCCAGCACCGCCACCGAAGTCGATTCATCGTAGGCCAATGAATCTTCGTTGTTCTCACGGGCGCGACCCGGATCTGTCCTTGCACAAAATTGGTACATCATGAAGTCTTACATCTCAGTATCCGAACGACGATCAATTTTTTGAACAACCGTTTTCTCGGCGTCAGCCATATTACCCACCTTACCTACATTACCTACATTACCCACAACCGTCGCAGAAAATGCCGTTGTTTTTTCGCTGGCAGCGGTTCCTGCCGTCCCTGCGACTACTCCTCCCACCACGGTGCCTGCAGTTGCAGCACCGGAGTATTGACCCATGACGCTACGCAACTCGGCGGCAAACTGCTCCCCTGTCTGGTAGCGGGTCTCCGGCCGTTTGCTCAGTGACAGCGCAAGCACATCCGCCAGCGCCTGGGGCAATTCAGGGCGAATGATACGCACATCCGGCGCGTTCTCATTGGCAATCTTGTACATCAGCTCCGACATGGAATCCCCGCGAAACGGCAATACCCCGGCCAGCATCTGAAACAGCATGACGCCCAGAGAATAAAGATCGGACCTGCCATCCACTTTCTTGCCCGCAAGCTGCTCCGGCGACATGAAACTGGGGGTTCCCAGAACCAGTCCGGTCTTGGTCTTGCTGGAATCCGTGATACGCGCAATCCCGAAGTCCGTGACCTTGACCGTGTCACTTTCTGCTTCGTACATGATGTTGGCGGGTTTGATGTCGCGGTGCACCACGTTTTGCTTATGGGCATATGCCAGTGCTTCGGCCACTCGCGCCACGATGCTCAGAACCGCGGGAACCGGCAACAATTGGCCCTGCTTGCAATAATCCACCAGATCACGTCCCTTGAGGAATTCCATGGCAATGTAGGCCAGGTCGTGCTCTTCTCCGGCATCAAAAATGGTCACGATGTTCTGGTGCTGCAAGCGCCCGGCCGTTTCCGCCTCACGGAAGAAACGCTCCCGCGCATCCACCAGTTCGTCGCCGGAAAACTCCTGGCTCAAGGCCATGGTCTTGATGGCCACCACGCGGCCAATCTTGGGGTCCTTGCCCAGGTACACGATGCCCATGGCACCCTTGCCCAGCTCTTTTTCCACCTGGTAACGCCCCAGCATGGGTTTTTCCACCCCGCCACCGTCGAGCAACATGGTGCCGCCCGCATGGCCGGTGCCACCGCCCAGGATCACGGTATCGGACAGGTTCTTGGCGCGGTTGAGCTTGGCCTTGACGTCCTTGTAATTTGCATCAAAGGCCGCCATGTGCTCATACACCGCCTGCGCCTTGTTGAACTGGCGTTTGCGCTCGAAATCCAGCGCCAGGTTGTACAGGTTACCCATCACCGCTTCGTTCATGGGAACGCGCCGGAAACGGTCAAACGCCATATCCAACTGCCCTTGCCCTTGCAAGGCCAGGCCCATCATCCGGTTGGTTTCCGCCGAGTCTTCGTCCGCACGCACCTTGCCCGCCTCGGTTACCAGGAAGCGCTTGGTTGTCAGGGCCAGGTGCCCCACGACCAGGATCGAAGCCAGAAACACCAGTTTGAGCCAGGTTGCCGCCACCGACAGCAAACCAAACTCGAACGCCAGCAAGGCTACAAAAATCACCGCCGTGGCGCTGGCGGCCATCCCGGCGGACAAACGGGGCAAGGCAGCCACCACATACGCCGCCACCAGCACCAGCAGCAGCAAGGTGACCCACGTCCCCCAATGCGGTTGCACGATGAAGTGTTCATTCAGAATGCTGGAAGTGATATGGGCGATGGTTTCAGCTGGCGACAGTGCCGGGTTGCCGGGCACGGGAAACTGCACACCCACACCGGCGGCGGTTGCGCCAATGACGACAATCTTGCCAGCGTACTTGCTGGCCGGAATCTTGCCACTCAGAACGTCGTAAAAAGAGTCCACGGCAAAAGCGGGGCGGCCATCACGCCCCTTGTAAAACTGGGGCAGCATCAAGGCGGATTCATCGGTCTTGATCCGCAGCTTGCCGATCTGCACAGCTTCCCCCACGCGCAAGCGCACATCGGCAGACGACAGGTTCAGGCTCTTGATGGCCGTCAGCAACGCCATGGAAGGCACCGCTTTGCCGTCGTAATGCACCAGCAAGGGTTCCTGGCGCACCGCACCATCGACATCAAGCAGCTGGTTCAGGTGCCCAACGCCCACCGAGGCAGCACCCAGGGCTTCAATCGGCTGCTGGGTACGCACCGTCGAGACGGAAAAGCGCTCCGGGTCTTCCAGGGCACTTCTAAGCGCAAAGTCTGGCAAGGGGGTGTCCGGATTGCCTTGCTGCTCGCCCAGAACAAACACCGAAGGCAAGAGCACATTGCCCGCATTCTTGAGGCTGTTGGCCAACACGGCATCCGTATCCAGCGCCACCTCGGCTTCGGCAATCAGATTGCTCAATTGTTCATGGCCCGCCACAGGCTCGGGTTCAGCCCCCAAAGCGGCCTTCATCTTGCGGATGAAAACCAGACCGGGATCGACTTGCGGCTCAAAGAAAAACGCGGTATGCACAATGGTCTTGGCTTTGGCTGCGGCAAGCTGGTCGACCAATTTGGCGTGGATGTCGCGCGGCCAGGGCCAGCGTCCCAGATTGGCAATACTCTGGTCGTCGATGGCAATGACGGCAATCCGATCCGATGGCTGGCGCGACGTGCTGGTGCTGGCAAAGTCATAAAAGCGCCGCTCCAAGGTACCGATGAAATCGGTTGCCACGTGCAACACGATCACTGCAAGCACCGCAACAACACCAACAAACCAATCAGCCCGCCAGAACGCGCCAGCCTTGGATAAAGAAGATTTCGCCAATTACTCCTCCTAAACCATCTCTCAGGATTCAACCACTTACGGCACGGTTTTGTCCACGTCTTTTAAGCATCTGCCCTGCCATCAGCACCACGCCGGCCCCGAGTGTACCCATACCGTAGCTCCACACCGGACTTGGTGCAAACCAGCCACGCACCGCCGGGTCGGAGTAGACCATGGTACCGGCAATCCAGCCCAGCAACATGCCACCCACCGTGATGATGAAAGGAAACCGGTCCATCAACCTGAGCACCAGCTGGCTGCCCCAGATGATGATGGGCACACTCACCAGGAGTCCAAAAATCACCAAGGGCAACTGGTGCGACCCGCCAGCTCCGGCAGCCGCACCGGCGATGGCGATCACATTATCAATGCTCATCACAAAATCTGCGAGGATCACGGTCTTGATCGCCGCCAACAGCTTGTCGCTGCCCTGGATGCTGGAGTGTGCGTGCTCTTCTTCCGGGGCAATGAGTTTGATGCCAATCCACAACAGCAACAGCGCCCCGACCAGCTTCAGGTAGGGAACCTGGAGCAAGGCCAAGGCAAATGCGATCAGGACCACGCGCAGCGCAATGGCGCCCACCGTTCCCCACAGGACACCCTTGAGCCGCAAATCCGGCGGTAACTGCCTGCAGGCCAAGGCAATGACCACCGCATTGTCGCCGCCAAGCAAAATGTCGATCATGATGATCTGACCGACAGCAAGCCAAAAATGAACGGTGAAGAACTCTTCCAAGATACGCTTTGAAGTTCAGAATCAGTTGAGCAATGCTTTCAGCAACCGGCCCATTTCGGATGGATTGCGTGTGACTTTAAAACCACACTCCTCCATGACCGCCAGCTTGGCCTCGGCGGTATCGGCTCCACCGGAAATCAAGGCCCCGGCATGTCCCATGCGCTTGCCCGCAGGTGCCGTAACCCCGGCGATGAAGCCCACAATGGGTTTTTTCATGTTGAGCTTGCACCAGCGCGCCGCTTCGGCTTCATCGGGGCCGCCGATTTCTCCGATCATGATGACCGCATCGGTGTCGGGATCGTCATTGAACGCCCGCATGACGTCAATGTGCTTCAAGCCGTTGATGGGGTCACCACCAATGCCAACCGCACTGGACTGGCCCAGGCCGATTTCGGTCAACTGCGCGACAGCCTCGTAGGTCAGGGTGCCTGAGCGGCTGACCACGCCGATGCGGCCTTTGCGGTGAATATGCCCCGGCATGATGCCGATCTTGATTTCTTCCGGCGTGATAAGGCCAGGGCAGTTGGGACCCAGCAACAAGGTTTTCTTGCCGCCAGCCGCTTCACGCGCACGCATGCGGTTGCGCACTTCCAGCATGTCGCGCACCGGGATGCCCTCGGTGATGCAGATCGCCAGATCGAGCTCGGCTTCCACCGCTTCCCAGATGGCAGCAGCCGCACCGGCTGGAGGCACATAAATCACGGATACGGTCGCACCCGTCTGGGCCGCCGCTTCCTTGACCGAGGCAAAAATGGGGATATTAAAAATCGACTCCCCCGCCTTCTTGGGGTTCACGCCGGCGACAAAGCAATTCTTGCCGTTGGCGTATTCCTGGCATTTTTCGGTATGAAACTGCCCGGTCTTGCCGGTAATGCCCTGCGTAATGACTTTGGTGTCTTTATTGATAAAAATTGACATGATGTATTCCTGGTCCCCGCAAATTAGTTGGCCACTGCCTTCACCGCCGCCTGCGCCGCTTCGGCCATGGTATCCACGGACACAATCGGCAAGCCGCTGTCGGCCAGCATTTTCTTGCCCAAATCCTCGTTGGTACCCTTCATGCGCACGACCAGCGGCACGCTCAGGTTTACCGCCTTGCAAGCAGAAATAATGCCGGTGGCGATGGTGTCGCAGCGCATGATGCCTCCGAAGATATTGACCAGAATGGCCTCCACCTTGGGGTTTTTCAGCATGATCTTGAACGCCTCGGTCACTTTCTCGGGTGTGGCCCCTCCACCGACATCCAGAAAATTCGCCGGCTCGGCACCGAACAACTTGATCGTGTCCATCGTTGCCATGGCCAGGCCCGCACCATTGACCAGACAGCCGATATTGCCGTCCAGGCTGATGTACGCCAAGTCGAACTTGCTGGCTTCCACTTCCGCCGGATCTTCCTCGTCGAGATCCCGCAGGGCGACGATCTCGGGGTGGCGGAACAGGGCATTGGAATCAAAATTGAACTTGGCATCCAGGGCGATGATGCCGCCCTTGCTGTCGCGGTTCAGGGGGTTGATCTCCACCAGGGAGGCATCGGTGCCCATGTAGCACTGGTACAGCTTCTGGAACACATCCACCGCCTGCGCCGTGGAGCCGGATGGCAAGCCGATGCCGTTGGCCAGCTCCGTAGCCTGAGCCACCGTCAGACCCACCAGCGGATCGACAAACACCTTGATGATTTTTTCGGGATGGGAATGCGCCACTTCCTCGATGTCCATGCCGCCCTCGCTGGAGGCAATAAAAGCCACCTTCTGGCTGTCACGGTCCGTCACCACCGACACGTAGTATTCTTTCTGAATATCGGCACCGTCTTCAATGTAGAGACGGCGCACTTTCTGGCCTTGGGGACCGGTCTGGTGCGTCTTGAGCTGCATGCCCAGAATCTCGCCCGCCAGGCGCTTCACGTCGTCAATCGACTTGGCGACCTTGACGCCACCCCCCTTGCCACGCCCACCGGCGTGGATCTGTGCCTTGACAACCCAAACCGGGCCGCCAAGCTTCTGGGCGGCTTCCACCGCCTCCTGAACGGTAAAGGCGGGGATGCCACGGGGCACCGGAACGCCAAACTGACGCAAGATTTCCTTGCCTTGGTATTCGTGAATTTTCATACGTCTTTGGTGAAACTGAAAAAAATGCACCGTGTGCCCCAGCCTTGCAGCCAAGGACCGCAGCGCGGCGAAACAGCAACCGGCGAATGTATCATGTTGTGATTCGCCCCTTTGAGTACCAAGTTGTATGCAAAAAATTTTTATTGATGGTGAAGCCGGCACCACCGGCTTGCAAATCCGCCAACGCCTGCAAGGCGTCCCTGGTATCGAACTCCTGAGCATAGACCCCACCTTGCGCAAGGATACCCGTGCCAAACAGCAGCTGATGGCGCAAGCCGATCTGGTGGTACTGTGCCTGCACGACGACGATGCCATCGCCTCCGTCGCCATGATCGACGCCATGGAACGCACCAACGACCACCCCGGCCCGCGCATCGTGGATGCATCCACCGCACACCGCACGTCTGCCGACTGGGTCTACGGCTTCCCCGAGCTCCATGCCACACAACGCCATGCCATCGCCCAGGCGCGCCGTGTGGCCAATCCCGGCTGCTACGCCACCGGGGCCATTGCGCTGATTCGTCCGCTGGTCGATTCGTGCTTGCTGCCAGCGGACGCGCCCCTGTGTCTGCCCGCCATCAGCGGCTATTCTGGCGGCGGGCGCAGCATGATCGAAGCCTACGAGCAAGGCAGCGCCCCACCCATGGAACTCTATGCCCTGGGCCTGAAGCACAAACACATCCCCGAAATCATGCGCTACACCGGGCTGACGCGCCGTCCGCTGTTTGTGCCCTCGGTGGGCAACTTCCGCCAGGGCATGTTGGTGCAGCTGCCCCTGCACCTCGACACATTACCAGGACAACCCAGCGCACAGGACCTGTACGCCGCGCTGCAAAACCACTACGCCGACAGCGAATGGGTCAAGGTACTACCCGCCACCAACGACCAGAAACTCGATGCCGTGGCGCTGGCAGATACCAATTGCATGGAATTGCGGGTATTTGGCAACGACGCCCGCCAGGACGGCTTTGCCCACGCAGTGCTGGTCGCACGGCTGGACAACCTCGGAAAGGGCGCATCGGGCGCAGCCGTGCAGAACATTCAGCTGATGCTGGGTTTGTGACACTTGTGACACTACAGTTCCACACCAGGAGGCTGCCTATGCAAGTTGAAATCCAGAAGTGGGGAAATTCTGCTGCCATTCGTCTGCCTGCTACGATTTTGCGCGATGCGGGCGTCACTTTGGGGCAGGTCTTGGACGTGACTATCGCGGATAAGAAACTGGTCTTTTCTCCGAAAGTACACTACAAACTGGAAGACCTGGTTGCAAAAATCAACCCTGACAATTGCCACGCCCTGCTCCTGGACGATAGCTTGAGGGGTAACGAAATCTCATAATCAGTGGCAACCCAAGACACTTCGACACGTGTTTTAGAATCTGCCGCTTTCAGCAACACCCTCCCTTGCAGGCAACGCATCCCCATGAGCACTACAAGCACCACACCTACCACCCAGATTGATGGCGTATCGGTCACGACCCAGGCCAATGTCTTTTTCGACGGCAAATGCGTCAGCCATCGGATCACATTCCCCGATGGCAGCAAAAAAACGGTCGGCGTGATTTTGCCCTCCAGCCTGACTTTCAACGTCGGCGCGCCCGAGGTCATGGAATGCGTCGCCGGGAGCTGCGAATACCGACTCGCGGGCAACAGCGCCTGGAGCACGTCCACCCCCGGCGAGCGCTTCAGCGTACCCGCCAACACCAGCTTTGACATCCGCGTCCAGGATGTTTACCACTACATCTGCCACTTTGGCTGATTGTTGCACTTAGTCATGATTTAATAGCTTCTACCGCTTGTCGGGCGTACGCTACAGCCATATTCAGCAGATTTTTTGTCGATCTTATGTCCAACACCATTCTCCAAAACCTGCCCGTCGGCCACAAGGTCGGCATCGCTTTTTCGGGCGGCCTTGACACCAGCGCTGCGCTGCACTGGATGAAGCTCAAGGGTGCCTTGCCGTATGCCTATACCGCCAACCTGGGCCAGCCCGACGAGTCCGATTACGAGGAAATTCCGCGCAAGGCGCTGGAGTATGGTGCGGAAAAAGCCCGTTTGATCGACTGCCGCCCCCAGCTGGCCGCCGAAGGCCTGGCGGCGCTGCAAAGCGGCGCGTTCCACATCTCCACTGCGGGCTTGGCCTACTTCAACACCACCCCCCTGGGCCGCGCCGTGACCGGCACCATGCTGGTGTCGGCCATGAAGCAAGACGATGTCCACATCTGGGGCGACGGCAGCACCTTCAAGGGCAATGACATCGAGCGTTTTTACCGCTACGGCCTGCTCACCAACCCGGCGCTGAAAATCTACAAACCCTGGCTGGACCAGGCGTTCATCGACGAACTCGGTGGACGCGCGGAAATGTCGGCCTTCATGACCAAACACGGCTTTGGCTACAAGATGAGCGCCGAAAAAGCCTACTCCACCGACTCCAACATGCTCGGCGCCACACACGAGGCCAAGGACCTGGAGTATCTCAACAGCGGCATCCGTATCGTCAACCCCATCATGGGCGTGGCGTTCTGGCGCGAGGATGTGGCCGTTCCACCCGAAGAGGTCACCGTGCGCTTTGAAGATGGCCGCCCCGTGGCGCTCAATGGCGTGGAATACCCCGATCTGGTGGCTTTGTTCCTGGAAGCCAACCGCATCGGTGGCCGCCATGGCCTGGGCATGAGCGACCAGATCGAAAACCGCATCATCGAAGCCAAGAGCCGTGGCATCTACGAAGCCCCAGGACTCGCGCTGCTGCACATCGTCTATGAGCGGCTGGTCACGGGCATCCACAACGAAGACACC
>JAYRRD010000158.1:0-4134 GCA_041910275.1 Rhodoferax sp.
GGGTTCACCGTGATACCGCCTTCTTTCTGGCCGGATGCCGGGTTGGTCTGTCCGCCTATCATCTCGCTGAAGATGCGCAGTGTGTCCTTGAGGGTGTCCACCGTATCGAACAGCGGCTCCTTGTCTTCCTGGTTGTCCTTGTTGTAGGCCAGGGGCTGGCCTTTCATCAGGGTGATAAGCCCCATCAGGTGCCCCACGACCCGCCCGGTCTTGCCGCGCGCCAGCTCGGGGACGTCGGGATTTTTCTTTTGCGGCATGATCGAGCTGCCGGTGGTGAAGCGGTCGGCAATCCGGATGAAGGCAAAATTCTGGCTCATCCACACAATCAATTCTTCACTCAATCGGCTGATATGCACCATGGTCAGAGCGGAGGCAGCACTGAATTCGATAGCGAAATCCCGGTCACTGACGGCATCCAGGCTGTTGCGGCACAGCTGCGGCACGCCGTGTTCATCAACCATGCCCAACTCTTTGGCCACCCGGTTGCGGTCCAGCGGGTAACTGGTGCCCGCCAGCGCGGCAGCGCCCAGGGGCAAGCGGTTGACACGGCGGCGTACCTCCAGAAAACGCTCGGCATCGCGGGAGAACATCTCCACATACGCCAGCATATGGTGGCCAAAACTGACGGGTTGTGCCACTTGCAAATGGGTGAACCCCGGCAGGATGACGTCCACGTTGCGCTCGGCTACCTCCAGCAAGGAGGTCTGCAATGCGGTTAGCAAGCTGGCGATGGCGTCAATCTCCCCTCGCAGCCACAAACGCACATCGGTGGCAACCTGGTCATTGCGTGAGCGGCCGGTGTGCAAACGCTTGCCGGCATCGCCCACCAGCTGGGTCAGGCGGGCTTCGATATTCAGGTGCACGTCTTCGAGTTCCTGTTTCCAGACAAATGTGCCGGATTCAATTTCAGCCTGTATCTGCTGCATGCCTTTCACAATGGCGGCGTGGTCCTCGGCGCTGATAATGCCCTGCGCTGCCAGCATCCCGGCGTGCGCCAGGGAGGCAGTGATGTCCACCTGCCACAAGCGCTGGTCGAAGGAAACACTCGCGGTATAGCGTTGCACCAACTCGCTCATGGGTTCGGAAAACAGGGCCGACCATGCGGAAGATTTTTTATCGAGTTGATTGGCAGACATGGTTTGAAGGAAAAAGTAAAGGAATAAGATGGAACATATGCGCGACAGCCAAATCTTATCAAGCTTCAGTCCCACACAGGCCCCGCCACCGGTCGGCCCGCCCGCCCCTGCGGCGCCGGTATTGCTGTTTGACGTGTGCCAGATTGGTGTTGTGTTGCGTGCCGTGTTACTGGGGGAGTCTTGTGCGGGGGTAGGCGTTGCCTTTTCTTCTGCGGGTTTTCTTGACTGGGGTATGCGCCTGGCCCTGGTGACAGGCGGTGTATTGCCGGCTACCTTGGCGTGGCTCTTGATGGCCTGCGGCGCAAAAAGACTCCTGGCACGTTTGTCCCCAGCTTGGCAATGCGCATGGGTGATTGTGTTGGGCGCCCTGGCGGGGGTGTATGGTTGCGCTGTTCTGGCTGTGGTCGGTTTATTGGAGCCACCGCCCTGGGTAGCCAGCGCCAGCGCCGGGGTGCTGCTATCGTCCCTGTTGGTGGCGATGCTGGTGATGCGTGCCAAAGGGCAAATGCCAGCAGACACCGCCGCACGCCTGGAGGAATTGCAAGCGCGCATCCGGCCGCATTTTCTCTTCAATACGCTCAACAGCGCCATTGCCCTGGTGCGCGCCGAACCGGATAGGGCCGAGACTTTGCTGGAAGATTTGAGTGACCTGTTCCGGCGTGCCTTGCAAGACACCGGCGAGCCCGTGTCGCTGGCCGAAGAAATCAACCTCGCGCAGCGTTACCTGGCCATCGAACAGGTGCGCTTTGGCGAGCGGCTGCGGGTGCAGTGGTCGCTCGATCCGGCGGCGCACGCGGCCCGCTTGCCCCCTTTGCTACTACAGCCCTTGGTGGAAAATGCGGTGCGCCATGGCGTCGAACCCAGCCCAAGTGGTGCCGATGTCCGTATTTCAACCCAATGCAAAGGATCTATCGTGCTCATCAAAGTCACCAATTCGGTACCGGCGGGCTTTGGCGTGCGCAGCGGCCAGGGCATTGCCCTGCACAATGTGCGCGCACGCCTGGGTTTGCTGCACGACGTACAAGGCCAGTTTCGCTGCGGCTTCAAAAATGGCGTGTACCAGGTGCGTATCGAGGTGCCGCTGCCATGACCATGACCGCTCTCAAGGTTTTGGTGGTGGATGACGAAAGCCTGGCGCGTGCGCGCCTGCGCACCCTGTTGGCGGACTGTGTGGCGCCGCGCGTGCAATGCGTCGGCGAGGCTGGCAACGCGGTACAGGCCATGGCGTTTTTGCAGGAACAAGCGGTGGATGTGGCGCTGGTCGATATTCACATGCCCGGCGCCGATGGGCTGACCCTGGCCCAGTCGCTGCGCACACTGGCCGCACCACCACTGCTGGTTTTCGTGACCGCCCACACCGAGCACGCACTTCAGGCTTTCGAGCTGGAGGCCGTAGACTACCTGACCAAGCCGGTACGCCTGGAACGCTTGCAGCAAGCACTGCAAAAAGCAGAGCGGCTCTCGCTCTATCCACGGGATGTAGAGCCCAATTCGCCGCAAGAAATGCTGGTGATTCAAGAGCGTGGCCGCACCGAACGGGTGCCGTTGGCACAGGTGGTGTATTTCAAGGCCGAGCTCAAATACATCACGGTGCGCACAGCAAGCCGCAGCTACATCCTGGATGGCTCGCTGAACGAACTGGAGGAAAAATACCGCACCAACTTCATGCGCATTCACCGCAACGCCCTGATTGCCCGCAACGCCGTGCGCGCCCTGGAGCGGCATATGGATGCACAGGACGGCGAAGGCTGGGCCGTGCGGCTCAACGGCGTGGAGGAAACGCTGGCCGTTTCACGCCGCCAACTGGCGGCAGTGCGTGCGCTGGTGTCCAGCTGACGACCCCCGAGGCGCGTGCTATTATTTTTATAAATCGAGGAAGGAGCCTGCACATGAATACACCCACTGTGGCACCCATTGCACCCAATGCACCGCGCCCGGCACCCGGACGCCCGGAAAAGCTGCGTCTGGGTGACGTGCTGGTGCAGCAGCGGCTGATTTCGCAGGAGCAGTTGCAACAAACCCTTGATCTGCAGCGCACCACCGGCAAAAAGGTGGGCCGTTTGCTGATTGAAACCGGGATCATTACAGAAGAGCTGCTGGCCAACGGACTGGCGCGCCAGTTGCGCATTCCGTTTGTCAACCTCAAGACCTTCCCGTTTCGCGCCGATGTGGTCAAGCTCCTGCCCGAGTCCACCGCCCGGCGTTTTAAAGCCCTGGTGCTGGAGGACAAGGGCGATGTGCTGCTCGTTGCCCTGGGCGATCCGCTGGATTTGTTCGCCTACGACGAACTGACGCGCATCCTCAAACGCAATATCAGCATTGCGGCGGTGCCGGAAAGCCAGCTGGTACCGGCTTTTGACCGGCTCTACCGGCGTACCGACGAAATCAGCGGCTTGGCGCGCGCCCTGGAAAAAGACCTGGGCGACGCCGTGGACTTTGGCGAACTCACGGCCACGGTGGGCACCGAAGGCGCGCCGGTGGTGCGCTTGTTGCAGTCCCTGTTTGAAGACGCGGTGCAGGTGGGTGCGTCGGATGTGCATATCGAGCCGCAGGAAAACAGCTTGCAGGTGCGCGTCCGGGTGGATGGGGTGTTGCAGACCCAGACCGAGGCCGACAAGCGCATTGGTGCGGCGCTGGCGCAGCGGCTCAAGCTCATGGCGGGATTGGACATTTCCGAAAAACGCTTGCCCCAGGACGGGCGTTTCAGCGTGCGGCTCAAGGAGCGTACCGTGGATGTGCGCCTTTCGACCTTGCCCGCCACGTATGGCGAATCGGTGGTGATGCGTTTGCTCATGCAAGGCAGCAGCATGCGCCGCCTCGACAGCATTGGCATGCCAGCCGAGATGCTCAAGCGCTTTCGCGAGGTGTTGGGGCGCAGTTCCGGCATGGTGCTGGTCACAGGTCCGACGGGTTCGGGCAAAACGACCACGCTTTACGCGGCCCTGGCCGAAATCAACGCCGCCGAACTCAAGGTCATCACGGTCGAAGACCCGGTGGA
>JAYRRD010000159.1:0-7195 GCA_041910275.1 Rhodoferax sp.
CGGGAAGTAAAACGCCATGAACTCGGGAAAATGGTGCTCGATGGCTTCTTTCCAGGGTGAGTCGTAATCGTCGGCGGCGCTGGTGGTAGGGGTGTCGGTTTCGTGCTGCATGGCCGCGATGGTAACGCAAAGGCCAAGGCATGAATATGCTACAAAGTCAGTAGCTTTTCCCGCACATTACATGGGCCTTTCAGTCGATTTCCCATCATAAGCATTCTTTTCCCGGAATGGTTCAGAACACACGCTTGTACTGAACACCGTACAAAGGGCTGGTCTGCTCGCGGCCCGAAACCAGCATCAGGGTAGGATATGCGCCATATGGAGAACTGCTGCTCCAACGGGCGCTGTATGCGGTGGGGGCAGTATGGATAACCCCCTGGCATAAGGTACCATTCTGCGCTGTGCTTGAATGCGTTATTGACGCGCAAAGTGAACCCCGATGAACGCACCAACTCCGATCTCCCTTCTTGCCCCCGCGCCTGCTGCTACTGAGCGTATCCGCGAAATTCCCTACAACTACACCTCGTTTTCCGATAGGGAAATCGTGATTCGTCTGCTGGGCGGACCGGCCTGGGACGTGCTGAATAAACTGCGCGCCGAGCGCCATACGGGCCGCTCGGCGCGCATGCTCTACGAGGTGCTGGGCGACATCTGGGTGGTGCAGCGCAATCCTTATCTGCAAGATGACCTGCTCGACAATCCCAAGCGGCGCGATCTGTTGGTGGCGGCACTGAACCACCGGCTGCGCGAAGTGCAAAAGCGCCGCTCGCCTGAGCAGGATTCGCAGCGTGATGCCATGGTGGGGGAACTGCTGACGGCAGCGCACGCGGCGGTGCAGGCGTTTGATGCCGGTTTTGTTGACATGGCCGTATTGCGCAGCAAGGCCCGCAGACTGCTGGCACGGCATACGGCTCGGGACAACATCAAATTTGACGGTTTGTCGCGTGTGTCGCATGTGACGGACGCCACCGACTGGCGCGTGGAATATCCCTTTGTGGTGCTCACGCCCGACTCGCAGGAGGAAATGGCCGCACTGGTGCAGTCGTGCATCGAACTGGGCTTGACCATCATCCCGCGTGGCGGTGGCACGGGTTACAACGGCGGGGCCATTCCCTTGACCGCGAAAAGTGCCGTCATCAACACCGAAAAACTCGAAGCCATGAGCGAAGTGCAGATGCAGCGCCTGCCGGGTCTGGAGTTTGAGGTCGCCACGATCTGGACCGAAGCCGGGGTGGTGACGCAGCGCGTGGCGGATGCCGCCGAGCGGGGCGGTTATGTGTTCGCGGTGGACCCGACTTCAGCCGATGCCAGTTGTGTGGGGGGCAATATTGCCATGAACGCCGGGGGCAAGAAGGCCGTTTTATGGGGCACGGCGCTGGACAATCTGGTGAGCTGGCGCATGGTGACGCCGCAGGCGCAGTGGCTGGAGGTGACCCGCCTGAACCACAACCTGGGCAAGATCCACGATGCGGAGGTGGCCAGTTTCGAGTTGCGCTATTTCAAGGCCGATGGCAAGACGGAACTGCGCGTCGAGCGGCTGGACATTCCAGGCAAGTCCTTTCGGCGTGAGGGACTGGGCAAGGATGTGACCGACAAGTTCCTGAGCGGCTTGCCGGGTGTGCAAAAAGAGGGCTGTGATGGCCTGATTACCAGTGCGCGCTGGGTGGTGCACCGCATGCCGACCTACACGCGCACCGTCTGCCTGGAGTTTTTCGGCCACGCGCGCGATGCCGTCCCCAGCATCGTCGAAATCAAGGAATTCATGTTTACCGAGCAAAAGCGCTCGGGTGTGCTGCTGGCCGGGTTGGAGCATCTGGACGAGCGCTACCTCAAGGCCGTGGGCTACGCCACCAAGAGCCGGCGCGGCGGTCTGCCCAAGATGGCCTTGTTTGGCGACATCGTCGGCGACGATGCCGATGCGGTGGCGCGTGCCGCATCAGAGGTCGTGCGCCTGGCCAATGCGCGTGCGGGCGAAGGGTTTATTGCTATCAGTCCCGAAGCGCGCAAGAAGTTCTGGCTGGACCGCAAGCGCACGGCGGCCATTTCGCGCCACACCAATGCCTTCAAGATCAATGAGGACGTGGTGATCCCGCTGCCACGCATGGCCGAATATACCGACGGCATCGAGCGCATCAATATCGAATTGAGCCTGACCAACAAGCTGGCGCTGTGCGACGCGCTGGCGCAGTTTTTCCAACGCAATGACTTACCGCTGGGTCAGGCCGAAACGGACAGTGTCAGCGCCAGTGCCAGCGCCGACTTGCTGGCCGAGCGCGTGGCGCAGGCAAGAAACCTGATTGCGGGGGTACGGGCGCAGTGGCAGGGTTGGTTGGATGGTGTAGCCGGATTTTTCCCGCAGTTGCAGGACCACAGCTTGCGCGCCAGCTGGAAAACCCAGTTGCGCGACCCGCTGCGCGCTATTTTCACCGGGCGGGCGTTTGAAGCCATCCTGGCCGAGTGCAACGCCATCCACCAGCGCGTGCTCAAGGGCCGCGTGTGGGTGGCGCTGCATATGCACGCGGGCGACGGCAATGTGCACACCAACATCCCCGTCAACAGCGACGACTACGCCATGCTGCAAGCCGCGCACGGTGCGGTCAAGCGCATCATGGCCCTGGCGCGCGCGCTGGACGGGGTTATTTCGGGCGAACATGGCATTGGCATCACCAAACTGGAGTTCCTCAGCGACGCCGAGTTGCAGCCTTTTGCCGATTACAAGGCCAGGATCGACCCGCATGGCTATTTCAATCAGGGTAAGTTACTACGAAATACAGAGCTGTTCCCGCTCATTCCTCGGGGGATACAGGCCGATTTGACCAATGCCTATACCCCCAGCTTCGGGTTGATGGGGCACGAGTCGCTCATCATGCAGCAAAGCGATATTGGCGCCATAGCCAACAGCGTGAAGGACTGCTTGCGCTGCGGCAAGTGCAAACCGCAGTGTTCGACCCACGTGCCGCGTGCCAACTTGCTCTACAGCCCGCGCAACAAGATTCTGGCGACTTCCCTGCTGGTCGAAGCTTTCCTTTACGAAGAGCAGACGCGCCGGGGTATCTCGATTCGCCACTGGGCCGAATTTGAAGACGTGGCCGCGCACTGTACGGTGTGCCACAAATGCCTCTCGCCCTGCCCGGTGAAGATTGACTTTGGCGACGTCACCATGAACATGCGCAACCTGCTGCGCAAAATGGGCAAAAAATCGTTTCGGCTTGGTGCGGCGTTGGCGATGTTCTTCTTGAGCGCCACCGCCCCACGCACCATCAAACTGCTGCGCGCTGCCATGGTGGGCGTGGGTTTCAAGGTGCAGCGGCTGGCCAACCAGGTCTTGCGCCTGGCCGCCAAACAGCAAACTGCGCATCCGCCCGCCAGCGTGGGTTTGCCGGGTGTGAAAGAGCAGGTGATTCACTTTGTCAACAAGAAAATGCCCAGCGGCTTGCCGCTCAGAACGGCGCGTGCGTTGCTGGACATTGAAGACGCGGCCTATGTGCCCATCATCCGCAACCCGTTCACCACCACGCCCGAAACCGAGGCGGTGTTTTATTTTCCCGGCTGTGGCTCGGAGCGGCTCTTCAGCCAGGTCGGTCTGGCAACGCAAGCCATGCTGTGGCACGCCGGGGTGCAGACCGTGTTGCCGCCGGGCTATCTGTGCTGTGGTTATCCACAGCGCGGCTCGGGCCAGTTTGACCGCGCGGAAAAGATCATCACCGACAACCGGGTCTTGTTCCACCGGGTGGCCAACACCCTGAATTATCTGGACATCAAAACCGTCGTGGTGAGCTGCGGCACCTGTTACGACCAGTTGCAGGGCTACCAGTTCGAGGCTATTTTTCCGGGCTGTCGCATCATCGACATCCACGAATTTCTGCTGGAAAAAGGCATTGTGTTGCCAGCAGGGCAGGGGGGGCATGGAGGGTATTTGTACCATGAGCCGTGCCACAACCCGATGAAGCTGGGCGACAGCATGCAAACCGTGCGTGCTTTGGTGGGCGAGCAAGTCGTCAAGAGCGAGCGCTGCTGTGGCGAATCCGGCACACTCGGCGTGACGCGACCCGATATTGCGACCCAGCTGCGTTTTCGCAAGGAGGCGGAAATCCGCACGGCAGAGGCACGCCTGCGCGCCAGTGGGGGTGTGGAGCCGGGTGGCAATGTCAAAATACTGACCACCTGCCCCAGCTGTTTGCAGGGTTTGTCGCGCTACGAAAACGATTTGCGCTCCGGCTTGCTGGAAGCGGACTACATCGTCATCGAGATGGCACGCCAGATTCTGGGTCCGGACTGGATGGGCGAGTACGTGCACAACGCCAACGCGGGCGGAATTGAGCGGGTATTGGTATAACGGTGTGGCGGTGTGATAGCCTTGCGTTTTGTGGTGTTGTTGTAAAAAAATTGTGTGAGGTGGCAAATTGGCGACCGATGAACCCTTGAATCCTATTTTTAAACCAGGCATGGCGGTGATGACGCGCTTGCGTGGCCCGACCAAGTTCTGGGCTGTTTCTGCGCCCTTGCTGGTTGCACTGCCGCTGCTGACCGTTTTGTACGTTTCCAGCCTGATGGGCACGCTGGCGGACCCTGCCAACGCTGCTGCCTGTGCGGCCTATGAATCCCGGCAGTATTTTGATGCGTGGCTTGGTCTGGGAATCCTGTTTGTCGCCCTGATTTGCTGGGGCTATGGCATCCTGAGCTTTTTCAAGAGCAACCAGCTGGACCGCGAGCAGGTCAATCGGGTGATGCAGCAGGCACTCACCGGCGATCTGACCGGAACGGCAACGGTCTGGGGCATCGACAGCATCGGCAACTTTGGCAAGCAGTTTGAAGAGGTGACCCAGCGCATGTCGGAAATGGTGGCCAACATCCGCAGTGCCGCAGTGCAACTGGGGGACACCGGCAAGAAATTGGTGGAGGACACCCGTTCGCTGGCTGATCGCGCCCAGACCCAGGGGGACCACCTCAAACAAACCGCATTGCACGTGCGCCGGGTCAGCGAGATGGTGTCCCGCAACGCTGAGGCATCGCAGGAAATCAGCGTGATGACCGATTTGCTCCACAAGGAGGCATCGGGTGCGGGCGAGGAAATGAAGTTGACGGTCGGCAGCATGGGGCCTTTGCAGTCCACGTCCGGGCGCATGAACGAGATTGTGGGCACCATTGACGCCATTGCCTTTCAGACCAATCTGCTGGCGCTCAATGCCGCAGTGGAGGCCGCGCGCGCGGGTGAGCAGGGGCGCGGGTTTGCCGTGGTGGCTGCCGAGGTGCGCCGTCTGGCCAGGCGCAGCCAGGAGGCGGCGGCGGAAGTGCGTGGCCTGATCCACGAATCAAGCGAACGTGTGGCCACGACGGTCAAGCAGATTGAAAGCATCAACACGATCATGGAAAGCCTGATTTCCGGTATTGCCGAAATTGCCATGAATGTCACCGTCATGGCTGAAGGCAGCGCAGGGCAAAGTTCGGCGCTGGCGGACGTGGTGCATGCGGTGGGTGATCTGGACACCCTGACGCAGGAGAATTCAACCCTGGTCGTGCGGGCCAGTACCAACTCGGACCAGTTGACGATTCAGGCGTCGGAGCTGGAAATCTCCGTCAGCCACATCGAGCTGCGCCAGGGGTCGGCAGACGAGGCGCGGCAGATGGTGTTCGATGCCATGGTGCAGATTGGCAAATTGGGAATGCACCAGGCCATATCCTTGTTCCAAAACCCCAAGGGGCCGTTTATTTACAAGGACTTGTATATCTTTATTTTTGATCGCCAGGGTATCTATGCCGCTTGTGGCGCCAATCTGGAAGTGGTCGGAAGTCATCTGCGCACGTTGGTGGGGGACGCGAGTGAGCAGCTCGTCAGCGATGCCTGGGCCAGGTGCGACGAGCAAGGTGGCGGCTGGATAAGTTATTCCATGCCCAATCCGCTCACGGGTCGCATGCAGAATAAAGTGTCGTACATCGTGCCTATTGACCAGGAGTATCTGATCGGCTGCGGTTGTTACGTCAATGCGGAGTTGATGTGATGGCCTTGCTTGTGGCGTGCAAAGAAAGGTAAAGCTGTCGGTTTGAGTCGGCGCATTGGGGCAGTGTTGCGTTGGTCACACTAACTCCCGGAGGGTGTTCGCATGAAGTCGGCTTATATTTTCATACTGGCAGTTGCAGTGGGCTCGGTGTCTGTTGTGTCCACTGCGGTGGCGCGGGACCGCTTTGCGGATCATGGACGCAGGGAACATCGGGATTCCTGGCGCTCCCATGGCCATGGGTATGGAAGTGATGGGTATCGGTGGCGTTCGGGTTCCTGGCGGCATGGCTGGCACGATGGCCGTCTGGGTTGGTGGTGGGTCGTTGGGGGCATGTGGTATTTCCATTCCCAGCCGGTGTATCCTTACCCGGACTTCTATCCGCCTTCCGTCGTGGTGATCGAGCCGCCGCCCGTGTACGTCCAGCCCGCGCTACCGCCCCCTGAGCGGCTGGAGCCCATTCCCGCACCTGCCAGTCCACCACCAACGCAATTCTGGTATTACTGCGAGGCAGCGGGGGGATACTATCCCTACGTGGCGTCGTGTCCGAGTGGCTGGAAAACCGTTCCAGCCGTCCCTCCAGGAGTGCAGCAATGAAATTGTTACCAAAACTTTGGCAGACAATGCTGGCGCTTTGCGGTCTGCTGGGTTTGATTGGTTGCGCAACGCCGCCGCCTGGGCCTCGGGTGGCCATCATGCCCACGCCGGGCAAGCCACTGGAATTATTTTCCGAGGAAGACCAGTACTGTCGAGGATATGCCCAGCAGTCCATCGGTCAGAGTACCAGTGCCAGCAACGAGGCCGCAGTGGGTGCGGTGGTGGTGGGTACCGTCATGGGGGCGGCGGTCGGGTCCATGATGAGCACACGCCGCCATGACAACACAGCTGCTGGTGCCGCAGCCGGTCTGGCGATGGGAACAGCCGCTGGTGCTGGACAGAGTGCTGCGGGTGGGGAGAGTGCGCAGCGGCGTTACGATATTGCCTACGAGCAGTGCATGGTAACCAAAAACAACCTGACGCCGCGCAACAACTACCGCCAGATGGTTCCTGCATCGACCTACTAAGCGCTCACCGGAAAGTCTTTCCGTAATGATTTAACAAAAGTCCAACTTGTATTTCTCGCCGAACCCCTCCAGTATTTCATCTACATCAGCCTCCAGTGTTTGTGCATCACGCGATTTGAAGGCCATCCATTCATA
>JAYRRD010000160.1:0-28419 GCA_041910275.1 Rhodoferax sp.
TCGAGCGCGACAAGGTGTTCACGCACAAGTGGTTCATGGCCAAGGACACGGCTTCGGTGCAAAAAATCACCCTGCCCAAGGACTTTGAAGGCAATGGCTATGTGTCGGTGCAGTTTGCCCGTGACCTGGGCTCGAATGAAATTTACATGAGCCCCATGAGCTACGGCGTGGTGCCGTTTGCCACCAGCCTGGACAAACGCACCAACCCGATGACGCTGCAAGCGCCCGCGCTCATCAAGCCGGGACAGACCGCCACATTCAAACTGGAATCCAAAGTGCCCAGCCGCGCCGTGCTGTTTGCCGTGGATGAAGGTATTTTGCAAGTGGCGCGCTACCAGGCGCCCGATCCGCTGAAGTTCTTCTTCCAGAAACGGGCGCTGGAAGTCAGCACCCAGCAGACGCTGGACCTGATCCTGCCGGAATTCAAAAAGCTGATGCAAGCCGCCCCTGGCGGCGATGCGGAAGGCCTGTTGGGCAAACACCTCAACCCCTTCAAGCGCCGCACCGACCAGCCGGTGGCATTCTGGTCGGGTGTGGTCGATGTCAACGGCAGCCGTGAATTCAGCTACACCGTGCCGGAGAGCTTTAACGGCAGCCTGCGGGTAATGGCTGTCACCATCAACGACGACACGGTGGCAGCGGCCACCCAGCAGACCGTGGTGCGGGGCGACATCGTGCTGCTGCCCAATGTGCCGGTGGCGATCACGCCGGGCGATGAGGTGGAAATTGGCGTGGGAGTGGCCAATAACGCCAAGGGCTCGGGCAAGGATGCACCCTTGGCGCTGGCGCTCACCGTATCAAAGGGCCTGGAGGTGGTCGGCGATGCAACGCAGCAACTCAAGGTGACGGAACGCTCCGAAGTCGCCACCCGTTTCCGTGTGCGCGCCAAGCCCGGTGCACAGGCCGTGCTGGGATCGGCCAGCGTCATCTTCACCGCCCAGGTGGGCACTGCCAAAGCCCGTTTGTCCACCGATGTAAGCGTGCGCCCGGCATCCGCCTTTGTCACGCTGGTGCAAACCGGCATGTTCCGTGGCGATGCCGAGATCAAGTCGCAGGCCGATATGTACCCCCAGTTCCAGCGCAGCGAAGCCGCCCTGTCGTCCTCGCCCTGGGCCTTTTCGTCGGGTTTGATGCAGTACCTGGAGGTCTACCCGCACGGCTGCACCGAGCAAATCACCAGCCAGACCTTCCCGGCAGTACTGCTGGCAGCGCAGCCTGGAGTTGCCGAGCAACTGCAAAAGATGAGCCAGCAAGGCACCAAAGCGCCGGACGCCAGAAAGACGCTGGAGCGTTACCTGGCGCAGGTGCGCGCACGCCAGAGTGCCGATGGCGGTGTGGCCATGTGGCCGGGTGGCCCATCGGACCTGTTTGCCACCACCTATGTGGTCAACCTGCTGGTGGAGGCCAAGGACCGTAAATTTGCCGTTCCCAACGACATGCTCCAGCGCGCCAATGTCTACCTGCAAACGCGCATCGCCGAAGCCACCAGCCAGGATACCAACTGGCGCACCCAGGCGCAGGCCGCGTATTTGCTCACACGCCAGGGCGTGGTGGCCATGGCGGCGCTGACCAATCTGCATGAGACCCTGCGCCAACGCGAGGCACTGCGCCACGATCTGGGTGCGGTCTATCTGGCGGCCAGCTTTCAGTTGCTCAAGCAGGAAAAACAAGCGCAGGAACTGCTGCAACCGGCGCTCAAGGAACTGCTGGCCAATACCGACCCGTGGAAGAACTGGTATTGGTACTACTACTACGACCCCCTGGTGCACCAGTCCACCACGGTGCAACTGCTGGCCTTGCACTTCCCGGCGCAGATCAAGGTGCTGCCGATGGACTACTGGAGCCGCATCGCCAGCGCCATCCGCGACAACTACTACCAAAGCCTGTCGGCTGCGCGCATGTTGTTGGCCATTGATGCCTACGCCAGCGCGGCGGCCAAGTCCGCTGCGGGCAATGTGGCTATCAGTGCGGTCAATGCTGCCGGAGTGGCCAAGGCGCTGGAGCTGCCCCGGCAACTGGCGCTGGCCAAGCTGGCTGTGCCGCTGGACAGCACCCGTCTGAGGTTGAAAAACGGCGGTGAACTACCGCTCTTTTACGCCTGGTCCGAGTCCGGCTATGAGCGCACATTGCCCACGCAGGAGGCGGGCAAGGGCCTGGAAATCATCCACGAGTTTCTGGATGCCAAGGGTAACGTGGTGTCCGAGGCCGCCGTGGGCGACGAGCTGACCGCGCGCGTACGGGTGCGCTCCAGCACACGCAGCGATGTGCCGCAAGTGGCCCTGGTGGACGTGCTGCCCGGCGGACTGGAACCCGTCCTCTCGGCCCCCTCGGACGACGATGCGCCCGATATGCCCATCTGGCGGCGCCGCTTAGGGGGCAAGAGCAGCTGGAACATCGAATACGCCGACATCCGCGAAGACCGGGTGGTGTTCTACGGCGGTGTGGAGAGTCGCATGACCGAGGTGACCTACAAGGTACGCGCCACCAATGTCGGTGAATTCGTCGTCCCCGCCGCCTATGCCGAGGCGATGTACGAACGCCGCATTTTCGGGCGCTCGGCAGCGGGTAAATTCGTGGTCAAGTCGGCTGGCAAGTGAGGTGCCATGGGCTCATTTGTCGGCGTCAATAAGGGGCATTGTGGCAAACTGCTGCGAGCGGCAGTTTCGCCGCGACGTACTGAAGAGCTGATCCCAATCAGGCGGAGTCTCCATGGTACTCCTGAAAACATAGCTGTACCCGCTAGCCGCATAATGGCTACACGCCAGAATGGCTTCAAATGCTCACGTACCAAGGGCGTGGCAGCACCACACCCACTGGTCGGCCAACGCATGAATGGGCAGACGGCCTAGGCGGCGCGTAGCGCCCGCTCCACCGCCACCCACGCGCCTGAGTCCTGCGGTCCTCACTGTCAGGCAGCCAGCGGAACCTCAATGAAGATACTTTTTGATGCAGGCAGCGGAATTTGCAACCCATCCGCCTGCATATCCTCCAGATGAAACTGGATGGCCTCTTCAATAAGCGCAAGTGTTTCTGCTTCTGTTTCCCCTGCTGCAATACAGCCGGGCAAATCTGGAACAAAAGCGCCGTAACTGGAAGAGCCTTTTTCAATAACGACCATATAGCGCATGGATTTACTCCCTTAATCCGGCCTGCTTGAGCACGCTGATTAGCGTCCCGGAGGGAACATCTACACTCAGTTTGCCAGCAACAGTAACAGTCCCCGGTTTCGTGCCGTGGTGTAGTTGACGATGACTGCCACGCTGCCGCACGATGAACCAACCGTCCTTTTCCAGCAGCCGTAACAACTCGGATATTTTCATGCGCAAATGATACGCTTGTCAGCACACAGAAAAAAAGCGGTCCTGGCCAACCATCGATATTGCGCATTTGCTTACCCTCTCACGTGCCGAGTTGCCCCGTCTGATTTAAATCTCCCAGAATACTTCAAAAAGCATAGCTGCACCCGCTCGCCACACAAGAGCTACACGCCGAAATGGCTTCAATCTATTCCATAGTGCGACCAGTGCGGCCAGCACCACTCCATTTTTACGTCATCTGGGTTAGTATTCTGCCCTTGAGGAATTCCCTTGGGAGATAGGCATGGAGATGGTCAGCGTGAGCGGTCTTAAAAATAACCCCAGTGCAGCCTTGCGTCTGGCACAAAAGGATGTGGTCGTGGTGATGAACCGAGATCAACCCAATGCCCTGATGATGGGCGTCAGCGCGGGTGGATTGCTCGACGCAAAAGGCGTTAAGCCCGCGCTGGCAACCGCCTTGTTTCGTGACGGGCATTTGTCCCTGGGACGGGCGGCAGCGCTTGCGGCGATGGATGTGGGGCAATTTGCCTCACACCTCTCCAGGCTCGGCATCCCGGTGATCCGGCTCAACGACACCGAAACCAACAGTGACATGGATACGCTGGAGCAATGGCTGGCTTCGTCCTGACGGATGCCAGCCCACTCATCGGGTTGGCCCGTGTCGATGGCCTGCAATGGTTGCAGCCCCGCTCGCCCCACAAGCGCTACACGCCAGAATGGCTTCAAATGTGGGTCGGAGCGCGCCAGAATGCGGCCATCACCATCAAGGATAAGGCCATTAACTGATCACTCCCACTCAATCGTCGCCGGGGGCTTGCTCGACACGTCGTAGGTCACGCGGTTGATGCCACGCACTTCGTTGATGATGCGGGACGAGACTTTTTTCAATAAAGCGTAGGGAAGTTCGGCCCAGTCGGCGGTCATGAAGTCGCTGGTTTGTACGGCGCGCAGTGCGACCACGTATTCGTAGGTGCGGCCATCGCCCATGACGCCCACGCTTTTGACCGGCAGAAAGACGGCAAAGGCCTGGCTGGTCAGTTCGTACCAGGTTTTGCCGCTGCCTGGGTCCTGGAAATTGCGCAATTCTTCGATGAAGATGGCATCCGCCCGGCGCAGCAGGTCGGCGTATTCCTGTTTCACTGCGCCCAGAATGCGCACGCCCAGACCTGGACCGGGGAAGGGGTGGCGGTACACCATGTCGTGCGGCAGGCCGAGTGCTTCGCCGAGCGCACGCACCTCGTCCTTGAACAATTCGCGCAGCGGCTCCAGCAGCTTGAGCCCCAGTTCCTCGGGCAGGCCGCCGACGTTATGGTGGCTTTTGATGGTGACGGCTTTTTTGTTCTTGGCACCCCCGGACTCGATCACATCCGGATAAATGGTGCCCTGCGCCAAGAAGGTGGCGTGCTGTGCCGTGTCGTCGCTCACTCCCGTTTCAATAGCTGCTTGCGCCAGCAGCGTGCGGGCTGCGGCCTTGAACACTTCGACAAATTCACGTCCGATGATCTTACGCTTGGCTTCCGGGTCGGCCACGCCTGCCAGCTGGCCCAGAAACTGTGCGCTGGCATCGACGCGCAATACCTTGGCGTGCAGCTTGCCGGCAAACATCTCCATCACCATATCACCCTCGTTCAGGCGCAAAAGGCCGTGATCGACAAAAACGCAGGTGAGCTGGTCGCCGATGGCGCGATGGATCAGTGCGGCGGCAACGGACGAGTCCACGCCGCCGGAGAGGCCCAGGATGACCCGCTCGGTGCCGACCTGGGCACGGATTTTGGCCACGGCTTCGGCGATGTAGTCGCCCATGATCCAGTCTGCGCGCGCGCCGCATATGTCCAGCACAAAACGCTGCAAAATGGCTTGACCCTGCTTGGTATGCGTGACTTCCGGGTGAAACTGCACCGCGTAAAAACCACGTGTTTCGTCGGCCATGCCGGCAATCGGGCAGGCGTCGTTCGAGGCCATCAGCACAAAGCCCGGTGGCATGGCAGTCACCTTGTCGCCGTGGCTCATCCAGACATCCAGCAGACCGTGGCCCTCGGCCGTGGTGTGGTCGGCTATGCCAGCCAGCAGCCGGGTGTGGCCACGCGCGCGGATTTGCGCGGCGCCAAACTCGCGCGTCTGGCCGGCTTGCACCATGCCGCCGAGCTGCTGCGCCATGGTTTGCATGCCGTAGCAAATGCCCAGCACCGGAACGCCGAGCTCAAACACCGCCTGCGGCGCCTTGTCGGTATGGTCTTCGTAGGCGCTGGCGTGGCTGCCGGAGAGAATGATGCCCTTGAGATTGCCGTCTTGCGCGTAGGCGCGCATCCAGTCGTCACTGACATCACAGGGATGGATTTCACAAAACACATGCGCCTCGCGCACGCGCCGGGCAATCAGTTGGGTGACCTGGGAGCCAAAATCAAGGATGAGGATACGTTGGTGCGTCATGAGAAGGTTTTACCGGGTGTGGTCCGTGGAAGATAGCGCGTTATGCGCTGGCTGGTGTCGGAAATGCCAGATGGCCAGTGCCAGGGCCAGGGCCTGGAGCAGTCCGCCGACAAAAAACGGCAGGCCTAAGCGAATGTCTCCTGCGGGTGCTTCGGATACCAGCGCCAGCAATCCGGCTCCGGCCATGGGCGCCAGTACCGCCATCATGCTGTTGAGCGAAGAGACGGCGCCCAGGGTTCTGCCCTGAATACCGGCGTGTGCGGCGTTGGAAACAATACTTTGCAGCGTGGAATTGGTTGCAGCGGACGGCATGTTGAGCACGATGATCACCAGCAGCATCCAGCTCTGTGTGGCCAGTCCGAATGCCGTGTAGGCCCATGCTGCGCTGAAGAGGCCAATCATGGCCAGTGTTGGTGCGGTTATCCGGCGCAGCACATGCTTGAGCAGCACGCCCTGCATGAGCACGTTGACGACGCCGACCGTCATCAGCGACAAGCCGGTTTCGTGCGGTCCCCAGCCGAATTTGAAGCTGGTGTAGAGCACCCAGGTGGCGTGCAGCATGAATTGCGACAAGGTGCTCAGGGCCATGACGGCCACCAGCATGCCAACGCCCCTTAAATCAATAAGCCCGCGCAAGGCGGTGACGGGGTTGGCCTTGTGCCAGCCAAAGGGTGTGCGCTTTTCCAGGGGAAGGCTCTCGGGCAGGACGAAGTAGCCATACAACCAGTTGATAACCGCCAGCGTTCCGGCTGCGACGAAAGGCAGGCGCACGTCCAGATTGCCCATAACACCTCCGATGGCCGGACCCAGAATGAAACCCAGGCCCATCATGGCGCCCAGCAGCCCGAAACGCCGCGTTCTGTCGGCGGTAGGCGTGATGTCGGCCACGTAGGCATTGGCAATGGCCACATTGGCCTGCATGGCGCCGCCAATGAAGCGCACGGCCACCAGCATCCACAAACTGGTGGCAGCCGCTGTCATGAAGAAGGTGAAGGCGAGCCCGCAAAAGCCGATCAGCAGCACAGGCCTGCGGCCAAAGCGGTCCGAGGCCGCGCCCAGAATGGGGGAAGAAAAGAAATTGGCGATGCCAAAAGCAAACGTCACCGCACCAAACCAGAAGGCCTGGTCGGTTCTGGAAGCGGTAAACAGGCCAACGATATGGGGCAGCACCGGAATCATCAGGCCAATCGACATCATGTCGATCAAGACCGCCAGCATGATGAAGCGCATCGCTGCCGGTCGGGCGCCCTCAGTCTGGACCAGGGGCTTAGTCGGCGTGGTAATTCGGGGCCTCTTTGGTGATTTGCACGTCGTGCACGTGGCTCTCACGGATACCGGCGGTGGTGATTTCCACGAATTCGGCTTGTGCTTGCATGGCTTCGATGTTGGCACAGCCGCAATAGCCCATGCTGGCGCGCACACCACCGGCCATCTGAAACACGATGGTCACCATGGAACCCTTGTAAGGTACGCGACCCTCGATGCCTTCGGGTACCAGCTTGTCGGCGTTCGGGTTACCGACGGATTCCTGAAAATAACGGTCCGCACTGCCTTGTTGCATGGCGCCGATGGAGCCCATGCCACGGTAACTCTTGTAGCTGCGCCCCTGGAACAGGATGACTTCGCCGGGCGCTTCTTCCGTGCCGGCAAACATCCCCCCCATCATGACCGAACTGGCACCGGCAGCGATGGCCTTGGCGATGTCGCCGCTGTAGCGAATGCCGCCATCGGCAATCAATGGCACGCCGGTCCCCTTGAGCGCGGTGGCCACGTTGTCGATGGCCGTGATCTGGGGCACACCCACACCGGCCACGATGCGCGTGGTGCAGATGGAGCCCGGACCTATGCCCACCTTGACGGCATCGGCTCCGGCCTCGACCAGCGCCCGCGCCGCAGCGCCCGTGGCGATATTGCCGCCGACCACATCAACGTGCGGGTAGTTCTTCTTGACCCAGCGTACCCGCTCGATCACGCCATGGCTGTGGCCGTGCGCCGTATCGACCACGATGGCATCGACACCGGCGCGCACCAGCGCTTCCACGCGCGCCTCGGTGCCCTCGCCCACGCCCACTGCTGCACCCACGCGCAGCTTGCCCAGGTCGTCCCTGGCGGCGTTGGGGAAGCTGGTCTGCTTGGTAATGTCCTTGACGGTGATCAATCCCTTGAGTTCGAAAGCTTCGTTGATGACCAGCAAACGTTCAATCTTGTGCTGGTTCAGCAAGACCTTGGCCTGCTTGATCGTCGTTCCATCCGGCACGGTGATCAACTTTTCCTTGGGCGTCATGATCTGGCTGACCGGCAGGTCGTAGCGTGTTTCAAAGCGCAAATCGCGCCCGGTCACGATACCGACCACCTTGCCAGCGTCGCAGACCGGAAAGCCCGAAACGCCCAATTGATCGGACAGAGCCAATACCTGACGCACCGTGTGGCTCGGTGTGATGACCACAGGATCGCGCAACACGCCGGATTCGTACCGCTTGACCTTGGCCACCTGGGCTGCCTGATCGGCAGGGTTCATGTTTTTATGCACAATACCCATACCGCCCTCCTGTGCAATGGCAATGGCCAGGCGCGCTTCGGTGACGGTATCCATGGCTGCGGACACCAGCGGCAGGTTCAAAGCGATGTTGCGGGAGAATCGGGTGGCGAGCGAAGTGTCCTTTGGTAGTATCTGGGAGTAGGCGGGCACCAGTAACACATCGTCGAAGGTGAGCGCTTTACCGAGGAGTCGCATGTCAAAGCTCCAAAAGGCGAAATTGTATCCGTGTGTTTCCGTGTGCACCCGTGACTTGTCACAATCTAAGATAATCGGTCCCCTATGCATTTAGTCCCTGTCAACATCGACTCCATTTTGCTCAAGCAACCCTTGCCATTTTCCCTGATGGACAAGGATGGTGTTTTACTGGCAAAAAAGAACTACGTCATTGCGTCCAGAAAGGATCTCGAAGAGATTTCCCAGCGCG
Organism: Rhodoferax sp.; assembly: GCA_041910275.1. GTDB lineage: Bacteria > Pseudomonadota > Gammaproteobacteria > Burkholderiales > Burkholderiaceae_C > Allorhodoferax. Next base: position 8,711 of record JAYRRD010000160.1, read on the forward strand.
GTGGCGGCCTGTTTATTGATGTGGCCGATTCGGAGGCCCACCATCGGGCTTATGTGGACCGCTTGCACGGTCTGGTGCGCGACGGCAAGGCACTGGGCGAAATCGCTGACACAAAAATCAGCCCGAACATGCTGAACGTGCGCGCTGCTGCAGCCGATGCCCCTCCCGATTGGCTGGATTTGCAAGCGCAAGGCAACACGCTATTGCTGGATCGCAATCCGACCCAGTTTCTGGAGCGGCTTGAGCGGGTGCAAGCCACGCTGGGCAGTTGCGCCCACCGCAATCCCGATGGAGCGCTGTTTGCGCTGGTGTATCTGGCAGGCACCGAAACACGCCTGTACAGCGCAACCCATGCCATGCTGGTGAGTCTGACATGCGGACTGACCGCGCGCGAGATTCTCAAATGGCCCAGGGAGCTGGAGGTTTTGTTGTGCAAGGCTGCGCTCACCATGAATCTGAGTCTGACCGCGTTGCAGGACCAATTGGCAGCGCAGGCTGACCCACCGACTGCCGCACAACTCCGGGCGATTGACGAACATCCGGAAAAGTCGGCAGAAATGCTCTCCGCCATGGGGGTAAGCGATGCCACCTGGCTGCAGGCTGTGCGTGAACACCATATCCAGATGCCAGGCCCCCTGGAGAGCAGGACTACCGCGCAGCAATTTGTCAGACTCATGCAACGCGCCGACATGTTTGCCGACCGGCTGGCGCCCAAGGCCGGGCGTGCACCACTGGCGCCTGCAGCGGCGATGCAGGCGTGTTATTTCGATGAAAACCGGCAAATGGATGAAGCTGGCGCAGCACTCATCAAGGCGGTGGGCATTTACCAACCCGGATCGTTTGTACGCCTGGCAACCGACGAAGTGGCGGTTGTGATCAAACGCGGACGCACCACGACAACCCCTCGGGTCGCGGTGCTGATCAACCGCAGCGGCATGCCAACCATCGAGCATACGATACGCGAAACCAGCCTGCGCGATTTCCGCATTGTCGCAAGCCTGCCCCACCGGGATGTCAAGGTAAAAATCAATCTGGAGCGGCTGCTGCCATTGACCGCAGTCCCCGACCGCTCCCGGTAGGACCGGGACCGTTCAAGCGGGGGTCGTATCGATAAAGCTCGGGCGTTGCTTGAGTTTGTCGTACAGGCGTACCAAGTTGGGGTTTTCGGTACGCCAGTCCAACTGCGGAAAACGAAAATCCAGGTAGCCCAGGGCACAGCCGACGGAAATATCTGCCAAGCTCAAGTGAATGCCTCCGCAATAGGCTTTTTCACCCAGGCCCTTGTTCATAGCCTTGACCGCAGCATGAATCTTGACCATCTGCCGCTCGATCCAGGCTTGGCAGCGTTGCTCCTGCGTGCGTCCGACCCAGGTCGCCTCCAGGCGTGCCGAAACTGCAGCGTCCAGCACACCGTCGGCCAATGCCTCCCAGGTTTTGATTTCTGCGCGCTCGCGCCCGACCTTGGGAATCAGTTTGCCCACAGGCGACAGGGTGTCGAGGTATTCGACGATGACACGGGAATCGTATAAAGCATCAGACCCCTCCATGACCAAGCAGGGAACTTTACCCAGCGGGTTGAACTCCGCAATGGTAGTGTCGTCTGACCAGACGTTTTCGGGTACAAAAACATACTCCAGTTTTTTCTCCGACATCACGACGCGCACTTTGCGCACATAGGGGCTGGAGGTGGATCCGAGTAATTTCATGGGTGCTTTGCAAATTCAAGAGTGCCGATTCTATCCATTCCCCGTGCCTGCAAATGGCGTACCGTGCCACGGGATTGTCCGACGGTATGCAAACTACAATCCGCCCCATGACTTTCTCATCTATTTCCGCCCTTTCGCCCCTGGATGGCCGTTATGCCGCCAAGTTGACTGCCCTGCGCCCGCTCATGAGCGAGCAAGGTTACATGCACCGCCGCGTCCAGGTCGAGGTTGCCTGGTTCATCGCCTTGAGCGACGCCGGTTTTGCTGAATTCAAACCCTTGACGCCCGGTGCACGCACCTACTTGCTGTCACTGGTCAAGAACTTTTCGGAGGGCGATGGCGAAGCCATCAAGTCCATTGAAAAAACCACCAACCACGATGTCAAGGCGGTCGAGTACTGGATCAAATCCCGGTTTGACGCGCGCCCGGAGTTGCTGGCCGCGCAGGAGTTTGTGCATTTTGCCTGCACCAGCGAAGACATCAACAATACCAGCCACGCCTTGCAATTGAAGAGCGCGCGCGATCAGGTGTTGTTGCCCGCCCTGGATGCCGTCATCGCCCGCTTGCGCCAGATGGCGCACACGTACGCCCATATCGCCATGTTGAGTCGCACCCACGGGCAGACCGCCAGCCCCACGACCGTTGGCAAGGAAATTGCCAATGTCGTGGTGCGGCTGGTGGCAGCACGTGAAAGCATTACCAACATCAAAATACTGGCGAAAATGAACGGTGCGGTAGGCAACTACAACGCGCATCTGTCGGCCTGGCCTGGCTTCGATTGGGAGGCGTTCAGCCGCAAAGTGGTGGAAACCCCCGAACCCTTGGGCCTGGGCCTGAGCTTTCAGCCCTACAGCATCCAGATTGAGCCGCACGATTACATGGCCGAGCTGTTTGACGCCATTGCCCGCGCCAACACCATTTTGATCGACTGGTCGCGCGATGTCTGGGGCTATGTGTCGCTGGGCTACTTCAAGCAAAAAATCCGCGATGGTGAGGTAGGCTCCAGCACCATGCCGCACAAGGTCAATCCGATTGATTTTGAAAATGCCGAAGGCAACCTGGGGCTGGCCAACGCTCTGCTCAAGCATTTGAGCGCCAAGCTGCCCGTCAGCCGCTGGCAGCGTGATCTGAGCGACTCCACGGTGCTGCGCAATATGGGTGTAGCCATGGGCTACGCCGTGCTGGCCTACCAGTCCTTGCTCACGGGCTTGAACAAGCTGGAGCTCAACCACATCGCCGTCGCTGCCGATCTGGACGATTCCTGGGAGGTGCTGGCCGAGCCGATTCAGACGGTCATGCGCCGTTTTGGTTTGCACCAGCCTTATGAGCAACTCAAAAAGTTCACCCGGGGAGCCCCCATGACGCGCGAACTGATGCAGGGTTTTATCGCCAACCTGGAAATTCCCGATGCAGAAAAACAGCGTTTACTGGATTTGACCCCGGCAAGCTACACCGGATTGGCGACGGAGCTGGCCAAGCGGGTTTAACGTGAAACGCCAAGCCCTTCGACTTCGCTCAGGGCACGCAAAGCCGAAGGAAACGTGCCCTGAGCGGAGTCGAAGGGAGCGAAGTCGAAGGGCATAAAGGCGCGTTGGTCGAGCGATTGACTGTTTGCTGTTCAGACGTATTGCACCGCCACAATTTCATACGACTTGACGCCGCCGGGGGCCTGTACTTCGGCGCTGTCGCCTTCTTCCTTGCCAATCAGCGCGCGCGCAATCGGTGAGCCGATGTTGATGCGGCCCGATTTCAGGTCCGCTTCGTCTTCGCCCACGATCTGGTAGCGCACGCGGCTGCCGGTGTTTTCGTCTTCCAGCTCGACTGTTGCGCCAAACACCACCTTGCCGCCAGCATGGAGCGTGGCCGGATCAATGATTTGCGCGGCGGACAGCTTGCCCTCGATTTCCTGGATGCGGCCTTCGATAAAGCCCTGGCGGTCCTTGGCGGCGTCGTATTCCGCGTTTTCGCTCAGGTCACCCTGGGCGCGTGCCTCCGAAATGGCGCTGATGACCGCCGGACGGTCCACGGTCTTGAGGCGGTGCAGTTCGGCTTTGAGCAACTCGGCGCCGCGTTTGGTAATAGGAATGGTGGCCATAAAAACGAAAAACAGATCAAGGGGGGCGATTATGCCAAGTTATACCAAGGCCTGGGATTTGAGTTGCGCGTGCAGCTCCTGCATCGACAGCACCCCCAGTTGGTCCAGGTATTTCATGCCTTCCACCGCAGCTTCAGCTCCGGCAATCGTGGTGTAGGTCGTGATGCGCGCCAGCAGCGCCGAGGTGCGGATCTGGCGCGAGTCGGCAATGGCGTTGCGCCGCTCTTCCACGGTGTTGATGACCATGGCCAGGGGTTCGTTCTTGATGAGGTCCACAATGTGCGGACGGCCTTCGGCCACCTTGTTGACCACCGCGCACGGCAATCCCGCTGCCTGGATAGCGGCTGCCGTGCCCTTGGTGGCCACCAGCGTAAAGCCCATGGCCAGCAGTTGGCGCGCCACTTCCACGGCTTTGGGCTTGTCGCTTTGCTTGACCGAAATGAACGCCTTGCCAGAGCGCGGCAACTTGGCGCCAGCACCCAGTTGTGACTTCACAAAAGCCTCGCCAAACGTGACTCCCACGCCCATGACTTCGCCGGTGGACTTCATTTCCGGCCCGAGGATGGTGTCCACGCCGGGGAATTTCACAAAGGGAAACACCGCTTCCTTGACGCTGAAGTAGGGCGGCGTGACTTCCTGCGCAATGCCCTGGTCGGCCAGCGAGCGGCCCACCATGCAGCGTGCAGCCACTTTCGCCAGGGGAATTCCGGTCGCCTTGCTGACAAAGGGTACCGTACGCGAGGCGCGCGGGTTGACTTCGAGCACATAAATCACGTCCTGATCGGCAATGTGCTGAATGGCAAACTGCACATTCATCAAACCCACCACGTGCAGCGCCTGCGCCATGGCGGCGGTCTGGCGCTTGATCTCGGCTACGGTCTCTGCACGCAAGCTGTACGGTGGCAAGGAACAGGCCGAATCGCCGCTGTGCACGCCCGCTTGCTCGATGTGTTCCATCACACCACCGATAAAGGTCACACCCTGCGGGTCACGCAAACAGTCCACATCACACTCGATGGCGTCGTTCAGAAAGCGGTCCAGCAGCACGGGCGAGTCGTTGCTGACCTTGACGGCTTCGCGCATATAGCGCTCCAGGTCGCGCTGCTCGTGCACGATTTCCATTGCCCTCCCGCCCAGCACATAGCTTGGACGCACCACCAGGGGATAACCCAGTGCAGCGGCTTTTTCCAGCGCTTCGGCCTCGGTGCGGGCTGTGGCATTGGGCGGCTGGCGCAACCCCAGCGTGTGCAGCAGTTGCTGAAAGCGCTCGCGGTCTTCGGCGGCGTCAATCATATCGGGCGAGGTGCCGATGATGGGCACGCCGTTGGCCTCCAGGCCGAGTGCGAGTTTGAGCGGCGTTTGCCCACCGTACTGCACGATCACGCCCAGGGGTTTTTCTTTATCCACGATTTCCAGCACATCTTCCAGCGTCAGCGGCTCAAAGTACAGCCGATCCGAGGTGTCGTAGTCGGTGGACACGGTTTCAGGGTTGCAGTTGACCATGATGGTCTCGAAACCGTCCTCGCGCATGGCCAAAGCGGCGTGCACGCAGCAGTAGTCAAACTCGATGCCCTGGCCAATGCGGTTCGGGCCGCCACCCAGGACCATGATTTTCCTGTTTTGCGTGGGTTGCGCCTCGCACTCGGCGCCTTCGGATTCGTAGGTCGAATACATGTACGCGGTGTTGGTGCCGAATTCAGCCGCGCAGGTATCGACGCGCTTGTAGACCGGGCGCACGCCCAGAGCACGGCGCTTCTCGCGCACCGCCTGGTCCGTGGTCTTGAACTGGCGCGCCAGGCGCCGATCCGAAAAACCTTTTTGTTTCAAAGCGCGCAGCGTGGCCGCGTCGATGCCATCCAGCGCCGATCCGGTGTCTGGTACCGGCAGGCGTTCAATCTCTAATTCAATCTGCACAATCTGCTCGATCTGCACCAGAAACCAGCGGTCGATTTTGGTCAGCGCGTGCACTTCCTCGACACTCCAGCCCGCAGCAAAGGCGTCGCCCACGTACCAGATGCGCTCGGGGCCAGGCTCGCCCAGTTCGCGCTCCAGAATTTCGCGGTCCTGGGTTTTCTCGTTCATGCCATCGACGCCGACTTCCAGGCCGCGCAAAGCCTTCTGGAACGACTCCTGAAACGTGCGGCCCATGGCCATGACTTCGCCGACCGACTTCATCTGCGTCGTCAGGCGGCTGTCGGCTGCCGGGAATTTTTCAAAGGCGAAACGCGGAATCTTGGTCACGACGTAATCAATGCTGGGCTCAAAGCTCGCCGGTGTGGCGCCGCCCGTGATGTCGTTGCGCAATTCATCGAGCGTAAAGCCCACCGCCAGCTTGGCGGCGATCTTGGCTATCGGAAAACCCGTGGCCTTGGACGCCAGCGCCGAGGAGCGGCTCACGCGCGGGTTCATCTCGATCACGACCATGCGCCCGGTGTCGGGGTTGATGGCAAACTGCACGTTGGAGCCGCCCGTATCGACGCCAATCTCGCGCAAAACCGCCAGCGAGGCGTTGCGCAGAATCTGGTATTCCTTGTCGGTCAGCGTCTGCGCGGGTGCCACAGTGATGGAGTCGCCGGTATGCACGCCCATGGGGTCCAGGTTCTCAATCGAGCAGACGATGATGCAGTTGTCGGCCTTGTCGCGCACCACCTCCATCTCGTACTCTTTCCAGCCCAAGAGCGACTCTTCGATCAGCAACTCGTTGGTCGGCGAGGCTTCCAGACCACGCTTGCAGATGGTCTCAAACTCTTCCGGGTTGTAAGCAATGCCACCACCCGTGCCACCGAGCGTAAAACTCGGGCGGATGACGACCGGAAACCCCAGGGTTTTCTGCACGTCCCAGGCTTCCACCATGCTGTGTGCGATGCCCGAGCGTGCCGAACCCAGGCCGATGCGCGTCATGGCATCCTTGAATTTCAGGCGGTCTTCGGCCTTGTCGATGGCCTCGGGCGTGGCACCGATCAGTTCGATGGGCTTATGGGTGGCCGCGCCCTGGTATTTATCCAGCACGCCCTTGTGCCACAGATCCAGCGCGCAGTTCAGCGCCGTCTGCCCGCCCATGGTCGGCAAAATCGCATCCGGGCGCTCCTTGGCGATGATTTTCTCCACCGTCTGCCAGGTAATCGGCTCGATGTAGGTCACATCCGCCGTGGCCGGGTCGGTCATGATCGTTGCCGGGTTGCTGTTGATCAGAATGACCTTGTAGCCCTCTTCGCGCAGCGCCTTGCAGGCCTGCACGCCGGAGTAATCGAATTCGCAAGCCTGGCCGATGACGATGGGGCCAGCACCAATGATGAGGATGCTGTGGATGTCGGTACGCTTAGGCATTCTTTTTCTCCGTTTTTTCCATGAATGCTACGAATTTATCGAACAGATAACCGATGTCGTGCGGACCCGGCGAGGCCTCCGGGTGCCCCTGGAAGCAAAACGCCGGTGTATCGGTGCGCTCCAGGCCCTGCAAGGTGCCATCGAACAGGCTGATGTGGGTGGCGCGCACGTGTGCGGGCAGGGACTTTTCATCGACGGTAAAACCGTGGTTCTGGCTCGTGATGCTGACTTTGCCGCTTGCCAGCTCCTTGACCGGATGGTTGGCGCCGTGGTGGCCGAACTTCATCTTGAAAGTGCGCGCACCCGAAGCCAGCGCCATGATCTGGTGCCCCAGGCAGATGCCGAACGTGGGAATGCCGGACGCCATCAATTCCGCCGCAGCGGCGATGGCGTAGTCGCAGGGTTGCGGATCACCAGGGCCATTGCTGAAGAAAATGCCATCGGGCCGATGCCCCAGCGCCTGCGCCGCCGGTGTTTGCGCTGGCACCACGGTGACGCGGCAACCCCGCTGCACCAGCATGCGCAGAATGTTGTGCTTGACACCAAAGTCATAGGCGACGACATGAAAACGTGCGGTGCTCGGCGCCGCATAACCTGTGCCCAGCGCCCATTCACCCTGCTCCCACGACACGGTGTGTGTGGCTGACACCACCTTGGCCAGATCAAGGCCGGACATGGAGGGTGCGGACTTGGCCGCAGCAACTGCCTTTTCCACGGTCGCAGGCGTCACGGTCTCTCCTGCGCCCAGCGCCAGAACACAGCCATTTTGTGCGCCCTGGGTGCGCAATTGGCGCGTCAGCTGGCGGGTGTCGATGTTGGCGATGGCCACGGTACCGGCTTGGCACAGGTAGTCGCTCAAAGCCGCCGTGCTGCGAAAATTGGATGCAATCTGTGGCAGGTCGCGGATCACCAGACCGGCGGCGTGGATGCGCCCGGACTCCACGTCCTCAGCGTTGGTGCCATAGTTGCCGATGTGCGGGTACGTGAGCGTGACGATTTGCTGGCAGTAACTGGGGTCGGTCAGGATTTCCTGATAACCAGTCATCGAGGTATTGAATACGACCTCGCCGACCGTAGCGCCAGGTGCGCCAATGGAATTGCCAATATAGACCGTACCGTCTGCGAGCGCCAGAATGGCCGGTGGGGTGATTCCCTTGAGAGACAAAAGCACTGGGTTCTCCGAATGGGTTGCAACGAGGTCCCGGACGCGCCCACGCTCAAACCCACACATGACTTTTGCGGCAGACCAGTGAGGGGGAAGGATGCAAGGACGCCTGGAACGGCTGAGTTTTTTGAACGAGCCGCATTGTAACGAGGGGGGCTGGATTTTTTCCCGCAGGGTCTGCGACTAGGTAGCCCACTTCACGGCTTGCGGTACAGTCGGCAAACTTTTCGCCTTTTTCGCCTTTTTCGCTTAATACGAACCTTACGAAGGATTCCACCCCATGTTGACAAAAAAGCACTTTGCCTTGCTTGCCCTGGTAAGCGTGGCTTTGCTGGCAGGCTGTGCGACCGAGCTTGAAGCGCCAGAGCCGCAAATACAGCCCCAGCCTCCCGCACAAACCCAGATACAAACCCAGGCACCAACACCCACACCAGTACCGGCACCGCCCGCACCTGCGGCATCCGCGTGCTCCTGTACCTGCCCGGTTTGCCCCGAAGCCTCAACACGGGCCATCATTGCGAGCGCGACCACCAAGCCGGTGCCTCTGGCGCCCCAGGCGGAGATGGCAAGCCCCGCCGCCGCCGCAAGCACCCCGGCAAAAACGGCAGTTCCTGCTTCTGCCAAGGCGGCAGCCGAAGGAGGATTCAACCTGGAGCCGGGCTTTTACATCAAGGTCGGCGTATTTTCCGTGCCAGAAAATGCCAAAATCGCCTACAAAAAACTCGTCGCTGCGGGCTTGCCAGCCGTCTCCTACAGTACAGACACCCAAAAAGGTGCACTGACCCGCATCCGGGTAGGCCCATACCCCACACGTATCGCAGCGATGGAAGCCGCGAAAAAAGTTCACGCACTGCAACTGGACGGCTTTGTGGTTCAGTATTGAAGCCTGATTTATGCAAAATAAGGCTTTATCGCTTGTGGAATGTGCGGGGACAGCTACCATAAACATAGCATATGGAGCGACGGGCTTTGGCCCTGCGGCCAAAATGGCCGGGCTTGCGGGGCTTCCCTGGCACTAAAATGCGGGACTGGCACCCTTTGCGGATCGCCAGCCCCAATCCCCAACCCCACGTAAGCCTGTACCTGTACTCTGCATTCCATGCGCATTGGCCATTTTGACTTGGCGAACCCTTTTTTTGTCGCTCCCATGGCGGGTGTGACGGATCGCCCCTTTCGCCAGCTGTGCCGACGGCTTGGCGCGGGCTATGCGGTCAGCGAAATGCTCACATCCCGGCCCGATCTGCGCGCAACGCCCAAGACCCTGTTGCGCACCAACCACGAGGGGGAACCCGGCCCGATTGCGGTACAGATTGCCGGTACCGAACCGCACATGATGGCCGATGCGGCACGCCACAACATCGCCCAGGGTGCACAGATCATCGACATCAACATGGGCTGCCCGGCCAAGAAGGTCTGCAACAAATGGGCAGGATCGGCACTGATGCAAGACGAGAAGCTGGCCCTGTCCATCGTCGAAGCGGTGGTGGCAGCGTGTACGCCGCACAGGGTGCCGGTGACGGTCAAGATGCGCACCGGCTGGAGCGCGCACCAGAAAAATGCCGTGGCACTGGCGCGCACTTTTGCCTCAGCCGGAGTGCAGATGCTTGCCGTGCATGGCCGCACGCGCGAACAGGGCTACCAGGGCGAGGCCGAATACGACACCATTGCGGCAGTCAAGGCTGCGGTTGCGATACCCGTGGTGGCCAATGGTGACATCCGCACTGCCCAGCAAGCACGCGCGGTCTTGCGGGCCACGGGGGCCGATGCCATCATGATTGGCCGCGCCGCGCAGGGGCGTCCCTGGATTTTTCGTGAAATCGCCCACTTCATCGCCACCGGCACGCATCTGGCGCCACCCCCGGTCACGGAAGTCAAACGCTGGTTACTCGACCATCTGGATGACCACTATGGCCTGTATGGCGAGTACCTGGGTGTGCGCTCGGCACGCAAGCACATTGGCTGGTACCTGCGCGCCCTGCCCGGCGGCGAGGCGTTTCGCGCACACATCAACACCGTGGAAGACTGTGCGGCGCAGGTGACAGCGGTGTCACATTTTCTGGATACCCTGGATGAATCCTCGAATGAACCGATGAATAAACCTTATGAGCAGCAAACTCCTTGATGAATGTGTGCGCGAAAACCTGGAAACGTATTTCCGGGACCTGTCCGGCATCGAACCCACCGGCATGCACGACATGCTGATGCGCACGGTGGAAAAGCCTTTGCTCGAAGTCGTCATGGCGCACGCCGACAACAACCAGTCCAAGGCTGCGCAGTGGTTGGGACTCAACCGCAACACCCTGCGCAAAAAACTACTGGAACACAAACTTTTATAAACCGTTATGAACGCACTTCTTTCCGTTTCCGATAAAACCGGCATTCTCGAACTCGCCCAGGCCCTGCACGCGCGCGGCATCCGGCTGCTCTCCACAGGTGGCACCGCCAAACTACTGCTTGAGGCCGGACTGCCGGTGACCGAAGTGGCGGCAATGACCGGGTTTCCCGAGATGCTCGATGGCCGCGTCAAGACCCTGCACCCGCGCGTGCACGGCGGTCTTCTGGCGCGACGGGATATACCAGAGCACATGCAAGCCTTGGCCGCGCACCAGATCGACACCATTGACGTACTGGTAGTCAACCTGTATCCGTTTGAAGCCACGGTGGCCAAGCCCGGCTGCACCCTGGAAGATGCGATTGAAAACATCGACATCGGCGGCCCCGCCATGGTGCGCAGCGCTGCCAAGAACTGGAAAGACGTGGCCGTACTGACCGACTGCGCACAATATCCTGGCGCCATCGCCGAACTCAAGGCCGCAGGCCAGATCAGCAGCAAAACAAAATTTTCCCTGGCGGTGGCCGCATTCAACCGCATCAGCCAGTACGACGCCGCCATCAGCGACTACCTGAGCGCAGTGCGTATGACGGATACAGCCGATGCAGCTCCCTCAGACAACATAGCCCCGACGCTGGACCTCTTCCCCGGCCAGAGCAATGGCCGTTTTATCAAGGTGCAGGACTTGCGCTACGGGGAAAACGCGCACCAGCGCGCGGCCCTGTACCGCGATCTGTTTCCCGCACCCGGCTCGCTGGTGACTGCACGCCAACTGCAAGGCAAGGAACTGAGCTACAACAACATTGCCGATGCCGACGCCGCCTGGGAATGCGTCAAGGGCTTTGACACGCCCGCCTGCGTGATCGTCAAGCACGCCAACCCCTGCGGCGTGGCATTGGGCGCGGATGCACTGCAAGCCTACAGCAAGGCTTTTCAAACCGATCCAACCTCGGCTTTTGGAGGCATTATTGCCCTCAACACCCCACTGGACGAGCGGGGTGCACTACAAATTTCAAAGCAGTTTGTCGAAGTGCTGATCGCACCGGCCTTTACGCCCGAAGCGCTGGCGGTATTCAAAGCCAAGGCCAACGTGCGCATCCTGCAGATTGACCTGCCCAAAGGCGGCCCCACCGACTGGGACCAGGGCCGCAACGCCATCGACATGAAGCGCATAGGCTCTGGCATCCTGTTGCAAACAGCAGACAACCACGAATTGAACCTGTCCGACCTGAAGGTGGTCACCACCCGGCAGCCCACGCCTGCGCAATTGCAGGACATGCTGTTTGCCTGGAAGGTGGCCAAGTTCGTCAAATCCAATGCCATTGTGTTTTGCAAGGACGGCATGACGATGGGAGTGGGTGCGGGCCAGATGAGTCGGCTGGACTCGGCGCGCATCGCCTCGATCAAGGCGCAACATGCCAATTTGTCGCTGCAAGACACGGTGGTCGCCAGCGATGCCTTCTTCCCGTTCCGCGATGGCCTGGATGTGGTGGTCGATGCCGGTGCCAGCTGCGTGATCCAGCCCGGCGGCTCGGTGCGCGACGACGAGGTGATCGCCGCAGCCAACGAACGCGGCGTGGCCATGGTCTTCAGCGGTGTGCGGCATTTCAGGCACTAAATTCCCCCTATCAGATTGCGCGAGCACCGTTGCAGCACTATCATGAAGTCCCTGAATTAAAAATGGAGACTTCATATGCGACTTATTCAAAAACTGTGGGTTGGCACACTGGCCATGGCGCTCATGCTGTTCAATGGCGCCACACTGGCGGCAACCGTGGACGTTGCCGGTGTCAAGTTCGAAGACAGCATCATGCTCGATGGCACCAAATTGCAGCTCAACGGTGCCGGAGTCCGTACCAGGCTGCTATTCAAGGTGTATGCTGCCGGACTCTATACAACCAAGAAGGTGCACACCTTTGAAGAATTCATGGCGGCACCCGGCCCCAAACGCATGAAGATGGTTTTCGTGCGTGAAATCGACTCCTCGACCTTTGGCAAGCTGCTCACACGCGGTGTGCAGGACAACGTGACCAAAGAGCAGTTATCGCCCATGGTGCCAGGGCTGCTGCGCATGGGCGAGATGTTCAACGCCAACAAGGCATTTGCTCCTGGTGAAGCCAACATCATCGACTGGATTCCTGGCAAGGGTCTGGTCATCACCGTCAAGGAAAAGGTGCAAGGCGAGCCGATCAAGGAAGTGGAATTTTTCCAGGGTTTGATGTCGGTCTGGTTCGGCCCGTCACCCGCCGACGCGAAACTCAGGGATGCACTGCTCGACATCAAGCAGTCAGGCTCAGGCACAGCGACGAACCCCTGAAAATGCGATTTCGGAGCACGATATGAAACGTTTTGTTGGTTGGCTGGGGTTGCTGCTGATCCCCTTTTGCACGTGGGCGCAGGTCTTTGGCACCGTGGACGCGGTGAATGGCCCCGTGGAGATTGTCAGCACCGACGGCACGACGGCAACGCCTGTTCTGGGCCAGAAACTGCTGGTAGGCCAGACCGTGCAGACCCACAAGGATGGCGAGCTGCACGCCGTGACCGAAGACGGCGGATTGCTGGCGCTGCGGCCCAACACCACCTTCAAAATGTTGCAATACCAGGCCACGCAGGACGACAAATCGATGATCGACATGTCGCTGGTGCGCGGCGCCTTGCGCTCCATCACCGGATGGATTGGCAAAATCAACCCCTCTGGCTACCGCGTGACCACCGCAACCGCCACCATCGGCATCCGTGGCACAGACCACGAAGTCACGGTGATGGACGCTGGCAGTGGCCGTGACCATGCGGGTACCTACAATTCGGTTCTGGAAGGTGCGACCGTGGTGCGTAGCGCACAGGGCGAGCTGCATGTGCCAGCGGGCCAGCACGGTTTTGCCGCCAAAGACGCCCTGGCGCTGCCCGTTTTACTGGCGGATCGCCCCGAATTTCTGGGCCAACGCCTGCTGCGGCTGGAAGAACGCATCCAGGCTCGCAAGGAAAACCTGCGCCAGCGCATACGCGAAACCGTCGAGGAGCGCTTCAAGGAACGCTTCGAAGACCGCCCGGAGATGGCCAGGGCCGTGCGGGAGAAATGGGACAATCTGAGCGATGAACAGCGCGAAACCGCGCGCAAACGCCTGATGCGCAAGGCACAAAAACGCAACGGCGACTAACCATCCATTCATCCACTCAGAACCCAAGGATTCTCCCGATGACCCGCAAAACTGCTTTTTCCTCTTCCAAATGCCCCCAGAGGCGGCTGGCCTGCGTCCTGGCCGTGGCTGCTGTCTGCATCGGCGCTGCACAAGCCCAAAACCATGGCGGCGGCCTGACGGGGGATGTGTCTTATACCTTGGGCAACGGCAGCAACGGCTATGCCTCCCACAGCCTGGCCGCAAACGTCGAACATGCTGCCTTGCCTTTGTCCCTGGGACTCGATGCCACCCAGAGCACGCTCAACGGAATTGAAACATCCGTGCAGGCCAACATGGCGCTGGGCTGGAGTCCATCGCCCATATGGTCGTTTGTCGCCCACCTGTCCACCATGCACGACGATCTGCTCAAGCTCAACGGGCGCGGCCTTTCCGTGGGCGCAAACCTGCACAAGCTCTGGCAGGGCCGCCACACCACGCACCTGGAGCTGGAGCGCGATCTGTACGACTACTCGGTACCCGACGCCCCGGCGGCTCTGAATGAGCGAATCCCCAACCAGGGGCGCACGCGGCTGGACATCCGCCAAGGCGTAAGCGATGTGCTGGAGGTTTACTGGGGCCTGGAACTCTACGACTACAGCTCCGACCCGTTGGACCTGGCGCGCGCCCTGTTGCAGCGCAAGGTACGGCATGTCACGATGGCCGGCAAGTTGGGCGATCTGCTCGACCGCAGCCAGACCCTGGGGGTGAACTGGAGCATGTCCGACGCCTGGAACGTGGATGTGTCCATCAGTCCAAGCCGCACCGTCATCGGACAAACCCGACAGCAAAAAACCATTGTCCTGAGTTATACATTCCAGCCCAAGGCCTCGGTTTCGTTTGCCTATTCAGACAACAGCACCGACGCATTGACCGGCCAGAATGGCGCCAAACTGGCCTCCGCGCAAACCGACTCGACGCTGGAGCTGGGACTCAGGTGGTCGTTCTAGCGCGCAAGGTACTTCTCATTTGTTCTTGAGTTTGCCACGCGGTATCACTGCCGTCGTCACCACCGGGCGCACGGCTTCACCGGAACCGGAAGCAGGTTTGGGGGGTGAGGTATCCTTTTTGGGTTTTTTCGCTTCTTTATTGCTTTTTTGCTGACCTTTTGCCATGGTGAACTCCGTTCTTGATAAAACAATTTAAGCTTGCGACGCGCATATGGTCGCCACTCTACATCAGATTGCGGTTTGCTGTTCAAGAGCCCAAGCCGTCATCACAGAAAATGCCCGAGGGATGCAGAAGGTCTTTGAAATTTGAAAAAATCGTTTGTTGCAGCACAAAGTTTCCTCACACCCCTTATCCTGGAGTAACCCTACATGGCTAAAACCTTCAATGATCCCCTGTTTGCTTCCGCGTGGTATCTGGTCAATACCGGACAACGCGGCGGCCCGTCCAGACTGGACATCAATGTGCTGTCGGCCTGGGACAAATACACGGGCAAGGGCGTGGTGGTCTCCGTCAATGACGACGGCATGGACCTGACGCACCCCGCGCTGGCTGCCAACCTCTTGACCAACCTGGCATACGACGGCGCGCGGGAAACCGTGGGACAGGGCTTTGTTGGCGCATCCGGCTCGCACGGCACGGTAGTGGGGTCGATTGTGGGCATGGCTGGCAACGACGGTATTGGCGGTGTCGGCGTGGCGTATGAAGCCAAAATTGTTCCCGCAACGGCCATCGGACCAGCCGCCGGGACCACCGCCAAACTGTTTCTCGCCAATCTGGCAGCCGGTGCTGCCGTGAGCGTCAACTCCTGGGGACAAGACCCCGCGTTTGCCGAAAACTTTGGCGCATCCGGAAGCCAGGCCGACAGGGACTGGGGTGCCGCGCTGGCGCGCGCCGCAACCGAAGCGCGCAACGGTCTGGGTATGGTGATTGAAGTATCCGGCGGCAACGAGCGTGGCAACAATGCGGATACCGCCATGTCCAACTTCACGGGCAACAAGTTCACCATCGCCGTGGGCGCCCTTACCGAAACCGGCGCGCCAACCGACTACTCCACCAGGGGGGCGAGTTTGCTGCTCACCGCACCCGGCGGCGTGGCGGGTCCGGCCAACACCGACACGGGCTTTGGCATTGTGTCCGCCGATGTGCAGGGGGAAGGCGGCTACAACAAGGCAGCAGGCACGGAGGGCGATTACACCTACCAGAACCAAGGCACCTCGTACTCCGGCCCCATGGTCGGCGGCGCGGCGGCGCTCATGCTGCAAGCCAACCCCAAACTGGGCTTTCGGGATGTCTCGACCATCCTGGCACTCACCGCACGCCAGGTCGATCCGGGAAATTCGAGCTGGGTAAAAACCGCTGCTACTGACTGGAATCTGGGCGGGATGCACTTTTCGCGTGATTTTGGCTATGGATTGCTGGACGTGTCGGCAGCCGTGCGTCTGGCCGAATCCTGGCCCCTGGCTGCAGGCACGGTTGCCAACTGGCAAAGCGCCGAAGGCATCTCAAGCACCGCCAGTGGCTCCATTCCCCAGGACAACCCGACTGGCTTCACTGCCACCGCCAATGTCCCCAATAACGTACGCATCGAGCGCATGGAGTTTGATCTCAATCTGACTTCCGCCAGCCCCAGCCAACTTGGCGCCACCATCACCTCGCCCAGTGGCACCACCATCACGCTGTTTGACCAGCCGCTGACGCGCAATCTTGTCAATGGCGCGCCCGATATGAGCAGCCCCGAGCCTTCATGGCCGTCCACCTTCACCGTTGGATCGACGGCATTTCTGGGCGAAAACAGCGCCGGAACCTGGACCCTCAAGCTCACCGACAAGTTTTCCGGTGCCACCACATCCAGCTTCAACACCTTGGCGGTGCGTGCCTGGGGATCGGCGGTTTCCGACAATTCCCAGTACATTTTGACCAACGAGTTTGCCGCCGCCAACCCGACCCTGGCAGATGCCAGCGGCGTGGACGTGCTCAATGCAGCAGCGGCAGCCAATGCAGTCCGGCTGGACTTGACACCTGGCAATAAATCCAGCGTCGGTTCCGGCGAATTCACGATTGCTGCCAGCACCACCATTGAAAATGCCATCGGTGGCCTGGGCGACGATACGCTCATCGGCAATGATGGTGACAATAACCTGATTGGCGCATCCGGCAATGACACACTCACCGCAGGTGCAGGCAACGATGCCATCAACGGTGGGGACGGTTCGGACACGGCGATCCTGGCCGCTCCATTGGCCAGTTACGCATTCAACTACAACGCCTTATCCAGACTGTTCACCATCAGTGGCACGCCAACCGGCACCGATACCTTCAGCAACGTGGAATTTTTTCAGTTTTCCGACGTACTGCGTACTGCAAGCGAGCTGGAAGCACTGTCAGGGACATCCCCGGCCCTCAGTATTTCTCCTGCAAACACAACGATCACCGAGGGCGATACAGGAAGCCAATCCCTGAATTTCACCGTCACCCTCTCAGCCGTTGCCACCAGCACCGTGACCGTGAATTACGCCACAGCCAATGGCACGGCAACTGCGGGCAGTGACTACACCGCCACCAGTGGAACCTTGAGCTTTGCCGCCGGTGAAACCAGCAAGACCATTGCCGTTTCGGTACTTGGCGACAAAATCGCCGAATCCAGCGAAACCTTCTCGCTTGCTTTGAGCAGTCCCGGCGGAGCCACCCTGGGCAGCGCGGCCAGCGCCACGGCAACCATCCTCGACAACGACAGCGCCACCACACTGCCGTCCTACACCGTCCCCGGTACCCTGGGCAATGACTTCTTTTTGCCTTCCGGTGGCAACAACTATCTGGGTGGCGGTGGCAGCGACACCTACATCATCAGCCCCCACACCCTGAGCGGCGCGGTAACGGCCAAGATTACCGACACCGAGGGTGCCAACGCCATTCAACTGGTTGATGGCCTGACGGTTGCATCCAGCAGCTTCTTCGGTAATGCAGTCCAATTGACCCTATCCAATGGAGCCAGCGTCCAGATTCTCGGCGCTGCATCCTTTACCTATCTGGTGGGTGCCAATGCCCCGGCAGGTGATACCGCCAGCGGCCAGACATACGCCCAGTTTGCCGCAGCATTGGGCGCGTCGATCCCCACAGGCTCCACCCCGATCAGTGGCGGTGCCAATTTTGTCGTGCCCAGCGGCATCACACCGGCAAGCGCACCCACCCCGGCAACGGCAGGTACCGCTGCAACCGTCCCCGGCACCCTGGGCAATGACTTCTTTTTGCCTTCCGGCGGCAACAACCACCTCGGCGGTGGCGGCAGCGACACCTACATCATCAGCCCCTACACCTTAAGCGGCGCAATCACGGCCAAGATTACCGACACCGAGGGCGTCAACGTCATCCAGCTGGTGGACGGACTGACGATTGCATCCAGCAGCTTCTTCGGCAATGCCGTGCAGCTCACGCTCTCCAACGGTGCCAATGTGCAAATTCTGGGGGCATCGGGCTTTAGCTACCAGGTGGGTGCCAATGCACCAGCGGGGGATACGGCTTCCAGCCAGACATACGCCCAGTTTGCCGCAACGCTGGGGGCTTCGGTTCCCACAGGTTCCACGCCCGTCAGTGGTACGGCCAACTTTGTGGTACCTACCAGCGCCAGCCCAGCCGCGCTCATGGCAGATGCAGGCGACACAGGCGCGGGAGTTGCGCTGGTGGGGATCAATGTGTCGGATGCAGCCCTTGCGTATGGAATGCCGACCATCTGACAGGCGCTACTGAATAGAGAGCTGCTCCCGCTTGATACATAAGGCGGACAACCCGATTCGCCTTGAATTTCACCCCTCAAAACAGCTCAAAGCGCCGCCAACAGCCGCCACAGAGGGCAAAACTGGCGGAAAACTGGCTGTTTTCGGGTGTTTTTGCATGGCAAATCGGGCTGCAAGCACCGTAGAATGAGCGGGTACAGCTCCTGTATCAGGAGCGGATCACACATCCACCCAAAAATCGACGCCGGCATGGCCTGCGGCGTTGTCGAGCGCAAAGCGCGCCGTTTTCTTGTGGTGGCTTTGCCAAACCAGTTTGCCAACCGGCAGCGAGTAATGCTGGTGTCCCGGCACGGGGTGCAGGCGGCCATCGGGTTTGGGGCCGTTGATCCTGACTCTACGGGCGCCAAAGTGTGGCTGGCAATCGGCGTCGCATTGCTGCGCTTGCGTCAGGCCATACACGGTAAAGAAAACACCCACTTCGTCAAGCGTGCCAACGCGCTGAACCGCACACTGCGAACCCGCACGGTGGGTGGTGTGGGGGCTGGAAATTTCCGGCTGCCCGATTAGCCCTCCATGAGACTGCGAACGACT
Source organism: Rhodoferax sp. (assembly GCA_041910275.1). GTDB lineage: Bacteria > Pseudomonadota > Gammaproteobacteria > Burkholderiales > Burkholderiaceae_C > Allorhodoferax. The sequence goes on from JAYRRD010000160.1 coordinate 27,785, forward strand.
TCCAATCGGGCTATTGCTTCGTCCTCGCTTTCGTCGTGGTCCACAACTTGGCTGAAGAATCCTTCATCGCGTTGAATAATGCTATCCAAGACACCTGATCGCTCGATCTGAATTAGTACACGGCAGACCATTCTGAGAAACTCTTCGATGAAGATATCGATATCCTCGTCAGTGGTGTCATCGGAAGATATGTACTCATCAACCGCCATCCGATGTGGCCCCCAGATTGCGTCCCAGCTCGACTGCTCAAGATTGAAGCCTTGGTACTGCCAGTCTCCAAAGTTTCTCTTGAGGCCCGCAAGATCTTCTGGGCCGTAGTTGTAGTTCGTTATGTACTCCTGCGACACTTTAAGGAAGTCGGCTTCAGTGTTTAGGCACAAGAGAATGTCACCATAGCAGGCATGGCAGTCAAAGCCAAAGGCATAGAACGACTCTTCACGGTGTTCGGACTCAAAAGTCCGAATACTGGCCTCGGTCAGGTTGAGCAGAACAGATTCAACCTATTTTCCTCAGTTAGCCCGTAGCGACAGCTTCGGGAATGGGGGTATTGGGTACAAAAGCCAGGATTTTGTCGGCGATGTATCGTGCCATCGCGTACCAGCGCTGGGCTGAGGTCAACTGCGGCGCAGCACCCA
>JAYRRD010000161.1:0-16210 GCA_041910275.1 Rhodoferax sp.
ATTTCATCGAATATCCGTGGCGGAATTTTGACCCCGCCACTCTGTGGATCGTATACCCAAGGTGCCATGTTTCGAACGTTAACACACCCCAGGTTTCGGTTGATCACAAAACCTCAGATTGTGACCGCGCAAGGTATAGCCCGACAACTCCTCGGCCTGTCTGTTCATCCGCACAATGCGCCCCGCCATGTCCGACAGGACCAGTGCGTCGGGCGAGAACTCCATCACATCGCGAAACATGCCTTCCAGATGGCGCTGCTGTTGGTGCGTTGCCATATGGGCACTGACCCGCGCCAGCAGTACCGGCTGTTTGACCGGCTTGCGGATGAAATCAACACCGCCTACGGCAAAGCAACGGGCCTCGGCCTCGCAGTCGGCATGGTCGTTATCGTGGTCGTACAGGAAGACCACCGGGATGTGCCGCGTGGCGTCGTTCTGCTTGAGCTGCTGGCACACCGTGTAGCCGTCCATGCCAGGCAGCGATACGGCCAGCAAGACCAAGTCGGGCGGCGACTGCTGGGCCAGCTGCAGCGCCGATGCACCATCGGTGGCGACTTGCACCGTGTAGCCCTCGGGCGTGAGCAGGTTACACAACGGGGTGGCGTTTTCTGCCTCGTCAACGACGACCAGCACGCAGTAAGGGGATTTTGAAAACATGAACTGACCTTACGCAGTACCAGTGGCCTGGAATTTTTGGAGCTGGGCAAAGGCGCTGCGGGTGGCATTGATGAGAAGCTTGAACCGCAGGGCGAAGGGATTCATCTTGTTTTTGAAACTCAGGCATTCAAGTTTGAATACGGCGTAAATCGCCATGAAGACGTGGTTGCTTTGGGTGCGCAATGTCTGCGTTGGTGATTTGGCCATACCCGCATTGGATTTCAGGGATTTGTGAAACACCTCCACTTTCCACCGTTTTTGGTAGTTCGTGGTGATGGCGTCATAGTTGCATGTGAGATCACTGCAAACCAGATGCAAGATGCCGGTGCTACCGTCTTTGTTTTTAAAGACTTGGCGGACTAGGAGAACTTCTCGTGCACTCCCCTTAAGCCAACCTCGCACAGCGGTTTGCTCTGGGAAATCCAGTTTGTCTACGCGCACAAAACGCTTTTGTTTCCAGTTTTCCTGACTCAAGGCCACCAATCGGTTGTCTTTGAGCGCTGCGATGAAATGTTTGCCCCGATCTGCGATGAAGTCGAAATTATCCTCCGAGGCAAACCAGGAGTCCATCAACACGAATCGGAATGGCAGGGTATTTTGTAGACAGGTATGAATAATTTCCCGCATCATTTCATTCTTGGTTTTCTCGCTCTTGCGCTTGACCTGGCGGCTCACCATGTCACACTGCAGCGGCTTTTGCACCAGTTCAAACGCCACCGGAATCGACCTGCCGTTACAGTGGTACAGCGCATTGAGAAGATTGATTCCCTTGACTGTTCGACCACTACAGTGGTCGTAATGCCAGCAGATCAAATCACTCTCGTCGGTCCACGCCTTCTCTTGTATCGTGTCATCAATAATCAATACCCCTTGGGCATCCTCCACTTCTCGTACCACAGCCTTGACTTGCGCCCATAAATCCTTGGACGTGTAGTCCTGCCCGGATAGAAACCGCGTAACCCGGTCATGGCTGACTTCGCCACCCACCATTGCTGATAGCCCTGTAGCTGTTGCCGCTCCAAAACTGCTCAACAGGTAGTCCGTATACAACTCCAAATCAAAATTCTTCATGCGCGTAGGCTAACAGAACGGAAACTGCGTAAGGTCAGACATGAATTGCCAGCATACTACATACCTCCCCTGGGCGTATGCGCCAAGGCCATGGGCTTACTGCCTTTGAGGCCACCGGCTTTGGCGGGGGTGTGTGGCTGCCCAGCCCCCTCGGCCAGCTTGAACACCGCCACGGTGGCGACCAGTTCTTGCGCTTGCGACTTCAGGCTGCTGGCGGCGGCGGCCATTTCTTCCACCAGCGCGGCGTTTTGCTGGGTGGCCTGGTCCATCTGCGTAACCGCTTCGCCCACTTGCGACACTCCGGCGCTTTGCTCGTTGCTGGCGGCGCTGATTTCGCCCATCAGGTCGGTCACGCGCCGGATGCCGGTGACCACTTCGGCCATGGTGGCACCTGCCTTGTCTACCTGCAAGCTGCCTTGTTCCACCCGCTCCACGCTGGCGTTGATCAGCATCTTGATCTCTTTGGCCGCTTCGGCACTGCGCCCGGCCAGGGAGCGCACCTCGCTGGCCACCACGGCAAAGCCGCGCCCCTGCTCGCCGGCCCGGGCCGCTTCCACGGCGGCGTTCAGGGCCAGGATGTTGGTCTGGAACGCGATGCCATCAATCACGCTGATGATGTCGGCGATCTTTCTGGATGAGTCGTTGATGCCTTTCATGGTCTCCACCACCCGCGCCACCACCTCCCCCCCGGCCACCGCCGTGGTGCTGGCGCTCATGGCCAGCTGGTTGGCCTGGCGCGCGTTGTCGGCGTTTTGCCTGACGGTGGCGTTGAGTTGCTCCATGGAGGCGGCGGTTTGCTCCAGCGCGCTGGCCTGGCTTTCGGTGCGGGCCGACAGGTCCTGATTCCCCTGGGCAATCTCGACACTGGCGGTGGCAACGCTCTCGGCGCCCTGGCACACGCTGGCCACCACCTGGGTCAGGCTGGCCTGCATCTCGTTCATGGCCAGCAGCACCTGTGCCACTTCGTCGCTGCCATTCGCTTGGGTGGTATGGCGCAGGTCACCGCTGGCCACGGCCCGGGCCACGCCCAGAGCCTCGTGCAGCGAGCGGGAGATGCCGCGAATCAGGGCCAGGCCAAAGCCGAAGGCAAACACGATTCCCAGCACGATGGCAGCAAGCGACAGCGCCAGAATCCGGCTGTAGCGCGCGTCCGCAGCCTCGTATTCTTCCTTGGCAACCTCCACCTGCAGCGCTATCAGTTCATCAATCCCGGACTCGACCGGCCTGGACAGCGGGCGAATCTTGTCCTTGATCAAGCGGTGTGCGCCTGCCACATCGTTTGCGCGCAAGGCGGCCAGCGCCGGGCGCAGCCCCTCTTCGACAAATATGCGGTAGTTCTGGGCAAATGTTTTGGCGATGATGGCCTCTTTGGGGGTCAGGGTCGTGGCCATGTAGGCGTCCCACTGCTTTTGGGCCTGCACCAGATTGTCTTCCAGTTCCGCGCCATTTCTGGCAATGACCTCGGGGCTGGGGTCGAGTACGCTGTTGACAATGTCGAGCCGGTTGCGCATCACCTGGTGTTGCACATCGCCAAGCTGGGCCAGCGGCACGGCCCTGTCCTCATAGACGGTCTTGAGGGCATCATCCGCTTTGACGATGCCAAACAGACCCAGGGTACCAATGCCGATCAGCAGCGCCGACAAGGTGCAGACCAGAATCAGCAGCCGGGTGGAGATGTTCAGATGGTTCATGGTGGAAAATCTCCTCGGTGGTGAAAAATCAGAAAAGTATGCCCTACACCACACTATAGTTGGCGCTCGCGTAGGCGGTGATGGTGGTGTAGCACAGCCGGGCGTCTTCGGCCAGCTCGATCAGCTCGATGTATCTGTGTTGCCAGGGCGTCAGGTCGGGCGATCCTTCTGCCATTTCGGCGTCGCGCCAGACCATGCCCCAGTCGGTAAAGGCGCGGCGCTGGATGGGGCCTTCGGCAACGACACGCAGATCACGGTGGCGGGAATCGCGCCGGATGCGTTCAAGCAGTGCGGTGAGCAACTCAGCGGGTCCCTCCAGCAACTGCATGAAGCAATTTTCTCTGTACAGCAAGCAGCCGGAGATGCCGTTGGCACGGTTGAAAGTCTGCGCCTCTTGCATGAGTTGCCGCCGTGCGGTGGCGTCGAGAGCCTGGTTTGCGCGGCTGACGTAGAGGATGAAATACAGCGGCTCGGCCTTGGGCACGCCGTCGTTGCGTTGGTCACGCTGAAAAGTGTCGATGAAACTTGCTTCGTCCAGCGGACGATAAAAGTAGTAACCCTGGATGTAGTCGCAGCCATAGCCGCAGAGTTCGCGCAACTGTGCCGCCGTTTCGACGCCTTCGGCCACGAGTTTAAGGTTGAGCGAGCGTCCCAGGCTGATGATGGCACGGGCGATGCTGCGGCTTTCACTGCTCTTGTCGATGCCATCAACAAAGGCACGGTCAATCTTGAGCACGTCAACCGGCATGCGTGTGAGCTGGGCCAGCGAGGAATAGCCGGTGCCGAAGTCGTCCACTGCGATGCGCAAACCCAACTCGGCGAGTTGGCGCAGCACCTTGAGATTGGCCTCGACATCGGCCATCAGCGAGGTTTCGGTAATCTCCAGCAGCATTTGCGTGGGCCAGGCGCCTGTTTCTGTCAGTATGGCAGCAAACTCCTCGGCCAGTGTGGGCTCCGAGAGCTGGCGGGCAGAGAGGTTGACCGACATATAGGGCGCACGTTCACCCCAGCGGCTGCGCCAGTCAACTTCGGCGCGGCAAGCCGCACGAAATACCCAGGTGCCTATGGGCACGATGCTTCCGGTCGTCTCGGCAATCGGAATGAACAGGGCTGGCGAAATTTCCCCTTGCGGTGGCTTCCAGCGCAAAAGCAGCTCCGCACCGGCAATGCGGCCACTTTCGGCGGCGACGATAGGCTGGAAGCGCACCGAAAATTCCTTGCGCTCGATGGCCAGACGCAAACCGTTGGTGATTTCAAGGCGCTGGCGTGCCTGCTCTTGCAGGCCTTCGTTGAAAAACTGCCAACCGTCACGCCCCTTTTCCTTGACCGCCGACATCGCTGTGCCAGCCGAACGCAGCAAATCGTCCGCCGAATGGGTGGCACTGGTTCCGATGGCGATGCCGATGCTGGCGGTGACGAACAATTGCTGGTTGGCAAAGGGAATGGGTTTGCGCAGGCTGTCGTTGATGCGCACGGCCAGGGCCGAGAGTCCCATCGGCTGCTCGACTTGTTCGCACAGAATGGCAAATGCGTCACCCGCCATGTGTGCGACCGTGTCGCCGGGCCGGACCTGTTCGATCAGGCGCGCGGTCACGGTTTTCAGCAACGTGTCGCCGGCCTCGTGGCCATGGGTGTCGTTGATCAGCTGGAAACCATCGAGGTCAACGCAGAACGGGACGACCGACAAGCCGCTGCGCCGTGCGCGTTGCAGCGCGTTGGTCAGCCGTTCGTGGATCGTTGCGCGGTTGGGCAGGCCGGTCAGCGGGTCATGGGTCGCGTAGCGCGTCAGGTCTTCCTCTGCCTTCTTGCGTTCGGTGATGTCGCGCAGGGTGACCACCAGCATCCAATCGTCGGCCATGTCACCGCTACGGGATTTGGCGATGGACGCTTCCATGGGAAAGAGGCTTCCATCCTTGCGGTAGCCTTGCACCGTGCTGCGCTGCCCCATGCGCCGCTCGCTTTCATCTGACTTGATGAATCTGTGCATCAGCTTGGCATGGTTCTGGCGCAGATGCGGCGGAATCAGCTGGTCCACCGACAATCCGATCAACTCCTGCTCGGCATAGCCAAAGATGTCGCAGGCTGCGCGGTTGGCCGCACGGATGATGCCCTGGTTGTCGGTTGCCAGGATGCCCGTGTCGGCAACTGACAGGATGGCCTGGGCGCTGGCTGACTGCCACGTGGAAACCGACAGTTCGCTGGCAATGCGTGCGGCAACCTGGGGTGTTGATGGCATTTCGTTCAATCGGGCGCTCCCTGGTCGAGCAAGGCGGATGGAATGGGCTTTCATAAATCAGGACAGGAACATGCTACAGAATGCTACAGAACGCTACAGAACGCTACAGTTCAGCCATCAGCGACGGTCTGGTTGCGTCCTTGCTGCTTGGCAAGGTAGAGGGCCGCATCGGCCCGTTTCAGCAAGCTGTGCATGGTATCGGCAGATTGCCATGATGCCAATCCCAGACTGACGGTGACAGCTTTGCCAGCAGGCGTGAAGACACTGCTTTCGATGGCTTGGCGGAACCGTTCCGCGATGGTGTAGGCCTCGTCAGAACCCAGACCGGGAAGGATGATGTTGAATTCCTCGCCGCCGAATCTTGCGCAAATGTCGTCGCGGCGAAATACCGACAGCATCTGCTGCGCCAGGGCTTGCAAGACGGTATCGCCGACGGGATGGCCTTCGCTGTCATTGATGCGTTTGAAATGGTCGATATCTGCACAAATGGCACAGCAGATGAAGTGCTGAGACGATGCGGTGCGGCGCAGGCGCTGGAATTGTTCCGTAAAACCCCTGCGGTTGAGCAGCCCGGTCAGGGCATCCGTCGCCGCCGCGTTGCGCAGGCCAATCGACTCCTCCATCAGACTGGTGACGTCGCGTTCGATGGCGACGAAGTACTTGACCTGTCCGTTGTGGTCGAACAAGGGGTTGATATTGAGATCAATCCAGTAGGTCGAGCCGTTGCGGCGGTAGTTGATCAGGCTTTCCCGCAACGACTGGTTTCCGGCGAGCGCTGCACGGATGCGCGCCTGCGTCGCCCGGTCGGTTTTTTCCCCTTGGAATATGCGTGGCGTGCGGCCCATGACCTCCTGTGCAGAGTAGCCGGTGAGCTTCGTAAACGATTGGTTGACGTAAACGATCCTGGGGCCGGGTGCATCCAGAGGGCTGGCTTCGGTAACGACCACGGCGTCGTTCGCCAGGTCCACGATCTGCCGAAAGGGAATACGCTGTCTGTCACTGACGTCGACAAAGGTGACGATGACCTGGCGCTCGCCGCTGGCGTCCACCTGCGGATAGGCATGGACGAGAACCCAGGTAGGTTCCGGTTGCAACTGGTCCACAATGCCTATGACCAGCCCGGTGAGGGTAGCGCCGCTGGCCAGTACGCGGTTGACCGGGTATTCGGCCACCGTCAGATAGCGACCGGACTCGTCAATCAGCCTCCACTGCGCTTGCAAGGCCTGGCGTCCCAATGCCTGTTCCTCGCTCAGACGCAGCAACTGCAAGGCACGCGGATTGGCGTACAGTATCCGCGTGTCATCCGCGTGCACAACCACACCTGCGGGCAGGTTCTTCAAAAGAGGTTTGGTATCCACCAGGGCCTCCAGGTCCGGATCGCGGGGGATGCCCTGGGCACTGGTTGCATGGGAACCATGGCGACGAATGCTGTGTGCCACCAGTAACGAGAACGCCTGGTGCACGAGGTGGCCAATACTGCCGGCGAGGTCAATCTCGGCTTGCTGCCAACGCTCGCAACGGCCACGCCATGTTTCGATCCAGGTAGCAAACGATTGCCGGGGCGAAAGGCGGGGATGGCCGGATGCATCGGTACCCACGACTTTTTCCGGCTTTCCGGCCCACTTCACTTCACGAATCTTTTCGGGCTTGAACCAGTAAATGCCGTTCTGTGTGCCGTTTTTTGTGCCGTTTTGTGCCGTGCTGTCCAGATTCACAGCCAGCACACCCGCAACCGTATCGGCATGTCCGGCTGCGCCTGGGAAAACTTCCGCCAGCTGGTTGAAAACGCAGACCGGCGCCTGTCCTGCGAGCCAGTCTATCAGCGGCATCAGCAGGCCATCAGGCGGCAACACGCCGCGACGGTAGGCGCGCCCGTCAACACGAATCAGGATGCCGCTTGCCGGAATCAGTGTGGCAAAGTATTTTTCAAACGCCCACAGCTGCTGGGTCATGTCCTTGCCATGGTGCAGCATGTCCAGCATGCGGCTGATGGCATCGTTCAACTTGAAATTCAATGCACTGCGCAGTGATGCGCACAAGGATTCAATTTTCGTGGCCGCAGTCTGCCCGATGAACTTGACCATCTCGCGGATAGGGTGGCCCAGTTGTTTCGGCCCGTGATGGTGGCAGGCGATCATGCCCCACAGTTTTCCTTCGACCACGAGCGAAGCCGACATCGACGCCTGGACGCCCATGTTGCGCAGGTATTCAACGTGGATGGGCGAGAGGCTGCGCAAAACCGTGGCACTCAGGTCCAGTGGTGCCAGGGTGAGCGGATTGATCGCCGGAAGCAAGGGACTCGGTGCGGCCTGCGTATCCACCATCAGGCGGATCGGGTGGCGGCGATACAGCTCGCGCGCCTGTGCCGGAATATCGCTGGCAGGAAAGCGGTGCCCGAGGTAGGAAGTCAGATTGTCGCCATGGCGCTTTTCTGCCACCACTTCGCCTTCCCAGTTGTGGTCAAAACGGTAAACCATCACATGGTGATACCCGGTCAATTGCTGAATCAGTTCGGCAAGGACATCCAGTGTCTTGTCAACATCTTCCTGTCGCTGCATGCGTGCGATGCCTTCTTGCACCTGGAATTGCAGGCGCAACATGTACTTGGGCTGGTAGGGTCGCGCCAGCGGCTCCAGCTCCAGCAGGGTCAATGGCGCTGCGTGGTGGGGGGTGACAAAAAATTCGCGCTTTTCGCCATGGACAACAATACCGATGATTTGCACTGTGGACTGCTCGCACAGCGCTTCAAGCTGCGCCAGCTGCGGCAAGGCTTTGAGCGGACGGTTCAGCAGTTCAGCAACCGGACACCCCAACCCCGATAGCTGGGCGAGGTTCTGGCTGGCCTGGAGAATCAGATGATCGGGTGCCGGGCCGACGACCAGCAGCATGCCATGCGGTTGAATGGAGCCAATCAGGTGAATGGGTTCGGATTCGCATTGTTGCAATGCACGCTTCAGGTCGTTATCGTTCATGGATGCAGTCTAAAACCGGACGGCCCCCATTTTCTCCAGATTCTCCAGAATCCTGAACGGTCAATCGATTTTTCGGGGTGCGCGCTGCAGACTCAGTACCAGTTTGATACCCAGGTATCCCACCGTAGCACCACCCACGGCAAAAATACCCATACCCAGAATGGTCGGTAAACCGAACCCGGCAAGCCACGTCAGTGCCGCAAAACCCTGCGGCGCAACGGCTGCCGAGGGCTCGCCCAGAAGCAATGTACCGAGTTGATAGGCCAGCCAGAACCATGGGCCGATGGTCAGCGGATTGGTCACCAGGGTCACCGAGAGGGCAACCGGTATGTTGGCGCGCCACCAGGTGCAATGGACTGCGGCTACCACCATTTGGGCCACAGGCAGGGCAAAGGCCCAGAAAATGCCAACCGCCACACCGCGCGCCACAGCCTCGTGCTGCTGCAATTGCCAAAGCTGCGGGTCCAGCAGCCGACCAGCGAACGGTTTGAGCCAGGGATGCGCCGCCAACGCGGTCGGGCTTGGCAGTGCTTCAAGCAGTCGATCCACCCAGGATTTCATGGCACGCTTGACTTGCGGGTTATGGCGATCAGCCCGTGCAGCAGCAAGCCGCCCACGCCGAGCAGCAAAAATCCGACACCCCACACAATCCAGGCGAGCAGGCCAAGCCAGGGCGCAGCCGCAGGCAATGCGGAAGAAATGGAGGCAACCCATGGCAAAACGCCCGCCAGGCTTGTGTTGAGCGCCAGAACCACATCAGCGGGAACCCATATGGCAAGCCATTCTGGAAGTGCCAGAAACTCCAGTTGTTGCGCCTGCCCTGCAAGTGCTCCCGCCCCCGTGATCGACCAGGCCACAACCGAGTGCAAAATCCAGACGCACACGGACCACACGGTCAAAAGTGCAAAGACCAGAAACCAGGAAAGTGCGTACCACATGAAAAACCCCATCGCTTGTTGTTGAGATGCTGCAATGATGGCGACCACCATGTGAACGACAAAGCAAGTAAATCCGCTGGAACACTCTCTTTTTTACGAACATTATTGGCAAAATTATCACAATAAACATGACGATATTCCACTAGACTTCATGCCAGCGTCAAACTTTCAAGGTTCACTTATGCAAACAATCGCACCCTTATGGCTATGGGCCACCTTTGGCGGCATCGTTCTGGTGTCGCTTTTTATTGACTTTGTTGTGCTCAAGAAGCAGGGCGCGCACGACATCAGCATCAAGGAGGCGTGGAACTGGTCGCTGGTCTGGATCGCTCTGAGCTTTCTGTTCAATGGCCTGTTCTGGTGGGCCGTCAAGGACAGTACCGGCTCCAGTGAAATTGCCAATACCAAGTCGCTGGAATTCCTGACGGGTTATCTGATTGAAAAGTCATTGGCGGTAGACAACATCTTTGTATTCTTGCTGATCTTTACCTATTTCAGCGTACCAAGCCAATTCCAGAAGCGGGTGCTGATGATCGGCATCATCGGAGCGATGGTGCTGCGCACCATCATGATCCTGGTGGGGGGCTGGCTACTGGCCCAGTTCCACTGGATTTTGTATCTTTTCGGTGCATTCCTCATCCTCACGGGCGTGAAGATATGGTGGGCCGCCGGGAAAGAACCCGATCTGAACGACAACCCGGCGCTCAAGCTGTTGCGCAAACTGTTGCCGGTGAGCAGGAACTACGACGGTGAGAAATTCTGGACGGTGGAAAACGGCCAGAAGATCGCCACCCCGCTGTTCATGGTGATCTGCCTGATTGCGCTGACCGATGTGATTTTTGCGGTGGACTCCATCCCGGCGATCTTTGCCATCACCAGCGACCCGTTCATCGTGCTGACCAGCAATGTGTTTGCCATCCTGGGGCTGCGCGCGATGTACTTCCTGCTGGCAGCGGTGGCCAACAAGTTCCATTTGCTGAACTACGGCCTGGCGGTGATTCTGGTGTTCATCGGGATCAAGATGTGCGTAGTGGACTTCTACAAAATCCCGGTGCTGGTCTCGCTCAGTGTGGTGGTGGGCATCCTGGCGCTGACCATGCTGTTGAGCATCCGCAGTGCGCCAGCCCAGCCCAAGGGTAAGAAAACCGCATAAAGTGCATGAAGCTACAGCATGGGTTGCAGCAGACGCTGCACCAGCGGGTGCTGCACCTTCTTTTCGGTGCCTATGGCAAAAAAGTGTTCGGTCACACCCTCACAAGGGCCTAAACGCTGCACCGCATAATGGGCCAGCAGATCGTCGTGTACCCACTGGGCCGCCGGAAATACGCCCATGCCGCTGGCGCCAAAGGTTTTCAGCAAGGCACTGTCATCAAACTCGCCCACAATGCGTGGGCGCATGGCACGCTGTTCAAACCATTGGTCTATGCGGTCACGCATGGCCGTATGTACGGCGGGCAGCAGCAAAGGCAGTTCGGCCAGACACTGCGGAAAATCCTGGTCCGCCGCCGCCACCAATGCCGCAGTGCCATACCAGGCGATGGTGGATGTGCCCATGGCGTGGCTGTAGAGCTTGATGTTGGGGTTGGCGGGTGCAACGCGGTCGGATAACACCACATCCAGCCGGTGCAGTGCCAGATCACCCAGCAACTCATCCAGGTTGCCCTCGTGGCAGAACAAACGCAGATGGGGCTCAGGCACCACCGGCTGCAGCAGACGCCGCACCACAAGCTTTGGCAGGCTGTCACAGATACCCACTGCCAGGCGCACCGTGGGCGCGCTGACGGCATCACGTACCCGCGCCGGCAATTCCTCGCCCAGCTGAAAAATCTGGTCCGCCTGGTGCATGGCGGCCAGGCCTGCATCGGTCAGCACCAGCCCGCGTCCGGCCGGCTTGAGCAGTGCATAGCCCAGCGAGCGCTCCAGTTCGCGCACCTGTGCGCTCACGGTTTGCACCGCCATGTCCAGCTTGTCGGCGGCCCGCGAGATGCCCCCTTCCTTGGCCACGACCCAGAAGTAATACAGATGCTTGTAGTTGAATGGTGTGCTCATGGTCAGTTACATCAGCTTTTTTAGGAAAATGAATAATAAATTATCTGCTTTTTAATGGTATTTTTGGTGTTTATCGTAGAGGCCTCTTTCACAACCTGGAGAAATATCTTGCAAGTTATTTTTGAATCCCGCGATTCCGATGGCACCCAGTTGCACGATGCGTCAGTTGAGCGTGTGCGCTTTGTCCTGCGCCGCCTCACGGCCCTGGTGATACGCGCCAAGGTCCAGTTTTCGGACGTCAATGGCCCGCGTGGCGGGGTGGACAAGCGTTGCCAGGTCGAACTGAAAACCGAGATGGTCGGCACCGTGGTGATTGCTTCGCTGGCGCGTGACTGGCGCACCGCACTGGACCGCTCCCTGACCAGGGCAACGCGGGTTCTGACCCGCAGCCTGCAGCGCAGCCAGAAGCCGGTACGCGGGCGCACTGCCGCCCCCTTGAGTTTGAGTCTGAACACCTGAAAGGAAACCACATCATGTTCAACATGCATCCATCCATAGACCAGAGCCATTACCCTGGCCTGGAAACGCCGGTGCAAGCCCCGCATCCAGAGGCGGTCAAGCGGGTACTGCGCAACACCTACGCCCTGCTGGCCATGACCTTGCTGTTCAGCGCCGGTGTGGCGGTGGCCTCGCTCGCATGGCAGTTGCCAGCACCAGGCCTGATTCTGACGCTGGTTGGGTACTTTGGCTTGCTATTCGCCGTGTTCAAGCTGCAAAACAGTGTCTGGGCCTTGCCTGCGGTATTTGCCCTGACGGGTTTCATGGGCTACACACTGGGGCCGCTGTTGGCAAGATACCTGGCATTGCCCGGTGGTGCCGAGTCCATAGCGCTTGCGCTGGTTGCAACCGGCGCGACATTCCTGGCGCTGTCAGGCTATGTGCTGACGACACGGCGCGATTTCAGTTTCATGGGCGGTTTTCTGTTTATCGGCATGGTGATTGCGCTGATCGCCGGCATTGCCGCCATGCTGCTGGAGATACCCGCTTTGGGGCTGGCTGTTTCGGCTGCGGTGGCCTTGCTGTCTGCGGGTCTGATCCTGTTTGAAACCAGTCGTATTGTGAACGGTGGCGAGACCAACTACGTCATGGCCACCGTGGGCCTGTACGTGTCGGTTTTCAATCTGTTCACCAGCTTGTTGAGCCTCTTTGGCATCGGTGGACCCGGCGACTGACTGACTACCTTTACAACGATGCAGAACTTCTTCGACCCCGCTATCCTGTTCTTTGTGTTTGGCATTCTGGCGGGATCGCTGAAGTCAAATCTTGAAATACCGCAGCAGATATCACGGTTTCTTTCCCTGTATCTGTTGATGGCTCTGGGCCTCAAGGGGGGCTTTGCCCTGGCCCAATCCGGCATGACAGCCGAGGTGCTCAAAAGTCTGGGTGCAGCCTTGGGCATGGCGATTCTGGCGCCCCTGCTAGGGTACCTGATACTGCGTAAATTCCTGAATGGCTTTGATGCTGCAGCAATAGCCGCTACCTACGGATCTGTCAGCGCGGTTACCTTCATCACTGCCGTGCAATACCTCGACACCCAAGACATCCCCTTTGGTGGACACATGGCAGCGGCCATGGCGTTGATGGAGTCTCCCGCCATCGTATTGGCCGTGGTTCTGGCCAACCATACACGCAAAAAATCGCTCGCAACATCGGGCAAAGGCAGTACGCCTCTGGGTGGCATCCTGCACGAAGCGCTGACCGACGGTGCGCAGTTGCTGCTCCTGGGGGCGATGCTGATCGGCATTCTGACAGGAGAGAGCGGTAGAGCCGCCATGAAACCGTTTTCCGTCGATCTGTTCAAGGGCATGCTGGCGTTCTTCTTGCTGGACATGGGCTTGCTGGCAGCGCGCAATATGGGCAAACTCAAGGGCCAGTCGGTCTGGTTGCTGGTGTATGCCACTGTCGGGCCCATTGTGCATGCAGGCATTGCACTGGTGCTTGGCTGGACGCTGGGCATGTCCGCCGGGAACGTGGCTTTGCTGATGGTGTTGTCTGCCAGTGCTTCGTACATCGCCGTGCCGGCGGTGATTCGCCACGCCATTCCGGAAGCCAATCCTTCGCTGTACTTCGGTATGTCGCTGGGTGTGACCTTCCCCTTCAACATCCTGATCGGCATTCCCCTGTACGTGGGCGTGGCACAGCGGTTTGTGTAATGAATTGGCTAATTGGCGGCGTATTGCCGCTCCAGATAGTCGATGATTTTTCTGGATTCGTACATCTTGACGCCGGTATTGGGGTCTTCCAGATAGGGCAACTGGACACGCCCCAATTGCGCCAGCACCTTTTCACGCCGACCGCCCGGACGTGGTTTATAGGGGCCAGGCTTGACGCGCAGCACAGCCGGTCCCATATCGGCAAACTGCTCCTTGCCCAGGTTATGCAGCACATAGGCAATTTCCAGCTCGGTGAGCGTTTCGCGCACCAGGCGTGAGTACGGGCTGGACTCGAAACTCCACAGTTCCAGCAACTGTTCGGGGTGCTTTGCCGGGCGCGCCCTGGTCCCGCGCAGACCGCGCACGGCGGACCCGAGGGTTCCCAGTAGGGGACGCAGTGTTCCAGCCCGATAGGCACGCGGCGTTTTTCGGCCACCGTAGGTGCGAAACAGATAGTCAACGATGGGCGCCGAATCGTACAGCGTGGTGTTGGTATTCGCGTCCACCAGCAGCGGAAATTGCAGCTTGCCACCCCGCTTTTTGGCTTCGCCACGGTAACGCTTGCCCCCTTCGGGGCAGGGGTAGATTTCCGCATCCAGGCCCAGCGCGGTCAGCGCTTCACGCACATTGCGGCACGCGGGACTGCCCTCGATGTCGTAGAGCCTGAGCCGTTGTGCTGGCTGGCTTGCGGCCTTGAGGACGCTGGTTCCCCGCCAGGCGGTCAGCGTGGATGTCGCTACAGACTGCAAGACACGCACTTGGTGCACGATGCGGGCTGGCATGGCGGTTCCTTTTTATGCGCGTACTTCGCTGAGGTAGCGGCGCAGTGCTTCGGCACTGGCCCCGGTGTTCCAGACCGGGGTGCCGTTCTCGAAATGGATGGCCTGGTTCAATGCGCCAAACACCACGGGCTCGAATCCTGCATCGCGCACCAAGCCTTGCGCCGTATCCAGCGCTGCGGCATCGTCGCCAGCCAGCGGAATGCCCAGCGGCGGGCCATCGGTGCGACCGGACTGGCTCTGCAATATCTTGAAGTACACGGTGTTAAACGCCTTGACCACATGGGCACCAGGCAGATGGCTTGCCACCCAGACACCCGATCCGCCGGATTTGGCAACGGCAGCGGCATCGGTCGGCTCCTTGCCTGCAATGAGGTTGCCCGTGTCCAGCACCACCTTGCCCTGAACCGACGCGCCCAGTGCCTGTGCCACCTCGGGGGTAGAGCCCAGGGGAATGGCAATGGCGAGCACTTCAGCCCATTGGCCAACGGCGGCCACCGTATCACTGCCCGCGCCGGGCACCTGGACTTGCTCCGGGTGGCGGGTGCCGTAACGCACCTCATGCCCCGCCTTGAGCCACAGCGGCCCCAGTGTGCCGCCAATCATGCCTGCTCCGATGATGCCGATTTTCATGTAGTACGCTCCTGTATGAAAAACGGGGCACAAGCCCCGTGTTTGTGGTGTTTTTGGTGGATGCGAACCAGTATAACTGAAGTACGCACACCACAATTGCTACTAAAAACAGAGCTGCACCCGCTTGCTGCATAAGCGGGAACGGCCATTTTTACCCAAAATCTGCCCAACCCGAATCAAGCCTTGGTAACGTGGCTGGTTGACGTGGCTGGTGGCGGCGCAGGGTTGCTGGTCAACAAACGTATGCACCGATGGCGCGCAGCAGATTCTGCCGCGCCCGGTGCTCAAGCGCCGCGCGGAAGTGCTCCGTGCTGTAGATGTGGGGCCGGGCGAGGAAGGATGCCAGGATGTCACGGCGCTTCTGATTAAAGAGCGTCTGTGGCACAAAGCTGTATTCGGACCGTATCTGGCGCTCGTATTCGGCAAAACGGTCTTGTTCGGCCCCGAGGATGGCGAGATCAATGTCGATCAGTACGCATGCATCCTGTGTCAGCGGCGCGGCGCTGTGCCTGGTTGCCAGAATCAACTGGCTGACTTGCTCGGCGGAGTCCGTCCGGGCACCACCGGCCAGCAGGGCAGACCTGGCCCATTGGGCACTGCGCTCCTCGTTGTCAACCCGATGAACGTCGTAGATGGCGTCGTGAAACCACAAGGCAGTCTCCACTTCCGCCGGGTTGGCAGCCAGGAAGCGCACTTGCTCGAATGCACGGAGGCACTCGCCCAGGTGCTGCAGCGAGTGGTAGGCGCGATGCGGTTCGGAGTACCTCTCCACGAGCGCCACATGGGTGGAATCGCCGTCACCCGTGGCCCCAACGCCGCTCCAGGCCCTCTCCCAACTGTTACGGTTTACGGTGGACATGATGCATACCATTATTGCCTGAGTTTGCATAAACCATTCCCTGGGGCGATGCCCCAGGCTGGTATGGGGCTGCGCCGTTGGCGCGTAAGGCACGTAACGCGCGTAAGTCTGGTATTGGAGGGCCAAAGGCCCGGCTTGATACCAGCCTGGGGCATCGCCCCAGGGCAGGCAG
>JAYRRD010000162.1:0-30000 GCA_041910275.1 Rhodoferax sp.
AGGGGGCAGCCATCGCTGACTGCGCCCCTGCCACACCACCCGGCATGCGGGTCCGCACCGGGCGGTTCGAGAAGTTGAGGTCATGAGAATCGGGGTACTCCAAGGCGGTCAAAGTAGGCACTTGTGAGAATGCTTTTGATCGCACGAGCACTGTTGCGCCACCAACTGCTTGCATTTCCTGCCACTTGCGCAGCCACTTTGGATGATGCCCCCAATGCTCGCAATTCTCGATAAATCGTCGTCCCTCTCTTCCAGTGTTTGAGCTGAATCGCTCTCAGGCGTCGGCGCACCCATTCGTCCAACTCGCGCCAGATTTTTGGTTCTTGTGCCAACCTGAAATATGCTTTCCAACCCAGCAGATAAGGCCGCAGTTCTTCAACCACTTGCTCCATGCTGCGTCCACTGTTGCGCCGTGTCAGTTGCCTGACACGTTGCTTGAATTTGGCCAACGCTTTATCCGCCACACGGCGCCGGACTTCGCCTTTTCGCGTCTCCCACAGGCTGTAGCCCAGAAACTTGCGTCCGTACACAGCAGCCACCGCGCTTTTGGTCTCATTGACCTTGAGCCCGAGTTTTGCATACAGCCGTTGCAACAAAGACATAACCCGCTCGCCTGCTTTAAGACTGCCAACGTAAACGTTGCAATCATCTGCGTATCGCGCGAAGCTGTGCCCTCGCCGCTCCAGTTCCTTGTCTACCTCATCAAGCAGGACGTTGGCCAGAAGCGGGCTCAGTGGCCCGCCTTGCGGCGTGCCCTGGTGGCGCTCTTGCACTACGCCCTCGTTCATGATCCCACTGTTCAAATACGCCCGTATCAGCCGGATTACTCCGTCATCATTGATGCGTTTTTGCAGTCGATCGATGAGAATGTCGTGATTAACTCGGTCGAAGAATTTCTCCAAGTCCACATCAACCACGATTGGCTTGCCCGATTGCACATGTGCCTGTGCGGCCAATACCGCTTGGTGGGCACTACGTCCGGGACGAAATCCGTAACTGCTTTCACTGAAGTTTACATCCAGTAGCGGCTGCAATACTTGCAGCAGTGCTTGCTGGATCAGTCGATCCGTTACCGTCGGAATGCCCAGCTCGCGCTGGCCCCCATCGGGTTTTGGAATCGTCACCCGTCGTACCGCATCAGGGCGGTACGTACCTGCCAGTAGCTGCTCTTTGATGGCAGGCCATGCGCTCTTGAGGTGTTCGATGGTCTGTTTGATGTCCAGTCCATCTACACCGGCTGCGCCTTTGTTGGCCCGCACTCGTTTGAGTGCACTTTGCAGGTTCTCCTTCGTCAGCGCCGCTTGCAGCAGCGCCGACCCCGTGTTTTGGGTGTCATGTCGCGGGTCGCAGGTTTCGTCGCTGACTTCTTCAGGCGCGGCTTCACCGCCCCCTTTTGTTGCCCGCCCCACTTGCGTGGGCATCTGACGCATGACCTTTAACATCGACATGTCCTTTAACACTCCTTCTCGTTTGGCCCTTCGCTTTCGGTCTTCTCCCACATCGGGTTTCGCCTACGACTACTACGGCCTCTGCTGACTTCTCGCTCCAGCTTACACTGTCGCCCTTTCAGGCATAAGGCGAGATCTCCCCAGGTAAGGGTCCGCATTCCTTCATTGCACAACCGCCGGATTTACGCCACACAGCCTTTGGTCATAAGAGCTTTGCAGATATATGCCTGCTCGCCCTGCTATGTGTCGCCTTCTATCCGGTTTTTATCCATCGGCTCGCAATTTACGCTCCACGCTTCCTTCCCACACTCGGTCACCCTCATGCAGTTGCGTTTCACTTCGTTCGTCATGACCAACTTACGACGGGACTTTCACCCGTAGGAATACGCCCATGCTGGGCGCACATAAGAAAGAGCACTGGAAGCAGTGGCAGCCGCAAGCGAGGCGGGGGAGGTTTGCCAGTTTCATATCACCCGCGATATCAAAAACACCATAGCCGCACTACAGGTGCCTCCTGCAAGCCTCCGTGGCACGTTTTTAGCCTCTATTTAGCCTAAAATAAAGCATCAAATCAGCCGCCATCCCGCGTGGGACAAGCGGGAGCAGCTACTGAAAACGTAGTAATAAGAACCAATGCATCACCTTGTATCTGTGTTGCTGGGTTATCATCCCCCGTTTTTTCAGCGGAAGTTTTAACCTTGGCCCAATATTCGGACCGCTCGGCCCAACGCCTGGGAGAAATTTTGCTTCAGGGTGGCAAGCTCGATGCTGCCAGCCTGGAGCGCGCCTTGCGCGTGCAGGAGCTTGATCGGCAGGATCGCATTGGCGTTATCCTGATCCGCATGGGTGTGGTTGCCGAGCGCGATGTGGTGGACGCCCTGGCCACCCAGCTCCATCTGGCGGTGGCAGTACCCACCGATTACCCGGAGTTGCCCATTCTGGAAGAGCGGGTGGCGGTGCGCTTTCTCAAGGAGGCGCACGCGCTGCCGCTGCACGAGGATGCGTCGCAGCTGGTGCTGGCCATGGCCGATCCACTGGATACCTACGTGCTGGATGCCTTTCGTCTGGTCACGCAACGCAGCATCGAAGTTCGGATTGCCGTGCCATCCGAGCTGGAGGCGGCGTTCGAGCGCCTGTATGGCAGCGGCAAAACGTCCATGGACCAGATCGTCGGAGAGGTGGAAACGCGCGAGACCGAAAGTGCGAACGAGGATTTGCAGCAACTCAAGGAACTGGCTTCCGAGGCGCCCATCATCCGCTTGGTGAGCCTCATCATCAGCCATGCGCTGCAAGCCAGGGCGTCGGATATCCACATCGAACCCTTTGAAAACCGCTTGATCGTGCGCTACCGTGTCGATGGCGTGATGCATGAGGTCGAATCGCCACCCCGGCGTTTTTCGGCGGCGGTCATTTCCCGGATCAAGATCATGGCGAATCTGGACATCGCCGAGCGCCGTTTGCCGCAGGACGGGCGCATCAAACTGCGCATCCAGGGCAAGGAAATCGACCTGCGCGTATCGACCGTACCGATCATGCACGGCGAAAGCGTGGTCATGCGGATTCTGGACAAAGGCGGGACAACGCTGGACTTCACCGCACTGGGATTTGACCCCGTGGTGTTGGAGCGCTTTTTGCAGGTGCTGATGCAGCCACACGGTATTGTTTTGGTCACCGGCCCCACGGGGTCGGGGAAAACGACGACCTTGTATACCGCGCTGGACCGCCTGAACAAGCCGGAACTCAAGATTTTGACCGTGGAAGACCCGGTTGAATACCAGATGGACGGCATCAACCAGATTCAGGTCAAGCCGCAAATCGGTCTGACTTTTGCCAATGCCCTGCGCTCCATCGTGCGCCAGGACCCGGACGTCATCATGATTGGCGAAATCCGCGATCTGGAAACGGCGCAGATTGCCGTCCAGGCGGCGCTGACCGGGCACATGGTGCTGTCCACCTTGCATACCAATGACGCCGCCAGCACGGTGAACCGGCTGCTGGATATGGGCATGGATGATTATTTGCTGACGTCCACCGTCAATGGCATTCTGGCCCAGCGTCTGGTGCGCACCCTGTGTACCCATTGCCGCCAGCAGCATCCGGCCTTGCCGGAGGTCATAGCGGATATGCAGCTGGAACGCTATACCGCTGCCCGGCCCGTCATGTTGTTTCGTTCCGTGGGGTGTGTGGAGTGCGGCGGTACCGGGTATATGGGGCGTGTGAGCATTCTGGAAATGCTGGTCATGTCGGATGCTTTGCGGGGTCTGGTGATGCGCCATGCCACGGCGGGTGAAATCCGCCAGCAGGCGATTGCCGAGGGCATGCAGACCATGTACGAAAACGGCATAGCCAAGGCGGTCGCGGGTGTGACGACCATCGAAGAAGTGCTGCGCGTGACGCGGGAGGAATAATCTTGCCGGTGTACCACTACAAGGCAGTGACCGCTGCTGCCCAGGCCCAGGAGGGTGATCTGGAAGGTGCAAACCAAGCGGCTGTGCTGGAGCGTCTGCAAGGCATGGGGCTGATTGTCATCCGGATCGAGGAAGCCGCCACGCCTGCGGGGGATACAAAAGCACGCAGCGGATTCTTTTCCAGCGCACAGCTGAGTCAAAACGATGTGGCCGTCTTCACCCAGGAACTGGCCACGCTCTTGAAGGCGGGTTTGCCGCTGGACCGCTGCCTGGAAATCCTGATTGGTTTGTCGGCCAACGAGGCCGTGCGCCAGCTCATGGTCCAGCTGCGCGAGGAAGTGCGTGGCGGCGCGGCGCTCTCGGTGGCCATGGAAGCCCATCCAGCGGTGTTCAATCGGTTTTATCTCAACATGATTCGTGCGGGCGAAGCCGGAGGGGCGCTGGATGCCGTGCTGCAGCGCCTGAGCGAATTCATGGAACGCTCCAAGGAACTGAGGGACACCGTTCAATCGGCGCTCATCTATCCCGCCATTCTGGTGTGTGTAGCCTTGTTGTCGGTGGCCATTTTGCTGGTGTGGGTGGTTCCGCAGTTCTCGCAGATGTTTGAAGAATCCGGCAAGGCCTTGCCTTTGGCCACGCAATGGGTGATCGCTGCGGGCGATGCGGTGCGCAACTACTGGTGGGCCATGATTCTGGGTGCTGTTGTTTTGTACAGCTGGTTTATGCGCCAGTTGCGCGAGCCTGCGAGCCGTTACCGCTGGGATAAACGTTTTCTAAGCCTGCCTCTGGCCGGGGATTTGATTGCAAAACTGGAAGTGGCCCGGTTTTGCCGCACCCTGGGAACGCTGCTTGGCAACGGCGTGGCCTTGCTCACAGCACTGGCGATTGTCAAGGAGACTCTGAGCAACACGGTGATGGCCGAGGGCTTGGGGGTGGTTGCCACGCACCTCAAGGAAGGCAAGGGTCTGGGCAAGCCATTGATGGACACCGGACTCTTTCCCAAGCTGGCGGTACACTTGGTGCTTGTGGGCGAAGAAACGGGGCGCTTGCAGGAGATGCTGCTGCGTGTGGCGGACATCTACGACCGCGAGGTGCACAGCACCGTCAAGCGCATGCTGGCCTTGATGGAGCCGGTGCTGATTCTGGGCCTGGGGCTGGTCATTGGCGGCATCATCATGTCTATTCTGGTGGCCATATTGAGCGTCAATGATCTGGCGCTGTAAATGCATTTATATCTCTTGAGAGGAAATCGATCCATGCAAAGAAGGCAAACTGTCCGGCATCAGCGGGGTTTTACCCTGATTGAGTTGCTGGTGGTTCTGGTTATTCTGGGTTTGCTGGCCAGCGTGGCCGGACCCAAGGTCATCAATTATCTTGGCGGTGCAAGATCCGACACCGCCAGATTGCAGATGGAAGAGTTTGGCGCCAGCCTGGATTTGTACCGCCTGGAAACCGGGCGTTATCCCACCACCCAGGAGGGCTTGCAGGCCCTGGTGCAAAAACCCGCCAGCGTGAACGGCTGGAATGGCCCCTACATCAAGAAAAAAACCCTGCCCAAGGACCCCTGGGGGAATGATTACCGCTATACCGCTCCCGGCAAGCACGGCAGCTACGACATCAGCTCGCTGGGTGCCGACAACCGCGAGGGCGGTGACGGGGAGAACAAGGACATCAACAGTTGGGAAGACGGCAAAAATTAACCCCCACCAGGCAGGCCGGTTTTACCCTGGTGGAACTGCTGGTGGTGATGGTCATCATGGCGCTGGCCTATTCGCTGGCTGCTCCGATGGTGTCCACCGGTGTCGCCGGAACCGAACTCAAGGCCGCAGCGCGCAAGCTGGCTGCGGGCTTGCACAAAGCGCGCAGCGAGGCCATTGCACAACGCCGGGAAACGCTGTTGACGGTGGATGTGGAAAACCGGAAATTCCAGATCGGGGATGACAAGCGCATCTACCAACTGCCCGCAAACATCGGTATCAAACTGTTTACCGCCCAATCGGAATTGGTGAGCGAGTCCACGGGTTCCATCCGCTTTTTTTCGGATGGCGGCTCCACGGGTGGGCGCATCAGCCTGGCGGCGCGGGACCGCATCTATGAAGTGGATGTGAACTGGTTGACGGGGCAGATTGCCATCCTTGAATAAACCCATGCGCGCTCACTCCAGGGGGATGACCCTCATCGAGGTTCTGGTGGCGTTTGTCGTCTTGAGCGTCACGATGGCGGTCATCCTGCAAATCTTTTCCGGCGGTATGCGCAATGCCCGCCTGGCCGAGGGCTATAACCGGGCACTTTTCCTGGCGCAGTCCCGGCTGGCATCTGTCGGACAGGAACAAAAGCTGGCGGTGGGAGAAAGCAGTGGGTCCGTGGGCGATGGCCTGAACTGGCGCGTCACCATTGACGGGTATGACGATGAAGGCGCCGTGGAGCGCTATGCCTTGACGCAGCGCTTGTACCAGGTGCGCGTGCGGGTGGACTGGAATGCGGGCGATGGCCAGCAGCGCCAGGTTCAACTGGTATCCCTGCGCCTGGGGCCTGCGAAGTGAGCGTGGGTGTGTCTTCTGCTGGTACGCGCAGGCAGTCTGGTTTTACCTTGCTGGAGTTGCTGATTGCGCTGACGCTTTTGGGTTTTATCCTGGTGTTGCTGTTTGGCGGTTTGCGCCTGGGGGTGCGCAGTTGGGATTCTGTGCAGCACAAGATGGATACGCTCAATACGGTGCGTTCGGTCGAGATGTTTTTGCGCCAGGAGTTGGCGCGCATCCAGCCACACCGCTGGAAGGAAGTGCCGAATCAACCGCTGGCCTTTGTGGGCGAGCGCAACAGGCTCAGTTTTGTCGCCCCACTGCCATCCCGGATCGGTAGCGGCGGGCTTTACATGATTTCTGTCAGCCTGGAGCAAACCGGCACGACCAAACGCCTGGTCTGGCGGCACCAGGCGCTGGATGCGACGATGCAGAATTTTTCCGAACTGGAACGCGCACCGGAAATGGTGCTGGCCGCATTTGATTCGAGTGAGGTCGAGGACATCTGGCTGAGTTATTTTGGCCAGGAGAGTGAAACCTCCGAGCCGCAATGGATGCAGCAGTGGGACAATCCCGCACGCCTGCCACGTTTGATCCGGGTGCAAGTCCATTTGCCCCACGATGCGCATTGGCCGGATTTCATTGTTGCGCCCATGCTGACTTCGGAGTTGCCCAAATGAGGACACAAACGAGGCAGCATCACCGTGGCGTAGCCCTGGTGCTGGTCCTGTGGGTGATAACCCTGTTGTCGGTCATTGCCGGGAATTTTGCCTACAGCATGCGGTCCGAGGCCCAGATTGCCAGCAATCTCTTGCATGTGGCGCAGGCGCAGACACAGGCGGATGCCGGTTTTCACCGTGCGCTGTTTGAATTGTTGAAGCCGCCCACCGACTTGCAGCGCTGGCAGGCTAACGGCGTGGAACACCAGTTCGTGCTGGATGATGCACAAGTGCATGTTTCGATACTGGATGAGTCGGGTAAAATAGACTTGAATGTCGCACCCGCTGCACTGCTTACAGGCTTGTTCAAGTCGGTAGGGTTAAGCGAAGAGGCTAGCACCGAGTTGCTGGAAAAAATCAGACCAACCCATGCGACCAATGCAGCCAATATCACCCCCCCCAAACCCTTCGAATCCGTCGATGATTTACAAAAGATTGAGGGCATGAACGCCGCACTATTTCAAAAGCTGGCGCCAGCCTTGACGGTCCATTCCGGTCTGGGAATTGTCAACGCACAGGTGGCTACGCGGGAGGTTCTTCTGGCCATTCCCGGTGTCAACCCGGCCCTGGTCGAGCAGTATGTGCAGGATCGGCAAAAAGCGCTACTGGACGGGCAGAATGTGTTGCCATTTCCCGGCGGCGCAGGGTTTGTCGGTGCCCTGCCACCGGGGCTGTCGGCCTTTAGCGTGCGTAGCGAGGCACGCATCGGGGGGCGCGTCGGGTTTGTGCGCCTGGCCGTTGCACGTATGAGTCGCAATATGCACCAGGCGCCCCAGGTCTTGGCATGGGGCGAGGGGGATACCGAAAACCAGACGCAGCCCTCATCCGCGACGAACGCGGCGAACGCGATGAACAACTGACACCATGGCAAGTACCACTTCTGCGGAAAATTACCAGGATACGCTGCGAAGACTGAAAAAGCAGCTGCTCGCCAGCCGTTTCCTGCGCTGGTGGCTGGCGGAGCTGTCTTCTCTGGTTCCGGCTGGCATGCGTGCTTCCGGTCTGGATGTTGCGCGCGTAACGCCCATCCCTCTGACCAGCGACGGCGTGCGTGCGTGGCAGCGCCAGACTTTTTTGGCAGAACTGGAGCAAGCACCCGCACACCAGCGCGAAGTCCTGCTGGTGTTGGGAGCAGAGCGGGTACTGAAGAAGAAAATGACACTTCCGCTTGCCACCGAGGAAAACCTGCGGCAGGTGCTGGAGTTTCAGATAGACCAGATAACGCCTTTTTCCAGCGCACAAGTCTATTTCTGCCACCGTGTGCTATCCCGTGATTTTGAGCGTGGTTTTTTGTCGCTGGAGTTCATCGCAACGCCACGTGATGTGGTGGATATGGCGGTCAAGAAGCTCACGGAGTGGGGCGTGGCCGTGCGCGGCGTGGTGACGCAGGAGATGCTGCACGACGCAGATAATCTGGTCAGCTTGCTGCCCTCTGCGCCGACAAAGGCGCCGTCGGTGTGGCTGGGCGGGGGCAACCGGTGGTTGCTGGCCGGTGTCATTTTGCTGCTGCTGGCGGCGATGGCCATGCCTCTGGTGATCAAGCGCCAGGCGGTTGTGGAACTATTGCCCTGGGTGGACAGAGGAAAAAGGGCTGCCGAAGCCGTCGACCGGGTTCGGGGCGAACTGGAAACACGGGTGGAACAACATAACTATCTGCTGGAGAAAAAACAGGCGCTGACGCCCGTGATTCTGGCGATCGAAGAGTTAGCCCGTGTGTTGCCAGACGACACCTGGGTGCAGCAGCTCGACATCAAGGGGCGCGAGCTGCAAATCCAGGGTGAAACCGCATCGTCCGTGCGCTTGATCGGTTTATTTGAAAAGTCCGATGTCTTTCGTGATGCGAGTTTTCGCTCCCCCCTGACCAAAGGCCAGACCGCCGGTGCCGAACGTTACCAGCTGGCCTTGCAGATACAGCCCATGGCCGTAAAGCCAGCAATACCGGCAAGCTCCGCGAGCGCGGCAAGCCCTGCAATCCCTGCCAGTAGCCCCGCGAGCGCGGCAAGCGCGCCTGCGCCCGCAGGTCCGGCAAGCTCGGCAAGCCAGCCGGTAGCGCCTATAGCGCCCGTGGCGCGTGCAGCCTCAGACCAGGAGCGTAAGCCATGACGCGCCTGACTCCCCGGCAAAGCAAGGCGGCAGCGCTGGCTTTGCTCGTGCTCGTGTTGGCGCTGATAGCAGTTATTGTGGCCATCCCGCTGTGGTGGTTGAACCAGCGCTACGACTCTGCGCTGGAAGATGCCAGCAGCCGGCTGGAGCGTTATTCCAAAATCGTGGGCATGCGTGAAGACTTGCAAAAGAAATCCGCCGAAATGCAAGCGCTTACTGCAGCGCGCCACTTTCTCAAGGGTGCCAGCCCGGCGCTGGCTGCTGCGGAGTTACAGGAGCTGGCGAAAACCAGCATTGAGTCCAACGGTGGCAAGATCAATAGCGTGCAAATCCTGGCGCACAAGGACGATGGTGCGTACCGGCAAATTTCCGTCACGCTGCAATTGGCCGCGCCGCAAAATGCGCTCAAGGGATTGCTGTACGCACTGGAATCGGCACGTCCCTATCTGTTTATTGACAACCTGTCGATTCGTGCACCCATGGTTTTTGTCACCCGCAATGCCAACAGTTCCGAGCCCGACTTGCTGATTCAGTTTGACCTGACTGCTTATGCATTGAAAGGCACGCAATGAAGTCGGCAATACGGTCTGCAATGGATGGGCAGAAGTTCTTGAGAATTGCCTTGGCTCTGGGTGCCTTGCTGCTGGGCGGGGTCTTGTTCTGGGAGTGGCAACAAGGGGTGCAGCTGGAGCGCGATTTGCGCACATTGCACAAAATCCCGACAAGCGTTGCCCCAACCATCTCCGCACTGCCCGAGTTTGGTTTGCCTGCACAGGAAGCGGGCTTCCCCGAACTGCTGGCCCGGCCCTTGTTCACAATCAGCCGGCGCTTTCCGGCGGTGGCCCAGGGGGCGCCCAGTGTCATGAAAAAAGGGCAGTTTGTTCTGGTGGGCGTGCTCCTGGCGCAGCCACAGCAGGCAGCCCTGCTGCGCGACGTGCAAACCCACAAAACGGAGACGGTTGCCCTGGGGGGCAGTGTGCGCGGCCTGATGCTGGAAAAAGTTGCCCCGGATCGGGTGGTTTTACGCCAGGGCGAGGAAATGGAGGAACTAACCCTGGATGTGCTGCGGGGCAGCAAACCTGTTCCTGCTCCAGCCGGCCAGGCGCCTTCTGTGAACCAGGCAAACACATCACCCTCACCGTCTTTCAAACCGATACCCACGCCGATGGTGCCAAGACCATTGACGCCCGAAGAGATTGCCATAGCGGAAAAAAGGTACCAGGAAAACCTTGATGAGTTAAGGAAAAAAGGGTTGCCTCTGCCATCACCCCCGCCCTGGCGCAATCCCGGCAAATGACATGCGTTGTATTGACTAAAAAATTTGAAAATTCACATGAACAAACACTGTGCTTCCCGGCAATTGGCTCTAAGCCTGGCGCTGTTTTTTGGTTGGCCCCTGATTTTTGTCGGCTGTGCAACGGCACCTGCCACGCAAGCACCAACACAAACACCAGCCGGCGCCACACCTGTCACACCAACGCCTGAAGTGGGCGGTGTGGATGGTGCGGTGGCACCATCGGGCAAGCTGGCCACGGCAAACCCGCTTTTGGCTGTGCTGGGGAAAAAGAAAAGTGAGATTTTTGAAGAGTCAAAAAAAGACAAGGACAAAGACCAGGCAAAGGAGAAAGGAAAGCCTGACAGCAGCATGAAGCTTATCCCTGGCAGCGGTGTATTTGTCAAGCCAGCCACGCCAGAACCTGCAACCGAAGGCTCCAAGGATGTGGTGCTCAATTTTGAAGGTGCCGACTTGCGTGAGGTGGTGCGGGTTGTCATGAGCGACATGCTGCAGGAGAACTACACCATTGATCCCAGGGTGAATGGCTCGGTCACCATCCATACCAGCCAGCCCGTCAGCCGCTCGGCTGCCTTGCCGATTCTGGAAACGGTTTTGCGCATGAACGGCGCTGCTCTTGTCAAGGAAAGCGGTGCTTACAAAATCGCCCCGATCAACAGCGCGCTACGTGGTGCCACCACGCCGCAAATAGGCGCGCTGCAAGGCGGTGGCTTCAGCGTGCAGATTGTTCCACTGCAATACATCGCTGCGCGCGAAATGGCGAAAATTCTGGAGCCACTGGTGGCCGAAGGCAGCATTTTGCGTGTGGACGAAACACGCAATTTGCTGATGCTGGCCGGTACCGCAGGTGAGATGCGCCATGCGCTGGAGACCATCAGCGTGTTCGATCTGGACTGGATGGCGGGCATGTCGGTGGGCTTGTTCACGCTCAAGAGCGTGGATGTCAAAAATATCCTGCCGGAGCTGGAACTGCTGTTTGGCGAAAAGTCGCGCGGACCATTTGCCGGCATGCTGCGCGTCATTCCGATTGAGCGGATGAACGCCGTGTTCATCGCAACGCCCAGGGCACACTACCTGGAGCAGGCGCGTAACTGGGTGGAACGTCTGGACCGTGATGGTGGCAAAAGTGGCACGCGCTTGCACGTGTACGCAGTGCAACACGGCAATGCGGAAAAAATCGCCTCCTTGCTCAGTCAGGTGATTGGCGCCAAAACCACGGGCGGCAGCGCCCAGCCTTCGGTGGCGCCGGGATTGACGGGTGCGGCAGTCCAGTCCGGCACCTCGAATCCGCTTGGGGGCGGTGCGGGCGCCAATCTGGGTTCCGCCGCCTTGCCGAATGCGTCCAACGTTGTGACACAAGGGCTGACGGCGACCGGAACGGGTGAGGCTCTGGGGCTGGGTGCGGGCAGCACGATCAAGGTGATTGCTGACCGTGACAACAATGCCTTGCTGATTCTGGCCAACGCGGCGGAGTACGAAAAAATCGAAGAAGCCATCAAAAAGCTCGATGTCATTCCGCGCCAGGTGCTGGTCGAAGTCACCATCGCAGAAGTGACCCTCAACGGGGAACTCAGCTACGGACTGGAATGGTTTTTCACCCACAACAGCAGCGTCTCCGGCATGTTGTTCAGCGCCAGTTCCAATAGCCGGGCGCTGCCCTCCGACCCCGGCGGCACCCTGACGCCCCGCTTGCCATTTTCCATGGTCTGGCGTGGCACGGGCGGCAACATCAATGCAGTGTTGAGCGCCCTGGCCAGCAACACCAAGGTCAATGTCATCTCGTCGCCGCACATCATGGTGACGGACAATCAGGTCGCCAAGATCAATGTCGGCTCCAGTGTCCCGGTGCAGGGGCAAAGTACCCTGACCGGAGGAACAACCGCCACCGCCATCACCACCTCCGTGGTGTATGTCGATACCGGGGTGGTGCTGTCGGTACGACCCCACATTAATTCAAGCGGCCTTGTCACCATGGAAATCAGCCAGGAAGTCAGCGATGTGCAAACCGGCGTCACCACTGCCGGGCTGAATTCGCCCACCATCAACAAACGCTCGGCGCAAACCACGGTGGCCGTTCAATCGGGTGACACCATGGTGCTGGCCGGCCTCATCAAGGACGACAAGAACAATGGCTCATCGGGGCTGCCGCTGCTGTCCGAAATCCCGGTGCTGGGCGCATTGTTTGGCTCCAAAACCGAGAGCGACACGCGGCGCGAGCTGATCATCACCATCACCCCGCGCGTGGTCAACGACAACCAGCAAGCACGTGAAGTGACAGCAGAATTCCGCAAGAAACTCACCGGCATGCGCAAGTTGAATCCCGAACCAGCCGATGCCGGTGGCGAAGCGCGGCGGCCAGGGCCACCACCATCCTTGCCGCCTGCCAACTTCTGATGTCCAGGATCGGTATCCTGCGCAGGTTCCGGTCCAGTACCATTGCACGCACAGCCTCTGCCGCCAATTGGGAAATCACTTATGGCTGAAGAACTGACCATCCATTTCAAGCAAGCGGCCATTACGCCATTCTGGAAGAAGTTTCCCTTCTTCTTTCTTTTTCCGTTCCGTTTTGGCCCCCTGGTGTTCATGGTGTGCATCGTTGCGGCAAGTGCACTTGCGGGCATGCTTTTTGGTGGTATTGGCATGGCCTTCAAGGGGTTTTTGGTCTATCTGGGCCTGCGCTATTCCTTCAATGTTCTGGAGCTGTTTGCCAAAGGCCGATTCGAGGGGCATTCCGTCGACCACACCCTGTGGGGTCCGGAAAAACGCCCGGCCAAGCTGGGCCTGGTGATCACTCTTTTCATCGTCCTGGGAATCAGCCTCGGCAACTACGTGCTCGACAAACGCATTGCCAAGGACAGCACCGTACAGCAGCAGATAGTGGACCGCTATAAAGTGGTCCATGCACAGGAGCTGGAGGCTTTGCGCAAGGAACAGGAGGCTTTTGACCGGCGTATCGGCTTGGCGCCAGTGCCAGTACCTGGAGCCGTTCAGGATAGCCCTTCGGTTGACGACGAGGCGGGCGCCGACAACGCGGTCCCAAGCACCATGGATGCAAGTCCCGCAGACATCTCACCCGAGCTTCGCCCCGACAGTGGACCTAGCCGCGAGCGGATGATCGAGGACGGTAAGCCAGAGTTTTCCGATCCGCTGTGGTTCAGGCTGCAACCCGCCTGGTACTGGCTGCTGATGCTGCTCCTGAGTCTGATGTTGCCGTCGGCGGCTATCGTCATCGCACTGGAGGACAGGTTTTTCAAGGCACTGAATCCCACATTGGTGGTGTACTTTATCCAATCCATTGGCAGCGCGTATTTTGCGTTGTGGGCATTTTTTCTGTCTATTGCCGGGGCACGGCAGTTTGCCCTGTCGATTGGCCAGAATTGGCCGATGGCGCTGCGTTTTCCAACAGAAATGGCATTAGCCACCTATCTGGCACTGGTGCTGTTTGCGATGATGGGGTATGCCCTTTACCAGTTCCATCAGGAGCTCGGCCTCGACGTGGATGTGGACTTTGACGACCATCGCCAGGCCGGAGGTGCCGAAGCCATTGCACGTGCCGGTTCGGCCCATGCGGCCCTGCGTGAAGTAGCCCCCGCAGACCCTCTGGAGCGCAAGGTGCAAGCACTGCTCAAGGAGGGCAAGGTAAAGGAAGCGATTGCCGAAGTCAAAGACAACATGCGCTACGACCGCTTTGATGCGGATTTGAACACCCGGTTACATGCCCTGCTGGTCCAGGACGGTGACCCGGTGGCCACATTGGCCCATGGGCAGCAATGGCTGAGTGCATTGGCGCGCGCCCAACAGGGAAAAAACGCTTTGGCGGCGTGGCGCACGCTGCTGCAACTCGACCCGGAGTTTGTCGTGGCCGATGGGGACGTGATCCTGCCAGCCGCCCAGGCTGCCGTGCAGTCGCGTGATGTGTCCACGGCGGTCCAATTGCTGAAAGGTTTCGACAAGCGTTTCCCGCAGCACAAGGACCTGCCCGCCGTCTTGTTCCTGGGTGCCAAGTTGATGAGTGAACACATGCGCCAGCACGACAAGGCAGCTGTGCTGCTGCGCAGCGTACTGGCACGCTTTCCCGACCACGCGGTCGCCGAGGAGGCAAGAACCTATCTGTCCGTGCTGGAAACCGTAGCAGCAAAAACCGCCACACGGGCGTGACTTGGCACTCTTGCTTCAGTTTGTCCTTTTTTGCCCGGCTAACTGGATGTGCTTGTGCCAGGTGCCTTCTTGCGCAATTTGGATATGCCCGCAAGCGGCTCTATCTTTTCCGGCGCCTTGTTCAGATGCTGAAGGGTTTCGACAAACTCCCGCGCTTCTCGGCGCTGCTTTTGTGTGAAAGTTTTTCCAGCTTCTCCGGTCAGCAGCACTTCCAACAGTCCTGTCAGGTGGAGCTGGAACTTTTCGTACTCTGGATGCGTGGCCATGAGCGAACCAACGATTGCCATCAGTCCTGCTTGCGTGGCAACCAGAGTGTCCAATTCGGATTGCAGTTGTTCATCTTCCAAGGGGGTGGCTCCGTTGGCTTTCGCCTGAAAAATCAGCCATATTCTAATCTGCGGCGAATCCCAGGCCAGTCTCATATCACCCGTGATATTAAAAATACCCAAGCCGCATCACAGATGCTCTCCGCAAGCCTCCGTGGCACGTTTTTAGCCTCGATCTGGCCTCAAATCAAGCATCAAATCAGTCTCTAGCCCCCGTGGGACAAGCGGGGGCAGCTACTGAAAACGTAGTAACAAGAACCAATGCATCACATTGCATCGCATCCCCTTATTGCACCATCCCCCGCACCTGCGGCAAACACGAGCCGCAGTTGGTGCCGCACTTGAGCGTGGCTTGCAAGGACTCCAGCCGCTGGGCCTGGCTGCCGCTGGATTGTTTCAGGTGTTGCGCAATGGCGGTGTCGGTGACGCCAAAGCAGGTGCAGACGATTTTGCCGCGCGATACCACCGGCACCGGGGGCTTGGCGCCGGGCATCAGCAGGGCGCGGCCATAGTGGTGTGCGGGCAAGGATTCCAGCAGCAAGGTGCTGATCCAGGCCTGGGCGCTGGTGTCACCGGCGAGCAGGAATGCGTCCAGCGTGGTGGTGTTCTCCCCCTCGTTCAAACGGATGGTACGGCGTTGGCCGCGTTTTTTATCGGCGTAACGCAGCACTTTGCTATCGTGCAGTTGCAATGCCGCCTCGATGGCCAGCAACACGTCCTCATTGGGTGTGTCGTGGTGCGCGGCGCGCAGCAGAATGCCGCAACGCTGCGGTGCATCACCCAGATTACCCAGATTGCCCAGGGGCGTTGCCGCAGCGAACGGCACGCAGCTGGCAAAGGCGAATTGCTGCATCAGTGGCTGCAAGCGCTTGCGGGCGGTGAGTGCCTGGTCTTCTGGCAGCCAGGCCATGGTGAGCAGCGTCCAGGGCATTTCGGCCTTGAGCACCTTGACGGCGGCGTGCTTGAACTCGGGCTGTTTCGAGTCGGGACAATAAACGGAAGTTGTCAGTGCATTGACGCCAGCCAGACGCTGCCCGGTGGAGCTTTTGCCACTCAGGAATTCCTCGCCCCAGTGCATGGCCAGGAAGGCCTGTCCCAGTCCGGGTTCGGAGCTGCTTTGCACGGGCAGCACAATGGCGCCGCGCTTGCTGGTGACGTACACCAGATCACGGTTTTGCAAGTTCTGCCTGGCCATGTCCTGCGGGTGCATGTGCAAAAGTGGCTCGGGTTCATGGCCGAATAATCGGCCAAGCTGGCCGGTGCGGCTCATGCCATGCCATTGGTCGCGCAGGCGTCCGGTGGTCAGGGCAAAGGGATAGCGTGCTTCGCGCGGTTCGGCCACACCCCGGTACGCCGTGGCGATGAAACGTGCGCGGCCATCAGGGGTCGGAAAGATACCGTTTTCATAAAGGCGGGCCGTGCCTTGCGCTTGTCCTTCGGGCAGTGGCCATTGCTGCGGTGCGGCCTCCAGCATGGCGTAGGTCATGCCGGTGATGTCCAGATCGCGGCCTTGGGTGGAAGCACGGTGTTCGTTCCAGATGGACTCGGGTGTGGGGTATGGAAACAGGGATGCGCCGCTGGTGGAGCGGGCGGGAAGGATTTTTTCCAGGCGCTGCGCAAAGTCCACGGCAATCTGCCAGTCGTGGCGCGGGCCGTTGTCCGGTGAGCCTGGCGGCGGTACGGCAGCGCGCACGCGGCTGATGCGGCGTTCGCTGTTGGTGACGGTGCCTTCTTTTTCACCCCAGGTGGTGGCGGGCAGCAGCAGGTCGGCGTAGGCGCAGGTGGCGGTGGTGGCGAAGGCTTCCTGCACCACAACGAACTCGGCGCGCTCCAAAGCGCGGCGCACGCTGGTCTGGTTGGGCATGCTGTGCGCCGGATTGGTGCAGGTGATCCACAAAGCCTTGATCTCGCCGTCGGCTGCGGCTTCAAACATTTCCACGGCGGTCTTGCCCGGCTGTGCGGGTACCGACGGCACGCCCCATAGTGCAGCCACTTCGGCGCGGTGGTCGGGGTTGCCCAGGTCGCGGTGGGCGCTCAGTGCGGTGGCCAGGCCGCCCACTTCACGCCCGCCCATGGCGTTGGGTTGGCCGGTGAGCGAAAACGGCCCGGCACCGGGTTTGCCAATCTGGCCGGTGGCCAGGTGCAAATTGATGAGCGCGGTATTCTTGGCCGTGCCGCTGCTGGACTGGTTCAGCCCCTGGCAGTACAGACTGAGCGTGGGCGTGCGCGATGCACCGTTCTGGGTACTGGTGTCGCTGATGCCGGCAAAGAGCCGGGTGGCTTGTAACAGGGCTTCCTTGGTGATGCCGCATACTTGTGCCACGGTAAACGGCGTGTAGTCGCGCACCAGGTCTTTGAGTGCATCCAGGCCGCTGGTGTGGGCTGCGATGTAGTCTGCATCAATCCAGCCTTCCCAGAGCAGGATGTGCAGCATGCCATGAAACAGCATCACATCGGTGCCGGGCTGTATGGGCAGGTGCAGATCGGCAACCGTGGCAGTATCGGTGCGCCGGGGGTCACACACCACGATCTGCAGGTCCGGGTTGCGGGCTTTGGCGTTTTCTATGCGCCTAAACAGGATCGGGTGTGCATACGCCATGTTGGAGCCGGCAATGAACAGCGTGCGGGCGTGCTCCAGATCGTCGTAGCACGCCGGTGGTGCATCAACGCCGAGCGACTGCTTGTAGCCCACCACCGCGCTGCTCATGCACAGGCGCGAGTTGGTGTCGATGTTGTTACTGCCAATCAGGCCTTTGACCAGCTTGTTGAAAACATAGTAATCCTCGGTGAGCAGCTGGCCCGAGACGTAAAAACCCACGGCATCGGGGCCATGCTTCAGAATAGTGCGCGCAAACCGGTCTGCAGCCATGTCCAGCGCGGCATTCCAGGCCAGCGGTTGTGGTGCATCGCCACGGTGCACGCGCTGCATGGGGGTGAGCAAGCGGGTCTGCTGCGCCAGGGGGGCGCTGGCACTCAGGTGCAGCGTGCTGCCTTTGGTGCATAGCTTGCCAAAGTTCGCCGGGTGCTGCGGGTCACCGCGTACATGGGTAATTTGCGTACCCACGCTCTCGATGATGACCCCGCAGCCCACGCCGCAGTACGGGCAGGTGGAGCGGGTTTCTCGCGGGGTACCCATGCCTAAGCGCAAGCAGCCTTGGGGCCAGCTATCGGGCGCGTCAGGTCTGTGGCGTGGCTGGCAAGTTCGGTGGCATGGAGGTACACCAGGCCCGCTTCGACCTTGACGGCGAACCTGGGCGTGCAGCCTGAATCGGGTGCAGCAGCTTCTCCCGTGTCCAGGCCAATCGTCCAGTTGTGCAAGGGGCAGGCCACGCTGCTGCCAAACACAATGCCCTGGCTCAAGGGGCCACCCTTGTGCGGGCAGCGGTCAAGCAGGGCAAACACGTGGTCGTCTGCCGTGCGAAATACCGCCACGTCCAGGCCGCTGGGCCGCTTGACGCGCCGCGCACCGGCAACCGGGATGTCCTCGACGCGGCAAACTTTGGTCCATTCACTCATTTTGCTATTCCTTTGTGCTATTTTTCTATGCTATTTGTTTAATAGCTGCACCCACTCTATCCATGAGCAGTACAGGCTTATTTATGCTTTATCAAGCCGGCAGGGCGTCGAACTGGCGCGCATCAACGCCGGCCTTGTCAAACTCGGACCAGGGGTCGGGCTCGCCGTCAAGTGCAAATTGCAGTTGTTCCCACAGCGCTTTTCGGCCCGCGTGGTCTTCCAGGATGCGTTTTTTCACATAGTCCAGGCCGACGCGGCCCACAAAGTGTACGGTGCGCTCCAGATACCAGCCTTCTTGCCGGTACAGCTCGCAAAACGCGCCGGTGTATTCCAGCACTTCGGCGGCGGTCTTGACCTTGACCAGGAAGTGCGCCACTTCGGTCTTGATGCCGCCGTTGCCAGCCACATACATTTCCCAGCCGCTGTCCACGCCAATCACGCCCACATCCTTGATACCCGATTCGGCGCAGTTGCGTGGGCAGCCCGAGACGGCAAACTTGACCTTGTGCGGCGCGTACATGCGCCACATGGCACGCTCCAGGTCCTTGCCCATCTGGGTGCTGTCTTGCGTACCCATGCGGCACCATTCGGAACCGACACAGGTTTTGACCGTGCGCAGCGCCTTGGCGTAGGCATGGCCGCTGGGCATCCCCAAGTCTTTCCAGACGGCGGGCAGGTCTTCTTTTTTAACGCCGAGCAAGTCAATGCGCTGGCCGCCCGTGACCTTGACGGTGGGGATTTTGTATTTGTCCACGGCATCAGCAATGCGGCGCAGTTCGCTGGCCGTGGTTTCGCCGCCCCACATGCGCGGCACGACGCTGTAGGTGCCGTCCTTCTGGATGTTGGCGTGGCTGCGCTCGTTGATGAAGCGGCTTTGCGGGTCGTCGCGCGCCTCCTTGGGCCAGGTGGAGATCAGATAGTAATTGACCGCCGGGCGGCAAGTGGAGCAGCCGTTGGGGGTTTTCCACTCCAGGTAACGAAACACTTCGCCAATCGTCAGCAGTTTGGAGCTGCGGATGACGTCGCGCACCGCCTGGTGGCCGTGCTCGGTGCAGCCGCACAGCGCCTTGGTCTTGGGCGTGGCGGAATAATCGCCGCCTGCGGTGAACATCAACAACTGTTCAACCAGGCCCGTGCAGGAGCCGCACGACGCGCTGGCCTTGGTATGCTTGCGTACTTCGTCCAGGGTAAATAGGCCTTTTTCGCGGATGGTCTTGCAGATTGTTCCCTTGGTCACGCCGTTGCAGCCGCACACCTCGTCGCTGTCTTGCATGGCGGCGGCCTTGTTATGGCCCTCGTGCCCGCCTTCGCCGATGTTGCTTTCGCCAAACATCAGCTTGTCGCGGATGTCGGCCACGCTGCGTCCGTCGCGCAAGAGCTTGAAGTACCAGCTGCCATCGACCGTATCGCCATATAAGCAGGCACCCACCAGCTTGTCGTCCCGGATGACCAGTTTTTTGTACACCCCGGCGTGCGGGTCGCTCATGACGATTTCTTCGGTACCTTCGCTGCCCTGAAACTCCCCGGCGCTAAAGAGGTCAATCCCCGTGACCTTGAGCTTGGTGGAGGTGAGCGACCCCGTGTAGCGGCCAATGCCAAACATCGCCAGATGGTTCGCCGCCACCTTGCCCTGCTCAAAGAGTGGGGCGACCAATCCGTAGGCAACGCCCCGGTGCGCGGCGCATTCGCCCACCGAATAGACGCGCGCATCGGTCACGGTCTGCATGGTGTCGCTGACCACGATGCCCCGGTTGACGTGCAGCCGCATGCTCTCGGCCAACTCGGTATTGGGCCGGATGCCCACGGCCATGACCACCAGATCGGTAGGAATCTCGGTGCCGTCCTTGAACTGCAAGGCCATCACGCGCCCGGCCTTGCCGTCTTCCTTGTCGCCAATCAGCGCCTGGGTCTGCCCGCCCATGAAGAAGCGCAAGCCCCTGTCGTGCAAAGATTTTTCCAGCATTTTTCCCGCCACCGTATCGAGCTGGCGCTCCATCAGCGTGGGCATGACGTGCACCACGCTGACCTGCATGCCCCGTCGCATCAGGCCGTTGGCAGCTTCCAGCCCTAAAAGCCCGCCACCGATGACGACGGCTTTCTTGTATTTCTGACTGGCCTCGATCATGGCGTTGGTGTCGGCAATGTCGCGGTAGGCCAGCACCCCTTCCAGGTCTTTACCGGGAATGGGCAGGATGAACGGGTTGGAGCCGGTACACAACAGCAGCCGGTCATAGGATGCGCTGATGGTTTCCCCGGCTGCATTCTTTCCGTGCACGACGCGCCGCACACGGTCTACCTGGTGGGCTTTGCAACCCGCATGCAAGGTGATGCCGTTTTCTGTATACCAGCTAAACGGATTCAGCACGATTTCATCCAGCGACTGCTCACCCGCCAATACGGGACTGAGCAGAATACGGTTGTAATTGGGATGCGGCTCGGCGCCAAACACGGTGATGTCGTAGAGGTCGGGCGCTATTTTCAGCAGTTCTTCAATGGTGCGTACACCGGCCATGCCGTTGCCGATCATGACTAATTTCTGTCGCTTCATCATGGGTATTCGCTTTCAAGTTGACTTGCAACGAGAAAAGCAAACTTTGTGCCATATTTGTGCAAAGCGATTTTTACCGCAATGCGCCAAAATGGTGCATGCGTGCAGGATTGCCATCCCCTGGCAAGGTGAAAACCGCCACGGTCTGCACCAGCTCCTGGGCTTGGGATTCGAGGCTGGAGGCAGCGGTCGCCATCTCTTCGACCAAGGTGGCATTTTGTTGGGTTGTCTGGTCCATTTGCGTAACCGCCTCGCCGACCTGGGCCACGCCCTGGCTTTGTTCGCGGCTGGCGGAGCTGATGTCGCCCATCAAATCGGTGACCCGCTTGATGCTGGCGACCACTTCGGTCATGGTGGCTTTGGCCCGGTCCACCTGCTGCGTGCCCTTTTCAACCTTCTCTACACTGGCGGTGATGAGGCTCTTGATTTCCCTGGCCGCGCTGGCTGCACGCCCGGCCAGGGAGCGCACTTCACTGGCCACCACCGCAAAGCCCCGTCCCTGTTCACCTGCGCGTGCCGCTTCAACCGCCGCGTTCAGGGCCAGAATGTTGGTCTGGAAGGCAATGCCGTCAATCACGCCAATGATGTCCGCAATCTTTCTGGAGCTGTCGTTGATGTCTTGCATGGTGGAGACCACTTGCGCCACCATCTCTCCTCCCTGCGCAGCAATATTGCTGGCGTCCAGGGTCAATTGGTTGGCCTCTTGGGCGCTGTCTGCGTTTTGCCGGATGGTCGCCGCGAGTTCTTCCATGGAGGCGGCGGTTTCTTCCAATGAACTGGCCTGCTGTTCGGTACGGGCACAGAGGTCGGTGTTTCCCTTGGCGATCTCCAGGCTGGCAGTGGCCACGCTTTGGGAACCCTGGCGCACGGATGCGACCAATGTGACAAGGCGATCCTGCATGAAGTTCAGCTGCGCCATCAGGCTCCTGGTGTCACCTCGGGCCAGCCGGATGGTTTCATCCAGCCGACCATTGGCCACCCGGTGCGCAAGTTCAACGGCGTCCTGGGGTTCTCCGCCAATTTGTCCAACGACATGGCGTTGCGTGAACCAGGAAAAGCCAATGGCCACCGCTGTGGCCAGCAGCCCCAGGGCCAACAGCGCCAAGTGGGACTTATTGGCTTGTTTATCCAGGTTCTTATCCAGTTTTTCGGCATTTTGCTGCACCATCGCCAGTACCCGGCCCAGGATGTCATTCAAGGCGTTGTAATCAAGATCGGCCGACTGCATGGCTGCAATGCCGGTGTTTGAATCCACTCCGGCTATGTCAATGGCGCCATCGGTTGATTTCTTGTACTTGCCGATAAGGTGGGTAAAGGTACGCAGCGCTTCCTGAATGTCCGGGTTGCCCGATGTTTCGCCCATGCTGGCGACTTCCTTCATCAGCACGCCCAGCACTTCTGACTGTTGTTCCCGACGGGCGGCAATGGCCTTGGAGTCGAGTGACTGTGCAATGCTTACGGTACGGTAAGCCTGCAGGTGCAGTTCCCGCAATTGCGACTGCAGAAAAGCCGTCTTTTTGAATGCGGTCAGCACTTCATTGTGGGTGGCGTCGCTTCCGCTCCTGAAGTTGTTCAAGGCCCAGATCGAAAAGCCAATTGTCAACAGCAGCATCACGCAGACCACGGTCGGCGCGAGTACCAATTGGGTGCGTAGTTTCATGGCAAAACCCGCCCGACACCATGGCTACTTGTAAATTCCGCCGCAAACGACTGTCTCATCCAGTTTTTCGCAAAACATCTGCTTGGGTTCTATTTTTTTGCTTGTCGGATTGGTGAACTTGTAATCCTGCGTGAAAGTGCCCTTGCTCCTGGCGAGTTCCATACGTTCCTTGACGAAGGCCTTGCCATCAATGTCTTTCAGGTCAATGAGATTTTTACCAATCATTTTTTCGTTGGCGCCATGGGCCAGCACCGTTCCATCCAGTGCGTAAACCGTCAGGTAAAGATCACGATCCACAAACCTGCCTTGCTTGTTGCTGATTTCGGCATAACCCTTTTCCGTGCCATTGGCCTTGATAAATGCAATGCCTTTTTTAACCATGGCATTTGCCTCGGCGGCTGTGGCGTGCTCGCCAGCAAGCGCTGCTCCAACGGAAGTTCCCGCGACTACAGCGGTGATAACGGCAGAAATAAATAACTTATTGCTCATGGTGTGTACCTCGGACGGTGTGGATTGCGCAGGGATGCTTATGCAAATTACGTAAGGATCGCAACCTTAGCATGGAAAAACCTGGCTCTTGGGCACTGGACGTGGTGCACTGCATCTTTTTGGTGCCCTTTCTGGTTTGCATGCCCCCAAACCTGTGGTAACGCATGCACTTGCATGGGTTAGAAAATCTGGCATCGTTTTTGCTGCTTATGCCCCGACCGCTACGGGGAATCCCTGGCGAATTTTCATTCACCCTTACCAGGAGCATTGCCATGACCAAACTTATTACCCCCAGTCTCAACCGACGTGGTTTGTTACAAGCTGCCGCTGTGGGCGCCATCGCTATTGACCCTGCCTTGCGCGCTGTAGCCTATGCAGCGGGCTCTGATGCACCCGAAAAACCCGAAGTCAAGATTGGATTCATTCCGCTGACCGACTGCGCCAGCGTGGTCATGGCCTCGGTGCTGGGGCTGGACAAAAAACACGGCGTCAAGATCGTCCCCAGCAAGGAAGCCAGCTGGGCTGGCGTGCGCGACAAGCTGGTCAATGGCGAACTCGATTTCGCCCATGTGCTGTACGGTCTGGTGTACGGTGTGCATTTGGGTGCAGGTGGCCCCAAAAAGGACATGGCCGTGCTGATGACGCTCAATCACAACGGCCAGGCCATCACGCTGTCCAAGAAGCTGGCCGACAAAGGTGCGGTTGATGGTGCAGGGCTTGCCAAATTGATGGCGGCTGAAAAGCGCGAATACACCTTTGCCCAGACCTTCCCCACCGGAACCCATGCCATGTGGCTGTACTACTGGCTGGCGGCTCACGGCATTGATCCAATGAATGGTGCCAAGGTCATCACCGTGCCGCCGCCGCAAATGGTGGCCAATATGCGCGTGGGCAATATGGACGGCTTTTGCGTGGGAGAGCCCTGGAACCACCGCGCCATCCTCGACGGCATTGGCGTGACCGCCACCACTACGCAGGACATCTGGAAAGACCACCCCGAAAAGGTATTGGGCACGACGGCGGAATTTGTCAAGAAGTACCCCAATACGGCACGCGCCGTCACCGCCGCCATCATCGAGGCCGGACAATGGATCGACGCTGGTTTGCAAAACAAGAGCAAGATGGCCGAAACCATTGCCGACAAGAGTTACGTCAACACCAGCGTGGACGCCATCAACCAGCGCATCCTGGGGCGCTACCAGAACGGTATGGGCAAGACCTGGGACGATGCCAACCACATGAAGTTCTACAACGACGGCGCCGTGCCCTTCCCCTACCTCTCGGACGGCATGTGGTTTCTCACCCAGCACAAGCGCTGGGGTCTGCTCAAGGACCACCCCGACTACCTGGGCGTGGCCAAACAGATCAACCAGATCGACATCTACAAACAAGCCGCCACCGCCGCCAAGGCCTCCGTACCCAAGGACCCCATGCGCACGGCCAAATTCATGGACGGCATGGTCTGGGACGGCACGGATCCCAAAAAATACGCCGACAGTTTCAAGATCAAGGCATAAAGCCTGTAACGCCTGCAATGCCTTCCACATAAAGGAGAAATCACCATGGTCAGCGCTGTATTCCACTCGCCCCTGGCTGCAATGGCAACCAGTAGCACTTCAAAAAATGAAGCTGCTCCCGCACCATCCACGGGCTATACCGCCCAAAATGGTATGAAAAATGCACCACCAGCGGCATCACCTGCCACCCCCGCTCCCAAAGCCGCGCCTTTTGACTGGAATGCCTTGCTGATGCGCGTGTTGCCCCCTGCGCTGGGGCTGCTGCTGCTGATTGGCATCTGGGCGCTGGTGAGCATCGGCACCAAGGCCAGCATTCCCGGCCCCATGGAAACCTGGCAGCAGGCGGTAACGATCTTCAGTGATCCGTTTTACCGCAAGGGGCCCAACGACCAGGGCGTAGGCTGGAACGTGCTGATGTCGCTGGAGCGCGTCGCCCTGGGCTTTGGTTTGGCGGCGGCGGTGGGCATTCCGGCGGGCTTCATGATCGGGCGCTTCGAGTTTCTGAGCCGCATGTTCAACCCGCTCATCAGCCTCTTGCGCCCCGTGTCGCCGCTGGCCTGGTTACCCATTGGCCTGCTGGTGTTCAAGGGCGCCAACCCGGCGGCGATCTGGACCATTTTCATCTGCTCCATCTGGCCCATGGTCATCAATACGGCGGTGGGCGTGCAGCGCGTGCCGCAGGACTACATGAACGTTGCACGGGTGCTCAACCTGTCCGAGTGGAAGATTGTGACCAAAATCCTCTTTCCCTCGGTGCTGCCCTACATGCTGACCGGCGTGCGGCTGGCGGTGGGGACGGCCTGGCTGGTGATTGTGGCGGCAGAAATGCTCACCGGCGGCGTGGGGATCGGTTTTTGGGTCTGGGACGAGTGGAACAACCTCAACGTCAAGAACATCATCATCGCCATCTTCGTGATCGGCTTCGTAGGCCTGGCGCTGGAATACGCGCTCATCAAAATTGCCACCGCATTTACATTTGAAGAGGTGAAATCATGAACAACGCCAAATTCATTGACATTCAAGACGTTGCGCAAACCTTCAAGACCAAGAAAGGGCCGTTTGTCGCGCTGCGTGACATCAACCTGACGGTCGCCAAAGGCGAGTTCGTCGCGCTGATCGGCCACTCGGGCTGCGGCAAATCCACCTTGCTCAATCTGATTGCCGGCCTTACCACTCCCACCAACGGCGTCTTGCTGTGCGCCGACCGCGAAATTGCCGGCCCTGGCCCCGAGCGCGCGGTGGTCTTTCAAAACCACTCGCTGCTGCCGTGGCTGACGTGTTTTGAAAACGTCTACCTGGGCGTAGAGCGGGTATTTGGTGCCGCAGGCAAAAGCACCGGCGCACCGGCTGAAAGCAAGGCACAACTCGCCCAGCGCACCGAAGCCGCGCTGGCGCTGGTCGGATTGACGGCGGCGGCACACAAGCGCCCCGGCGAAATATCGGGCGGCATGAAGCAGCGCGTAGGCATTGCCCGCGCCCTGGCGATGGAGCCCAAGGTGCTGCTGATGGACGAACCCTTTGGCGCACTCGACGCCCTGACCCGCGCCAAGCTGCAAGACGAGCTGCTGGAAATCGTCGCGCGCACCCACAGCACCGTGGTCATGGTCACGCACGATGTGGACGAAGCCGTGCTGCTGTCCGACAAGATCGTCATGCTGACCAACGGCCCGGCGGCGACGATTGGCGAAGTGTTACAGGTGGATTTGCCGCGCCCCCGCTCGCGCGTGGCCCTGGCCGATAACTTGCAATACCTGGCCTACCGCAAGGCGGTGATTGACTTCCTGTACACACGCCAGGCGCACGTCGAGAAGGCGGCCTGATTTGCACCCCGTGCAGGCGATCTCAAACGTGTTTACATGTTCTATTTAACACGCCAGTAACTTCCAGAGGATATTCATGGCCGGATTTCGTGATTTCTTGAAAAGCGGGCACACGCCCACCTTGTTTGCCGCGTTCTTTTACCTGATGTTCTCATTCGTCATCTGGGTGATGAACGGCGCCATGGCACCTTTTATCAGCGAGCAGTTTCATCTGACCGCTGCGCAAAAGGGCATGCTGTTGTCCATCCCCATCGTGGCAGGGGCCATCATGCGTTTCCCACTGGGCCTGCTGGCGCAGTACGTGGGGCGCAAGACCGCGACCCTGGTGGAACTGAGTCTGATCACTTTCACCATGGCATTCGGCTACTTTTTTGTGCATTCTTACGACGACTTGCTGAAAATGGCACTGCTTTTGGGCGTGGCCGGGGCCAGTTTTGGCGTAGCCATGTCCTTGGGTTCCGGCTGGTATCCCCCGAAATACAAGGGGCTGGCCATGGGGCTTGTCGGTGCGGGTAACTCCGGTACAGCATTGGCGGCGCTGCTGGCGCCGCCACTGGCGCAGGCTTACGGCTGGCAGGCGGTGTACGGCATTGCGGGCGTTGCATCCCTTCTGCCCATGGCCGTGGTTCTGCTTCTGGCCAAGGAACCGCCAGACCGCGACGAACACGCCAGCATGAAGGAGCATCTGGCTTGTTTGCTGGAGGGGGACGGCTGGGTGTTCAGCCTGATTTATGTGGTGACCTTTGGCGGTTTCATTGGCATCGTCACCTTCTTGCCCACCTACTACTACGACCAGTTCGGCGTGAGCAAGGTGCAAGCCGGGCAACTGACCATGTTGGCAGCGCTGATGGGCGCCCTGGTGCGCGTGGCGGGAGGCTGGATTTCCGA
The DNA here is from genome assembly GCA_041910275.1 of Rhodoferax sp. Lineage (GTDB taxonomy): Bacteria > Pseudomonadota > Gammaproteobacteria > Burkholderiales > Burkholderiaceae_C > Allorhodoferax. The sequence goes on from JAYRRD010000162.1 coordinate 27,414, forward strand.
TCACTGGGGTGGTGTCAACACCTTGACCGTGGTGCTGGTGGTGGTAGCGTTTGCGTTGGTCGGCGTGGGGTTGTCGTCGGGGTCGCTGGTGCTGACCACCCTGCTGCTCATCCTGTGCTTTGCGGCGCTGGGGGCTGGCAACGGTGCCTTGTTCCAGTTGGTGCCGCTACGCTGGCCCACCTCGACGGCTGTTGCCGGTTCCATGATTGGTGAAATTGGCGCCTTGGGAGGTGGTACGGTACCTGCGATGATGGGACAGGTCAAACAACATTTCGGCAGTTTTTTATGGGGTTTTGTGGTAATGGCGCTGTTTTCGCTGCTGATGCTGACCATCATGCGCAAGATGCAAATCCGCTGGACCCGGACCTGGGCGGAAAAAGGCGGGCGGGCGCGCAGTGCGTGATGCGGGGGCTGCCCATTGCATTTTTATAGTCTATTCAGCATATAAAAATAGCAATAAAGTATTTTTTAATCTATCAAACCCCGCATACAGTCACGCCTATGACTGAACTATCTTTTATCGTTGCGGGTTTTCTGGTGGGGGCCATCGTGGGGCTCACGGGCGTGGGCGGCGGCTCATTGATGACACCCATCCTGATTTTCTTCTTCAATATCAAGCCCTATCTGGCCGTGGGCACCGATTTGCTGTTTGCGGCATTCACAAAGATGAGCGGCACCATCAAGCACGCCCGCGCCAAGACGATTGACTGGCCGGTGGTGCTCAACCTGTCGGCAGGCAGCATTCCGGCCTCGCTCATCACGCTCTACATCCTGCACACCGTGGGGGCTGCCAATCCGCAAGTGCAAAAAGTCATGACGACCGGGCTGGGTCTGGCACTGCTTTTGACGGCTGCTGCCACGCTGTACAAGGCGATCCACGGCAAGGTCACCCCCACAACCGTGCCGCAAGGCGAGGAAGTCACCGCAGCGCGTCCGCGCCACTGGAGTCTGCCGCTGCTGTTTGGTGCGGTGATTGGTACGCTGGTGACCTTGACATCGGTGGGTGCCGGTGCCATCGGCGTAACCGTTTTGATGATTCTCTACCCCAAACTACCGCTGTCGCGCATCGTTGCCGCTGACATTGCCTATGCCGTTCCGCTGACGCTGGTGGCGGGCTTTGGCCACGCCTCGCTGGGTTCGGTCGATTGGCACATGCTCATCTGCCTGCTGGCGGGCTCCTTGCCCGGCATCTGGGTCGGCTCGCATCTGATGCTCAAGACGCCCGAGCGCATCATCCGCTCGCTGCTCTCGGTGCTATTGGCCTACGCCGGCGTCAAATTGATTGCCCTGTGATAATCGCCGCCGCAAACTTTTAGGCGCGCGCCCTTTGGCGCTGTACTTCCCATGTGATTTTTCCTGCGCCCAGCTGGGGGCGCAATGTTTTAAGTACCGTTCGTACCCTTATGTACCAATACACCGAATTTGACCGTCAATTTATCCGCACCCGCGCCGCACAGTACCGCGACCAGCTGGAACGCAACCTGCGGGGCGAGCTCGGCGACGACGAGTTTCGTCCTCTGCGGCTGCAAAACGGCTGGTACATCCAGCGCTACGCACCCATGTTGCGCGTGGCCGTGCCCTATGGGGAAATCTCCAGTATCCAGCTGCGCGTGCTCGCACGCATTGCGCGCACCTTCGACCAACCCAGCAAGGAAGTGTTCGACAAAGCCATCGGCACCCAGGCCACCTGGGGCACGACGCATCTGCCCGTGGGCTACGGGCACTTCACCACGCGCCAGAACGTGCAGTTCAACTGGATTCCCCTGGTCAAAAGCGCCGATGTGATGGAACTGCTGGCCAGCGTCAACATGCATGGCATCCAGACCAGCGGCAACTGCGTGCGCAACATCAATACCGACGAGTTGGCCGGCATTGCCCCGGACGAAGTGGCCGACCCGCGTCCGTTTTGCGAGTTGCTACGCCAGTGGGGCACGCTGCACCCCGAATTCGCCTTTTTGCCGCGCAAATTCAAGATTTCCGTCACCGGCGGCGCGCAGGACCGCGCTGCGCTGCACTGGTACGACGCCGGATTTCATCTGGTGCGCAATGCAGCCGGTGAACTCGGTTTGCGCGTGTCCGCCGGTGGCGGCATGGGGCGCACGCCAACGATTGCCACAGTGCTGCGCGAATTTCTGCCCTGGGACCAGATGCTCAACTACCTGGAAGCGATTTTGCGCGTCTACAACGCCTATGGCCGCCGCGACAACGTCTGGAAAGCGCGCCTGAAGATTCTGGTCAAGGCTGAAGGCCAGCGCTACATCGACGCCGTGGAAGCCGAATACCGCCAGATCGTCGAGACGGATGGCGCGCCGCACACCATCACCCAGGCCGAGTTGGAGCGTGTTTCAGCGTGCTTTTCGCCTCCAAGCCTTGATGGACGTGCGGGAACAGCTACGCAATCCGCAGCAATTCCACCGGAACGCCTGATGCATTACCAGCGCTGGCTCAAGCAGAATGTGGCCGCGCACAAGGACCCGACGCTGCGCGCTGTCACGCTGTCCTACAAACGACCCGGCCAGGCACCCGGAGACGCCGACGCAGACCAGCTCGACACCGCCGCCGATCTGGCCGAGCAATTTTCCGGCGG
>JAYRRD010000163.1:0-91801 GCA_041910275.1 Rhodoferax sp.
CAAGAAGGCCATGCAGGCCGTGGAAGAACGTCTGGTGCGTAATCCTCTATTGCCCAAATGGGACATCCTCATTCGTCCACGGTATATGGGATGAGATTTTGCGGAAATGGCCTAACCGCAAATCGTGCTGTAGCGTGTATGGAGCGTGATGTCGGTCAGATTATTCAGACCCGAAAACAGGCTGACCTTGCTGAATTTGGAGACTCCCGTCAAAAACGCAAAGCGCACATGCGCGTCGCTGTCCTTGATGACGCTGTAGAGGTCTTTGAGCGTTTCACGCACCTGTAGGGCCAGGGGCGTATCGGTGATGCAGTCCAGAATCGGCTTGTCGTATTCGTCCACCAGCACCACGACGCGCTGGCCACTGCGGGCATGTGCGTGGGCAATCAGGTTGATAAAACGCCGGTTGATCGACAGATGCTGTTGTTGCAACTCCCAGACCAACTCGTGTGCAAGCAGTTGGCCGTCTATGCTGTCCTGGAGTTTGGCTTTGGAATCCACCACACCGGCACCAAAGCTGATACGAATCACCGGATACTTTTTATCCCAATCCCAGCGTGTCTCGGCAGCCAGCCCGGCAAACAGCGCCCGGTTGCCTTCAAACAATTCCTTGAGCGTATCCAGAAACAGGCTTTTGCCAAAACGCCGGGGGCGCGAGAGAAAGTAGTATTTTCCAGTTTCGACCAGATCGACGGCAATGCCGGTCTTATCCACGTAGTAGTGGTCGTCCTCGCGGATTTCGCGCAGAGTTTGAATGCCAATCGGCAACTTTTTGCGTGGCAGGGCAGGGGAGGCGGGCGTGGGCATCATGCAAATGATTGTAGGGTGGCTCGGTCGCGCAGCGATGAAAGCCCGGCGGCGCTTGCATCATTCGCTTATTGCCCATGTTGGCCATCAGAACACACCAGGCGGCACGCTCACTGCGCTTGTCGCCGACCAAGTGGTCGATGTAGTTGTCGCCGCCAACGAAGTAGGTTACTTTGCCATGCAGCGTCAGAATCTTGAGATAAGGGCCGACATCCACTGCACCATCAGGAAAGCCTTCCTTGAGTTTTTGTTTGTGCATGTGTAAGCCCTTCTGTGCGGTAAAACGTCTGCCTGCTAGACCAGAAATCTTACCGTAAAGGTGCTTTTTATAGTTCCTATTCCAGGTCAAATAAAGAGCTCGGGATCAGGAAATCTGAACTTTGTGGTGCCTTGAGTATCCCCTGCGGGGTGCGATGCACTGTGATGTGATGCATTGGTTCTTGTTACTACGTTTTCAGTAGCTGTCCCCGCTTTTCCCTCGCGAGCTAGAGGCTGATTTGATGCCTGATTTGAGGCTAAAAACGTGCCACGGAGGCCTGTGGGGGCACCTGTAGTGCGGCTTTGGTATGTTTAATATCACGGGTGATATGACACTTGCGTGATTCAATGTGACTGAATCGCACTCTCCCATGTGGGAACATCGCTCCCATAGGGTAATATGCATTGCATGGCTTATGGAATGTGCGGGAGTAGCTCTCAAAAAGAGAGTGTCTCGACTTCAAACCCGACCACGTTGCGGTTGGTCTTGCTGAACTCGATGCCGATCAGATGGATCGGTTCAGCCCTGGCACGGTACTTGTCGGCATAGCCCCTGTCCTTGATCTGCTGCAAGGCTTTGCCCTCGGGTGATTGCTCCACCACCTTGAATTCAAAGATGAAGACCTGGGCGTTCAAGAGTACGGTCATGTCAATGCGGCCCTGGTTGGTCGCGTCTTCGAGCACGATGTCCAGGCCCAAAGCAGCAAAATGGCTGTAGAACACGCTGGCGTAGTAGCCCTCGTACTGCGCAACGGGAGAGTTCGTGTGCCACTGGTAGGGAATGCTGGCCAAAAGGCTGTGGCAATGCACACGCAAGCCCGGCAGATCGCCCGCGCTTAAAACATCAAACAAGCGGCTTTGCGCCTGTTCGGCCTGTGCGGCGTCGCCCATGAGACCCTTGAGCAGCGCATCGTGCAAGCCGCTGCGCACTTCCAGATTCGGGTAGCCCAGTGCATACTGTACGCGCGCGCCCACACGGCGCTGACCGGCCAGCGTCAGGTAGCCGGTCTGAAACAGCAGCGCCTCGGTGGTGATGGCCTCCACGTCAAAGGCCGACAGCAGCGACTCAGAGGCTTTAAGCTGCGTCAGATCGGGTGTGAAGCAGCGGCGCTCGGTAAGCAGCTTGACCAAAAACGTAGGTGTTCCGGTCTCGAACCAGTAGGAGCGGAACTCTCGGCTGTCAAACAGTAGCAACAGATCAAACGGGTTATAGACGCTTTTGCCCAGCCAGTTGTAGCCGTTGTACCACTGGCGAATCTCTTCACGATCCAGTCCCGGCAATTCGGGTGCAAACACCGTGTCCACGTCGGCGTCGGTATAGCCGCAAATCGTGCTGTAGCGTGTATGGAGCGTGATGTCGGTCAGGTTGTTCAGCCCGGAAAACAGGCTGACTTTGGTGAATTTGGATACACCCGTCAAAAACGCAAAGCGGATATGCGCGTCGCTGTCCTTGATGATGCTGTAGATATCCTTGAGCGCTTCGCGCACCTGCAGGGCCAGGGGCGTGTCGGTGATGCAATCCAGAATTGGTTTGTCGTATTCATCCACCAGCACCACCACGCGCTGGCCGCTGCGGGCATGTGCGTGTGCAATCAGGTTGATCAAACGCCGGTTGATCGACAGGTGTTGCTGTTGTAGCTCCCAGACCAATTCGTGTGCCAGCAACTGGCCGTCTATGCTGTCTTGGAGTTTGGCTTTGGAATCCACCACCCCCGCGCCAAAGCTGATACGGATGACCGGATATTTCTTGCCCCAATCCCAGCGGTCATCCGCTGCCAGTCCTGCAAACAGCGCCCGGTTGCCTTCAAACAGCTCTTTGAGCGTGTCCACGAACAGGCTTTTGCCAAAGCGGCGTGGGCGGGAGAGAAAGTAATATTTGCCGGTTTCGACCAGATCAACGGCGATGCCGGTCTTGTCCACGTAGTAGTGGTCGTCCTCGCGGATTTCGCGTAGCGTTTGAATGCCAATCGGCAGTTTTTTGCGTGGCAGGGCAGGAGAGGCGGGCGTGGGCATCATGCAAATGATTGTAGGGCGCACGTGCAGCAGTGGGAGTTCCACAAGGGCACGGTGTGGCCGCAGCCCAATCTCCATGTGAGGGGAATGGTGAGGTGCTATCGAATAAAGAGCTGCTCCCGCTTGTCCCATGGGTCTTGCAGCCCGTTTTTGATCATCCAGAACGGCATCGGGTTGCCAAATCGGGCCGCAGGCAGTAGCGTGGCAAGCCCCTGTGGGAGCGTCGCAAGGCGTGGTTGCAGGTGTATATGCGCTACAGGGCTTATGGTACGTGCGGGTACAGCTCTCAAAAAGAGAGTATTTCGACTTCAAGACCGACGGCATTGCGGCTGGCCTTGTTGAACTCCGTGCCGATGGGGTGCATGCGTCTGGGTACACTAGCGGGCCATGAAACCAGCCATCCTGAACCTCTCCATCCGCGCGCGCTTGCTGCTGCTGGTTCTGGTGTGTTTGCTACCCCTGGGTGCGGTTTTCATCTATGCAATGGTTGGTGGGCAGCAGATCAGCAGACAAGGCTTGTTTTTGAGCGTGGCATTGGTCGCTTTGGCCCTTGGTTTTGCATGGTGGCTGGGCGCATCCATCATCCGACCCGTGCATGCCCTGACCAGGGCCGCCGAGAAGGTGGGTGCAGGGGATGCAAGCGCGCGGGTGCGGCCTGGCGGGCCACCGGAGATCAAGAGCGTGGCGCGCCAGTTCAACCGCATGCTGGATGCCAGCGTGAGCGCACAGCAGGAACACCACCAGGCCTTGCTGGACTTGCAGGAAAGCCAGAACCGCTACCAGAGTCTGATTGATTCCTCACCGATTGGGATTGGCGTGCACCGTGGCGGGAAAATTGTCTACGTGAACCCGGCGGCGGTCGAGTTGCTGGGGGCAACTTTTGCCAGTGAGCTGGTGGGACGACAGATTCTGGATGTGGTACATCCCGATTACCGTGCCATCGTGCTGGAGCGGGTTCAGCGGGGGGTGGCGCTGGGCGTGTCCTCGCCTTTGCTGGAGGAGAAATTTATTCGCATGGATGGCGCAGTCATTGATGTGGAGGTGCAAAGCACGCCCATCATGTACGAGGGTGCGCATGCTGTGCGGGTCGGGTTCCGGGATGTCAGCGCCCGCAAAGCCGCCGAGCGGGAAACCCAGCTGGCTGCCAGCGTCTTCACCAACGCCCGTGAGGCCATCATGATTACCGATCCCGACGGCACCATCGTCAAGGTCAACCAGGCATTCACGCGCATTACCGGCTATGAAGCCATTGAAGTGCTGGGCAAAAATCCGCGCATACTCAAATCGGGCCGCCACTCCGGCAGTTTTTATGCCGGGATGCACAAGGGTCTGGCCGAACAAGGATATTGGAGTGGGGAGGTCTGGAATCGCCGCAAGGACGGTGCGCTGTTTGCGGGATTGCAAACCATCAGCACCGTGCGTGATCCCCAGGGCGGGGTTTTGCAGTATGTATCCTTGCTGACCGACATGACGGCATTCAAGGCGAACGAACAAAAACTCGAACATCTGGCCCATTTCGATGTATTGACCAACTTGCCCAATCGTGTGTTGCTGGCCGACCGGATGCGCCAGGCCATGGCACAAAGCCAGCGCCGGGGGCAGTCGCTGGCGGTGGCTTGCCTGGATATTGACGGTTTCAAGGATGTGAATGACCGTTACGGCCAGACCATAGGCGACCAGTTATTGATGGTGCTTTCCCAACGTATGAAGACCGCCTTGCGCGCGGGCGATACCCTGGCGCGCATTGGCGGCGACGAATTTGTCGCAGTCCTGGTGGACCTGGATGATCCGCAGGACTGCGAGCCGTTTCTCGACCGTTTGCTGCACGCGGCTTCGGATATGCTCAAAATTGATGACGTGGTGTTGCAAGTGTCGGCCAGCATCGGCGTCACCCTGTATCCCAAGGATGGCGTGGATGCCGACTTGCTCCTGCGCCACGCCGATCAGGCCATGTACCAGGCCAAGCAGGCGGGCAAGAACCGCTACCACCTGTTTGATGTGGTGCATGCCGATGCCATCGTGATCCAGCGCCGCAATCTGGATGCCATGCAAAAGGCGCTCGATCAGGGGGAGTTTGTGCTGTACTACCAGCCCAAGGTCAATATGCGCAGCGGCAAGGTGACGGGGGCCGAAGCCCTGATCCGCTGGCAGCATCCCCAGCGCGGTCTGTTGCCCCCCGGTGCTTTCTTGCCCTACCTGGAAGACGATCCCTTGAGCGTGGCCGTCGGCGAGTGGGTGATAACGACGGCCTTGGCCCAGATGGAGGCCTGGCGCGCGGGCGGATTCATGATCCCGGTCAGTGTCAATGTGGGGGCACTTCAGTTGCAACAAGATGAGTTTGTGCAACGCCTGCGTGATCTGCTGGCGGCTTACCCGCAGATACCACCCTACACGCTGGAGCTGGAGGTGCTGGAGAGCAGCGCCATGGAAGACATGAGCAAGGTGTTTCAGACCATGCACGCCTGCCGCGACATGGGCGTCTTGTTTGCACTCGACGATTTTGGTACGGGGTATTCCTCGCTGACCTATCTGCGCAGCCTGCCTGCCGACACACTCAAGATCGACCAGAGTTTTGTGCGCGACATGTTGACGGACTTTGACGATCTGGCCATCGTTCAGGGGGTCATCGGTCTGGCGACGGCGTTCCACCGCACGGTGATTGCCGAAGGCGTGGAAACGGCCCTGCACGGCCAGAAACTGCTGTCCATCGGCTGCGAACTGGCGCAGGGCTACGGCGTATCGCGTCCCATGCCCGCCAGCGCCTTGCCCGACTGGGCGCGTGCCTGGGAGCAGGAGCCGCGCTGGACGGCGTGAGTGTTATGGAAGTGTGCTGTATTTAGCCGGGTGGCAGGTGGCGCGTCAGGTCCATGCTGTCGTGCAAGATGCGAATAACCTCAATGACTTTCTGGTGCTCCAGATGGCGCACCCGGAACAGTAAAAAATGCCGGCTTTTGCGTCCCTTGCGCCCGGCATGGAGCGTGTACAGATCGGGGGCGATGTCACTGCGCGCTTTGCTGCCTGCAATGCCGGGACCAGCACACAAGTCTTCCAGCGCCTGGGTTAGTGTTTCCACATACACCTGTGCCTGGGCAGCGCCAAATTGATCGGATGTCCAACGCAGAATTTTCGAAAAATCTGTCTTGGCTGTGGCCGTGGTTCGGACTAGCCAGCGGTCTTGTTCCACGATGTTCCCAAAACGTCAGCCGCAAGCGCTGCAAAATGTGCCCTCAACGCTTGTGGAGAGTCAAAGCTGTCAAACGCTCCCGCCTCAATGTCTGCAATACCCACATTTGCTGCTTGGCGTAGCGCCTCCAGACGTGCGGCATCGTCCAGATCGCGGCGCTCTACCAACCGCAGCCCTTCACGCAAAACCTCGCTGGCATTCTGATAGCGGCCAGTACTGACCAGATGGTCGACCAACTGGCTTTGGTGATTTGTTAGCACAACATTGCGGGTAGGCACGGCGTACTCCCTTCAAAAGGTATCGGTCTGCTATCGGCAGAATTGCGGAATTGGCAGATTATGCCAATTTTGCGGATGCGCAACACCTAGTGGATGCGCATGCCAGGCACCGCACCAGGCCAGGGGTACAGGATATAGATGCCGGGGTGCTTGGCTTCGTCTGCGTGGCTGGCGGCCAGCACCATGCCTTCGCTGATGCCAAATTTCATCTTGCGTGGCGCCAGGTTGGCCACCAGCACCGTGAGCTGGCCCACGAGTTGTTCGGGTTGGTAGGCGCTGGCGATGCCGCTGAAGACATTGCGCAGTCTGGGTTGGCCTGCGTCGTCGGTTTCGCCCACGTCCAGCGTCAGGCGCAGGAGTTTGGTCGATCCTGAAACGGCTTCGCATTGCACGATTTTGGCAATGCGCAGGTCGATCTTGGCAAAGTCGTCGATACCGATGGTCGGCGCCAGCGCTTCGCCACCGGGCGTGGGGGCAGTTCCGGCAGCGGTTGCTGCTATATCTTTAATACCTGTACTCGCTTGATCCACGGGGTCTGTAGCCGCAAACAGTGCTTCAAGCTGCCCTGCGTCCACGCGGGAGATCAGGTGTTTGTACTCGCCAATGGCGTGTCCTGCGGGCAGTGCGGCGTCGGCCAGGGCAAAAGTCAGGGGGGGGCTATTCAGAAAGGCTTCGACCTTGAGCGCCAGGGCGGGCAGGACCGGCTTGAGGTAGATGGTCAGCAGGCGGAAGGCTTCGATGCAGACGGTGCAGACATCGTGCAAACGCGCATCCATGCCAGGCTTCTTGGCCAGTTCCCAGGGTTTGTTGGCATCGACGTAGACGTTCACCTTGTCGGCCAGCAGCATGGTTTCGCGCAGCGCCTTGGCAAACTCGCGCGCTTCGTACATCTGGGCAATCGGCTCCTGGCCCTCGCGCAGCGTGTCGAGCAAACCGCTGCCGTCGGGTGAGATGGCGCCGAGCTGGCCGGAAAAACGCTTGCTGATGAAACCGGCGGCGCGCGAGGCAATGTTGATGTACTTGCCCACCAGATCGGCATTGACGCGCGCCATGAAGTCCTCGGGGTTGAATTCGATGTCTTCGTTGCGCGGCGTGAGCTTGGTGGCCAGGTAGTAGCGCAGCCACTCCGGGTTCATGCCCAGGCCCAGGTATTTGAGCGGGTCCAGCCCCGTGCCCCGGCTTTTGCTCATTTTTTCGGCATTGACCGTCAGAAAGCCATGCACAAAAATGGCGTTGGGCGTCTTGCGGCCACTGAAGTGCAGCATCGCGGGCCAGAACAGGGTGTGGAAGGTGATGATGTCCTTGCCAATAAAGTGGTACTGCTCGGTCGCCGGGTCGGCCAGAAAGGCCTTGAAGTCGGCCTCACCCTGGCGTGCGTCGCCTGCGAGCTTGGCAAAGCGGTTTTGCAAGGAGGCCAGGTAACCAATGGGCGCATCCAGCCAGACGTAAAAATACTTGCCTGGCGCGTCGGGAATCTCGATGCCGAAGTAGGGCGCGTCGCGGCTGATGTCCCAGTCGCCAAGTTCACGCTGGCCGGACGCATCGGGGTTGAGCCATTCCTTGATCTTGTTGTAGACCTCGCTTTGCAGATGGCCATACTCGCTGGTCCAGGCGTCGAGAAATTCGACGCAGCGCGGGTCGGACAGGGCAAAGAAATGGTGTTCCGAGTCGCGCAGCACGGGTGTTGCGCCGCTCAAGGCCGAGTAGGGGTTTTTCAATTCGGTGGGGGCGTAGACCGCGCCGCAGTTTTCGCAGTTGTCGCCGTACTGGTCCTTGGCTCCACACTTGGGGCATTCGCCCTTGATGAATCGGTCGGGCAAAAACATGTTCTTCTCGGGGTCAAAGAACTGCGCGATCACCCGGTTCTTGATGAGTCCCTCTTTTTTCAGGCTGCGGTAGATGTCTTGCGCCAGTTGGTGGTTTTCCGCTCCATCGGTCGAGTGCCAGTTGTCAAAGCTGATGAGGAAACCGTCCAGGTACGGCTTGCGCCCGGCGGCAATGTCGGCGACGAACTGCTGCGGAGTTTTGCCGGCCTTCTGGGCTGCGATCATGATGGGCGCGCCATGCGCATCGTCGGCGCAGACAAAATGCACCTGGCTGCCATGCATGCGCTGAAACCGTACCCAGATGTCGGCCTGGATGTACTCCATGATGTGGCCGATGTGAAAATTCCCATTGGCGTAGGGCAAGGCGGTGGTGACAAAGAGTTGGCGTGGGCGTGGCATGGGGCGTGGATTCCTGGCAGGGACGATGAAAAACTGCGAGCCATTTTAGACCGCAGACCAGGGGTAAAAAAATTATGTCTTATATAAGACATAAGATTGAATATGGGTCTTATACAAGACTAGAATGGCGCCCTCGACCGGGAACGGTCGAATTTGCAAGTGTTTTGCAGGTATTGCCAACTTTTCTATTACGGAGTTCCCCTTATGACGACCCAAACCCGTGAACAACAAATCGCCGCCCTCGAAAAAGACTGGGCCACCAACCCACGCTGGAAGGGCGTCAAACGCGGCTATTCGGCTGCCGATGTCGTGCGTTTGCGCGGCAGCATGCCCATCGAGTACACGCTGGCCAAGCGCGGAGCTGAAACGTTGTGGGAAAAAGTCAACGGTGGCGCCAAGAAGGGCTATGTCAACGCCTTTGGTGCGATCACCGCCGGCCAGGCCATGCAGCAGGCCAAGGCGGGCCTGGAAGCCGTGTATCTGTCGGGCTGGCAGGTGGCGGCGGATGGCAATACGTCCGAAACCATGTACCCGGACCAGTCGTTGTACGCCTACGACTCTGTGCCGACCATGGTGCGGCGCATCAACAACACCTTCAAGCGTGCCGATGAAATCCAGTGGTCGCGCGGCATCGGCCCTGGTGACAAAGACTACATTGATTACTTCCTGCCCATCGTCGCCGATGCGGAAGCCGGTTTTGGCGGCGTGCTCAATGCGTTCGAGTTGATGAAGAACATGATCGCTGCCGGTGCTGCCGGTGTGCACTTTGAAGACCAGCTGGCTGCGGTGAAGAAATGCGGCCACATGGGCGGCAAGGTGCTGGTGCCGACGCAAGAGGCTATCGAAAAACTGATCTCCGCACGCTTTGCTGCCGACGTGATGGGTGTTTCCACCATTGTGCTGGCGCGTACCGATGCCGAAGCGGCCAATCTGCTGACTTCCGACCACGATGCCAACGACAAGCCCTTCCTGCTGGGCGAGCGCACGCAAGAAGGTTTCTACCGCGTCAAGAACGGCCTGGAGCAAGCCATCAGCCGTGGCGTGGCGTATGCGCCCTACGCCGATCTGGTGTGGTGCGAGACCGGCGTGCCGGATATTGGCTTTGCCCGTGAATTCGCACAAGCCGTGCTGGCGGCCTGCCCCGGCAAACTGTTGTCCTACAACTGCTCGCCGTCTTTCAACTGGAAGAAAAACCTCAACGACAAGCAGATCGCCACGTTCCAGGACGACCTGTCGGCGCTGGGCTACAAGTACCAGTTCATCACCCTGGCGGGTATCCATATCAACTGGTTCAACACCTTCCAGTTTGCCCATGCGTATGCACGCGGCGAAGGCATGAAGCACTACACCGAAATGGTGCAGGAGCCCGAATTCGCTGCCCGCGACAAGGGTTACACCTTTGTGTCGCACCAGCAGGAAGTTGGCGTCGGCTACTTCGACGACGTGACCACGGTGATTCAGGGTGGTTCTTCCAGCGTGAAAGCCTTGACTGGCTCGACCGAAGAAGAGCAATTCCACTGAGAGTAAGGTAAGGTCGTACAGCGTAGAATCCTGCGCTGTCGGCTTTCCATTCAAGAGCGCGGCTATGAAGTCCGCGCTTTTTCATTCTGGTGTCCCTTTGGTGTTTTTTCCATGATTCAAATTACGCTTCCTGATGGTTCGCAACGTGAATACCCTGCGCCTGTGACGGTGGCAGATGTGGCCGCGTCAATTGGCGCAGGTCTGGCCAAGGCGGCATTGGCGGGCAGGGTGAATGGCAAGGTCGTGGATACCAGTTTCACCATTGACACCAACTGCGATCTGGCGATTATCACCGCCAAGGATGCGGATGGGCTGGAAGTGATTCGCCACTCCACGGCACACTTGCTGGCCTATGCGGTCAAGGAGTTGTTCCCCGAGGCGCAAGTCACCATCGGTCCGGTGGTCGAGCATGGGTTTTACTATGATTTTTCGTTCAAACGCCCCTTTACGCCGGAAGATTTGACGGCCATCGAAAAGAAGATGGCGGCACTGGCGGCACTGGATGAGCCAATCGTGCGGCGGGTGTTGCCGCGCGACGAGGCGGTGGCGTATTTCAAGGGATTGGGTGAGCATTACAAGGCGGAGATCATCGCCGGTATTCCTGCCGATCAGGATGTATCGCTGTACCGCGAAGGCAAGTTTGAAGACCTGTGCCGGGGGCCACACGTGCCCAGTACCGGCAAACTCAGGCATTTCAAGCTGATGAAAGTCGCCGGTGCGTATTGGCGTGGCGACCACCGCAATGAGATGCTGCAACGTATCTATGGTACGGCCTGGGCCAGCAAGGAGGACTTGCAGCAGCACCTGACCATGCTGGAAGAAGCGGAAAAACGCGACCACCGCAAGCTGGGCCGCGAACTCGATCTGTTTCATATTGACGACCATGCCCCCGGTCTGGTGTTCTGGCACCCCAAGGGCTGGACCCTGTGGCAATGCGTGGAGCAATACATGCGCCAGGTGTACCGGGACAACGGCTACCTGGAGGTCAAGGGGCCGCAGATCATCGACAAGGGTTTGTGGGAAAAAACCGGGCATTGGGACAAGTACCGTGAAAACATGTTTGTCACCGAATCGGAAAAACGCGAATACGCCCTGAAGCCGATGAACTGCCCAGGGCATATCCTGATCTTCAAACAGGGCATCAAGAGCTACCGGAATTTGCCTTTGCGCTACGGTGAGTTTGGCAACTGCCACCGCAACGAACCCTCGGGTGGTTTGCACGGCATCATGCGCGTGCGTGGCTTTACCCAGGACGATGGCCATATTTTCTGTACCGAAGAGCAGATATTGTCCGAGTGTGTGGACTACACCGCGCTGCTGCAAAAGGTGTACGCGGACTTTGGCTTCAAGAACATCATCTACAAGATTGCGACCCGGCCAGAAAAGCGCATCGGCACAGACGAGAGCTGGGACCGGGCCGAGGCTGCGTTGGTGGAGAGTTTGAAAGCCTCGGGTTGCGACTTTGAAATCTCCCCAGGAGAGGGCGCTTTTTACGGTCCCAAAATCGAGTACACCCTGAAAGATGCTATTGGCAGGCATTGGCAGTGCGGCACCATCCAGGTGGATTTTTCCATGCCCGAACGGCTGGATGCCGAGTACGTGGGCGAAGACGGTGCGCGCCACCGTCCGGTGATGCTGCACCGTGCGATTGTGGGCAGTCTGGAGCGTTTCATCGGTATTTTGATCGAGGAAAGCGCTGGCGCCTTGCCAGTCTGGCTGGCTCCTGTGCAGGTTTCGGTGCTCAATATCACCGATGCGCAGGCGGAATACGCCAAATCTGTGGCTAAAATGCTGAAAAATCAAGGGTTTAGGGTCAACCTGGATCTGCGGAACGAAAAAATCACCCTTAAAATACGCGAGCATTCGATGCAAAAGCTGCCGTATCTGCTGGTCGTGGGCGACAAGGAAATGGCGGCCCAGGCCGTCGCAGTGCGCGCCCGGGGCGGTCAAGACCTCGGAACAATGTCCCTTGATGCTTTCGTACAAAAAATCGGCAGCGATGTTGTCAACAGATCGCTGGCTTGAGGAATTGTTTTGTCTGCGCGCGTGGATACTGCGGCAACAGCTATAGTTTTTATAGTTATTTTGTGTAAAGGATTGAGCCATCGCTACTGAATTTCGTGACCGTCGTCACCGTGAAGAACGCAAACACCGTCTGAACCGGGAAATCATGGCCCCGGAAGTTCGTCTTACAGGCCAGGAAAATGAACCCTTGGGCATCGTCAGCTTGTCGGAAGCGTTGCGCATGGCAGGTGAGCTGGATGTTGATCTGGTTGAAATTTCCGCCACCGCCACACCGCCCGTGTGCCGTTTGATGGACTATGGCAAGTTCAAGTACCAGGAGCAAAAGAAGGCTGCGGAAGCGAAAGCCAAGCAAACGGTCATTGAAATCAAGGAAATCAAGTTCCGTCCAGGCACCGATGATGGAGACTACAACATCAAGATGCGCAATATCAAGCGCTTTCTGGCGGACGGTGACAAGTGCAAGATCACTTTGCGTTTTCGTGGACGTGAAATCACGCACCAGGAGATCGGTATGGCTTTGCTCAATCGCATTCGTGCGGATTTGACCGATCTGATCGTGGTGGAACAGTTTCCCAAGCTCGAAGGGCGGCAGATGATCATGATGATCGCCCCCAGCAAGAAAAAACCGGGAGCCAAGACAGCGGGTGCGGAATCGGTTGTAACGACCGCTACATGATTGCTTGCCAATAAACGGCAAGACAAGTGGCTCGGGGCCAACAAGGCTGAAAATCGTTTTCAGACGCCTCACGAGCACAATTGAAAAGGAGCATACCAATGCCCAAAATGAAGACCAAGAGCGCGGCGAAGAAACGCTTTCGCGTTCGTCCGGGTGGTACCGTCAAGCGCGGCCAAGCCTTCAAGCGTCACATTCTGACCAAGAAGACCACCAAAAATAAACGCCATTTGCGCGGAATTACTGGGGTTCATGCAACCGATATGGGTCGCATGGCGCAGATGCTTCCCGGCTATGGTATTTGATTAACGGCGAACAAGGAGAAACACAATGTCTCGTGTCAAACGTGGTGTAACGGCACATGCCCGCCATAAAAAAGTTCTGGCCCTTGCGAAGGGTTTTCGTGGTCGCCGTGGTAACGTTTTCAGGATCGCCAAAGAAGCGGTCATGAAGGCCGGGCAATACGCCTACCGGGACCGCCGTACCAAAAAGCGCGTCTTTCGCCAACTGTGGATTGCGCGTATCAACGCCGCTGCGCGCCAGTGCGGCATGACCTACAGCCAGTTCGCCAATGGCTTGAAGAAGGCCAATATCGAGATTGACCGCAAGGTGCTGTCCGACATCGCCGTTCACGACATGGCAGCCTTTGCTGGCATCGTGCAGCAGATCAAGGCCCGGCTTGCTGGCTGATCCCCTCTGATCCCCGCTGTGTGGTGCTTCTCTTTTAAGAGCTGTTCCCGCACGTAGATCAAGGGCTAGCGCATGAAACGCACTAGCCCTTTTTTCATGGATACCGGAGTTAGTTTTTGATGAACGATTTGCAAGCCATCGTCGAAAATGCCAAAGTGGCCTTTGTGCAGGCAAGCACGCCTGCGGAGCTGGAAAATGCCAAGGCGCTGTATCTGGGCAAGTCCGGACGCATCACCGAGTTGATGAAGGGCATGTCCGCACTGACGGTGGAAGAAAAAAAATCACGGGGAGCGGCCATCAATCTGGCCAAGCAGGCCATCGAGGCGGCTTTGACCCAGCGGCGCGAGGCGCTGGCCGAAGCCGAGTTGCAGGCCCAGCTTCTGGCCGAGGCACTGGACGTGACGCTGCCGGGCCGCCAGCGCGGGATGGGGGGACTGCATCCGGTGTCCATCACGCTGGAGCGCATCGAGAACATCTTTGGCTCCATGGGCTTTGACGTGGCGCAAGGGCCGGAAATCGAGTCTGACTGGTTCAACTTTACGGCCTTGAATACGCCGCAGGACCATCCGGCGCGCTCCATGCACGATACCTTCTACGTCGAAGGCGGGGCGGAGGGGGCGCCGAATCTGCTGCGCACCCATACCAGCCCCATGCAAATCCGCTATGCGGTGCAACACGTCAAGCGGTATCGCGCCGCCGCCGGTGCGGATGCGGCAGCTTTATTTGCCGGGGACATGCCCGAAATCCGCGTGATTGCGCCAGGGCGCACCTACCGGGTTGACAGCGACGCAACACACTCGCCCATGTTTCACCAGTGTGAGGGCTTGTGGATCGGCGAGAACGTCAGTTTCAAGGATTTGAAGTTCGTTTTTACCGATTTTTGCCGCAAATTTTTTGAGTCCGAAGACCTGGTGTTGCGTTTCCGGCCCAGTTATTTTCCGTTTACCGAACCCAGCGCCGAGATCGACATCCAGTTTCAGACCGGACCCCAGGCCGGACGCTGGCTGGAAGTGGCCGGCTCTGGCCAGGTGCACCCCAATGTCGTGCGCAATATGGGACTGGACCCCGAAAAATTTATCGGTTTTGCTTTTGGCATGGGGCCGGACCGCTTGACCATGCTGCGCTACGGCGTCAACGATCTGCGGCTGTTTTTTGACGGTGACATTCGTTTTTTGGCCCAATTTCAATGAGCCAGTGAATACCTATGCAATTTCCTGAATCCTGGTTGCGCACATTCTGCAATCCCCCCCTATCCACCCAGCAACTGGCGGACACGCTGACCATGGCGGGTCTGGAGGTCGAAGAACTGACGCCCGCAGCGCCACCCTTTTCCCACGTCGTCATCGGCGAAATCCGGGAAGCCGTGCAGCACCCGAATGCCGACCGGCTGCGGGTTTGCAAGGTGGATGTGGGGCAGGCGCAGGTGCTGAACATTGTTTGCGGGGCGCCCAACGCCCGTGTTGGTATACGCGTGCCTTGCGCTTTGCCGGGGGCGCAATTGCCTGCGGGTGCAGAGGGCAAGCCCTTTGTGATCAAGGTCGGAGCCTTGCGTGGGGTTGAGAGCCAGGGCATGTTGTGCTCGGCGCGGGAACTGGGCTTGTCGGATGACCAGGGCGGCTTGTTGGAATTAAGCGGCGATGCTCCCGTGGGCCAAGACCTGCGTTTGCATCTGAATCTGGACGACACCCTCTTTACCCTGAAGCTGACGCCCAATCTGGCGCATTGCCTCAGCGTCTTTGGCGTGGCGCGCGAGCTTGCGGCCCTGACCGGGGCGCCCTTGCAGACACCTGTTTTCAAGCCGGTGCCTGTGACGCACGGTGAAACGCTGCCTGTGCGTATCAGTGCGCCGGATTTATGTGGCCGTTTTTCGGGTCGGGTGTTGCGCAACCTCAACACCCAGGCAGCCACGCCTGCGTGGATGGTCGAGCGCCTGGCGCGCTGTGGCCAGCGCAGTGTGAATGCGTTGGTCGATATTTCCAACTATGTGATGTTTGCATTCGGTCGCCCGACGCATATTTTTGATCTGGAAAAAATTCAGGGTGGCCTGGATGTGCGTTGGGGCCAGCCCGGTGAGTCCATCAAGCTGTTGAATGGCAATACGGTGACGGTGGATGCCAGCGTTGGTGTCATTGCAGATGCTGCCCAGGTCGAATCACTGGCTGGAATCATGGGCGGCGATGCGACTGCCGTGTCGGACAGTACGCGCCATGTGTACGTGGAAGCTGCTTTCTGGTGGCCCCGGTCGATTGCCGGGCGTTCGCGGCGCTTCAACTTCTCTACCGATGCCGGGCACCGCTTTGAGCGTGGCGTTGATCCTGATCTGACGGTGCAGCACATCGAGTACATCACGCAACTCATTCTCGACATCTGCGGCATCGAGACCAGCAGCTGCGGCCCGGTGGATGACCAGCAACCCGCCATGCCGGTGGCGGCGCCTGTCAGTTTGCGTGTGGCGCGCGCTGCCAAGGTGCTGGGCATGCCATTGAGCCAGGAGCAGTGTGCCAATGCCTTGCAACGCACGGGGCTGCGTGTGGACCAGTCCGCAGGGCTCTTGACGGTGGTGCCACCGTTGTATCGCTTTGACTTGCAGATTGAAGAAGACCTGATCGAAGAAGTCGCGCGTATGGTGGGTTATAACAACCTGCCACATACTCCGCCGCAGGCACCCACCACGGCAAAAATTCGTTCCGAGACCGAGCGCAGCCCCTTTGCTGTGCGCCGCTCCCTGGCGGCTTTGGGTTACCAGGAAACCATCAACTTCAGTTTCGTTGAGGAAAGCTGGGAGCATGGTTTGGCAGGCAACGCCAATCCGGTCAAGCTGCTCAATCCGATTGCCAGCCAGATGGGCGTCATGCGCTCGTCACTGTTGGCGTCGTTGGTGCACGTCCTGAAATTCAACCAGGCGCGCAAACAGCCGCGCGTGCGCCTGTTTGAAATTGGCCGCGTTTTTTTGCGTGATACCAGCGTGTTGAATACCGATACCACTGTTCAGGGTTTTCACCAACCCATGCGCGTTGCGGGCCTGGCCTGCGGCAGTGTCGATGTTTTGCAATGGGGACGCAAGGAACAGGCGGTTGACTTCTTTGATGTCAAAGGTGATGTCCAGGCCTTGTTAGCACCTTTGCAGGCGCAATTCATACCTGGCAAGCATCCCGCCATGCATCCGGGGCGCTGCGCACACGTCCTGCTGGGCGGCAAACCTATCGGGTTTGTGGGTGAGCTGCATCCCCGCTGGCGCCAGTCGTTTGACCTTGTGCAAATGCCGGTATTGTTTGAGCTGGACCTGGACAGTGTGTTGTTGCGCGCGGTGCCGCGCTTCCAGGCGGTGCCACGTTTTCAGGCGGTGCAACGTGACATTGCCGTGATGGTGGGGGATCAGGTAACGCATGCGGCGTTGATGGCGGCTGTCTGGGCCGCGCCCACTGCGGGCGTGTTGCGTGATGTGCAGTTGTTTGACGTTTACCGTCCCAAGCCGGGCCAGGAGGGGACCAGTGACCGTAGTTTCGCGCTGCGGCTCACACTCAACAGCGATGATGCCACGTTGACAGAGGAACAGATTGAAGCGGCGGTCAAGGCCATTGTGGTTCAGCTAAACCAGTCGTTGGGAGCCAGGCAGCGGGTCTGAAGAAAGGAGTTGAGAAATCATGGACAGTGATATGGTTGATACTGCACCAAACGCCGCACTTACCAAGGCACAATTGTCGGCTATCGTGTTTCAGCAAATAGACAATCTGAGCAAGACTGATGTCAAGGACGTGGTTGACACATTTTTTGAACTTATTGCCTCAAATCTGATTGTGGGCCGTGATGTCAAAATTTCTGGCTTTGGCAGTTTTCAGATTCGCTCCAAAGCACCTCGGCCCGGGCGCAATCCGCGCACGGGCGCAGCCATTCCGATTGAGGCGCGGCGTGTCGTGACGTTTCATGCCAGCCATAAACTCAAAGACCAGATGCAGGCGAAGCAGGGATGAATCAACGAATTTTCGCGCCTGTGGCAGACCCTATAATGCCCCGGCGCGCGGTCACGGTTGAAGCGCAGATACGTGACGATATTTATATCCATTAGCTAAAGAGAGCTTTCCAGCATGTCAGTCCATTTATACCTGTCCTTGATTCCTGAAGCCTTGATCGTTTCAATGCTCCCGCCCGAAAAGTTTGGCCAATATTACGCGACTGGAAGCCAGTTCAAATCCAAAGGCCAGGCGATGTTCTTTGAAATTGATTTGTCTTTTCGTTCGGAGGCATTCAATCTCGACGAAGCCATCGCGCGGTGTGTGCCCCATGAGGACGGTTCGCCCCACCATTCGGTGTATGTTTCCGTCTATCGCGTTCTTGAGAATATTCCCTTGAGTGTGATTGGTAAACTGTATTTGAGTACGGCGTACGGGCAGACCCTGGGGATTGATCGCAAGGATGTGATACCCGAGACCAAGCCTTGCCTGCACTTGTACCAGGACCTGGCACCGGTGAATAGCCTGATTGTGAGCGTGATGTCGCCGGTTGAGCACTACAACAACAGTGTGTCGGTGTCACAAAAGAAATTCATCCAGTTCCCGGCACTGTGTTTTGTCGAACTGGAACTTGGCGAACTGGCGACCAACCCGGAAACCGGAGCGGCCCATGATTTGCCGTATTCTTTCATCCATCATTTGCGTGAGGCTCTGATCATTTTGCATCCGACGGACAAGACCAGCAAGTTGGTGCACCGTGTCCATTCGCTCGAATTTCCGTACCGTATGGTCAAGGGAGGTTTCTACGTCGGTAATGGTAAAGAGCTTGCCTTCTACGCCATGCCAAGTCACGCAGATCTGCGCCGTGACCACCCAAGCTGGTGGCGTCTGGCCAATACCTGACAATACCTGATTTCACATCTGAAGACAGCCCGCCTGGGTGGGCTGTTGAAGTGTCTGTGGGGTTGCAGTGGCCGTGGGCACCGGCATCTCAAGCGTCACAAATTGCGTGGATATGATTACCAACAGCGTCAACCCGGCTGGTGCTATGCAACAGGCTATTTTTTCCGAGGAGTTGTTGCAATACCCGGTCTTTCGGAAGTGTTCGAAAGTGGAGGTTGCCCGCTTGATGAATTTCGCCGTGCGCCGCAGCGTTCCTGCGGGCGAGGTGCTATTTCAGCAGGGCGAGGAACCGGGTATGAGCTATTGGATCGAAACGGGTGAAGTTGCCCTGTTACGCGATGGCCAGAAACTGGCGAATCGTTCGGGCGGATTCATTGGTTTTGACGGACTGGTTGGCTGCAAGGGCTATACCGAAACGGCAGCGACAACCCTGGAAACCACGCTCATCGGCTTTCCGGTCAACTGTCTGGAGGGATTGGCCAGACACGATAACACCATCCTCAAGCAATTCTTTCAAACGTATCAGAGCCGCCTTGAGCCTGCGCAGGCGCATGTAAGCACGTCGTTTTCCGGGAGTGGAGAAGGGGCGGGGAAGGCTGTTGCCTGGACAAGCATTTTTTCCTGGCTTGTGGTCAGTGCGCTTCCCTTGCTGCTGTATTTTGCGGGTATTCGGCTGGGTTTTGATGCCAAGATTGTTCTTTTTGCCAGCATCATTGCCGTGTCGGTGTTGTTGTGGGTTTTTGACCTGGTGCCGGCATTTGTCCCCCCGCTATTCAGCATTCTGTTGATTATCTTGTTCGATGTAGCTCCCCCGAAGGTGGCGCTGTCCGGGTATTCGTCCGGTACGTTTTTCATGTGCATCAGCATTTTTGGCATCAGTGCCCTGATGATC
The DNA here is from genome assembly GCA_041910275.1 of Rhodoferax sp. Classification (GTDB taxonomy): domain Bacteria; phylum Pseudomonadota; class Gammaproteobacteria; order Burkholderiales; family Burkholderiaceae_C; genus Allorhodoferax. Next base: position 19,420 of record JAYRRD010000163.1, read on the forward strand.
AAATCGGGCCTTGCCTATCGCCTGGCGTTGAACCTGTTGTTGCTGATACCGGCGCAGCGGCGCTGGTACGGTTTTGTCTTGTTTTTACTGGGTGGCTTGTTGAGCCTGGTGGTGCCTAGCCGCAATGGCCGTGTGTCCATTGTGGGGCCGTTTCTGATCGAAATTCTGGGCATGATCAAGGTAAAGCAGAACGACTTGCGGGCGACCCAGTTCATTACCAGTTCTTTGTACGGCGCCACCTTGCTGGGGCCGGTTTTCATGACCGGAAACTCGCTCAACCTGATCCTGTATGGCATGTTTGACGAGCAGACACGCTATAACTACCAGTGGTTGTTTTGGTTGCTGGCGGCTTCTTTGCCCGGTGCTTTGCTTTTTTGCGGTTTTATTTTCTTGTCGGAATACTATTTCCGCTCTGCCGAACCGGCATTGATTCCACGCAATATGATGCGTGAACAGAAAAAGATTATCGGTCCTATGAGCGGCCTGGAAGTTGTGACGTTCATCACGATTATTGCCTTGCTCACGCTGGTGCCATCGTTGAAATACCACAAAATCGAGATTCCCTGGTTGTTCATGACCATCAGCATGGTGCTCTTGCTTATCGGAACCATTGGCCAGAAGGAATTTCGCAACGAAATTGATTGGCCGTTGCTGATATTCATAGGTGCGGTGTTGGCCTGGGCACCGGTTATTTCGGCCATCGGACTTGATAGTGTGATTGCCAGATCCTTGTCCGGTGTGGCCGTGTTAATCAAAAGCCATTTTTACTGGTTTATCGGCTTATTTTGTGGCGCTATCATGCTGGTCAGGCTGGTTTTGCCGATCACTGCCGCAACGGTTATCACCGGGACGGTTGCCATGCCGATTGCCATTGATGCGGGTCTGTCGCCGTGGCTGGTTGCCTTTATCATACTGACCATGGTGGAAGCCACGTTGTTTTCCTATCAGGATCAATTGCGCTTGCAGCTCGATGGTGCCATGGCGCAGCAAGGCTTGACGGGTGTGGCGAATGAATCCAGATTCTTTGCCTTCGACATGATAATGATTGTCCTGCGCATTGCCGTGATATATGCCTCGATCCCATTTTGGCAATATCTGGATATCATCTGACCGACCTGTTTTTGTCTCGGGAGCATAATGAAAACGCTTGATCAAAACGACATTGATCTTCTACTCAGCAAGCCTCTTTTCCGCACGCTACGGGCTGAAGACAGGGCGCGCCTGTTGGTGCATGCGAAACGTTGCATGCTGGAGGCCGGGGAGGTTTTATACGATCCCCAAACTCCCGGGACGCATGTTTATTTGCTTCAAAGTGGCGCATTGCGCGTTGAGAAAAACCATGTGTCGGTCCTGGTGGAGTCCGGTTTTGCCGGTGAGGAGTTGGTACTTGGTGGCCGTGCCTATGCGTCTACAGCAGTAGCTGCCTTGCCGACTGCTGTTTTCATGCTGCCCGTGCATGCGCTTTCGGAACTGGTTGCCATTAATCCGCGCATAAAGTCCTTGTTGTTTGACTCCTATGCCGGCACTGCCACGGCGACGGCTGACTCCGCTGCGGGGGAGAGGGAGCCTGTGCGGGTCTCGCCACTTTCTGTTACCCGGGCCGGGGAGGAGCGTTTTGCTGCGCAGCTGATAGGCTGGATTTGCGCTATTGTTCTGCCCTATTTTGTGTACAAAATGGGTATGTCCGGTGGCCTGGAGAAGGATGCTGTATATTTCCTGGCCATTGTCACCAGTGCGGTCACGATGTGGGTGTTTACCCTGGTTCCGGCCTTTATTCCGCCGCTGTTCAGTATCCTGGCGACGATATTGTTTGATATTGCCCCTCCAGAAGTTGCTGTTGCTGGATTTGCATCGAGTGGCTTTTTCATGCTGATGAGCATTTTTGCCATTGGTGCGCTCATGGTGATGTCCGGCTTGACATACCGTATATCCCTGCAAATTCTTAAAATCATTCCAGCCAGTCCATTCTGGTACAACGTGAGTCTCTTGTTGTATGGGATGATTTTGACGCCTGTTATTCCATCCCAATTGGGACGCACCACCATTGTTTTGCCATTTTTGTCCACACTGATTGGCACTGCAGGCGGTAAGAAAAATGACCCTGCGGTGGCGCAGCTGATCGTCAGCGCCATGGCAGGGGTTGGTTTACTGGCCTCCATATTCCTGACCGGAAAACCCGCGAATCTGATTATCTTTGGTTTGTTTGATATGCAAACCCAGTTTGCATTTGCGTGGCTGCAATGGCTGATTGCGGCCTCTTTTACCGGAATTGTGCTGATTGCCTTGTATTTTCTGATTGTCGCTGTATTTTTCAAAAGCAAGGAACATTTCGGGATTCATAAGCATATCATCCACAGCCAGGTGCGCACGCTTGGACCTATGACCGGACTGGAAATCAGTGCTTTGATCGCCATCGGACTGGTCATTACCGGAATTCTGACTGCTACTTACCACAAGGTGGATATCGCCTGGATGTCGATGACCATCATGGTGGTATTGCTTCTGATAGGGAGTCTCAAGCGAGATGATATTGGTGCCCGTGTCGACTGGACCGTCATCATATTCATTGCGTCCATCATCACATGGGTTCCGGTGATGAAATTAACGGGTCTGGATAAGCTGGTATTCAGTTATTTCAGCTGGATCGGGGTTTATATGAAAACCCAGTTGCCGTTATTTATCCTGGGTTTGAGTGTGTTCATCGTGGTGTTGCGTCTGGCGTTGCCGGAAATTGTTGCGGAAATCCTGTTGGTTACCCTGCTATTGCCTCTGGCCAGCCAGGCGGGTGTTTCCCCGTGGCTGATCGGGTTCGTTGTGCTGACCATGTGCGAGACATATATATTCCCGTATCAGGCACCTTATCATCTGCAGCTTAAAAATCACCTTGCCAATCTGGGGCAGGATGAGTTGTACGAAGAGGCCAAGGTGATTCGCTACAACGTTTTGTTGACGCTTGCCCGTATCGTGGCGATCTACGCATCTTTGCCATTCTGGAAATACCTGGATATCCTATGACCAAAAATACTGTATTACTATTGGTTAAGTTGACGTTTGTCGCGTTGTTGTGCTCACTTGTGTTTATTCACAAGCAGAACAAGCCCCGTGTCATGATTGTTCATAGCTATAAAAATGACTATAGCTGGGTCAATGAAATCAATGTGGGCTTGAACCGGGTCTTTGACAAACATCCGGATATCAGTTTGCGCTGGCACTATATGGATTTGAAAAATCATGGTGATGATGATTTCAAGCGTACAGCAGCAACCATCACCAATCACACGGTTGAACGCTGGCAACCCGATGTGCTGATCATGATGGACGATATTGCACAAAAACTGGTGGGTATGCAGTACCTCAACCATCCAACCATAAAAATGGTTTATGGTGGCGTCAACGGCAAGCCGTCGAACTACAAATATGACGTGTCGAATAACGTGACCGGGATTCTTGAAAGAAAGCCGTTGGCGGCAACGGAGGATTCCATTGTCATGCTATGGACTGCCAACGGTGGAGACCCGGCACAGAAGCCGCGCGCGCTGTTGATTGGCGATGCGTCCGATTCATTTATTGTCGGTTTAAGTGCATATGAACCGCCCGAGTATGTGTGGAAAAAGACCGAATGGTTGAAACCTGTTTCGGTCCCGACATTTGACGAGTGGAAGGAGGCCGTGTTGCGCGCGCCGGAGTCGGCTGATGTTCTTCTGGTAAGTGATTATAGGCAATTACGCAAAGTCAAGGGTGGTAAAGAGTTTGTGAAAGCCAAAGAGGTCATGACATGGACCGAGGCTAATTCCAAAATTCCTGTATTGGGGCTTGCTGCGGTGATTGTCGAAGATGGTGGTGCCATCTCTATTGCTACATCGGGTTACGAACAGGGTGAGGTTGCAGCCGAAATGGCTTACGCCATTCTTTCTGGAAAAGCACCCAAGGACATTCCCGTGCGTTCGACCGAACAATATCTGATTGGTATCCGGCAGGCTGCGATGGCCAAGCGTGGTATTCCGGCGCCTTCCATTTATGAAGCATTTGCCCGAGCCACGAACAACTTTTTCTAGGAAAGCATGCAGGCTGTTTTATGTCTGGATTTCGATGGTGTCCTGTGCGACAGCATGGATGAGTGCTTCGTGACCGCTTACAGCGCGTATTACAGCGACGCGATTGATACTCCCGGCGCGGCACCCGCTGACAACTACCGGTTTTTTTGTCATCATCGCTACCTGGTTGCACCTGCTGATGATTACTTTCTGCTGTTCCATGCTTTTGAAAACGGTATCAGGGAGTTGAATCGGAGTACGTTTGGGGATCTCAAAACGCTGACCATTCCGGCGCGGGTGGGTTTTGCAAACAAATTTTTTCACTATCGCAACGCAAGGAAACAAGAGCCCACGCAATGGGCCAATGTGCATCGCATGTACCAGCAAAGCAGTCTGGTATTGCTGGATGATTTTCCAAACTTTTATATCGTCACAACCAAAGACAGGGATTCAGTCGAACGGCTCGCGGCGTTTCATGGTTATGACCACAAACTGCTCGGGGTTTATTCAAGAGAGATTTCGGTCGATAAGTTGATGCTGTTCGAAAAGTTGTTTTCAGACACGGGCATTAACCCGGAGAAACAGCGTGTCATTTTTGTCGATGATAATCAGGAGCACCTTGAGCAGGTAAGAAAACTTCCGCTGGACTCTTTTCTGGCTGGCTGGGGTTACACGGGGCCGCTGAATGGGTGCACGTTTCCAGTGATTCAGTCCTTGAGCCAGCTCGAATTCCACAGTAGATAATCTAATCCATGGAATTCTGCATTGCATTAACTTGAAGGCATATAGTGAGAAGACTCAGAATAGGTATCAATGGGTTTGGGCGAATTGGCCGCTCGGTCTTTAGAATCATTCATCAATATGGATTATTTGATGTTGTTGCCGTCAACGATATCAACCCCGATCCGGTAAACATTGCATATCTGTTGCGTTACGATTCCATGCGCGGAACTTTTTCCGGGGTTGTCAGCGTGGGTGGCAAGGGTATTTTTGTGAATGGCCATGAAGTTGCCCTGCACCATTGTGTCAATATTCTCGATGTACCATGGGCTGAACACGATGTCGATGTGCTGATTGATGCCAGTGGCGTCAGGGAAAATGGTGTTGCCCTGGCTGGGTCTTCCAATGCGGTGGGGCATTATATTTATACCCATGCCATGCATGCGGCATATCCGGAGAGGCGCCGAAACTTTACGGCGTCCGTTGCCCAGAAGGTTAAAACGGTGATATTCGGGGTGAATGAGGAGCAGTTCAACCCGCAGCATGACCGGCTGATATCTTCGAGTATCTGTGATACTGTTGCACTGGGGCCTTTGATCAAATTGCTGGAAGGGGCTTATGGTATCGATTCTGGTTTCCTGACGACACTGCATCCCTGGCTAGGTGACCAGAATCTCATGGATGGTAACCCTAATCCCCGCCGGGCGCGGGACGACAAGCAGTCGCACTTTTCCCTGAGCCGTTCCGCTGTCAATAATCTGATTCCCAAGACAACCACCGCAGTGCGCGCAGCAGATGCTGTTTTTCCGGGATTGTCTGAAAAAATTGAATCATTTTCCTATCGTGTTCCCACCAATATCGTGGGCAGTGCTGTGCTCAATGTAACGCTGGAACGTCCCGCCGATCAGAGTGGTTTGATTGACATGTTCCAGCAGTTCGAGCGGGAACAAAAGTGGAGCATCATCAGTAACAGCACGGAACCCAAGGTATCGGGCGACTACAGTGGCGATGAGTTTTCCGCAATAATCGACCATCGGTGGACCGTTGTAAAGAACAAGCACCAATTGCGTCTGGTCTATTGGTATGACAACGAATGGGGTTACAGCGCTAGGGTGGTGGATATTATCAAACTGATCGCTCAATCCTGAAAGCCGCTCGTTTTTCGGGCAATAATCGACGAAATTTCACGGGCTGCGAGCTTTCCTGCTGTTGGCGATGTTATCTTGTGCAGGTCAACGACGCTGACATTGTCTGGCAGGAATATTTTCTCTGAGTAGGCGATCAATTCCCCCGTATCAAAATGGTCATCCACGCGGTGCATGGCGATGACAATATATTCTCTTTTGTCATCCAGTAAGGCCTGGAACGGGTTGCTGCCGGCATAGCGCGATGGCCAGGTGTCGTCAATACAGGGGTGGAGGTTGTAAAAGCCCAGCGAAGGGTATTCATATAGTCTGGCATCAATCCTTTGGCCAAAGGTTGCCATAATGCAAATATCCGGTCGCCACTTTTCTTCCATCAATGTATAAAACTCAGCGGTTTTGACGCGACCAGAGTAGGTTTCGATGCCCGCGCGTTGCGCCAGTTTTTTCACCATATCACGTTCGGCCACGGTATGTGGGTATTGCCAGACCCTTTTCTGGGGACTGACAAATTCCTGCTGTGGATCATCGGTAGCGACCCCGACTATTTCGAGCATGGAACCCACCGCGCCAAAGAGCATCTCACTTAAAACATAATAACCCCGGTAAAAACTGCCAAACACCGCCACCCGGATTTTGGGTGGAGGTATATGGTCCTGCGGTTTGCTTGTAGGGTTCATCATGGTCTGACTGTGTGCTCCGATGTGGCGTAGGGGAAGGTGAATCATGCATGGGATGGGGTGGGGGTGGGGTGATCCATGCGATCCCTCAGAACGCGCATGGATCTGGCGCGCACAATCTCCACGGAGTTTTTCAGCTCGTAAAACTGGGCATGTAAACTGGCTGGAATCCAGAGTTGATTGACTTTCTTTTCCATCTTATCGAACTCTGCCAAAACCTCTTTCAGTTCATGGTCAGTCAGATGGTGCATGAGTTTGTGATCAATTTCGGTAAGCTCTTCGTAGCAGTCAGCAATGCACAGGCTGGCGTACAGTGAGCGCTGGTTCGGCACTACCTTGGCCAATGGGTATCCAATGGCAAAGGCGGCAAACAGATAAAACCATATCTGGTCAAAAAAGCTCGCCAGCCAGAACGGAACATAACCGTCCAGAGCGGGTAATCCCTTGGTGTAATAACGTTCGGCCACGGGGCTTAACTTGATCTCGCGGGCCGTGTATACAGGGAAACCGCCAGGGCGTACAAAGAAGGTCTTGCCGCCGACATCAATCTTATGGGTTGTGCTGAGAAACAGTTGCTGAATGGCTGGATGGAGTTTTTTGTTTGTCAATATGGTGGTGGTGGTTGCCACCATGTGGATGTCCTTTGGTGGAACGGCTTTGACTAGATCAATCGACCCGTGTGGCAGAGTGATGACTTCGAGAAACTTGAGGCGTTTGGCATAGGCATCCGCGACCGAAAAATCAAAAATTCGAACAGTCGGATCACTCAGGATTCTTTGAATGGTCTTCGACTCGATTCCGGCAGTCAGGAATACGCCGTCGATCTTTCCGGACAACAGCGCATCCACACTTTCAGTGGATGAAAGTTGCTGGAGCCGGTCATTTTTTTCCACATTGATTCCATGCAGAGGAAGAATCTTTTCAACCATGTGGCGGCTACCACTGCCCGGAATATTGATGGAAAAAGTTTTTGCATTAAAAAACTCGGAAGGGTTGTCACCTTCGTATTCCGGCCCACGGTAGAACAACCAGAATGGCTGGTATTCAACGCTGCCCAGCGACAGGATATCTGGCGCATCACTGCCAGCCGACATGCCACCCAGGGAGAGGGCGACATCCACCTTGCCTTGTTTCAGCAAAGCCAAGTTTTCTGATGCACCAGCTGTTGTGACCAGTTCCAGTTGTACGCCGTTTTCCTTGAAATGTTCGGCATATTGGAGTCCCAAGGCGGCCAGTGAAGAGTAGGGCTGTCCGGTTGCCATTTTTACTACCGATGGCGGCAATGGGCGTGCGTAGTAGATGAGTGCTGCCAGGCAAAGCAGCAGCACGATGACCGCTGGCCACATGAACCGGACCATGGAATAAATGGCAACGGTTTCCTCATGGACCGCGTGGCTGAAATGTTTGTGCGTGTTGGGGTTGACGTGTGGTAACTTTTTATGGGACAAGAGGGAACTCCTTTGTGGGCTGGCTTGGGACTTCAAGCAAATTCAATGCCGAATTTTATTGTCTCAGAGTGGAATCGTAGAAAAAGGGGTGCGGTTCAAGGTGATGTGTCTGTTGTATCACATGAAATCACGCCAGTTTCATATCACCCGTGATATTAAAAAGGTCAAAACCGCATTACAGTTGCTCCCCGTAAGCCTGAGTGGCACATTTCTAGCCTCGATTTGGCCTCAAATCAGGTATCAAATAAGCCTCCAGGCCCCGTGGGATAAGCGGGGACAGCTACTAAAAACGCAGTAATAAGAGCCTGCCCCTACAGACCTCACATTGAATCGCGCCCTGGGAAAAGCAAAGCCATGAACGCTATGGCAAACGTTCATGGCCGACTGGAACGCAAAAATTCCGGGGGCAGGTTTATGCAGCCAGAGGCGGCGGATTTTCTTCATCCACGTAGCCTTGGTTCAATTCAATGATATTGCCTTCGGGATCGGCTGCCCAAACCACACGCATTCCGGGAATGAAGCCGCCCATGTCCACGGGTCCCTGGGTGATGCGAATTTCATCGCCAAGTTCAGCCAGTTTGGCGTCGAGATCATCCACCGTGAAGCAGACGTGGCGCCAACCGGGAAACTCGTAGCCACTGAGCACCGGGTCCTGGTGCGGATTGGACTCTGTGGCCTTGAACAGTTCAAACGCCAGGGGGCCGGATTTGATAACCACGACCTGATCCGGTCCCGGAGCGTAGACACGGGCACGCGTAAACCCGAAATATTTGGTGTAAAAGCGCTCAATACGCAACGGATCTTTGCAGGTTACACCAACGTGGTTGAAAACAGCTTGTGCCATGTGTGTTACTCCTGCCGTCAGGCCAGACTGCCATCGGGATGCTGCACCATACCGGCAAAATGAATGGCGATGCGTCCATCGCGCAGCACCCAGCTATCGGCAACACGCATGTTGGCTTCGCCATCGGCAGTCTTCATGCTGATCTGCTCGGTGATCATCAGGGTTTGCGGGTCGTCGGTTTCGGCCCAGAAGATGATTTCCGTATCCAATCCCTGGATGCCCAGAATTCCCTGCATGTGTTCGCGCAACTGGTCGCGGCCACGGTAGATGATGGGTTTTTTCATGAAACTGCTGATCAGCGTGGCATCATCCGTGTACTGATCCAGCAGTGCTTCGATGTTTTTATCCAGGATCAACTGGATATGCTGGCGGTACATCTGGCCCAAAGGGGTGTCAGGTACATTTTTCATAGTAAAAAATTTCCGTGATTTACGTGAAATGGGTGGGGGAAAGGCATCTGCATTTACAGACGTGCCGACCCTTCGTGGTACACGAGGTCGTTGACAGCGTAGGAGGCAATGACGGGTTTGCCTGTGACGCTGTCGATTTTTACCTTCCAGAACTGGATCGCGTCGAGAACAATGCGCGCACTGTTGGCTGCGGGCGGATTCCAGACACTGGCTTGCCACTCGACGACGACATCCACCTCGGCGATATCGCCCTTGATTGTGACGTCCGACTTTTTGACGGTATGCACTTCATCAAAGAAGATGCGGATCACGCGCTGGTACCAACCCTCAAAACCGGCCAGCGTGGTCAGGGTCACCTCGGGAAACTTCATTTCCGCGCCCTCGCTGGCCAAACAGGGCAGAATGTCCACCATCGGGACGTGGACATCGAGCTTTTTGTACCAATCCACCACCAGTTCCTTGACGGCGGCTTCGGTCAGTTGTGTTGCCATGTGTTCTCCTTGGGTTATAGATAGGTAATCGGGTAAACAGGTAAACAGGTAAGCAGGTAAGCAGGTAAGCAGTTGCCCTATTGCGGGGGCTTGAACAGGAAATAAGCCGACATGTCGAGCATGGAGCGCAGTTCATAGTCCGGGAAGGTCGCCATGGCGCGTTCCACGAAGTTCTGTCCCGTGGATGTTGCCACCAACTCGCGCATGCGGCTCAAATACGCAATGTTTTCAGCGAACACGCTGGCATCGGTGGGAACACCGTGGCCAGGTAGAACCAGGGCGTAGTTGGTCTGCTTGAACGTTTCCAGCGCGGCAGTCCAGCCATCAAAACAGGTGCCACCGTTCTGGTCCAGCTGCCCGACAAACAAATGCACCTTGTTGTACACCAGGTCTTGGGCAATCAGCGTCTGGATGGACGGAATATCCAGCGCCAGCAGGAACAGGTCTTCCGCACTGGTGATCTTCATGGCCCGAAAGCCGATACCATCAATTTCGAACGGACCTTCGGCAATGGTGTTCGTCGGGAAGATGGCCTTGTCGATCACACCGTCGCCGTGGTTGCTGCGGTGAAAACCGATGGCAATCGGTGCCATGAATTGGAGTTCCCCCATTGTCTCGGCCAGGGCGTAGCTTGGGACATCCTGAAAGAACTCGATGCCGAACCAGTGGTCGGGATGGGCATGTGTGATGAAGATGCGGTCAATGGGCTTGCCCAGGCTATCGGCATAGGCGCGCAGCTCCTTGGCATGGGCACGCAACAGCATCGCATCCACGACCACCAGGCGGTTGGGCGTTTCAACGATCTGGGCGTTGACACGCTCACCGTTGTCCGGGCTGGTGCAGCAATGGATGACAACAGCACCGCGCTGGATTTTCTGTACCGTCAGAAAGTTGAGGTTCATGGCACGGGGGCCTTCAAGAAGTTAACGGGACAGGGTTTCGACCAAAGCCTTGCCAAAGGCAATGCTCGACTCGACCGACTGCGCAGTCACGAACGGGAAATCCACGTGGGCCACAGGTTTTTCGCGGTTGGCGCCAGGGTCGGCAATCACCTTGCCGGAGTCGCCCACGGCGTGCTCGACGATGGGTTGCAAGGGGAAAACGAATCCGGGGGTCACCAGATCGGTGCCGGGATTTTCCTTGCTTGCGCCATGCAGCGGATAGGGCAGGTCGCCGGTGAAATCCCACTCGCGCGGATGCGCCACAATCGAGCGGCCATAGATGATGCTGCGGCCATCGGGACGTTGTGCCCAGACGAAGGCGCCCACGGCATAGCACAGGGCACCCGTCACCTTGTTGGCCTTGTTGAAGGCCTCCAGCAGCCGATGCACCTTGGCATTGCCCACCAAGTCCAGCGGGGAACCGGGGCCACCGACGATGACCATGGCGTCGTAGTCCTCGGCTTTGGCATCGGCAATCTTGATAGGGTTGCCCCATTCATTGTTGGCCAGAATTTCCATGATGCGATCCACCACTTCGGGCGGATTCACGGCGTATTGCTGCACCGGATCGACAAAGGATTTATCGACGCTGAGTATCAAGGGCAGCGGCGTGATGCCTTTTTCGGTGGCCAGCGTCAGGCTGAATCCGGCCTTTTTCATGGCGTCCCATGGTGCTTGCAGTTCCTCACCCCACAAGCCAAGGTTCGATGCCAAAACTAATACTTTTTTCATTTGAAGGTCTCCAGATTAAAAATAGGTGCCGACACGACAAGCGGCACAGCTTGTCGGTACAGGTCGGTATGGCTCAATGCTTATTCAAACGTCACGCTTTCGCTGAACTCATCCTGGTTCAGCAAGGCCGTGATCGCAGCGTTGGCACCTTTGATGACCAGATCGTCGTCTATGCTGAGTTTTTGCTTGGCAAAAATCAGTGAGCGGGCGCCGGCGGACACCATAGTGTTGAGCTGTTTCATGTCGATCACGACTTTGCCAGGGTCTTGGGAGACCAGCTTGTTCAGGTTGGAGCGCAGCGACGGAATGGCGCGTTCGTCCAGATCGCCGGAAAGCGTCAGTGTGGCGACGCCATTGTCCACCGACAAGGTGCTGCTGAAGTGTTCCAGACCCTTGGTGGGAACGATGCGCACCTTGATCTTGACGGCTTCCTTCGACGACGGAATCTTGACGGTCAGGCCGTCAGCGTCAAAGTCGGTGTAGGGATGCCCGTCCACCGTGACGGATTCGATACGGATCGAGCCCTTGGGCAGGATGTCGGGTGAGACGCGCAGGATGTTGTCCTTGAAGCCGCCGGGCAGGGGCTTGAAGTAGAAGTCCATCGGCTCCTTGGTAATCAGCAGATTGGTATAGACCGAAGCCAGATAGCACAGCTCGAAGGAGTGGTAACCGCTCATCGAGTGGCTGCCCTTGCAACGCTCGGTGCCCAGCAGATAGGGCAGGCCGTGGTTTTGTACGTTGAAGTACACGCCACCGGCATCATGGTCGAGGAAGAATGCGTTGTAGAAGGCCGACGATTCGCGTGCCTGCTTGAGGTATTCATCCGTGCCAAAAACGCCGTGCATGATGAGATAGGCCAGAATGCCCTGCTCTTGTTGCCACCAGGCCTTGCGGTCATGGAAGGCAAAACGGTGCGTGGTTTGGCCGGGCTTGAGTTCCCGATCCACCACGTCGTACCAGCCGCCGCGCTGCGGGTCGCCGCCGTGTTTGGGCATCAACGCTGCAATTTTCTTGGAAAATTCGGCGTATTTTTCGTCGGGGTTGACGCTATAGACGCGTGTGAGGTTCCAGGCGATTTTCAGGTTGTGGCCCACCACGCCACGGTTTTGTTGCCAGCCCCAGGAACGGTCAGCGCTCCAGTCATCATGGAATTTTTCCTGCACAAAGGCCGAATTTTCATAGTCCGGAAAATGCGCCGTGATGGTGTCGGCGGTGTCAATCAGCATGTCGAGGTGCGATTTTTCGCCGGTCGCCAGCCACAGGTTGATCAGGTAAGCCGGGGCGTGGTCGCCTACCGAGTTCCAGTTTTTGCGTGCGCGGTTGCGTCCGAGGGATTCGCTGACACCACTCATGGTGATGGGGTCAACGTGCGAGTAATAGCCGCCCTTGACATGGTCGCGGTAGTGGCGATCAAACAGGTTCAGCGTCATGTCGATGTCGGAGCGGATGGCCGGGTCGCCTGTGATGCGGTAGGTTTGTGTCGGGCCTGCCAGGGCGTAGATTTGCTCGTAGGCCGGAAGCGCATCGTAGTCATCGCCAAATTCGGACGTGAACAGCTTGCGTTCGCGCACGGTCTGGGAGCGGCCACCACGCATGCCCGGAATGTCGGGCAGGTTCGAGCCGGTAATCTTGCGTCCAGCCTTGGTCGAAAAATCGACAGCGTGGTACCAGTAGCAGATGTTTTCTGAAGCATCCACGGCGCGGAAATGCTCGCGCAAGTAGGCGGTGCCTTTGTCAGCGGCTTCCAGGCAGCGCTCGTCACCTGTCAACAAGTAGGCCGATGCAAAACCATACACCAGACGTGAGATGGTGTCGGTCTCCTGGCGGGTGCTGCCCATCTTGTGCCCGTACAAATCGAGCATGGTGGTGTAATTCTTGTAGTCGATTTCTTCTTCGCCAAACTGGGATTTGAGGTAGAAATTTGCCAGTTGCTGGATTTGCTTGATCCACCAGTCCTGTTTTTCAAAGACAAATTCGCTCTCTCCACGGCCCAGGAAGATCAGGTGTTCGACTTCCAGCGGCTCCTCGTCGGGATAGAACACGCCGTAGGCATAGCAAAAGCGTCCTGGCGCCAGCATGTCCTTGATCTGGCCGGTGCAGTCAATGTACGAGCCGCCCAGGTTGTGCACCATCTCGGCATACGTCGAAGATGTCAACCGCAGTTTGAAGGGGCGTCCGTCCGAGGTTTCGACCGTGACGATATTTTTTTCAAAATCGAGAGTCTTGACATAACCGGCAACGGTATCGGAAAACTCGAATGTTGTTTGACCCATAAAAATCTCCTGTTGAAGTGCGCTTGGTTGGAAAATGAAATGATGATTAACGGCTTATTGCGGCGCCGACACCAGAACGACGATGCTGCGCCCCGCCAGTTCGTAGGTGCTTTCCGTGCATGGAACTTCCTTGCCCGGCTCCAGTATGTCTTCAGGTGAACTGCGTCCGGTATCAACGGCACGCAGCCACGCCGTGGGATAGGGCAGTGCCGGGATTTCGAACGTGAGCGGCTCCCAGTACATGTTGATCATGACGTGGACCTCCGGTTCGCCGTCAAAGCCTGCGAGCGTGTAGGCCAGTACCCGGCTTTGGGGACTCCAGTCGGGGCTGTTGACGCGCGTTCCGTGCCAGGCAATATCCGGTACGCCACGGGCGTTGCGTTCGCCGGTGAAGTAGCGCCCACGGTGCACGGCCTGATGGCGCTTGCGAAAGTCGATCATCCATTTCCAGTAGCGGAACAGATGGGCGTTTTTCTTGGTAAGCTCCCAGTCAAACCAGCTGATGGCGTTGTCCTGGCAATAGGCATTGTTATTGCCGCCTTGCGTGCGGCGCACTTCGTCGCCCATGGAAATCATGGGAACGCCTTGCGACAGCAACAACAGCGTGGCAAAGTTCTTGATCTGCCGGTCGCGGAAAGCCTCCAGATTCGGGTCGTCCGACAGGCCCTCGTAGCCATAATTGGCGCTGATATTGTTGTCGATGCCGTCGCGGTTGTACTCGCCATTGGCATCGTTGTGCTTGCCGTTGTAACACACCAGATCATTCATCGTGAAGCCGTCGTGGCAGTTGATGAAGTTCACCGAATTCACGGGCAAATGGTGGTTCCATTGGTACAAATCAGGGCTGCCGCAGATGCGTGATGCCACCTGACAGACCAGCGAATTGCCATCGACGATGCCGGCATCGCCGCGCACGAAGCTGCGCATATGGTCCCGGAACTTGCCATTCCAGTCTGCCCAGCGCGCGCCAGGGAAGTGCCCGACCTGGTACAAACCCGCAGCATCCCAGGCCTCGGCAATGACCTTGGAGTTGATCAGTGCATCGTCGAGTTCGATATGCCACAACACGGGCGGGTGCTCCAGCGGGGCGCCGTTTTCGCCACGCGACAGCACCGATGCCTCGTCGAAGCGGAAGCCATCGACGTGCATCTCCTTGACCCAGTAGCGCAGACAATCCACGATGAATTTCTCGGCAATCGGGTGGTTGGTATTGATAGTATTGCCACAGCCGGAAAAGTCGTAGTAGAACGCCTTGTTCTCGGGCGAGAGGTAATAGAAAACGTCGTTGGCAATGCCCTTGAACGAAAACATCGGTCCCTGGTGGTTGCCTTCGTCGGTGTGGTTGAACACCACGTCCAGGATGACCTCGATGCCTGCCTTGTGCAGGGCTTTCACCATGTCCCGGAATTCGGTGACGTGGTGGCCGATGTGGGGGTTGACGCAATACGCCGGATGGGGCGCAAAAAAGGCCATCGTGCTGTAACCCCAGTAATTGGTCAGCTCGCGTCCATCGACAATGCGTTTTTCGGTATTGTCGAATTCAAACACCGGCAGCAGCTCCACCGCCGTCACACCCAGCTCCTTGAGGTACGGAATCTTCTCGATCACGCCCTTGAACGTGCCGGGATGCTTGACATTGGAGCTGGGCGAGCGCGTGAATCCGCCGACGTGCATTTCGTAGATGACCGAATTTGCCATCGAACGGCGCAGGGGTTTGTCGCCCTCCCAGTCGTATTTGCTGTCATCGACAATCACGCTGCGGATGGAGGTTGCCAGATTGTCTGCGGGACCGCAGGCATCGCCACGGTTCCACAAGGTTTTGGAGTTGGCTTTGGAATAGGGGTCGATCAACACCTTCGAGGGATTGAAACGCAGGTGCGGTGCACTGGGGCCATTGACACGGTAGGCGTAGTGCATGCCCGCAGTCGCCTTTTCCACATGGATGTGCCAGAAATGAAAGGTCTTGTTGACCTTGGGGTCCAGCACGATGGTGGAGATGGGATGGAGGTCATCGTGGGCGGAGAACAAGAGCAACTCCACATATTCCGCTTCGGGTGAGAGCAGCGAAAAATTGACTCCTGTGTCATCCACGGTGGAACCCAGGGGGTACTGAGAACCGGCAGATGTCTTGAACTGGCGTGTTTTCATCAAAAAATCCTTGCTGATTGACGAATGCTTGGCTGCGGAAAATCAGACGGCACCGATGCGCTGGAGCACGGCGCGCGCCAGCAAGTGGGCGTGTCCGCCGGTGCGGGCGGTAATCAGATCGCCATCTTCGACGACATCCTTGTCAACAAACTTGGCGCCGTAAGCGATGGCGTCGCCATGCAGGTTCGGGTGGCAGGTGAGCGTGCGGCCTTTGATCAGGTCGGTGCGTGGTGCAGCAAGCCACAAACCGTGGCAGATGATGCCCTTGATGACATTGGGGCGCGCAAAAGCACGTGCCAGAAAGTCCGTGGCGGGCGGAATCTTGGCCAGGTCTTCGGTATAGCGCAGCCGATCCGACACCATGCCGGAAGGAACGATCACTGCGGACAGTGTGTCGAGCTCGGCATCGCTGATCGACTCGAAGCTGTCGTTGCATTCGAATGGCGCCTGGTGTTCGTGGCCTTTGAACGTGATGCGCTCCTGGCCCCACAGACGCGAGACAAAACGCGCCTTGACGTTGCTTTCCTGGAAACGGTATTGGTAGTACCAGATTTCGTGCTCATAAAAATCACTTTCGATCAAAATGGCAACGGTTTTTTGCGTCATGGCGTGTACTCCTGGGTTATGGAAATAAAAATTGGCATATCAGTGGCCGCAACGCACGCCGATCAGCTCGGGATGGACGTCGCCTTCGAGAACCACGTCAAGCAGGAATGGACCGTTGTGCGCCAGCGCGGCGTCAATCGCGGCGTTGATCTGGTCTGGGCGTTCGACCCGCAGGGAAGTAACCCCCATGGCCTGGGCAATTTGGTCGAAATGCAGCTCCGGGTAGGACAGATCAAAACTCGTCGGAAACGGGCGACCGGAGATGTTTTGCTCTTTCCAGAACTGCGAGATATTGAGCTGCAACAAGCGGTAGGAGCGGTTGTTGCAAATGACGAACTTGATGTCCATGTTGTGCCGCACAGCCGACCACAATGCCTGGATCACATACATGGAGCCACCGTCGCCATTGAACACCCAGACCGGGCGGTCCGGGTAAGCAGCCTTGAGCCCCAGGCCGCCGGTCAGCCCGGCACCCAGTGAGCCGCCACGAATCTGGAAAAACGACCCAGGCTCACGCGGCGGAATGTAGCGCGTCAACGCGGGCGAATTGGTCAGGGCTTCATCAAAGATCACGGTATTGGCGGGTATGCGCTCTGCCAAGGCGGACGCGAATTCGGCAAATCCCATGGGCGTGGCGCCGGCCTTGGCCTTGTCGCGCGCGATTTCGGCGGCACGTACATCGGCCTTGCGCTGCGCGAAAGCGGCAATGCGCGCAGCAGCCGTTTGTTTGCCCTCGGCGGATTGCAGCGCAACCAGCCGTTCGGCCAGTGCTGCCAGTGTGCGTTTCGGGTCGGCGATCAGCCCCAGGCTGACGGGGTGATTTTTGGCGATGGCATCGGCATCCAGATCAATGTGGATGGTTTGCGATCCAGCGGCAAAAATGTTGCCCAGCTCCGGGAACACTTCGGGCACCATGTACGTGCCAACCACCAGGTTGACATCCCCCTTGGTGGTGATGGGCAGGCTTTGCGCGCCGAACATGTGGCCGGTCTGGCCTTGCCATGCCGGGTGGTCGTAAGCGAGATTGAGCTCGCCCGAATCAACGCCCCAGACTTCGGCGCCCAGAATTTCGGCAACGCGCGCCACTTCCGGTTGTGCGCCCGAAAATGCCACGCCATCGCCGACAAAAAACATGGGTGTTTTGGCCGCCAGCAATGTTTTGGCCACGCTCTCGATTGTGGCCGCATCGGGTGTTACGGTTGATTGCGGGTAGGACGAGGGAACGACGGGCTCGGTGGCAATGGCATCCAGAATATCCTGTGGCAGGCAGACGTAGACTGGTCCCATCGGAGGTGTGACGGCAACCTTCATCGCACGGCGCAGGATGCGCAGCAGCGAACTGGGGTCTTGCACCACCGTGGCCCACTTGGTGACGGGACGCGCCATGCCCACCAGATCGGCGGCCATTTGTGCGTTCATGGCGGTGTAGCGAATGCCGGCATCGCCGCCCAGCACCACCAGCGGGCTGTGGCCGCGCATGGCCTGGTACATGGCGCCAATCGCATTCCCTAAGCCCGGAGAACTATGAATCTGGGCGATGGTGGGGCGCAGCGTGGCCCTGGCGTAGGCATCGGCAGCGAAAATGGCCACCGTTTCCTGCAGCGTCAGGATGTACTTGATGGAAGGGAAGTTTTCCAGTGCGTCCAGAAATCCCTGCTCGACCGTGCCGGGATTACCAAAAATGTGCGTGACGCCATCGGCCACGAGTTGCTCAACTACCGCGTAATGCCCAGTACGTTCCATTGCTTACTCTCCAATTCCACAATCTCATGATCCCAAATGGACGAAAGCGCCCGGTCCAGAACAATTCTGGTGAAAAAATGCATGGATAAAACAGCGCGCGCGAGCGGCGCGCCGTGGGCCGACTACCAGCCGGAGCGTTTCAGGTCCTTGGTCAGCACATCGACGAAACGGTCGCCGAATTCGTGTGAGCATTGCAAGGAGCGGGCGGTGATGAACGGGTAGTCCACAATCACGGAAGTCTGTTTGCCAAAGTTGCCGTGGTATTGTCCCGTGGGTCCGACGGCATCGCTCAGGATGTACTCCAGCACATAAGGCGGTGGCCCCATATTGAAATTGGTGCCGACAAAACCCGTGCCATCGTGGTAATCGTATTCGATGCAGTGTCCGGTCACGTGCTTGCCCGCAATGATGGAGTTGCGCTCGTTGAAGTCACGGGCGAAGACCAGGGTGGCAACGCCGTAGCAAATGGCGCCGATGGGCTTGCCCGCAGCGTGAAAACCCAGCACCAGATCGTGTACGCGCTGGTTGTTCACCATATCGACAATCGGCCCGCTGCCGCCGACCAGCAAAACTGCGTCATAGGTCGCAACGGCCTTTTGCTGTGCTGCCTTGCGTGCTTCGTAGTAGCCCTCCAGCTTGCGCAGGAAATCGCTGGCGCTGTAATAGGGGCGCTCGGGAAACATGTCGGACAGGTTCATGGTCTTGTCCAGCGCATTGGTCGCTTCAAAGGACTTGACCAGTTCGGCATCCGAAGGGGTGGTGACGCACACACCCAGCGGCGGGTCCATGTACGTGGGGTCGGTGCTGGGCGGCAGCACGGGTGAGCGCTTGCCCTTGGGAGTCACGAAATCGAACTGGTAGCCTGCTGCCACCAGCTTGTTCATTGGGCCGACGAGCTCAATGCCCCAGTAACCCCACTCCGACATCACTGCCAGGATACGCTTTGTTTGTGCCATCTGCTTCCCCAAATAAAACCGTTGTTAGAAAAACCCTTCTGGAAGCGCATGTTATATCAAAATAAAAAAACAGGTGTGTCAACTCAAAAAAATTCAAAAAAGAGACAATAGTGCCTTGCTCCCTTTGAAAGAAGCCACCATGTACCCACAGTATTACCTAGGTATCGAGTTGATTGACAAAGAACACAGCGTCCTGTTTGCCCTGTTGGAAGACCTGACGCGGCTGACGTACACCACACCGACGCGCGACCAGTGTTTTGAGAAGGTGTCGGTATTGTTTGAGTACGTCATGACACATCTGGCGCACGAGGAGCGCATTCTGCAGGACCAGGGGTGGCCCGGCCTCACCCAGCACAAGCAGCTGCATGCCGCACTGAGCCGCGATCTGGATACCCTTTTCGCGGAGTTGATGGCTACGACCGAATTGAATTGTCTGCATTTCGTGGAAAAACTGCATACCTTCGTCCTGGGCTGGTTGGGCAAGCACATCCAGGAGGAGGATGCAGGGTATGCTGAATTTCTGAAAGAAAGACTGGCGTTTGCGTGATTCAGCGGTCCACGGAAGAGCTGTGCAGGATGGCGTGCGCCTGCTGGTCCGCGTGGTAGCTTGAGCGCACCATGGCGCCCACGGCAGCGTGGCTGAAACCCATGGCGTAGGCCTGGGTTTCGAACATGCGAAAAGTGTCAGGGTGCACGTAACGCGCCACGCTCAGGTGTGCGCTGGAGGGTGCCAGGTACTGGCCAATGGTGAGCATGTCGATGTTGTGCGCGCGCATGTCGCGCATGACTTGCAGCACCTCGTCGTCGGTTTCCCCCAGGCCCACCATGATGCCGCTCTTGGTGGGGATGTCGGGATGTAAGGCCTTGAATTTTTTGAGCAAATTCAGACTGAACTGGTAATCGGAACCGGGGCGGGCCTGGCGGTAGAGGCGTTGTGTGGTTTCCAGATTGTGGTTCATCACGTCCGGTGGTGCGGTGCCGAGAATCTGGAGCGCGCGTTCATCCCGGCCCCGGAAGTCGGGCACCAGGATTTCGATGCGTGTCTGCGGTGCGTATTGCCGGATGCGCTGGATGCAATCGACAAAATGCTGTGCGCCTCCATCGCGCAGGTCATCGCGGTCCACGCTGGTGATGACCACGTAAGCGAGTTTCAGTGCCGCAATGGTGCGCGCCAGGTTTTCCGGTTCATCGACATCCAGCGGGTCCGGACGGCCATGGCCCACGTCGCAAAATGGGCAGCGCCGCGTGCATTTGTCGCCCATGATCATGAAGGTGGCGGTGCCCTTGCCAAAACATTCGCCAATATTGGGGCAGCTGGCTTCCTCGCATACCGTGACGAGTTTATTGGCGCGCAGAGTCTCTTTTATTTCGTAAAAGCGGGTATTGGGGGATGCGGCCTTGACGCGAATCCAGGATGGCTTTTTAAGAACCTCGCCTGCAACCACCTTGACGGGAATCCGCGCAAGTTTGGCGTGTGCCTTTTGCTTGCGGCTTGGATCGTAGGGATCGGGGGATGTTTCAGTGGGGGATGGAGCGTGGTTCATGGTTCACGGTATAAGAAAGGTGGTGAGTTTGTGGCTCAGGATAGCGGCGGCTTCGGTCCATGGGACATGAACCCCGATGGTGGACAGATCGACAGTTTGCAGGCCGACGTAGCCGCAAGGGTTGATGCGGGTGAACGGGCTCAGGTCCATCGCCACGTTCAGGGCTACGCCGTGGTAGGTGCAGTTGCGGCTGACCTTGATGCCCAGTGCGGCGATTTTTCCCAGGCCCGTGAAGTCGGGAGTGCTTATTGTGTTGAGCCTGTCGAGCCGTGCGTGCCCCATTGGCTCGTCCAGGCGCACATACACCCCTGGGGCACCGGCTACCCGGTGTCCGGTGACGCCAAAATGCAGCAAGGTTTTGATCACGGCTTCTTCGATGCGGTAGACATATTCCTTGACAAAATACCCGGCGCGTTTGAGGTCCAGCAGCGGATATGCAACGACCTGGCCGGGGCCGTGGTAGGTGATTTGTCCGCCCCTGTCCGTCTGCACCACCGGAATGTCGCCGGGCTGAAAGACATGCTCGGCCCGTCCCGCCAAGCCTTGGGTATAGACAGCGGGATGCTCGCAAATCCATAGCTGATCCCGCACGTCCAACGTGCCCTGCAGGTTTCTTTGCCTGGTAAATTCCTGCATGGCGGCATAGGTGGGCACATAGTCCACGCGCCCTTGATGGTGTACTGCAATCGTCACGGTGTTGCTACGCCAAAATCGAAAGGCGGTATTCTCGCAGGTTGGTCAACTTGGCGGTACCATTGCCAATAATGGCGTGCGAAGCGAGCATGAGCCGTTTAACTGGAGCCTATAGCTATGGCCGAGATCGAAGACGATGACATGGACTGGTTGGTCGAGGATGAGCCAGCTCCCGTACGACCACACCGGGAAAACCGGTCGTGGCGTTTGTTGATTGTGGATGACGAACCCGATATTCACACCGTCACTCGTCTGGCGCTGAACAAGGTGACTTACAAGGATAGGGGGCTGGAAATCCTCTCGGCCTATTCAGGCATCCAGGGGTACGAGATGCTAGCCTCTGAGCAAGACATTGCGCTGGTCTTGCTCGATGTCGTGATGGAAAGCGAAGATGCCGGTTTGCGTCTGGCGCGGCGCATCCGGGAAGAGTTGCAAAACCATCTGGTGCGTATTGTCTTGCGTACCGGACAGCCCGGCCAGGCTCCTGAACAGCGGATCATCGTTGAATTCGACATCAACGATTACAAGGGCAAGACGGAACTGACGTCGCAAAAACTGTTCACTTCCGTCATTACGTCGCTGCGTAACTACGAGGGTTTGCAGACCATTGAAAAAAGCCGTAAGGGGCTGGCCAAAATCCTCCAGGCGACAAGTGACCTTTATCACATAGAGTCCTTGAGAGAGCTGGCCAGCGGGGTATTGACCCAGGTTGGCGCCATCCTCAACTTTGGCACCGAGGGCGTGCTGTGCGTGATGCAGGATAAGGCCTCGGGCGCGCATACCGCACCGCTGGTCATCGCATCCACCGGCGAATCGACGCACCTGCATGAACAGGACACCTTGCCGGTTGACCACCCCTGGGCGGATGCGATCAGTCAGACATTTCGTGAAAGAAGAAGCCTCTTTGGCGCCTCTTTAAGCGTGCTGTACATCAATGCCGCCCATGGCCATCACTTTGCCGTGGCCTTTGCGCCGCCTTGGCAGCTGGAGGACATCGAACATAGCCTGTTAAACGTTTTCTGTGACCGTATTGCAGCTGCGTTTGATAACCTGCACATGTTTGAGACGCTGAGAAAAACGCAAGAGGCGACGGTCGTGGCCCTGGCGGACCTGGCCGAGTCACGCGATGCGGCGGCTGTGGGCCATGTGCATCGGGTCTGCAGCCTGACGAATGGCATCGTTGCCGAGTTGCAGTTGGCGAGCAAGTTTTCTGCGGAGTTGACCCCGGCGTTTGTGTCGGTTGTCGGCATTGCCAGTATTTTGCACGACGTTGGCAAGGTGGCCACACCCGACGCGGTACTCCTCAAACCAGACTGGCATACGTCGGATGAGCGCAAGATCATGGAGCAACACGCCGCCATTGGCGAAATCGTGCTGGTGCGTGCGGCACAACTGGTGGATGGCATCAGCTCGTTGAGTGTCGGCGCACAAATTGCCGGAGGCCATCATGAGAACTTTGATGGTTCGGGCTATCCACGCGGACTCAAGGGCTACGACATTCCGCTTGCTGCCCGCATTGTTGCTGTGGCCGATGTGTTTGATGCCTTGCTGCACGTGCGTCCGCACAGGCGTGCCTGGCCGCTGGACGAAGTGCTTGCCTACATGAAAAAACAACGCGGCACGCAGTTCGATCCGGACGTGGTGGACGCTTTACTGGCCTTTTTAGATAAGACACAACCCGACGGAATCATGGAGTCCACAGCATGAAAACTGACCTTGTCAAAGTGGGTGTGACCGGCGCCGGTGGTGTCATCGGCAGCGCCCTGGTGGCGGGTTTGCGCGCCAGATTTGACTTGCGGCTATTCGATCTGCACATCCCGCAGGAAAAATCCGGACTTGCCTGGCAGCAACTCGACTGTGCGCAAGCTGAAAGCCTGCCTGGCGCTTTTGACGGGCTGGATGCCATCATCCACTTGGCAGGCAACCCCAGTCCGGCGGCACAAAAAGCCGATACGCTGCGCAACAACTTTCTGGCAACCAGTCTGGTGTTTGAGGCCGCCCGAGTGGCCGGTGTGAAAAAACTGGTGTTTGCCAGTTCCAATTTTTACCATCAACGCGATATCAGCCTGGCGCTGCGCAGCGCCGGGCGCAAGCGCATTCCTTTGGATGCCTGTGCCACGCCCGACTGTACCTACGCAGAATCAAAAGTTTTTGGCGAAAACCTGGGGCGGCATTATGCGTATCTGGGCTTGCAATGTATTGCCTTGCGCATCGGCTGGACGGTGGCATCGGACACCCCCGTGCCTTACGACAGCCCCTATATGCGCGCCATGTTCTGCAGCAAACGTGACCTGGTGCAGGCCTTTGACAAGGCACTGGCATCGCCTGCGGATTTTCTGGCCGCCTTTGCCATCAGCAACAACCGCACGCGGGTATTCGATCTGGACAAAACACGGGAAGAACTGGGTTTTGAGCCGCAAGACGATTCCGCCAGCTACTTTTGAATTTGTCAACTTTACGTGCAGGAGATGCACCATCGACGCCCCTTCTACACCCGCATCGGACGCCAATCAGGCGCTGATTTGTCTGCTGGCGCATGGCGCCTGTGAGTTTATTGCCACCTTGTTGCTGCTGATGGCCGTCATGGGGGGCTATGCGTTCCTGGTTGCCCCCTGGGTGGCGCCAGGCTGGCAGCCGTTCGTGCTAGCGGGATTGCTGGCGGGAGTTTTGATCCTCATCATTCAATCCCCACTGGGCAAACTGTCGGGTGCACACATGAATCCAGCGGTCTCTCTGGCCTTCTGGCTGGAGCGGCGTCTGAATATCCAGGAATTTCTGGTCTATGTGCTGATGCAGTTTGGCGGTGCATTGACGGCTTGCAGTCTGCTAGCCTTGCTGCTGCACGACTCCTTTGCCGCCGTGGGTTATGGGGTGTTGCAAGCGCCACCAGGGCTTTCTCTGGAGCGCTTGCTGGCGTTCGAGGCGGGTGCCACAGGCGGCCTGGTCGCGCTGCTGTTTTTCACCCTCAGCCACCACACCCTGACCCGCTATACCGCTGTAGCGGTTGCGGCGTATCTGGCACTGATGACCATCCTTCTGGCGCCGCTGACCGGCGCGAGTTTTAATCCGGCCCGGGCGTATGGTGCGGCCCTGGCGGCACACCAGCTGCACGGCCAATGGCCTTACGTCCTGGCGCCACTGCTGGGGGCGGCGTTGAGTGTGCTCTTGTCCCGTTTCATCGTCTGGTTGCCCCGGCCACGCTACCATCGCCTCAACCACAGCCACGCACACGCCAACTACACCTGGCACGTGCTACAGGGCTGGCAAAGGCGCTGGCTATAGATTGCATGGAATGTGGAATGTGCGTGAAACGCCCATGGATTGTGCGGGGACAGCTGCAAAACATATAGCGTATTCAGCTGTTCGTCGCCTGCTGGATATGCCTTTGCAAGGCTTGTGTGGCAACAGGTTTGATGCACACCGCAATGCCTTTGGCTTGTGCGCTGTGCAACAGGGCAGGGTCGGTGTTTCCGGTTAGAAGAATGCCCGGCAGTTTGGCGCCAAAGCGCGCCCTGAGTGAATCAATCGCATCCAGGCCGGTTTCTGTGGCACCCAGCAGGTAGTCGCACAGCACCACATCGGGGGCAGTTTGTCCCAGATTTTCCAGTAACTCGGCCGTGGTGGTTCCGGCCAACACCGTGTGGCCCAGGCGTTGCAGTTCCAGCACCAGTCCGTGCAAGACCAGGCGATTGTCTTCAATCACACCGATGGTGCGCGCCGGAGTGGTCACGGGAGGCGGTGCTGGGGTGGCTGGCAGCGCGTTGCCTTCGGGCAGCGTGACGGCAAAAACCGAACCGCGCCCGATGCGGGAGCGCACACGCAGCTGCAAGCCCAGCAGCGTCGCCATCTTGCCGACGATGGCCAGTCCCAGACCGCTGCCCCGGTTGTGCGTGTAGGCGTGGGATTGCCAGAAATCTTCAAAAACATGGGCGATCTGGTCTTGGGGTATGCCCATGCCGGTATCCCATACCTCAAACCACAGTTTGCCGCTGCGGCGGCGCATGGTCAGCAGCACGCCGCCTTGCGTGGTATGGGCCACGGCGTTATCGATCAGGTTGCCGATTAGTCGGCGCACCATCTGTTTGTCGGAGTGCAAGGTGATGTGGGGATCATGCCGGCACCGCAGGCGCAGCCCCTTCTCAGCCGCTCGGCCCGTGTAGCTGGCGCGCAACTCCGTGCACAGATCATCCATGGAAAAACTGGCAATAGTGGGCACAGCGGCGCCGGACTGGAGTTTGCCCACGTCCAGCAAGTCATTGAGCAGCTCGCCCATGCCTCTTACGCAGTGTTGTATCTGGGTGGCCAGTTCTTCCTGGCCTGGCTTGAGCGCCGTGTCCAGCATGCCGGCATACAGCGACAAGGCCGCCAGCGGCTGGCGCAGGTCATGGCTGACGCACGCCAGAAAGCGGGATTTGGACTGGTTGGTTGCCTGCGCCGCATCCCTGGCAAGGGCCAGCTCCTGGGTGCGTTCGGTGACCAGCTGTTCCAGTTTGTCGTTGATCTGCCGGGTCTGGTCTTCCAGCTGCTTGCGCACGGTGATGTCGCTGACGGCAAGGTGCACCACCGCTTGACCCGTTTCGCCCTGGGTCATGTCGGCTGCCAGATGCACACACACCGACGTGCCCCCGCCCTCATCCTCGCCCTCGCTTTGGTGCAGCAGGCGCAGTCCGCAAACCTGTGGCTTGCGGCTCCCCTTAAGCTGCAAGAGCAGCCGATACCAGTCGGGTTGGTCCTGCTGCACCACGAAGTGCGAAAAAGGTCTGCCAACCAGGGCACCACGCCCTAACCCCAGCAAAGTGGCCATGGTCAGGTTGGTCTGCACAATGAGTCCGGCGCTACTCAGGGTGCAATAGCCCACCGGGGCCAGGTCGTACAGATCGAGATAGTGCGACCTGGACACCTCCAGAGCTTCTTTGGAGCGTTGCAACTCTTCGTTTTTCATCTCCAGCTCGATCCGCTGCACAAGCAATTCGTGCAGCAGATGGTGCATGCTCTGCGGCGAAGGCGCAACGTGCGGGTCTTCGTCAGGCATCGGTGTTGGTGTCGTAGGGTTCATGTTGCGGTCCTTGGGCAGTGTTTTTCAGCCGTTCGGTAGTGGCAATGGCGTACATTTTTCCGGTTTGATCCAGCAAGGCGGTGGCGGTGATGGTTACCTCCAGTACCGCACCGCTTGCCGTGAGGCGCTGGGTGATGCAGGGCTGCGGGGTCTCCGGGCTGCACAGGCCGGTCAGCGTGGCCAGGGCGTTTTCGCGCAGGGTTTCGGAGACGCGTTCGAGCACATTCATCCATAGCGCCTGCTCCTCGCTCCAGCCGTACAGCTGCTGTGCGCCGGGGTTCCAGGCCAGGATGCGACCGCTCAGGTCATGCACCGAGATGGCGTCACGCGCGTCGCGCACCACCACGGCCAGACGGTGCAGATCGTTGAATTTGCGCAGCGATTCGCGCATTTCCACCATCTTGGTGATATCGACGAACGAGATCACCGCGCCTTCGATCACATTGTTCAGCGTGCGATAGGGCTGGATGCGCAGGGCGTACCACCGGCCATCGGTGGCCTGCACCTCGCGTTCCGTCGGGATCAGGGTGTCGAGAACCTCCTGGGTATCGGTTACCAGCGCGCCGTAGCCGACCAGGTTGGAGACAATGTGCCCCACCGGACGGCCCACGTCCGATGGAATCAGATTGATGATGCGGCTGGCCGCCGGGGTAAAACGCAGGATGTGCAACTGGTGGTTGACAAACACGGTGCCCACGCCGGTGCCGGCCAGCAGGTTGTTCATGTCGTTATTGGCGCGCGACAAATCGGCCACCTTGAGTTGCAGTTCCGTGTTGACGGTGGCCAGTTCCTCGTTCAGCGATTGCAGTTCTTCTTTGGATGTCTCCAGTTCTTCGTTGGTGCTGCGCAGCTCCTCATTGATCGACTGCATTTCTTCGTTGCTGGACCTGAGCTCTTCGTTGGAACTCTCCAGCTCTTCGCGCGTGCTTTGCAGGTATTCGTCTTTGGCGCGCAGTTCATGGGTGAGCGCTTCGATGAGTGTCTGGGCATCGGGCGCCAGGCGTGGGGCACTGTCGCTGTGTTCCTCTGCGCCAGTTGCTGCGGTGCTGGACTCGTACACGTTTTGCAGTATCACCAGGTACAGCGGGGCATCGGTGGCACTGCGTGCAGCCGATGGAACCGGGTACACGCTGAGGTTCACCTGGACGTGGTGCCCGTTGGTCTTGACCCGGACATGGGGCGTGAAGCTGGCAGCCTGTGTGGTCACGGCGTGGTGCAGTGCGATGTTCAGGCTTGAGCGCAGACCCTCGCGTGCCATGGCGAGCATGTTTTGCGTACCCGCTTCACCGGCCATGGGTTCGAGGTACATGCCGGTGCGCCCGTGCAGGTAGACGATGTCACCGTTTGCATGCACCAGCGCGCTGGCCGGGGCAATGTGGCTTAACAGCGCTTGCTCCATCAGTTCACGTAGGGGCAACTTCATGGGGGACGCCGCCATCAGCGCGCCCTGGCTGCCAAACTCGTCCGCGATGCCTGCCAACCTCGGGGCCACGCCGCGCATCAAGATGGTGCGTTGCATACCCGCCAGTATCTCCTTGCGCTGAAAAATCTTGGCCTTGCGGTCCAGCGTGGCAAACAGGTTGTCAAACTCGCCCACGCCTTCAGAACTGCCCAGAAACAGCATGCCGTGGGCGCCCAGTGCGTAGTGGAACATCGGGATCAGTTTCTTTTGCAAATCGTGATCCAGATAAATCAGCAGGTTGCGGCAACTGATGAGGTCCAGTCTGGAAAACGGCGGATCCCGGATGAGGTCTTGCTCGGAGAAGACCAGCAGGTCACGGATGCGCTTGTGGATGCGGTAGCCCAGGCCCCCAGGCTCCGGTGTAAAGAATTGTGCCAGGCGCTCGGGGCCAAGGTCAGCGGCTATGCTGGCCGGGAACACGCCCGAGCGCGCGCTGGCGATGGCCCGGCTGTCGATGTCGGTAGCAAACACCTGTACGGTGTAATTCTGTTTGAGAGCCTCCATGTGCTCGACCAACAAGATGGCCAGTGAATAGGCCTCTTCGCCGGTGGAGCAACCAGCAGACCACACGCGCACCGTACTGCCGCTCGGTTTGTCCGCAAACAGTCCGGGGATGACCTGCTCTGCAAGTGCCTGGAAAGCTTCGGGGTCACGAAAGAAGTTGGTCACACCAATCAGCAGATCCCGAAAAAGCAACTCCACCTCGGGCGGCGTTTGTTGCAGGTATTTGACGTAGGCGTCAATCGACGCCAGCTGGTTGACCGACATGCGCCGCTCGACGCGCCGGTAAATGGTGCTGGGCTTGTATTGTGAAAAATCGTGCCCGGTCTGGGCGCGCAGCAGCGCAAAGATTTTTTTCAGCACACCCAAGGCCTTGGACGTGGGAGAAAGCCCTGGGCGCACCAGTTTGCCAAAGGCGTGTGCGACAAACTTCAGCAACTGTGCGGGCATCTCTGCCGGGGGCAGTTGGTAGTCCACCAGGCCGGTGTCGATGGCGCTGCGCGGCATGCTGTCAAACGCGCTGGATGCGGTGTCTTGCGCCATCACCATACCGCCCGCACTCTTGATGGCGCGTACACCCAGCGTACCGTCACTGCCAGAGCCCGAGAGCACGATGCCAATGGCCCGTTCGCACTGGTCTGCCGCCAGGGACTCGAAGAAATGGTCAATCGGCAGGCGCTGGCCACGCGGCGCCACGGGCTCGTGCAGGTGCAGCGCGCCGCGCAGGAAAGTCATGTCGTAGTTGGGCGTGATGATGTAGACGCAGTTGGCCCGCACCACCATGCCGTCTTCCGCTTCAAACACCTGCATACGGGTGTAGCGGCGAATCAGCTCGCCAAGGATGCTGTGTTGGTCCGGTGCCAGGTGTTGCACCAGCACAAAGGCCATGCCGGGTTCCTCGTCGGCGGGCATGCCGGAGAAAAAAGCCTCAAAAGCGGCCAGTCCGCCGGCAGAGGCGCCAATGCCGACGATGGGAAAGGTGGCAAAAACTTCAGAGTCGGTGGAAATACCCGTGCCAACGTTCGGCGTGGCTTCGCCTGGTTCTGTGCTCTGGTCTGGAGGTGTGGTTGTCATGGTTGCATGCTGGCATGGTGAGGGCAGCTCAGACCAGATTATCGGTGCATCCAACCACGCAAACGTTTGCATCCGCATTCGGCAGCATGCTCCTATAGCAATAGCTGCTCCCGCTTGAAGGATAAGCGCTACAGCCTAAAAAGCCCGCATAGGCCCACATCCGGCGTCTGGCTGTTGTGCCGACTTGTCGGCTGCCATGGTCCTGGCTTGTTGTGCCAGCCGCACAAACTGCGCACATTGCTCTACCCACTGCAACCTTTGGGCGTGACTGAGCTGGCCAAAGGCACGCAGACGCTCGTCGCTCACGTAATAGGTGCGTTGGTCGCGCAGGGTGCCGGGAGTCGAGGATGTCATGGTATCTGCAAACGCTTGAGGTGTTCAATGTCAGCCAGATCAATTGGGCGGCCAACGCTTTGCTTCAGGGCAATCAGATCCTCCACGCTGGCAAGATGCACCGGAGTGCCTGCAACGTTCAGACGCACTGCGCGCTGGCACATATCGGCGGGCGGCACTGGTGGGAATAGCAACACATCCAGCGTGACCCCTGCCATGTCTGGCGTGCGCAGCGCAAACGCCTGCAGGTTGCGCTGCTGGTGCCACTGCCGCAAGGTTTCAATCTGACCCAGGGTTTCCAGGGGTACTGGCAAAACGGGGTGCAGTCGCAACTCCCTGGCCGCCGCAATCAGGTGTTGCAAGTTGTCGGGCGAAATGACCACGCACACGTCAATGTCCATGGTGTTGCGCTCGACACCATGCAAGGCCACTGCCAACCCACCAATCAGCACATACGCGACCTGGTGGCGATGCAGTGCAGCAAAAAGATCGAGGTAAAACATGGCACACAGTTTAACGAAGTGCCCGAAATGCGTTCCTGCATCAGATTGTGCCAAGCCTGATAAATACCATGATTGGTTCATCCGATCATCGGCGCATCCAGTCGTGCAGGCGTGCGCGCACCCGCCAGCGTGACAGGCATAACAAGGTCGTCACCGCCATGTAGCGGCCCACGCTGATCCACGAATTGAAGATACGCGAGCCACCCGCGATGCGCGGGTTCATTTTTACGGGAACCTCGACCACGTGCAGCTGGGCGCGGCGCAGCAGCAGCAAGGTGCCCACGTCCTGGTAGTCCAGCAGCGTGGCTTCGCTGGAGGCCAGAACATCCAGAGCCTCGCCCCGGTAACAGCGAAAACCCGAGGTCAGATCGGTCAGGGCCAGCCCGGTCAGCAGTCGGAACCAGCCCCAGGCGATGCGGCGCAGGCTGCTTGCGCGCTCGGGGAATGCGCCAATCACCACGTCGGCCTGCGAGCTGGCCTGCAAGAGCGCGGGCAACTCGCTGACTTCGTGCTGGCCGTCGGCGTCCATGGTGATGACGCAATCAAACCCCCGGCGCAGGCCGTAGCGGATGCCGGTTTGCATGCCACCCCAGGCGCCCAGGCCCAGAACCGGTCGCAGCACCTGCGCACCCGCCGCACGGGCGATATCGCCGGTGCCATCGTCGCTGAGATCGTCAATGACCAGCACGTGCTGGTATCCGGCGGCGTGCAGGCAGCGCAGCAAGTCGCCAATGGTCGCGGATTCGTTGCGCGCGGGTATCACGATCAAGGGCGCGTTGTCGGTGCGGGGCTGTGGACCCATGCGCCGCGCCAGGCGGTATTCACGCTCCAGGCCTCTGGCACTGGCGGCGGCGGTGAAGCGGTCATGAAACGCCTGTTGTCCTGCCAGCCCCAGGGCGCGGCGCTCGTTGCCGTGTGCCTGCATCCACTGAATTTCCATCTGCCATGCCGCAATATCTTGCGGCGCGCAGGTACGTCCCGCCCCGGCTTGGCGCACCAGCCAGGCCATGCCGGAGCCAGCCAGGTCGCTCACCAGGCACGGCTTGCCGTGCGCCATGGCCTCCAGCAAGACCATGCCAAACGCCTCGGTGCGCTCGCGCGAGGCCAGGCAGAATACGTCGCACGAAGCCAGCAGCGCGTGTTTCTCCTGTTCGCTCACCGCCCCCAGGAGTTGCACACGCGGGCTTTCGGCGGGTACTTGTTGGCGGTCAATGAGTGCTTGCAGGGGGGCGCGCAGCTCGCCATCGCCGGCAATCAGCAGTTGTACGTTGGCCAGACTGGCCACGCTGGCAATCAGGGTTTCAAAGCCTTTGTAGTAAGCCAGCCGTCCGATGGACAGCAAACGCAGCCGTCCAGGTTGCCAGGGTGCATGGGACACACCTTCACCCACCAGCACAGGTGGTGCCAGGCCCAGGGGGACCACTGCGCACTTGTGCCGCCAATGGCTCAGGGGTTCGCTGGCCTGCAAGTAGGCGGGCGAGGTGGCCACGATGCGGCGTGCCTGCGCCAGCACGGCCTGCTCGAACGGGCGGTAGGCGTGGTACGCCAGCGCCAGCGCGCTGCGGATGCTGGATACCACCACATCCGAATGCCAGTGCACGACCCAGGGAATATCGCGCGCCTCGCCCAAGGTCAAGGCCCAGAATACCGAGTTATTGGGCATGTGCAGATGCAGGACATCGGGCTCACAATGTGCAATCGCCCGGCGCAGGGCACGGCGGTAGCCCAGCGCAATCGGGGCATACACCAGCTGTGCCTGTACCGGCACGCGCCACAGCCAGGGCGGGTCTTCGGGCCGGGGTTGGCCATGCACCAGGGCAAAGGCCTGTATGCCGGCAGCGTGCTGCGCGGCGACGAGATCGGCCAGATACACCTCCATGCCGCCGTGGTGCGGTGGAAAAAACTTGCCCAGGTGGAGTACGCGCGTGGACGTTTGCGGTGTTTGGGATGTTTGGGGTGGCATGGTCACAGGGACAGCTTTTCGCCCTTGGCAATACTGCGCTGCACCTGCTGGTAGATGGTATTGCCCGGCTCCAGCCGCAGCGACCGGGCAATATCGTCCTCGGCTGCCTGTTTATTACCCATGGCGGCATGGGCCAGCGCCCGGCCATAGAAAGCCAGGGCATCGGGCTGAATCTCGACCAGTTGCTGGAAAATGGCCAAGGCATCCGCGCGGGCATCCAGCCCCAGGCGCGCCAGACCCAGGCCCATCAGGTAGCGTGGTTGCTTGGGGGTTTGTTGCAGCAGCTTGTCAAAATCCGCTGCGGCATCGGCAAAACGGCGCAATTGCATGGCCGACTCGGCACGGCGCTCCCGGGCATGCGTTTGCATGTCCTGGGCCAGCGTGCCTGCCAGCGCCTGGGTGTAGCTGGCCATTGCGTCCGCCAGCTGCGCCAGGGCGAACTGGGATTCGGCGCGGTGGAAATACAGTACGCCGTGCTTGTAGCCGACGAGTTCGGATTGTGCAAATGACGCCAGCGCATCGGCATGGCGGTTCATCGCCTGCAACGTCACCCCGGCCTGGAATGCCGCCTCACCCCTGTGGTCGCCCAGTTTTTGCGCCATCCGGAAGTCTGCCAGCGCCGACTCGAAGGCCAGATGTTTCAGGTGGTACAAACCCCGGTACAAGAATGCCCGGTTACGCCCCACGGCGTTGGCCGGGCCGGGAATTTCGTATTTTTCAATCACATCGCTCCACAGCGTCAGATTGTTTTCCTGTGACGCCACGCGCTCGATGGACAAGACCATCAGGCCGATGGCCACGACCACCCCGGCCTTGTGCAGGGTGGCAGGTGCAAAACCACTCAACAGCACGGCAATCAGCGCCGGTAGCGGGATGGCCCAGAGGTACGAGCGGTACAGCACAAAGGGGTCTTGCACCCAGACGGTGGCAAACTCGCTCCAGAACAGCACCAGGGGGAACAAAAGGCACAAACCCACAAACCCCCACACGTCCGAGCGCCGCAGCACGGCCAGCACCGAGGCCAGCAGCACGGCAAGATAGGCAAACGCTCCGAGGATGTGGGGCATGCTGGTGAGCGTCAGGGGAAACGGCGGGTGCATGTCGATGGACATCCAGCCCACATAGGGAAGCACCCACAGCAGCCCGTAGTAGAAAAACAGACCAGCCTCGTTGAGCACGCTCAATGCGTAGACCCTGGATGGCACGCCGGGCTCCTGCCTTGCCAGTTCGGCGACCAGATGCCGCGAGGTTTCGTCAAACACCTGCCCCAGCACATGCGGAAAAAATTGCAACATGAACGCCGCGCCCGCCGCCAGCACACCAGATGCCAGCGCCAGCATCACCAGCGATTGCTGCCACCCTGGGCGCCGCAGGAAGATGTACAACGGCAGGCACAGCCCGGCGAACAACACCGCATGCTCTTTGGAAAAGACCGCCAGCAGGTACAACAGCAAGGCCGCGCCGTACCATGCCGGCTTGCGCGTGACCATCCCCTGGACAAAGGCCCAGCATGCCAACACGCCAAACAATGTCGCCATGACGATGGAGCGTTGGATCAGATAGGCCACTGCGTACACCGCCACCGGATTCAAGGCGAAAAACAGCACGCCAAGCCGCAGCGCAGCGGCCTGGGACGGCGCAAAATCGGGGTCAGCCACGGTTTCCCTGGCGTATGCGATGCGGGGCAGCAGCAACGCAAACAGTTGGTGCAAGGCCCAGCAGGTGGCCAGATGCAGCACCACGTTCACGGCCCTTTGTATCGGCCAGTTCTCACCCACCAGGGTCTGCAACCATACGAACGAGCCATAGGAAAGCAGCCGCTGCTTGAGTTGCAGCAGCGAGCCATAGCCGCCAAACACCGTGCCGTCGGTCAGTCGGGCATCGTCGAAAACCAGCGCATTGCGCAACCCCGTGGCATAGACCAGGGCAACCGCCAGACACAGCGCAAGAGGGTAAACCGGAAACTTCCAGTCAGGATTGAGTGGTTTCATGTCGGGATGGATCGCCCTGGAACGCAAGGCAAAAGAGGGCAAAAGTATAAGCCGATCTGTATCTCGGCAAGGATTTTTGGAAAATCGGTCTGTAGGGCTTATGGATAGAGCGGGAGTGGCTGCTATTTTTATAGTACCCCTATCAATCCATCGGGCAGTGGGTGACGCGATAAAATCCGCCCTTTGCCATTTCCGCCCCCATGCCCAAACCCCGTGTTACCGTAGCTCCCGCTCCCGTTGCAGCGCAAGCAACGCACGATGCGCCAGCCCCTGTCAGCTACGAAGCCGCCCTGGGCGAGCTGGAAACCTTGGTCGCTCGGCTGGAGTCCGGTGAGTTGCCGCTGGACCAGCTGCTTGCGGGCTACCAGCGCGGCTCGGGGTTGTTGCAGTTCTGCCGCGACAAGCTGCAGGCCGTGGAGGACCAGATCAAGGTGCTCGATGGAGACGCGCTCAAGGTCTGGAAAAGCCACAATGAATAAGCCCTCTGACCTTGCTTTTGACCTGGATGCCTGGTGCCGGGTGCGGTTGGCGCAGGTGGAGCAGGCGCTCGACCACTGGGTGAGCGCCGATCCTACCCCGGAATTCGACCATCAGGCTCCGGCGCAACTGCTTGCGGCCATGCGTTATGCCGTGCTCGATGGTGGCAAACGCCTGCGCCCGCTGCTGGTACTGGCCGCGCACGAGGCGGTTGGTGGTACCGCCAGCACCACCCATACCCCCGCAGCCCTGCGTGCTGCCTGCGCCGTGGAGCTGATTCATGCGTATTCGCTGGTACACGATGACATGCCGTGCATGGACAACGATGTCTTGCGCCGGGGAAAGCCCACGGTGCATGTGCAGTTTGGTGAGGCCGGTGCCTTGCTGGCGGGCGATGCGCTGCAAGCCCTGGCGTTCGAGTTTCTGACACCACGCGACGGCTCGGTTCCTGAGCCCATGCAGGCCCGTTTATGCGCCTTGCTGGCGCGCGCCGCAGGCAGCACGGGTATGGCGGGCGGACAGGCCATTGACCTGGCCAGCGTCGGATTGCCACTGGATGAGGCCCAGCTGCGTGCGATGCACGAGCGCAAGACCGGCGCCTTGCTGCAAGCCAGTGTCATGATGGGGGCGCAGTGCGGTCAGGCCAACGCACAAGCTTGGCAAGCCTTGCAGACCTACGGATCGGCGCTGGGTCTGGCTTTTCAGGTGGTGGACGATATTCTGGATGTGACCGCCGACTCGGCAACCCTGGGCAAGACCGCCGGCAAGGATGCCAACGACAACAAACCCACCTACGTCTCCCTCATGGGCTTGTCCGCCAGCATAGACTATGCCCAGAAGCTGCTGGCCCAGGCATTGGATGCGCTGGACAGCAGCGGTCTGCAACACACACAAGCGCTGGCTGCGCTGGCCAGGATGGTGGTCAATCGCAAGAATTGACAAGCGCCAGCAGCTACTTAAAAGATAGCATTATGTCCGAAGACAAATACCCTTTGCTGCACACCATAGACAGCCCGGACGATTTGCGTCGGCTGGCGCGTGAGCAGTTGCGCACCCTGAGCGACGAGCTGCGCGGCTTTTTGCTCGACAGCGTGGCCAGGACCGGCGGCCACCTCAGCTCCAACCTGGGAACGGTGGAGCTGACCGTGGCGCTGCACTATGTATACAACACCCCCCATGACCGGCTGGTGTGGGACGTGGGCCACCAGACGTATCCGCACAAGATTCTCACGGGTCGCAGAGACCGCATGGGCACGCTGCGCCAGTTTCGGGGCTTGAGTGGTTTCCCACAGCGTGCGGAAAGTGCTTTTGACACCTTTGGCACCGCGCACTCCAGCACCTCGATTTCTGCAGCGCTGGGCATGGCGCTGGCTGCCAAGCTGCAAGGGCAGGAGCGGCACACCGTTGCCATCATTGGCGATGGCGCCATGACCGCCGGAATGGCATTCGAAGCGCTCAACAACGCCGGGGTATCCGACTGCAATCTGCTGGTGATTCTCAACGACAACGACATGAGCATCAGCCCGGCGGTGGGTGCGCTGAACCGTTATCTGGCCCAGCTCCTGAGTGGGCGTTTTTATGCGGCGGCCAAAAACGTCAGCAAGTCCGTCCTCAAGGGCGCGCCCCCGCTCTTTGAGCTGGCCAAGCGCCTGGAAGAGCATGCCAAGGGGATGGTGATACCGGCAACGCTGTTCGAAAAATTCGGTTTCAATTACATCGGCCCGATTGACGGACACGACCTGGACTCGCTGATTCCCACGCTGGAAAACATCAAGCTGCTCAAGGGTCCACAATTCCTGCACGTGGTCACCAAAAAGGGACAGGGTTACAAGCTGGCCGAAGCCGATCCGGTGTCCTACCACGGCCCCGGCAAGTTCGATCCCAAAGTGGGCTTGCAAACGCCCGCCGTAGCGCCCAAAACCACCTTTACCCAGGTATTTGGCCAGTGGCTGTGCGACATGGCAGCGCATGACCGGCGCCTGATCGGCATCACCCCGGCCATGCGCGAAGGCTCGGGTATGGTGGAGTTCGAGCAACGTTTCCCGACGCGCTATTTCGACGTGGGCATCGCCGAGCAGCACGCCGTCACCTTCGCCGCCGGCCTGGCGTGCGAGGGTCTGAAACCCGTGGTGGCCATCTACTCCACCTTCTTGCAGCGGGCTTATGACCAGCTGATTCACGACGTGGCCATCCAGAACCTGCCGGTGGTGTTTGCGCTCGACCGTGCCGGACTGGTCGGCGCGGACGGTGCCACGCACGCCGGAGCGTACGACATCGCTTATCTGCGCTGCATCCCCAATATGGGCATCGCCTGTCCGGCAGACGAAAACGAATGCCGCCAGTTGCTCAGTACGGCGTTTGCGCAAAACCATCCGGTTGCGGTGCGTTACCCGCGCGGTGCGGGCGCCGGTGTGGCCATGCAGGCCGGGCTGGAGGGTTTGCCCTTTGCCAAGGGCGAAATCCGCCGCAAGGGCAAGGGCAATGCTGTCGCCATTCTGGTTTTTGGCACCTTGCTGTATCCGGCGCTGGAGGCGGCGCAGGCGCTGGACGCAACGGTGGTCAATATGCGCTGGGTCAAGCCGCTGGATACGGCGTTGCTGCTGGAAGTGGCGCGCACCCACCAGGCTCTGGTCACCGCCGAAGAGGGCTGTGTCGCCGGCGGCGCTGGCAGTGCCGTGGCCGAAGCCTTGCAAGCCGCAGGGATACATATGCCTATTCTGCACCTGGGACTGGAAGATGCCTTCATCGAGCACGGCGACCCGGCACGCCTGATGAGTCTGCAAGGGCTGGACGCAGCGGGCATACAAGCGGCTATCACCAGGCGCTTTGGCCACAGCGTGTAAAGTCCACCATTTTTTGAATAAACCCCCACTTGGAGGAAGTCCCATGGACACCCATAGTCACAATCGTCGTGCAATCATCACCCATGCAGGCCTGGCTGGCGTCTTGGCCGCAGGCGTCGCCCCGGCAGTGCATGCCCAGGCCGCAGTGCGCTGGCGCTTGGCATCGAGTTTTCCCAAATCGCTGGACACGATTTTTGGCAGTGCGGAAATGTTTGCCAAAACCGTGAAAGCCCTGTCGGGCGGCAAGTTTGAAGTATCGGTCCATGCCGCAGGGGAGCTGGTGCCCGCCTTTGGTGTGGTCGATGCCATTCAGGGTGGCACCGTCGAGATGGCGCAGACGGCTTCCTACTACTTCACCGGCAAGAATTCCATTTTCGCCTTCGGTTGCGCCGTGCCCTTCGGCCTGACCGCACGCCAGATGGACGCCTGGATGGAGCACGGCAATGGCCGCAAGCTCATGGATGCGTTTTATTCCAGCTTCAACATCAAAAGCCGCAGCGCTGGCAACACCGGAACGCAGATGGGCGGTTGGTACCGCAAGGAGATCAAGGCTCCAGGTGACCTGAAGGGCCTCAAGATGCGCATGGGCGGCGGTCTTTTTGGCGAGTCGATGCAAAAACTGGGGGTCGTTTCCCAGAATATGCCCGCCGGTGAGGTGTACCAGGCGCTGGAAAAGGGCACGCTCGATGCCGTGGAGTTTGTCGGCCCCTACGACGACGAGAAACTGGGCTTCAACAAGGTGGCGCCGTTCTACTATTACCCCGGCTGGTGGGAAGGCGGCGCCGAGCTGGAGTTTTTCATCAATACCAAGGCTTATGCGGCACTGCCCACCGAGTTCCAGGCGATGGTGGACGCGGCCACAGCGGTCGCCGCGCGCGACATGACGGCCAAGTACGATGCCTTCAACCCGATTGCCCTGAAACGGCTGGTGGCGGCCAAGACGCAGCTCAAGGCGTTTTCCAAGGAAATCATGGATGCAGGTTTCAGTGCCGCCATGGAAGTGTTTGCCGAGCACGAAGCCAAGTCCCCGGAATTCAAAAAGATTCACCAGGACATGCGCGAGTTTCAGCGTGACCAGCT
Source organism: Rhodoferax sp. (assembly GCA_041910275.1). Lineage (GTDB taxonomy): Bacteria > Pseudomonadota > Gammaproteobacteria > Burkholderiales > Burkholderiaceae_C > Allorhodoferax. The sequence continues at coordinate 58,108 of JAYRRD010000163.1, forward strand.
GGTATGGGCGCGCTATTCCGAAATGCGTTTCGATGCCTATATGGCAGGAGCCAAAATATGAGCACGGTGTTGCGCCCGGCCTTGCTCACCCTCCTGGTCGGTCATGCTGCCTATGCCGTCAATGCTGCAACGGCTGCCGTCCAGGTGGACGACAGCAGTTTCCGCTGCATACGCCAGATGGCCCAGGTGCGGCATTTTTATGTGGACAACCTGCTGGGCAACACCCTGGGCACGCTCATGGCCGCCAATGCCCCCCAGGGCGCCATCTACCCCCCAGGCTCCGTGGTGCAACTCGTGCCGACCGAGGCCATGGTCAAGCGCGAGCCGGGTTTCAGCCCCGCCACGGGTGACTGGGAATTTTTTCAGCTGGAAGTTAATGACAAGGGCTCCAAAATTCTCAAACGCGGTTTTGCCGAAGTCAACAACCGCTTTGACAAGAACTGCTTTGCCTGCCACGCACCGGCGCGCACGCCCTGGGACTTTGTCTGCGAAACCGGCCACGGTTGCGAGCCCATCCCCATTGACCGCAAGATGACCGGCGCCTTGCAACGCTCCGACCCGCGCTGCGGACCCTCGGCCTTGGAATCCGGCGATACCTGGGCTTTGGTCAAACTGCGTACCCTGGTGTTTCTTGGCTGGCTGAAAAGCCTGTTCTGATCGTCGCGCGCCCGCCTTATTTGGCCAGGGTCTGGCGGTACTGCATGGCTTCGGCTATGTGCGTGACCTGGGTGGTGTGCGATCCGGCGAGGTCGGCGATGGTGCGTGCCACTTTCAAGGTCCGGTGCATGCCGCGCGCCGACCAGCCGAGCCGGGCGGCGGCCATGCCCAGGAATTTGTTGGCGGCGTCGTCCAGTAACACGTGCCGGTCAATCTCCTGCCCCTGCAAGGCCACGTTCGTCTTGCCCTGGCGTTGCATGGCATGCTCCCTGGCTGCGCTGCAGCGCTGGCGAATGTTGGCGCTCGGCTCGCCCGCAGGGGCGTTGAGCAGCTCGTCATGTGGCAAAGCGGGCACTTCCACGTGCAGGTCAATACGGTCCATCAACGGGCCACTGAGTCGGGACTGGTAGCGGTGTACCTGGTCGGGTGTACAGCGGCACGTGTGTCGGGGCGAGCCCAGATAGCCGCAAGGGCAGGGGTTCATGGCGCCCACCAGCTGAAACCGTGCCGGAAACTCGGCGCTTTGCGCTGCGCGGGCGATGGTGATGCAACCCGTCTCCAGCGGCTCGCGCAGCGCCTCCAGGGCGGCACGCGGAAATTCGGGCATTTCGTCCAGAAACAGCACGCCGTAATGGGCCAGGGAAATCTCTCCGGGACGGGGTGGTGCGCCGCCGCCGACCAGAGCGGCAGCGCTGGCGGTATGGTGCGGGCTGCACGTCGGGCGTTGCCCCCAGTTGTTGATGGAAAACCGTCCGCTCAAGGAGCCAATCGCCGCACTTTGCAAAGCCTCTTCGCTGGTCATGGCGGGCAGCAAACCTGCAAAACGCTGGGCCAGCATGGATTTGCCCGAACCGGGTGGCCCCATCAGCAACAGGCTATGCCCACCGGCTGCGGCAATTTCCAAGGAGCGTTTGGCCGCCGCCTGGCCTTTGACATCGGCCATATCCAGCCCTTGGGCCGATATGGCAGGCGCTGCCTGGTGCACACGGCTCCAGCCGCCTGCATCATTATCATCACCACTCCCCGTGCCACCAGGGGTAAATTGCCGCACCACATCCAGCAGATGCCGGGCACGGTAGACCTCGGCGCCTGGCACCAGGGCGGCTTCTTCGGCGCTGCCGGCGGGCAGGACCAGGCGTGTGACCACCTTGCTGACGTGCAGGGCCAAGGCGGTGGCGAGTGCACCGCGCACCGGACGCAGCGCACCAGAAAGAGACAGCTCACCGGCAAATTCGTAGCCAGCAAGTTGTGCGGCATCAATCTGGCCGCTGGCTGCCAGAATCCCCAGGGCAATCGGCAGATCGAAACGGCCCGAATCCTTGGGCAAATCGGCGGGCGCCAGATTGACGGTGATGCGCTGGTTGTTGGGAAACTGCAGGTGCGAGTTCTGAATGGCGCAACGCACGCGCTCACGGGCTTCCTTGACCTCCACCTCTGCCAGACCGACCAGGGTAAAACTGGGCAGCCCATTGGCCAGATGGACTTCGACCGTGACCTGCGTTGCCTGCAAACCCAGCAATGCACGGCTTTGCACCAAAGACAAACCCATACCACCTCCCCAAAATAGTGCGAAATGAATGACGGGGCCACACAACCAAGCACTAATGCAGTGCATGCTGTGTTTTTGTACAGTTATTTTAACGCGAATTTCACCAGTTTGTGCATATACGAAAGTAGGGTTACAACCCATGAAAAACGTTGGCACCAAACGTGCTTAACAACACCATCTCCCAATCAGCGGAGAAGCAGAACGACCAGCACCGGAATCTGCAACCCATTGTTTTTAACTGAGGTGAACACATGAAACTCGTAACGGCGATTATCAAACCGTTCAAGCTCGATGAGGTGCGAGAAGCCTTGTCCGGCATTGGTGTGCAAGGCATTACCGTGACGGAGGTCAAGGGCTTTGGACGCCAGAAGGGGCATACCGAACTGTACCGTGGTGCGGAATACGTGGTCGATTTTTTGCCCAAGGTGAAGATCGAAGCAGCGGTCAACGATACCGAAGTGGACCGCGTGATCGAGGCCATTGAGGGCGCCGCACGCACCGGAAAAATTGGCGACGGCAAGATTTTTGTCTATGCACTGGAGAATGCCGTGCGCATTCGCACAGGTGAAACCGGAAAGGAAGCATTGTGAAAAAACTACTCATCTCCCTTGCCCTGGGGCTGGGAATCCTCGGTACGGGCCTGAGCGCCCTCGCGCAGTCCGATGCCGCAGCCTCGGCGCCAGTTGCCACCGCTTCGGCTGACGCTGCGCCCGCCAATGTGACCGCACCCGCTGCTGCGGATGCACAGCCCGCTGCCCCCGCAGCCGCAGCTACAGCCGCGCCAGCAGCTGCGTCGGCATCAGCCCCCGCAGCCGCCGCAGCACCCGCGCCGGTTCCGAACAAAGGGGATACGGCCTGGATGATGGTTTCGACCCTGCTGGTGATTCTGATGACCGTGCCGGGGCTGGCCCTGTTCTACGGTGGTCTGGTGCGCAGCAAGAACATGCTGTCGGTGCTCATGCAGGTCATGGTGACGTTCTCGCTCATCGTGGTGCTGTGGTTTATCTACGGCTACAGCCTGGCATTCACCGAGGGGAACGCCTTTATCGGCGGACTGGATCGCCTGTTCATGAAGGGGGTCTGGGATAACGCCGCAGGTACCTTTGCCAATGCGGCCACCTTCAGCAAGGGCGTTGTCATTCCCGAAATCGTGTTTGCGGCCTTCCAGGCAACCTTTGCCGGTATTACCTGCACGCTGATTGTGGGTGCCTTTGCCGAGCGCATCAAATTCACGGCGGTATTGCTGTTCATGGTCCTGTGGTTCACGTTCAGTTATACACCGATTGCGCACATGGTCTGGTTCTGGATGGGGCCTGATGCCTACACCAGCAAAGAAGTGGTGGAAAAGGTCAACGCAACCGCCGGCTATCTGTGGCAGACGGGCGCACTGGACTTTGCCGGTGGCACGGTCGTGCATATCAACGCAGCGGTTGCTGGTTTGATTGGCGCCATCATGGTTGGCAAGCGCATCGGTTACGGCAAGGAAGCCATGGCCCCGCACAGCCTGACCTTGACCATGGTCGGTGCTTCGCTGCTGTGGGTTGGCTGGTTTGGTTTCAATGCCGGCTCCGCGCTGGAAGCCAATGGTTTTGCCGCGCTGGCCTTCATCAACACCTTTGGTGCAACTGCTGCTGCCGTGCTGACCTGGTGCGTGGGTGAGGCCTTCCACAAAGGCAAGGCGTCCATGTTGGGTGCGGCATCCGGTGCGGTGGCAGGTCTGGTGGCGATCACGCCGGCTGCTGGCAACGTTGGTGTCGGCGGTGCGCTGGTCATCGGTGCCATTGCCGGCTTTGCCTGCCTGTGGGGTGTTTCGGGTCTGAAGAAAATGATCGGTGCCGACGATTCGCTCGACGTATTTGGTGTGCACGGCGTAGGCGGTATCGTGGGTGCTTTGCTGACCGGCGTATTCAACTCGCCAAGCCTGGGTGGCCCCGGTTTTGTTGCCGACTGGGTGACTGCAACCGCCATCACGGCCGCAGACTACTCCATATCCGCCCAGGTGTGGGTCCAGGCCAAGGCTGTACTGACCACCATCGTCTGGTCAGGTGTGGTGTCGGTAGCGGCTTTCTTTGTGGTGGACAAGACCATAGGCTTGCGTGTCAGCGAAGAAAACGAACGCGAAGGCCTGGACATCAGTTCACACGGCGAAACGGCATACAACCGCTAAACCGCTAAACCGCTAAACGATAACTGCTAACAGTCTCTCTTCTCCCTTTGGCCCGGCAAGGAATGACATCCTTGCCGGGCTTTTTTTCGTTGGCGGCGTGTGACATGTCCGATGCGTTCCTGGCAAGCTCCATGCCGCAGGCTGTGTGATGCAATTGCGGCAATGTAATTTCTGCAAGCATTTCCAGCCCACGATGTAGGTCATTTGTACTAACATTGCGACAATTGAGTCCATATAAGAGGTGTCGTCATGGCTGTCATTGCATCTTTGCCTGCTGCCCGGTCTGCTCGCCTGGGGTTACGCGCCACGCACGAGCAGGAGGCTGTGTTGCGTCGTGCTGCCGAAGTGGCACACAAATCCTTGACCGATTTCATTCTTGATAGTGCCTGCCTGGCTGCCGAGCAAACCCTTCTTGATCAGCGTTTGTTCATGGTGTCGGGTAGCCAGTACCAGGTCTTGATGGATTTGCTGGAGCAACCAGAACAACCCAATGAAGGCTTGCGCGATCTTTTTTCGCGCAAAGCCCCCTGGGATGACGCATGAGTCTGCACGCCCCAGAGTCTTTGGGCATCCAGCATCGGCTGGAAGGTTTTGATTGTGGCAAGCCTGTGTTGAATGATTGGTTGCTGCGCCATGCCCGGCAGGCCCAGGGCAGCGGGTCGGCCAAAACCTTTGTCACAACCGATGAGGATCATCGTGTGGTTGGTTACTTCAGTCTGACCGTTGGGCAGGTTGATGCCCTGGATGTCCCCGAGCGCATACGCAAGGGTATGGGGCAGTATCCTGTTCCGGTGGTGGTGTTGGCACGGCTGGCAATCTCTGTACGGTACCAGGGACGTGGCATCGGGCTGGGTCTCTTGCAAGACGCCATCCGCCGGACGATGCTGATTGCCGAACAAGCTGGTATCCGGGCGATGCTGGCGCACCCGCTCGACGCGCAAGCCGAACGGTTCTACACCCGGTTTGGCTTCATTGCCTCGCCGTTGCGCGCGCAGCAGTTGTTATTGTTGCTGAAAGATGCCCGCAACCTGGCAAAAAGAACGTGAGTCTTCGCGGTCGCGCAGCAGGTCTTGTACGGCCCTGGGGTGGGGGAAGACGTTTTTGTAGGCGCTGTCGTGGTTGCTCATGGCCGCCGAGCCTACCATACGGCGGTGCGTGCCAAAAGGCGCATCTCCTTGCACATCGCTACGTTTTTAGAAGCTGCTCCCGCTTGATCCATGGGCACTCTGGCTTGTTTTGGCATGCATAAACGGCCCTTGGCGTGCCATGGCGGCGCTGATTTGGGTGGTTTTGGGTGAATTTTGCTGGATTTTGGCGCTGGAGGGGCATTTTTCAAGGCACAAATTGCCTTGTAGGCCTTATGGGACAAGCGGGTACAGCTCTGTAAAGTAGAGCAAATTACTCTGACGTTCGCGCTGCGTTACCAGATTTGCGCTTGTCTGGCGTGCGAAGGAAGCTATCAATATCAAAGCAACCAGTTTCCGTTGTGATTGCGACGCCGCGCGCGGCGGTCAATGGCTGGCAAACACCTGCGCCAGATCGGACGCGTCCACGCTGCGGTCAAACCAGGCCTCAATCTGCTGCACGCTGGCAGCGTTGATTTGTGCCGATACCTCGGCGGGCAAGGGACCAAAGCGGCGCGTCAGCAGGCGGCGCAGCATGTCGGCTTCGGCTTCGAGTTTGCCTTCGAGCTTTCCTTCGAGTTTTCCCTCAAGCTTTCCCTCAAGCTTGCCCTGCTGAATGCCTTGCTGCATACCCTGCTGCAACCACTGCTGCGTCCAGCTTTCCACGCGTTCGCTGATCATGTGATGTACCTCCGGTAAGTCTTCGAGTTCGATTATCTCGCCTTCGGGTGCAAAGCGGCGCAGCACCAGACGGCGTACCCACACTGTCAGCGCCCGGCGCAGTTCCCGGTTGTGCGGCGCTTGCAGTTTGTGCGCCAGTTCGCCCACCATGTTGGCAATCTCTTGCGGACTGGCGCTGCGTTCGAGTTGCACCAGGCTGGCGATGGCGTTGTCCACTTGGTTCAAACTGGCTTTGGGCACTCGTCCTTCGTCCATTACAAAGTAGCGCAGACGGGGGCGGTAGGCTGCAAGGCTTGGTGGCACGGGTTCGATAAGTTCTTCGATCTCGCGCGCAGCGCTCCAGGGGCTCTCGCCGTTGTAGAGCACCAGCGGAAACACGGCGGGCAGTTTGCGGGCCTTGATTTGTCCGCTTTTGATGAGGTCCTGGTACAGCAGTCCGATGTAGGTCAGGATGCGTACCGCCATCCAGGGGTCGTTGCTGCTCTGGAATTCGAGCAGCAAGTAGACGTAGAGCCACTCGCCGATGGTCTTGCCCTGCGCTGTCCGGGTATGCATGCGAATGCGCCAGATGATATCGTCCTCGCGGTCGCGCAGGTCGTCGCTGACGTAGCTGCCGCTGACTTTTTCCAGGGTGGAATAGTCCAGCTGCTGGACCCAGTCTTCGTGCACAAAGCCGCGCAGCAGGTCTTGTACGGCCCTGGGGTGGGAGAAGACGTTTTTGTAGGCGTTATCATGGCTGCTCATGGCCACCGAGCCTACCATACGGCGGCGCGTGCCCAAAGGCGCCGTATCTTCTTGTACATCGCTATGATTTTGAAAGCTGCTCCCGCTTGATCCATGGGCGCTATGGCTTGTTTTGGCATGCAAAAACGGCCCTTGGCGTGCCATGGCAGCTGGTTTGGGTCGAATGTGGGTGGATTTTGATGCTGAAAAGGCGTTTTTCAAGGCACAAATAGCCTTGTACGCCTTATGGGACAAGCGGGAGCAGCTCTGTAAAGTAGAGCAAATGGCGCTGAAGAAAAGCCCCGCTCTACTCCACCGTCACACTCTTTGCCAGGTTACGCGGCTTGTCCACGTCGGTTCCGCGCGCGCAGGCGGTGTGGTAGGCCAGGAGTTGCAGTGGGACCACGTGCAGCAGGGGGGACAATTCCCCGTAGTGTTCGGGCATGCGGATGACGTGCAGGCCTTCGCTGCTTTCGATGCGGCTATCGGCATCGGCCAGCACGTAGAGCACGCCGCCACGGGCGCGGACTTCGTGCATGTTGCTTTTGAGCTTTTCCAGCAAGGCGTCGTTGGGGGCCACCGTGACCACCGGCATTTCGCTGGTGACCAGTGCCAGGGGGCCGTGCTTGAGTTCGCCTGCCGGATAGGCCTCGGCGTGGATATAGCTGATTTCCTTGAGTTTCAGGGCGCCTTCGAGGGCGATGGGGTAGTGCGGGCCACGGCCCAGGAACAGCGCGTTTTCCTTTTTGGCAAAGCCTTCAGACCAGGCGATGATTTGCGGCTCCAGCGCCAGCACGGTTTGCAAGGCGGCGGGCAGATGGCGCATGGCCTTGAGGTGGCGCGCCTCTTCGGCAGTATCCAGTCGGCCCTTGATCTTGGCCAAGGTCAGTGTGAGCAGGAACAGCGCCGCGAGCTGGGTGGTGAAGGCCTTGGTGGAGGCTACGCCAATTTCAACGCCCGCACGGGTGACGTACGCCAGGCTGCATTCCCGCACCATGGCGCTGGTGGCGACGTTGCAAATGGTCAGGGTGTGGCGCATGCCCAGTTTTTGCGCGTGGCGTAGCGCGGCCAGGGTGTCGGCGGTTTCACCGGACTGGCTGATGGTGATGACCAAGGCTTGGGGGTTGGGCACCGACTCCCGGTAGCGGTATTCGCTGGCGACTTCGACCTGGGTGGAAATTTTTGCAATGCTTTCCAGCCAGTACTTGGCCACACAGGCGCTGTAGTAGCTGGTGCCGCAGGCCAGGATCAGCACGGAATCAATCTGCGCAAAGACGTTTTTGGCCTTGGCGTTGGTGCCCGGCTGGTCGAACAGGTCGGCTGTGATGCCTGCCACGCCTTCGAGCGTGTCCGCAATCGCGCGCGGTTGTTCAAAAATTTCCTTTTGCATGTAATGGCGGTACGGACCCAGTTCGGCCATGCCGCTGTGCGCGGTGACGGTTTTGACAGGGCGCGCTGTGTCGGTCATGGCACGACGGTTCCTGTCCAGAATCTGGTAGTTGCTGCGTTGCACGTCAATCAGGTCGCCTTCTTCCAGATAGACAATCTGGTCGGTGACACCCACCAGGGCCATGGCGTCGCTGGCCAGGAAATACTCTGTGGTTTCCTGGCCGATGCCCAGAATCAGCGGCGAGCCGGCACGTGCGCCGACCAGGCGCTGCGGCTCGTCCCGGCAGAAAACGGCCAGGGCATAGGCGCCGCGCAATTGCGCCACCGCAGCCTGAAAAGCCTGGAACAGGTCACCGGCATACAGGCTGTCAATCAGATGGGCGATGACTTCGGTATCGGTCTGGCTGGCAAATGCATAGCCTTTTGCCTGTAGATCGGCGCGCAATTCTTCGTAATTTTCGATGATGCCGTTGTGTACCAGGGCAATGCGTCCGGGGCTGTCCGAGGCGTTGGCACCGGGGCCGTGGCTGAAATGCGGGTGGGCGTTGCTGACGACGGGCGCGCCGTGGGTCGCCCAACGGGTGTGTGCGATGCCCAGCGTGCCCTGAATCTGTTCGCTTGCCACTTGTTCAACCAGTTCCGCAACCCTGGAGGTACTGCGGGTGCGCCGCAAGCCAGGCGACTCCCCGGCTGCGTGCACGGCTACACCGCAGGAGTCATAGCCACGGTACTCCAGACGATTCAGACCCTGCGTCAGGATCGGAACGATGTTGCGACTTGATACGCCGCCGACAATGCCACACATACACACTCTCCCAAAATACGCCAAACCGCTGCCGCATTGTATTTGGTCCATTTTGGCTGCGGATGGGCAGCCGACGTGAGAAAATGCCGCTCCTTTCTGGGAAGGCGGGGCAACGCTCCAAAAGCCTTCCGCCCTCCCACACTACACGACACAACACAACACACCAGGAATTCGCCATGGAAGCAGAACGCATCAACCTCATCGGCACGCAGCTCAATGATCTGGGTGCGCGCACCCAGGCGCTACGGGGGTATCTTTGACTACGATGCCAAAACCGAGCGCTTGCGCACCGTCAACGCCTCACTCGAAGACCCCACCGTCTGGAACGATCCTAAAAAGGCCCAGGAATTAGGCAGGGAGAAAAAAACGCTCGACGGCGTGGTGCTGACCCTGGGCGGTCTGACGCGCGATCTGGCCGACAACCTCGAACTGTTCGAGATGTCCAAGGAAGATGGCGACCATGCCGGTCTCATGACCATTGAGGCCGAGACGGCCAAGCTGGCAGCCATTGTGGAAGAGATGGAATTCCGGCGCATGTTCAATAACCCAGCCGACCCGCTGCCGTGTTTTCTGGACATTCAAGCGGGTGCCGGGGGTACGGAAGCCTGTGACTGGGCGAGCATGCTGCTGCGCCAGTACCTCAAATACGCCGAACGCAAGGGCTTTAAGACCACAATTGAAGACGAGACCCCCGGCGACACGGCGGGCATCAAGGGCGCCACCATCAAGATCGAGGGCGAATACGCCTTTGGCCTCTTGCGCACCGAAACCGGCGTGCACCGATTGGTGCGCAAATCGCCCTTTGATTCGGCGGGCGGGCGCCACACCAGCTTTGCCAGCGTCTTTGTCTACCCGGAAATCGACGACTCCATCGAAATCGAGATCAACCCGGCGGATGTGCGCGTGGACACCTTCCGCGCCAGCGGCGCCGGTGGCCAGCACATCAACAAGACCGACTCGGCGGTGCGCCTGACGCACGTTCCGACGGGCATCGTCGTGCAATGCCAGGATGGGCGCAGCCAGCACGGCAACCGCGATGTGGCCTGGAAGCGTTTGCGCTCGCGCCTGTATGACTTTGAATTGCGCAAGCGCCAGGCCGAACAACAAAAACTGGAAGACTCCAAGACCGACGTGGGCTGGGGGCACCAGATTCGCAGTTACGTGCTGGACAACAGCCGCATCAAGGACTTGCGCACCAACGTCGAGGTCTCGGCCACGCAAAAGGTGCTCGATGGCGATCTGGACGTGTTCATCGAAGCCTCCCTCAAGCAAGGCGTGTAATGCCGATGATCGAAGCGCTTATTTTCGACATGGATGGCACCATGGTCGATTCCATGCCCTGGCATGCCCAAAGCTGGGTTGCATTCACCCGCCGCCACGGCATGGAGGTCGATTTGCCCGACCTGATGCGCCGCACCAACGGGCGCAATGGCCTGGAGTGCATGCGTGAAATTTTTCAGCGCGACATGCCCGACGCAGAGGCACGCGCCTTGATTCACGAAAAGGAAGTGATTTACCGCAGCCTGTTTGCGCCGGTATTTACCGAAGTGCAGGGCTTTCGCGCCTTTGCCGCCCACGCCCGGACACGGGGACTCAAGCTCGGCATTGGCACCGCAGGCGACCAGGACAATATTGCGTTTGTGTTGCAAGGACTGGCCATGCCCGAGCCGCCGCAGGTGATCGTCGGTGGCGATGAAGGCCTGCCGGGCAAGCCCGATCCGGCCATCTTCCTGGAAGCGGCCCGGCGCATGGGCGTCCCCCCAAAGGCGTGCATCGTGTTTGAGGATTCGCCTTTTGGCATCGAAGCGGCTGGGCGTGCCGGCATGCGCGCGGTTGCCATTTGCAGCAGCCACAGCGCGCAGCAACTCGCTGGCGCCCACGTCCTGGCCCACGTACCCCATTACACCGAACTACTACATTCAAAATTTCTGGAGAATCTGCATGTTGCCCCAGCGTGAGAACGACAACCCCGCAGCGATCATCCGGCGTGCCGACTATACGCCGCCCGCCTACCTGATCGAGTCCGTCCATCTGACCTTTGATCTGGACCCGGCCAAAACCAGGGTGCTCAACACCATGCGATTGCGCCGCAACCCGGCGGTTGCCGCTCAGGCGCTCAAACTCGATGGCGAAGCACTCAACCTGTCACGGGTGCTGGTCAATGGCCGGGCGAGCTCGTTTCGCACCGAAGCCGCACGGCTGGTGCTGGAAAACCTGCCCTCCGGCGACGAAGTGTTCGAGCTGGAAATCTTCAGCACCTGTGAACCGATCAAAAACACCAAGCTGACGGGTTTGTACGTCAGCAATGGCTCCTTTTTTACCCAGTGCGAGGCCGAGGGATTCCGGCACATCACCTACTTCCTGGACCGCCCGGACGTGATGGCCAGTTTTACCGTGACGCTGCGCGCCAACAAGGCCCAATACCCGGTGTTGCTTTCCAACGGCAATCTGGTGGAAGAAGGCGATCTGGACGATGGGCGGCACTATGCCAAGTGGGTTGATCCACACAAGAAACCCTGCTATCTGTTTGCCTTGGTGGCTGGTCAGCTGGTCGCGCGCGAGCAGCGCATCACCACGCGCAGCGGCACGCAGCATCTCTTGCAGGTCTTTGTGCGCCCTGGTGATCTGGACAAGACCGAACACGCCATGCGCTCGCTGATGGCGGCCATTGCCTGGGACGAAGCCCGTTTTGGCTTGCCGCTGGACCTGGAGCGCTTCATGATCGTGGCCACCAGCGACTTCAACATGGGCGCCATGGAAAACAAGGGGCTTAACATCTTCAACACCAAGTACGTGCTGGCCAACGCCGCCACGGCCACCGATACCGATTTTGCCAACATCGAAAGCGTGGTCGGGCATGAATACTTTCACAACTGGACCGGCAACCGCATCACCTGCCGGGACTGGTTCCAGCTCAGTCTGAAAGAAGGCCTGACGGTGTTCCGGGACCAGGAATTCTCCCAGGACCTGTGCACCCAGCCTTCGGCGCGCGCGGTCAAGCGCATCGAGGACGTGCGCGTGCTGCGCACCGTCCAGTTCCCCGAGGACGCAGGCCCCATGGCGCATCCGGTGCGGCCCGACAGCTATCTCGAAATCAACAATTTTTACACCGTCACCATCTACGAAAAAGGCGCCGAAGTCGTGCGCATGATGCAAACCCTGGTCAGCCAGCAGCCTTCGGACCCTTCGGGCCGCGCGGGATTTGCCAAGGGCATGGCACTGTACTTCGCGCGTTTCGACGGCCAGGCAGTCACCTGCGACGACTTTGCGCAATGCATTGCCGATGCCAACCCCGACTCGGCGCTGGCCCGACTCCTGCCGCAATTCAAACACTGGTACAGCCAGGCCGGCACACCGCGCGTCGCCGCACGCGGCACCTATGACGCGCAAGCGCACACCTACACGCTGAACTTCAGCCAGAGCTGTGCAGCCACTCCCGGACAAGCGGCCAAGGAAGCCTTTGTCATCCCCATCAGCATAGGCCTGCTCGGCAGCACGGACGGCCACACCATCCCCCTGCACGTCCAGGGTCAGGAACATGCCCAGGCCCAAGGGAGCGGCGGCGCGGACACGCACCTGTTCGTGCTGACGCGCGACCACGATGCCATCACCTTCACCAACGTACTGGAATCACCCGTACCGTCCATTTTGCGCGGCTTCTCGGCCCCGGTGATCCTGGACTACAACTACAGCGATGCGCAACTTCTCACTCTGCTTGCCCACGATGGCGATCCCTTCAACCGCTGGGAAGCCGGGCAGCGCCTGGCCTTGCGCTGTGCTCTTGAATTAATAGCTGCTCCCGCTCATTCCACGGTGCCTGTACGGCTGAATGATGCCTATATTCACGCCATGCGCACCATCTTGCGCCACCCCACGCTGGACCCGGCTTTCAAGGAACTGGTGCTCACGCTGCCCTCGGAGACCTACATCGCCGAACAGCTGGAGACGGTGGACCCGCAGCAGATCCATACCGTGCGCGAAGCCATGCGTTTGCAACTGGCAACCGAGCTGTATACCGACTGGGAGTGGGCCTTTGCCACGCACCAGGATACCGGCACCTACCAAAGCGATGCCGTCTCGGCCGGACGGCGCGCACTGTCCGGCCTTGCCCTGGGTTTTCTGTGTCTGGCCACTACGCAGACAAACCTATCGAACAATGCGGTCTGGCCGGGCAAGGCCTTGCAACATTTCAAGGACGCCCGCAACATGACGGATCGCTTTAATGCCTTGCAGGCGCTGGTTGGCTGCGGGCACGAACTGGCGGATCGGGCTCTGGCGCGCTTTCACGCGCTGTACAAGGACGACTCGCTGGTGCTGGACAAGTGGTTCGCGCTGCAAGCCGGTGCACCGGACCGCAACGGCCATGTCCTGCCCGTGGTCCGCAAGCTTCTGGCGCACCCCGACTTCCACATCCGCAACCCCAACCGGGCGCGCAGCCTGATCTTCAGCTACTGCAGCGCCAACCCTGGCGCATTTCACCGCCGTGACGCTGCGGGCTACATGTTCTGGAGCGAATCCTTGCTCGAACTCGACGGCATCAACCCGCAAGTCGCCGCCCGCCTGGCCCGCGCCATGGACCGCTGGAAGCGCCTGGCCGAACCCTACCGCAACGCCGCTGGCGAAGCCCTGGCACGGGTGGCTGCCAGAGCGGATTTGAGCACCGACGTGCGCGAAGTCATCGACCGCGCCCTGGCCGATTAACTAGATTCATCACCAACACCAACCCCAAGTAAAAGGAGTTTTCATGCCAAAAAAAACGTATTTAACCCGCTACCTGATCGAGGAGCAACGTGTAGACGGCGCCATTCCGAGCCAGCTGCGCCTGCTGCTCGAAGTGGTGGCCCGCGCGTGCAAACGCATCAGCCTGTCGGTGAACAAGGGTGCGCTGGGCGGTGTGCTGGGCAGCGCCAGCAGCGAAAATGTGCAAGGCGAGGTACAAAAACAGCTCGACATCATTGCCAACGAAGTCCTGATCGAAGCCAACGAATGGGGCGGACACCTGGCGGCCATGGCCAGTGAGGAAATGGAAGGCATTTACGTGGTGCCCCACCGCTACCCGCAGGGCGAATACCTGCTGCTGTTTGATCCCCTGGACGGCTCCAGCAACATCGACGTCAACGTGAGCATCGGCACCATTTTCAGCGTGCTGCTCAAACCCGAAGGTGTAGGCATATCCGAACAGGACTTTTTGCAAGCGGGCTGCCAGCAAGTCGCTGCCGGGTATTGCGTTTACGGCCCGCAAACCACCCTGGTGCTGACCGTGGGCGATGGCGTGGCCGTGTTCACGCTGGACCGGGAGCAAGGCTCATTCCTCCTGACGCAAAACCGCCTGCGCATCCCGGAAGACACCAGGGAATTCGCCGCCAACATGAGCAATATGCGCCATTGGGACGCACCCATGAAGCGCTACATTGACGAATGCATCGCTGGCAAGGACGGCCCGCGTGGCAAGGATTTCAACATGCGCTGGGTTGCCAGCATGGTGGCCGACGTACACCGCATCCTGACCCGTGGCGGCGTCTTCCTCTACCCCTGGGACAAGCGCGAACCCGACAAGCCAGGCAAACTGCGCCTGATGTACGAGGCCAACCCCATGGCCTGGCTGATCGAGCAAGCCGGCGGTGCCGCCACCAACACCCGCCAGCGCATACTCGACATCACCCCCAAACACCTCCACGAACGTGTAAGCGTCGTCATGGGCTCGAAAAACGAAGTCGAACGCATCACCCGCTACCACACCGAAGCCTGACTCACCACAAGGGCAGCAGTCCGGCGTCCACCAGCCGATAGCCGCGCTGCCCGACGGCCCTGGCCTCGGCCTCGTCGTGCGTGACCCACAGCGCTGCCGTTCCCAGCTCCGCCAGGCGCTGCGTGAATTCGGTGCGCAGATGCAAGCGCAAATCAAAGTCCAGTGCCGAAAATGGTTCGTCCAGCAACAGCACACGAGGTTCAACCACCAGCGCACGCGCCAGCGCCACACGTTGTTGTTCACCGCCTGAAAGACGGCCCACCCGCGCGTTGACGCAATGCCCCAGACCAAAGCGCACCAGCATCTCACAAGCGCGCGCGTGCGCCTGGCTGCGGCGCAGTCCTTGTTCGAGCAGACCAAAGGCCACATTACCGGCGACCGTCAGGTGCGGAAACAGCGCAAAGTCCTGAAAAATCAGACCGCAACGGCGCTTTTCGGGTGGTGCGTGGGTTAAGTCTTCCCCGTCAAACAGCACCTGTCCGGCGTCGGGTGGTTCAATTCCGGCGATGATTTTCAGCAGCGTGCTTTTGCCACTGCCCGATGCCCCCAGCAGCGCCACGACGCTTCCCGCCGCCACGTGCAGGGAAACCTGCGCGAGCAAGGTGCGCGTGCCGTTGGGTGGCTGACCCCAGCTTTTACACAGTGCGCGCAACTCAAGCATGGAAATCCTTTCCGCCATCTGAAGTGGAAGTATCCAGCGCCATGAATGCCAGCAAGGCCAGCATCAGCAGGATAAAGGCCAACACCAGCGCGTTGTCCAGATTCGCTTGTCCGGCTCGGCCCAGGTACTGGTAAATCAGGGTCGTCAGAGTCGCCCACTCGGGTCGGGCCAGGAACAAGGTGACGGCAAATTCACCCACGGCGGTGGCGGCGGCAAAGGCTGCGCCCCGGCGCAATGCGCCGTGCAGCAAGGGCAACGTCACGCGCCAGAAAGCGCGCCACGGGCTGGCACCCAGCGTGCGGGCTGCCGCCACGTAGTTAGCGGGCATGTGGTCCAGCGCCACAATGACCGACTTGGCGACAAATGGGTACGCCAGCAGACTGTACGCCGCCACCAGCGTCACCAGGCCACCGCTCCAGCTGGGATACAACAGCAGCAGGCCAAAGCCCACCAGCACGGGCGAGACAATGAAGGGCGAAAAGGCCAGCACCCGCATGGGCAGGGAACGCTGCGCCGCCAAGCCGTGCAGCAAACCAAGTCCGGTAGAAAGCAGCACGGTCAAGCCCGTGAACAACACGGTGTTACCGAGAGCCGACAAGGTTTCTTCTTCCAGCAGCAAGGGTCCGGCATGCACTAGCAAATTGATAGCTTTTCCCGCTATCACCACAAGCGGCGCAGCGCAAATCAGCATCCACGCCAGCACGGCGGCCAAGACGGCGCAGCGTGTTCTCCAATCCTGTGGCCTGCGGCGCGGCAGCCCCACGGCGGGGGCGGTATTCGCCATGCGCCGTACCAGCACGGCATACGCCAGCACAACTGCGCCGGTGAGCGCCATCACCCATAAGGACAGCACACTGGCCTGGGGCAGCGCCAGTTCATGCGCCACCAGGGTGTAGATTTCGACTTCCACCGTGGCATACGCATGTCCTCCCAGCACCAGCGCCAGGCCAAATCCGCTGAAACAATACAAAAACACCAGGCACAGGCTCGCCAGCACGCTGGGCTGGATGCTCGGCCACTCGATGCGCCAGAAGGCACGCCAGGCGCTGGCCCCCAGTGTGCGTGCTGCGGCCACCTGGGTGGCGCTGACGCGCTCCAGCGCATCCAGTGTCGGGCGGGTCACAACGCACACATTGAAAAACAGGTTGCCATACAGCAGCAGCCAGGGACTGCCCTGCGCATCCCGTCCCCACAAGGCCAACACCCCCAGAGCGGCCACCAGGGTGGGGACCACAAAGGGCAGCATCAGGCTGTGCACCAGAAGCTGCCGTCCGGTAAATTCATACCGCGCCAGCACCCAGGCCAGTGGCAAGCCCAACACCAAGCTGAAAATGCAAGTCAGCGCGGCTTGAATAAAGGACCAGGCCATGCGCCAGCGCAGGTAGGGGTCCAGCCAGGGCTCCCATAACACGCCAACGTTCCAGTTTGCCGTCTGTTGCCAGCCGTAGAACATCAGGTGCGCAACCGGTGCCGCCAGCATGAGCAGCAGAAAGACCAGTGGCACCCCGGCCAGCACCACCGTCGCCGTCGCAATACGGGGGTTTATTTCAACACCACCTTGGTCCAGCGCGCCACCCAGGCGCTGCCCTTGGCGGCGATGTCCTGGTCGTTCGGACTGTCATGCGTCTTTGGCTCCGGGGCAAAGCGCATCACATCCGCACGCGCCACATCCGGCACGACGGGATACATCCACATAGTCGTCTGCAAGTCCTGCTGGACGCTGGCCGAGCGTAGGAAAGCAATGAACTTCTCTGCCGCCACACGCTCTTTGCCACCCTTGACCAGGGCGACGCCTTCGACTTGCCGAAAGACGCCACCGGGAACGGCCAGGCTGGCAGTGGCTGGCTCAGTGGGTTTGTCCTTGGCATAAAACCACTCGGCTGCGGGGCTGGTCGCATAGCTGACGACCAACGGGTAGCGGCCACCGTTACGGCTGAAATCGGTGTAATAGGCTTCGCTCCAGCCTTTGGCCACCTTGATTCCGTTGGCACGCATGCGCGCCCACCAGTCAAAAGCGCCATCCTCGCCCAAGGCGCCGATGGTGGCCAGCAAGAAGGCGTAGCCCGGACTGCTGGTGGCCGGATTGGGCACCGTCAGCAGCCGGGCATAGGGCGGTTGCGTCAAATCCGTGAGGGTCTTGGGCAGGGCCAGTCCTTTTTTTGCAAACCAGGCTTTGTCGTAGTTGAGCATGACGTAGCCATAGTCCACCGGAACCAGCCCGGCGGGCAAGGGCGCCAAAGATGGGAGCGCTGTGCGAACATCCATCTCGATCACGCCTGCCCCCAGCGCCTTGGGCGCCAGGGCATTGTCGATGCCGTACACCACGTCGGCAATCGGATTGGCACGGGTAAGAATCAGTTTATTGAGCATTTCACCGGCGTCGCCCCCCTTGGTGATACGCAGCTTGACGCCCGCATCCGCCTCGAAGCGACTCAGCAAGGGCTTGGAGAGCGTGAACGAGTCATGCACCATCACCCGCAGCTCGCCAGCCTGGGCCAGAGAGAACGCCCATACAACAGCACATACCAGCACGTTTTTCACGATAAAAGCCCCTCCAATGCGGCGCGGATTGTATGCCGCCGGGTATGGCGGGCATGCCGGACAATCCGCACATGCTGTGGGATATTTTTTGCCAGGTCATTGATAATTTTGGCGACATTGGCGTCTGCTGGCGTCTGGCTGCCGATCTGGCCGGACGCGGGCACAGCGTACGCCTGTGGGTGGACGATGGCTCGGCGCTGCACTGGATGGCGCCCGGTGCAAGGGAAGGCCAGTGGGCGAATGTCCAGGTGCTGGACTGGCAACAGTCGCATGATTCCCACTTCCTGACGCAGCTGGTGCCAGCCGATGTCTGGATCGAAGGATTCGGCTGCAACATTGCTTCAGAATTCATAGCTGCTCGCGCACGGTCCATAAGCGGGAACGGCCTAAATGGCATACAAAAGCCGGTCTGGATCAATCTGGAATACCTGTCTGCCGAAGGCTACGTGGAACGCGCCCACGGTTTGCCGTCGCCGGTGCAAAGTGGCGCGGCCCAAGGGTGGACCAAGTATTTTTACTATCCCGGCTTCACAGAGCGCACGGGCGGCTTGCTGCGTGAGCCTGAGTTGGCACAGCGGCAGGCGGCCTTTGCGCACGCCGACCAGCGCCGTGCCTGGCTGGCGCGCCACGGGATACCATGGCAGGGCGAGCGCCTGGTTAGCTTGTTTTGTTACGAACCCGCAGCGCTGGTGCAGGCACTCAGCCAATTCGCCAGCGACACAGAGCCCACCCGGCTGCTGGTCACCAGCGGGCGCTCCAGCGCGGCAATACGCACGGCGCTGCTTATGCAGCAAACCAACCTGTACCCCTCGTGGAACGAGCGGGGACAGCTATTGATTTCATACCTGCCTTATCTGACGCAAGACGACTTCGACCAGCTGCTGTGGCTGTGCGATCTGAACTTTGTCCGTGGGGAAGACTCGCTGGTGCGCGCACTGTGGGCGGGAAAACCCCTGGTGTGGCAGATTTATCCCCAGGGCGATGGCGTGCACCGGCACAAGCTGGACGCTTTTCTGGACATGCTCCAGGCCGACGCCTCCCTGCGGGCCTGGCACCATGCGTGGAACCAGACCGGCAGCCTCGGTGAAAAGACACCGGCCTTGCCTTTGCCTGACTACACCGGCTGGGCGCACACGGTGCAAGCAGCGCGCGCGCGGCTGCTGGAAATGGACGATTTGCTTACCCAGCTGGAGGGGTTTGTCGCGAAAAAACGGTAGAATGGCGGGCTTTGCCGCACACCGTATACCCGTATACAAAGGCAAACCACACCTCGCCGCAGACTGCGGCTTATCGACGCTGGCCATACTGGCAAACAGCGCCACCTGTACCAAGACAATTATGAAGATCGCTCAAGAAATTCGCGCTGGCAATGTCATCATGCACGGCAAAGACCCGATGGTCGTCCTGAAAACCGAATACAGCCGGGGTGGCCGCAACTCCGCTACCGTGCGCATGAAACTCAAAAGCCTGATCGCCAACTTCGGCACCGAAGTCGTTTTCAAGGCCGACGACAAAATGGACCAGATCATTCTGGACAAGAAAGAGTGCACCTACTCGTACTTTGCCGACCCGATGTACGTGTGTATGGACAGCGAGTACAACCAGTACGAAGTCGAAGCGGAAAACATGGGCGACACCCTGAATTACCTCGAAGACGGCATGGAGCTGGAAGTGGTTTTCTACGATGGCAAGGCGATTTCGGTGGAACTGCCCACCAGCGTGGTACGTGAAATCACCTGGACCGAGCCTGCAGTCAAGGGCGACACCTCCGGCAAGGTGCTCAAACCCGCCAAGATTGCCACGGGTTTTGAAGTTGGCGTACCGATTTTCGTAGCCCAGGGCGACAAGATCGAAATCGACACCCGCACCGGGGAATACCGCAAGCGGGTATAAACCAATAGGCAATAACCAGTAACGGTTCGTGCGTGGAAAACCGATTCGATCCGGACGAACACACACTGGCTGACGCCTGGGACTATTACCTCAAGGCCCATGCCGATGCCGGGCGGCCCCTGCGGCCCAACGCCTACCGCATGGCCTTTGCCGATCCGGAATTCCTGCTGCGCAGGGAAACCCGGGGGATTCGCATCCAGCTGGAGTTGCTCAAACCCGACGTGGAGCAGCAGCAGCAGGGCATAGAAAACACGGTTGTCGTTTTTGGCAGTGCGCGCTTTTCTTCCCCGGAAGAAGCGCAGCGCATGCTAGATGCGGCACGGCAGAAAAACGATGCTCAGGCTCTGGCGCAGGCCGGGCTGCACATGCGCAATGCCCGTTATTACGAACTGGCCCGCCAGTTTGGCCACATTGTCGCCACCCGTAGCGCGCTGCTGGCGCCACAGGATCGCATGTACATCTGCACCGGCGGAGGGCCTGGCATCATGGAAGCAGCTAACCGGGGCGCAGCAGAAGCCGACGCGCCCACGCTGGGCATGAACATCTCGCTGCCACACGAACAAAAGGCCAATCCGTTTGTCACCCCGTCCCTGAATTACAAATTCCACTACTTTGCTGTGCGCAAAATGCACTTCATGATGCGCGCCAAAGCCCTGGCGGCGTTTCCGGGCGGTTTTGGCACCCTGGACGAGCTCTTTGAAGTCATCACCCTGGTACAAACCCGAAAAAGCAGCCCCTTGCCCATCATCCTGTTTGGCACCGATTACTGGCAACGGCTGGTCAACTGGAATATGCTGGTCGAAGAGGGTCTGATTTCCGCAGAAGATTTGCAACTGTTTCAGTTTACCGACGACCCGCAACAGGCTTGGGACGCCATCTGCGCGTTCTACCAGCTGCGCGAGGCTGGAAAACAAGCAGGGTAGGGCGCCCCCTCAGAACAGATCGCCAAACTGGGTTTTGCTCAGGGGCGGTACGTGGCGCTCGTCTATTCTGGTTTCGGCAAAATCCGAATCGGGCCCTGATTTGCGCCGTCCCTGGCGGGCAGATTTACCGGACTCCGACAGGGTTTGGGACGC
Organism: Rhodoferax sp.; assembly: GCA_041910275.1. GTDB lineage: Bacteria > Pseudomonadota > Gammaproteobacteria > Burkholderiales > Burkholderiaceae_C > Allorhodoferax. The sequence goes on from JAYRRD010000163.1 coordinate 79,123, forward strand.
CTGCTCCGCTGCCAAAGCCTGTTTGAAGGCCGCTATTTCATCCGGCATCAAGGGATCGTAGTTCGGAGATGCTGTTGGTGCCGGTGCCACCTCCGGCGAAGGCGCAGGCCGTGTGGACGATGGTGGCGGGGGCACCACGGACATGGGCGGGCGTGCCATTGCCCCTGCGGTCACCTGATCACTGACACGCCAATACACCGCAGTGACCAGGATTTCATGACGGGACTTGGCATGCTGGGCAATCAGGGATTCAATCTCCGACAGCCGACTCACCTCGTGGGAGTATTGCAGCGACAAATCCATCATGATCAGATACTGGCGGCCATGCGAATCCAGCGACAACACCTTGAACTTGTAACTGGAGGACAACATCCCGGCATGGGTCATCGCCTCACGGATCACCCCATACAACTGCTCCCTGCGCTCCAGCCGCTCGCTTTTGCGGCTCGCCGCACTGCCGGACGTGGGCGCCGAGGTTTTGGACTGTCCCTTTGTCGATTGCGCGAACGGATCGCTCACGTAACCCAGGCCCGAATCAGCCTCCGGCATAAGGGAATCTGCAGGAGCTTTCTTGGAAAACCAGTTGAATAGCGACATTGCGGTGACTCTGGAGGTATGTTAGAGATATGTTTCAATGATCAAACGAGTGTAATCGAGCTATTTGCCAATGCAAAATTTTGAAAAAATAACGCCGAGCAAATCCTCGGAACCAAACTCGCCAGTAATTTCGTTCAGGTCATTTTGCGCCAGACGCAGCTCTTCTGCCATCAGATCAAGTACGGGCATACGCCCTGCCAAATGGTCTGTCGCAACTGCCAAGTGAGTGCCAACGCGCTGCAAAGCCTGCATATGGCGTTCCCTAGCAATATACGCGCCACTGTCAACAGTTTGCCACCCTGCCGTCGCCAGTACCCGCGCACGCAAGGCATCCAGCCCCGCACCCGTCCTGGCCGAGACAGCAATGCCTCCAGCAGCCGGGATCGACGCATCGGGCACGGCATCGGCCTTGTTCCAGACGTCAATCACCGTGACGTTTTTGGCCAGCAATCCTGCCATAGAGGCTGCAATCGCAGCGTCAGCAGCTACATATTCTGAAGCAGACGCACGGGTCAGGTCGTGCAGGAACAGCACCATGTCGGCACCCTCTATGGCCTCCCAGGCACGCGCAATGCCGATTTGCTCAACCACATCGACCGCATCGGCACCATCAACACCATTGACGCTGGTACGCAAACCGGCTGTGTCCACCACATGGATGGGAACGCCCTCCATCTGGATGGTTTGCTGCACCTTGTCGCGCGTCGTGCCCGCAATTGGTGTCACGATGGCCAACTCGGCACCCGCCAAGGCGTTCAACAGGGACGACTTGCCCGCATTGGGCTGACCGGCAATCACCACCGTAATGCCTTCGCGCAACAAGGCGCCCTGGGAAGCGCGTTGCACCAGCGCAGCCAATGCGACCTTCAAGCGTTCCAGTTGGCCCTGTGCGTCGGAGTGCTGCAAAAAGTCGATTTCTTCTTCCGGAAAATCCAGCGTGGCCTCCACCAGCATGCGCAAGTGCACGAGATCATCGCGCAGGGCATGAACGTCACGCGAAAAAGCACCCGTCAGCGACAAGGTGGCACTGCGCGCTGCCGCTTCGGTGCTGGCATCAATCAGATCGGCAATGGCCTCGGCCTGGGCCAGATCCATCTTGTTGTTTAAAAAAGCCCGTTCGGTGAATTCACCCGGCTTGGCAAGGCGCAACCCCTCCAGGCATGACCGCCCGGTCAAGGGGATGGGTTGTGCCGCAACTTCCAGACAGCGCGCCAGCAACAATTGCAGCACGACCGGCCCGCCGTGCGCTTGCAGCTCCAGCACATCCTCGCCGGTGTAAGAGTGTGGAGCGGGGAAAAAGAGTGCCAGCCCCTGGTCGATGGGCAACCCCAGGCGGTCACAAAACGGGAGATAGCAGGCCTGCCGGGCAGGCAGCGACTTGCCAAACAGCTGCTGCTGAAATTCCACCAGACCCCGCCCGCTGACCCGCACAATGCCCACCGCGCCGCGTCCAGGCGCAGTGGCGATGGCGACAATGGGGTCGCAAGTGCGATTCAATGCTTGCGGTGCTTAGTTGAACTTGGGCAAATTGAACTGCGGCGGCACCCCCATGCGGACATTGATGATCCACTGCTGCACAATCGACAAGATGTTATTGGTAATCCAGTACAACACCAGTCCCGATGGGAAGAAGAAAAACATGACACTGAACAGCAAGGGCATGAACCACATCATCTTGGCCTGAATCGGGTCGGGCGGAACCGGATTGAGCGCCGTTTGCAGCAAGGTGGTCGCGGTCATGACCAATGGCAATATGTACAGCGGATCGGGCGAAGACAGGTCCTTGATCCACAACACCCAGGGCGCATTGCGCATTTCGATGCTGGAGAGCAAGACCCAGTACAGCGCAATGAACACCGGAATCTGCACCATGATCGGGAAACACCCCCCCATCGGATTGACCTTTTCCTCGCGGTAGATACGCATCATCTCCTGCTGCATTTGCTGGGGTTTGTCCTTCAGACGCTCACGCAACTCCATCAGCTTCGGATTGATCGCCTTCATTTTTGCCATGCTGGCATAGGCCTGCGCATTAAGCCAGTAGAACGCCGCCTTGAGCAAGAGCACCAGAGCAACGATGGACCAACCCCAATTCTGGAGAATCCCGTGCAACTGGTCGAGCAACCAGTACAAGGGCTTGGCAATGATGGTCAGCCAGCCATAATCCTTGACCAGCTCCAGGCCCGGTGCCAGGGACTCCAGCAGCTTTTCTTCCTGCGGACCGGCAAAGAGCCGGGCATCGACAACCTTGCTGCCCCCCGGCGCGATCACGTCCAGCGGCGTAATCATCGTGACCTGGTAACAACAATCCGCCACCGGGGGCACCACGTCTGCCGACATGGACAGGCTGCGCTTCACGCCATCCGGCAGCATCCAGGCGCTGGCAAAGTAGTGCTGCACCATGGCAATGTACCCGTCGCTGGACTCTTTCTCGATGTCAATCTTGTTTTTCTTGATGTCGGCAAACTCGACCTTCTGGTATTTTTTGGCGCTGGTGTACACCACGGGGCCGGTAAACGTGGAATAAAACGCCGACTCGCCCGGCGGTTTGCTGCCATCACGCACCAGTCGCAGATACAGCTGTGGCGCCAGCGCGGTCGCTCCGGTATTGACCACCTCATGCCGCACCGCCAGAACGTAAGAGCCGCGTACCACCGTGTAGGTTTTGACCAGCTTCATGCCTCCCACCTCGGGAGATTCAAAACGGATCAGCAACTCGTTACTCCCCTCACCCAGGGAGCGCCCACCCGGCAGGGCTTTCATGACCGTCTTGTGCGTGGGCACAACGCCACCCTGGCCACCCGGCAGCCACAGCCCGGTCTGTGCCACGTAGGCATGCGTCTGGGTGTCATCGAACAACACCACATTCCGGGACTTGTCAGCCATGTCCGCATGCTTGAGAAACTCCGTGCGCACCAGGGAGCCACCTTGTGTATCGAAGGTCAGCTTCAGCACATCCGTTGTGACTTCAAAACGTTCCCTGGGCAACTCGGGAACGGTGGTGGGGACAATGTCCGCAGCCTGGCCTGGCTGGGCAGCAGCAGTTTGCACACTGCCGTCCACCTTCGGGACATCCACACCCGCTGCCGGACGGCTGGCAGGCGCAGCTGCCTGCTGCGCCGGATTGGGGAAAAATGTGGCATGCCTGCCGTTGTATACCTGCCACTGGTCCCAAAGCAAGACCAGGGAAAATCCAAAGACCACCCACAAGATGGTGCGGCGAATATCGTTCATGGGGAATTCTTTTCAGAGCAAGAAGACAACAAGCGGGTAAAAAGCCGGGGAGCATCGACGGGCACAGGGTCCATTCCACCCGCACACCAGGGATGGCAACGTGCCAGACGCGCCAGGGTCAGATAACTTCCCGCCAGAGCGCCGTGGGCTTGCAGCGCCTGCAAGGAGTACAGCGAGCAACTGGGCTCAAAACGGCAAGCCGACCCAAGCCAGGGACTCAAAAAAAAACGGTAGGCCCTGACCAAACCTGTGAGTACGGCCTGCATCACGGCACAGCAGCCACCCGGGCTTGTGCAAACAACTGCTGCAACTCCACACGCACGGCATGCTTGAGCACATCGGAAGTTGCACTGACAAAGCGCTTGCGATCAAAACCGGCACGCAAGCGCACCACATGCGCACGCGCAGCCAGGGCCGATTCGAACACCGCACCCACGTGGTAAATCTGGCGTTTGATGGTGTTACGGGTCACGGCACGCCTGGCCCAACGTTTGGGAACCATCGCCCCAAGCCAGACTGTAGGTATAGGCTCTGGAAACAATGCACTTGGTTCCAAAGCGCAACAATGCAACGCAAAATGGGGCGTACGGGCCAAGGTCTTGCCTGCCAAAGCAGCTTGGAACTGGGGGCGCGTTTTTAAACGTTGCACTGTGTCCGTTGCCAACGCTTGATCCTGGCGCTTAAACCGCCAAGCGTTTACGACCCTTGGCCCGACGGGCATTGATGACCGCGCGGCCACCACGGGTTTTCATGCGCACCAGAAAGCCGTGGGTACGCGCGCGACGGGTTTTGGAAGCTTGGTAAGTACGTTTCATTTGGAATATCCCTAATCAGTAATAACGCAATAACCCCAAGGACATCGAATGATTGCGTCCAGGGAAACCGCGCATTATCGCAAACTTTCGCAACACTCCGACCAGACAGGCCACCCAGGTTGGTGTGATTTCCTTGGGCAGATTCTTGTTACTACATTTTCAGCAGCTGTCCCCGCTTGTCCCACGGGGGGTACAGGCTGATTTGATGCTCAATTTAGGCCAAATCGAGGCTAAAAACGTGCCACAAAGGCTTGCAGGAAGCGCCTGTAGTGTGTACTTGGTGTTTTTGATATCACGGGTGATATGAAACTGTCTCGCCCGGAAAAATCTGGAAAACTGTGGATAAGGGCTGGATAAATTACAATCCGCAGCCGGATTTCCCAACATTTATCCACAAAACGCAAACTACAACAATGACCGACAGATCATCGCGCAAAAGCACCATGGTGGCGGAACCCAACGTGGGACAAAGTCTTTGGCAAAGCTGCGTTGACCAACTGGCCCAGGAGCTGCCCGAGCTGCAATTCAACACCTGGATCAAGCCGCTGACGGCCCAGGTTGCAGAAGATTTTTCCAAGGTGACAATTTTTGTCGGCAACCGTTTCAAGCTGGACTGGGTTCGTGCCCAATACAGCGGTCGCATTGCCGCCATGCTGGCAACCCTGTATGGCCAACCGGTCGCAATTGAGTTGGCCATTGTGCCCAAGGAGGCCCCAGCCAAGGTCAATGTGGTGCAGCAGCGCGTCGAAATGGGTGCCGTGGATGACAGCACGGCCAGCAGCGAGCCAGGCAATCCGGCCCTGCCAAAGAGCCGCCTCAACGCCATGCTGACTTTCGACACCCTGGTGGAAGGAACCGCCAACCGCATGGCCCGCGCCGCCGCCATGCATGTGGCCAACACCCCCGGCCACTTGTACAACCCGCTGTTCATCTATGGCGGAGTGGGGCTGGGCAAAACCCATCTGATGCACGCAGTTGGCAACCGGCTCATGGCCGACAGGCCCGACGCCAAGGTTCTTTACACCCACGCCGAACAATTTGTGTCCGATGTGGTCAAGGCGTACCAGCGCAAAACCTTTGACGAATTCAAGGAACGCTACCATTCCCTGGATTTGCTGTTGATTGACGATGTGCAGTGGTTTGCCAATAAAGAGCGCACGCAGGAGGAATTCTTCAACGCCTTTGAGGCCTTGCTGGCAAAAAAGTCCCACATCGTGATGACCAGCGACACCTATCCCAAAGGTCTGGCCGACATCCACGAGCGCCTGGTCTCCCGTTTTGACTCCGGGCTGACCGTCGCCATCGAGCCGCCCGAGCTGGAAATGCGTGTCGCCATCCTGATTGCCAAGGCGCGTGCCGAGAATAGCGAAATGCCGGAAGAAGTCGCTTTCTTTGTGGCCAAAAATGTCCGCTCCAACGTACGCGAACTCGAAGGGGCCTTGCGCAAGATTCTGGCCTATTCACGTTTTAACCAGAAGGAAATCTCGATCCAGCTGGCCAGGGATGCGCTACGTGACCTGCTTTCCATCCAGAACCGGCAAATTTCGGTCGAGAACATTCAAAAAACGGTAGCGGACTATTACAAAATCAAGGTTGCCGACATGTATTCCTCCAAGCGCCCGGCCAGCATTGCCCGCCCGCGCCAGATTGCCATGTACTTGGCAAAGGAGTTGACCCAAAAAAGTCTGCCGGAAATCGGCGAACTTTTCGGCGGACGCGACCACACAACGGTGCTGCACGCGGTACGCAAAATCGGCAGTGAGCGCCAGCAAATAACCGAATTGAACCAGCAACTGCACGTATTGGAACAAACCCTCAAGGGTTGAACACTAAGAGATCAACATGATTGTTTTGAAGACAACACAGGACAAAATACTGTCAGTCCTGCAATCCGTAGCCGGAATTGTCGAACGCCGACACACCATGCCCGTACTGGCCAACGTATTGCTGCGCAAATCGGGTACGGCACTGCAAGTCACCACCAGTGACCTGGAAGTTCAGATACGCACAACCGCAGACTTAGGGGGCGACAGTGGCGATTTCGGCACTACCGTGGATGCACGCAAGTTCATTGATATTTTGCGCACCATGCCACCGGATCAGACTGTTTCACTGGAAACGGCACAAAACAAGATCCTGCTCAAGGGAGGCAAAAGCAAATTCACCCTGCAAACCATGCCAGCGGACGATTTTCCGCTGGTACAAGAGGCCACCAACCTCGGCCCGGCATTCAGCGTTCCGCAGAAAACCCTCAAGAATCTGCTGGGCCAGGTGTCGTTTGCCATGGCACTGCACGACATTCGTTACTACCTCAATGGCATCCTGTTTGTCGCCGAAGGGCAACAACTCAGCCTGGTAGCAACCGATGGACACCGCTTGGCGTTTGCCTCGGCCACCTTGGACGTGGCGGTTCCCAAACAGGGTGTTATTTTGCCGCGCAAGACCGTAGCGGAACTGCAACGCCTGCTCCACGATGCAGAAGGCAGCATCGAGATGCAATTTGCCAGCAACCAGGCCAAATTCATCTTCGACGGCATGGAGTTTGTCACGAAACTGGTGGAAGGCAAGTTCCCGGACTATAACCGCGTCATTCCCAAAAACCACAAGAACAGCATCATCCTGGGACGCACCGCGTTGCTGGCCGCCCTGAAACGCACGGCCATCTTGACCAGCGAAAAATTCAAGGGCGTCCGTCTGAATGTGGACCCCGGCTGCCTGCGTGTTGCCTCCAACAACGCCGAGCAGGAAGAAGCGGTGGATGAACTCGATATCGACTACGCAGGGGATAGCATTGAAATCGGCTTCAATGTCAGTTACCTCATTGATGTGCTGGTCAACATGACCCAGGACATGGTGAAGCTGGAATTATCGAACGCCAGTGGTTCTGCCCTGTTTTCCATCCCCGACGATGCCACATTCAAGTATGTGGTGATGCCCATGCGAATCTAATCGGACCCCATCTAGCACCAAGCCATGACCGAAGAAAACCAGCCCATTGCCACCCCGAACACAAACGATGCCGTTGTGCATACGGGCGAAGGGGGCGTTAACAGTTCCAACTTTCAACCCACCATTGATACCAACCAGGCCGGAGCGACCGAGGCCTATGGTGAGGGCTCCATTCAAATCCTGGAGGGGCTGGAGGCCGTGCGCAAACGCCCCGGCATGTACATCGGCGACACGTCCGATGGCACGGGTTTGCACCACCTGGTCTTTGAGGTGGTGGACAACTCGATTGACGAATCCCTTGCCGGTCACTGCGACGACATTCTGGTCACCATCCACTCCGACAACTCCATCAGTGTGGTGGACAACGGACGTGGCATACCCACCGGCATCAAACTCGACGACAAACACGAACCCAAACGTTCCGCCGCCGAAATCGCGCTCACCGAATTACACGCCGGTGGCAAGTTCAACCAGAACAGCTACAAGGTCTCCGGCGGCTTGCACGGCGTGGGGGTCAGTTGCGTCAATGCGCTTTCAAAAATGCTGCGCCTGACCATCCGCCGCGATGGCAAGGTGCACGTGCTGGAGTTCAGCCGTGGTGTCGTGCAAAACCGCCTGATTGAAGTGGTGGGAGGGGTCGAAGTCTCGCCGATGAAAGTTATTGGTGACACCGAGCGGCGTGGCACCGAGGTGCATTTCTTACCCGACCTCGAAATCTTCCAGACCAACAACGAATTTCACTACGAAATTCTGAGCAAGCGCCTGCGTGAACTCAGTTTCTTGAACAATGGGGTTCGCATCCGCCTGAAAGACGAACGCAGCGGCAAGGAGGACGATTTTGCTGGCGCAGGCGGTGTGCAGGGCTTTGTGAATTTCATCAACAAAGGCAAGTCTGTGCTGCACCCCAATATCTTTCACGCCATGGGGGATCGGCAGAGCGACCAGGGAACCAACATCGGCGTGGAAGTCGCCATGCAATGGAACAGTGGCTACAACGAACAGGTGCTGTGTTTCACCAACAACATTCCCCAGCGCGACGGCGGCACCCATCTGACCGGCCTGCGCGCGGCCATGACCCGCGTCATCAACAAATACATTGACGAATCAGAATTGGCCAAAAAGGCCAAGGTGGAGGTTGCAGGCGACGACATGCGCGAGGGGCTTACCTGTGTGTTGAGTGTCAAAGTGCCGGAACCCAAATTTTCCAGCCAGACCAAAGACAAACTGGTGTCCAGCGAAGTGCGCGGTCCCGTTGAGGATATCGTCAGCAAGCTGCTCGCCGATTACCTGCAAGAACGCCCCAATGATGCCAAGACCATCGTGGGCAAGATCATCGAGGCCGCCCGCGCCCGCGAAGCCGCACGCAAGGCGCGTGACATGACCCGGCGCAAGGGCGTGCTCGACGGCATGGGTTTGCCCGGCAAACTGGCCGACTGCCAGGAAAAAGACCCGGCACTGTGCGAGATTTACATCGTCGAGGGCGACTCCGCCGGTGGCTCGGCCAAGCAAGGACGCGACCGCAAGTTCCAGGCCATTTTGCCCCTGCGCGGCAAGATTTTGAACGTGGAAAAAGCCCGCTACGAAAAACTCCTGACCAGCAACGAAATTCTGACGCTCATCACCGCCTTGGGCACCGGTATCGGCAAGGCCGGCGGTAGCACCGGCGGGGATGATTTCAATGCCGCCAAACTGCGTTACCACCGCATCATCATCATGACCGATGCCGACGTGGACGGTGCACACATCCGTACCCTGCTGCTGACATTTTTCTACCGCCAGATGCCCGAGCTGGTTGAACGCGGCCACATTTACATCGCGCAACCCCCGCTCTACAAAGTCAAGGCGGGCAAGGAGGAACTCTATCTCAAGGACGGCAGCGCACTCGATAGTTTCCTGCTGCGCATCGCATTGGTCAACGCATCCATTTTCACGGGCGGCGCCAACGGCACCACGCTCAGTGGCGACACGCTGGCCGAACTGGCGCGCAAACACCAGCTTGCCCAAAGCGTAATCGCCCGCCTGAAAAATTTCATGGATGCCCAGGCTCTGCAAGCAGTAGCCGACGGTGTGGCACTCAGTCTCGATACCGTGACCGACGCACAAACCTGCGCAGCACAATTACAAGCCTGCCTACCCGATGCCGAGGTGGTTGGTGAATTTGACGTGCGCACCGACAAACCCATTTTGCGCATCAGCCGCCGTCACCACGGCAACGTCAAAAGCAGCGTGCTCACGCAAGACTTTGTGCATGGCGCCGACTACGCCGTGTTGGCGGAGGCGGCCAACACGTTCAAGGAGCTGTTGGGCGATGGCGCACGTGTCATGCGCGGGGAGGGTGAACGCGCCAAGGAGGAAAAGGTCACATCTTTCCGCGAAGCCATGGCCTGGTTGATTGCACAGGCCGAACAGGCAACCAGCCGCCAGCGCTACAAAGGACTGGGTGAAATGAACCCGGAGCAACTCTGGGAGACCACCATGGACCCCGCCGTGCGCCGATTGCTCAGGGTGCAAATCGAAGATGCCATCGAAGCCGACCGGGTGTTTACCATGCTGATGGGCGATGAAGTCGAACCGCGACGCGACTTCATCGAAGCCAATGCCTTGCGTGCCGGTAATATCGACGTATAAACTTTTCCATCGTATTTACAGGAGCATCCCATGGGCTTTGAAATGATAAAACCCGGTGTTGTTGTTGCCTCGCTCGTGTTCGCCCTGATCGGGGTGGCGGTATTCTGGCTGTGTTTCATCATCATCGACAAAATCACGCCCTACGATCTGTGGGGCGAAATTGTTGAAAAACAAAACGTCGCGCTGGCCTTGGTGGTGGCAGCCATGAGCCTGGGTATTTGCATCATCATTGCCGCTGCAATTCATTGACGCGCCTGAGCCCAGAACACGCGGCGCCCCAGGCACCGCGTGCGTTCGAAGTTGCGCTGCTGGCGAGCGTTTTTGTCGTCGCCGCCTGCGGTCTGGTCTACGAGCTCGCAGCGGGCGCCCTGGCTTCGTATGTGCTGGGCGACTCAGTCCTTCAGTTCTCCACCGTTATTGGCGCCTACCTGTTTTCCATGGGCCTGGGTTCATGGTTGTCACGGTTTTTTGATCGCCAACTGCCAGCGGTTTTTCTGCGTACCGAGCTATTGGTTGCCCTGGCAGGAGGGAGCCTGCCTGCCCTGCTTTTTCTCGCCAATGCATACACGCCAACAGCATTTCGTTTTCTTTTATATGCCCTGGTGGGCCTGGTTGGCATCCTGGTGGGCCTGGAAATTCCCTTGGTCATGCGCATCCTCAAACGCGAAGTGGTACTCAGAGAATTGGTCTCACAGGTACTGACCTTTGATTACCTGGGTGCCCTGGCCGTATCGGTGGCCTTTCCCTTGCTGTTGGTTCCGCAGCTCGGGCTCATCCGCACCGGCTTGCTGTTCGGCTTGATGAACGCCGCCGTGGCCTTCTGGGCCTTGTGGATTTTCCGGCACGAATTGCGCCGTTTTCACGCTCATGCGACGGCTTGTGTGCTGACTGTCGTGACACTCCTGCTGGGGTTTATCGCTGCGGACGAAATCACGTCATTGGCAGAGGACAAGTTCTACCATGACCGCATCGTGTTGGCGGCCACATCGCCTTACCAGCGCATCGTGGTGACCAAGGGCCGTGCGGGTCACAAGTTGTTTCTGAATGGCAACTTGCAGTTCAGCGAGCGCGACGAGTATCGTTACCACGAAGCCCTGGTACACCCGGCCATGGCGGCTTTCGGCGCCCCACGGCGTGTGGCCGTACTGGGTGGTGGCGACGGCATGGCCGTGCGCGAAATCCTGAAATATCCGAGTGTGGAAAGCATCACACTGGTGGAACTGGACCCCCATATGACCGGGCTTTTTGCGCAGGACGCAGCCATGACCCGACTGAACGCCGGGGCACTCAGCTCGCCAAAACTGCATATCGTCAACAGCGACGCGTTTATCTGGCTGCAAGATGGCGGGGCCGATATATTCGACGTCATCGTCGTGGACTTTCCAGACCCCACCAACTTTTCCATTGGAAAACTCTATACCAGCAGTTTTTATAGCCTGCTGGCCCAGCGCCTGTCCGCCAGTGGCTACGCCGTCATCCAGACCACCTCGCCGCTGGTGGCACGCCAAAGTTTCTGGACCGTCGTTGCGACCATCGAGTCCGTAGGGCTGAACGCCACGCCCTACCACGCCAACGTGCCCAGCTTTGGCGAGTGGGGCTACATCATCGCCAGCCACCGCCCCTGGCGCTTGCCTGGCAAGCTTCCCGAGGGCTTGCGCTTCCTGAGCCCATTGACATTGCCCACCCTGTTTGATTTTCCGAAAGACATGGCGCGGCTACCTGCCGAAGTCAACCGCTTGTCCAATCAGGTGCTGGTGACGACCTACGAGCAGGAATGGGGCCGGGTTGGACAGTAGGAAGGCACGGGCTTCCCACTCAAGGCGCGAATTTCGTGGCTTGGCGCCAATTTCACCCGGATGCAAAAATACTGCAAAATTAGTAGCCGTACCCGCTCTATCCACAAGCCATACAGGCCAATATGCCAAAAAAACAGCGCCAGGGCATGGCGCTGTTTCATACGCTCAGGCAACACACTCAGTTCGGCAACTCGATACCGTTTTTGATGGTCTCCCAGACGTTGGTCTGGTTTTCAGGAGACTCCGAGAAGTCCGCCAATACCTTTGCCCTGGTTTTCAAGCCCCTCTTGAGCTGATCCACCCAATAGTCCTTACCGCCTTGATCTGGCTTACGGTGCAGCACGTTTTCGTATACCTTGATCACAAACTCTTCGTCCGTCGGATTGGTTCCGTAGATGCGCCTGAATTCGTCACTGTCGATAAACCGCGCGGACACCTCCAGCAAATCCATGCCATCGTCCATTTTCCCAACCCAGAACTTCAACCCACCTGCATCGGGTGTGCGGTTGAACGCTGCTTGGGCCATTTCCGCAAAATCTCATCCCATATACCGTGGACGAATGAGGATGTCCCATTTGGGCAATAGAGGATTACGCACCAGACGTTCTTCCACGGCCTGCATGGCCTTCTTGGAAAGGCGCAGGCCCTTTTTGTAGGTGC
>JAYRRD010000164.1:0-21649 GCA_041910275.1 Rhodoferax sp.
CAAAGAACTCACCGACGCACATTTTTGCCATCCAGAAACTGGAGCGAAGATGATCTACGAGTTGCTCTGAACGACCCGAAAGTGCAATTAGCCATTTCCGGTTTGCGCCGCGAAATTGGGGTCGGGATCAGGAAATCTGAAATTACAAAATTGCGTTTGATCGCTGCAAGGCCGGCGCAGAAAATGGAAATGTTGCACTAATGGTCGCACTCGCAAATTGCTATGCGTGCGGGTGGGGTACTTTACTCGACCAACAGCTTGCCAGTGCTTGGTGTGGCAGAGCAGTGGCTGCAGGTTACAAGGGGCAACTATGATGCCGAACCCTACGCTCAACCGGACAGCCCAACAGTGGCCTTCGTCCGCTGTTGGGTACCCTCCGCGCCTTCGGAGCTCCGGCTGCCGGTTAACTCCACGCTAACTTCCACTGAAATGGCGCAATGGATTGGTAGCGGGTAAACTGTTCGGACAGGGGGTCGTCATGGATACATTTCTTGTTAGTCGGGACCCGGAAATAATGAGCGGGGCGCTTTGTTTCACGGGTACCCGCGTTCTTGTCAAGAACCTTTTTGACTACCTGGAGGGTGCATCTTCTCTCGAAGACTTTCTCGAAGATTTTCCCTCAGTGTCCCGAGAAAAAGCTGTAGCTGTGCTTGAGGCGGCGAGAGAGCGCCTGACTGCCGATGCGCTTACTGCTTGACGAATCGGTACCAGTAAAGTTTCGCCGTTCATTACCGAACCACGATCAAACGCTCCTTTTGCCAAAGCCTCGAACGTACTCGCTGGTGGCCTGCGCAGGCTAGCACTGCAGCGCACGACGCCGGATGCGTTACTCTCCAAAACATAGCTATTCTCGCTTGCTACATAGGGCGTACAGCCCGATTTTCCCTGGATTTTGCCCCCAAAAACGGGTTCACATGGCACCAAAACGTCCAAAACCGCCATTGACGGCCAAATACTTGCCGTGATCGGGCATTTTTGTATGCCAAATCAGCCAATAAGTCCCGTAGAACGTGCGGGAGCAGCTATCAATTTTATTGCGGCGCTTCCTGCTCCACATGGCGCTGCATCCGGGGAGCGCGATGGACGCCCTTGGCGACCAGTTCGAGATAGAAAGAAGTTCCCCCCTCCTTGGCAACGCCGTTGATCAAGCTGGTGATGGTGGCAAAATGCACTTCCACCGCGTTCTCGGCACTGTTGCCGAATTTGCAATCAAAATCCCAATAATCCACCCCTTCTGGCAAGGGTAGCCGCCTTTGGCGTCGGACGTACTTGCGGATTTCGTGCTTGGTAGCGTCCAGAACGCGGTCACGGTGTTTGCCCTCGATGTCCAATTTGAATGTTTTCTTCACGATGGCCCTTTGACTTTGAGAAGGTTGGGATTGATCCTGGACGCGGCCCTGGACAAAAATGCGCCAGCAAGCGCCTGATTATGCGTTGCTCCGCGTAAACTGGACCGCTCTTTCAAAGCACCCATCAAAGTACCAAGGTATGCCATTTTCCTCCCTGGGTTTGTCCCGCTCCCTCTTGCGTGCGGTCAACGCCCGCGCTTACCTGACCCCAACCCCCATCCAGCTTGCCGCCATTCCCGCCATCTTGCAGGGCCGGGATGTGCTGGGCTGCGCACAGACGGGCTCGGGCAAGACCGCCGCCTTTGTGCTGCCCCTGCTGCAACAACTGGAAAACGCAGCGCAGGAACGTGCGCGCCAGCCGCGTGCGCTGATCCTGGTGCCCACCCGCGAACTGTGCGCCCAGGTGGGGCAGGAGATTCGCACACTGGCACAACACCTGAACCTGACCCAGGCGCTGAAGGTATCCACGCTGTTTGGCGGCGTATCCATCAACCCGCAATTGATGCGCCTGCGCGGCGGATGCGACATCGTGGTGGCCACCCCCGGACGTTTGCTGGATGTGATCGCCCACAATGCACTGTCACTGGGCAGCGTGGCCACACTCGTCCTGGATGAAGCGGATCGTCTCTTTGATCTGGGCTTTTCCGAGGAGCTGGGGCGTATTCTGGCCCTGTTGCCGCCCAAGCGCCAAAACCTGTTTTTCTCCGCCACCTTCCCGCCCGCCGTGCAGGCTTTGGCGCAGACCTTGTTGCACGACCCCGTGCACATCGAGGTCGTGCCAACGCCGCACAACCTGCCCGACATTGCACAACGGGCCATTGCAGTGGACACACACCGGCGCACCCAGTTGCTGCGCCACCTGATCGGGCACCACGATTGGCACAGCGTACTGGTTTTTGTCGCCACCAAACACGCCGCCGAGATCGTTGCCGACAAACTGCGCAAAGCCGGTATCAACGCCGAGCCGTTCCACGCAGCTCTGAGCCAGGGAAAGCGCACCCAGGTTCTGGCCGACTTCAAGGCGGCACGGATCAACGTGGTGGTGGCCACCGATGTGGCGGCTCGGGGACTGGACATTGCGCAATTGCCCGTGGTAATCAACTACGACCTGCCGCGCTCGGCGGTGGACTACATCCACCGTATTGGCCGCACCGGGCGCGCCGGGGAAAGTGGGGTCGCGGTGAGTTTTGTCAGCGCCAGCACCTTGGCACATTTTCGTCTGATCGAAAAACGCCACCATCTGCATATCCCACTCGAAAACGTGGCAGGGTTCGAGCCCGTGGAAACCGCTGTGGAAACGGTGGAAACAGCACCCAGTCCCGGTAATGGCGGAATCAAGGGAAAACGGCCCAGCAAGAAAGACAAGATCAGGCAGCAAAGCCTGTAAGGGATAGGGGTTTCGTTTTCCGTTTTTTGTTTGATAGCCAAATCGGGTTACGGAAAATCATTGATGATTTCAACAGTCGGCCTCCACGCTTTCTTGATGTCGTCTGTGCATTCCAGTGGCACGCGCCTACGACGCGCCCCTGAGATTGGTTGTCAGGCAGCGCCGCCGCCCATCTCGTTGCGGTTGAGGGTAAACTGTTCGGACAGGAGGTCGTCATGGATACATTTCTTGTTAGTCGGGACCCGGAAATAATGAGCGGAGCGCTTTGTTTCACGGGTACCCGCGTTCTCGTCAAGAACCTTTTTGACTACCTGGAAGGGACATCGTCTCTCGAAGACTTCCTCGAAGATTTTCCCTCAGTGTCCCGAGAAAAGGCTGTAGCTGTACTTGAGGCCGCAAGAGCGCGCCTATCTGCCGATGCGCTTACTGCTTGACGAATCGATACCCGTCAAGTTTCGCCGTTCGTTGCCGAACCACGATGTCCGCACGGTTGTCGAGATGGGATGGTCAGGGGTCAAAAATGGCAAACTCCTTGTGCTCGCGGCTGACGACTTCGACGTATTTGTCACAGTAGACAAAAATCTGCCGTACCAGCAGAACTTGACCACGCTTCCGATAGCAGTAGTCGTGTTGGATGCAGTGTCAAATGAACTACCGGTATTACTGCACTTACTGCCAGCGCTTGACCAAAGGCTTTCTTCGCTAAAGCCTAAAACGTACTCGCTGGTAGTGTCGAGAACAGCACCGTAGCGCGCGACGCCGGTTGCAGAACTAGCAAAAACATAGCTACTCCCGCTTGCCACATAAGGCGTACAGCCCGATTTGCCCTGGATTTTGTCCCCGATAACGGGTTCGCATGGCACCAAAGACCGTTCCTGGTGGCCAAAACTGGCCGTGACCGGGCATTTTTGCATGCCAAATCAGCCGGAAAGCGCCGTGGGACAAGCGGGGACAGCTATCAATTGGCGAGATCAAGGGAAGACGGCCCAGCAAAAAAGACAAGCTCAGGCAACTCCTGGTCAACGGATAGAATTTTCCAAGCCGTTCACAACCACTAACAACCGATGACAACCTTATTGGTAAAACCAGGAGTGACCATGACCAAGGACTATACGAAAATCGTTGCGCCCCCCAAAGCCGCCACGACGCAGCCGCTTGCCAGCAACCAGCGGCTTGTACTGATGGTGGTACGTTATAGCGGGTTTGCCTTTATCGGTGCGGGGGCATGGCTGGCCAGCGGCGGCACCGGCCCATTCCCCCGGAAAGTAGCACGCTGATCGGTTATGCGTTTATCGCTGCGGGGGTGATGGACGTGCTGATTGCCGCCTTCCTGCGCCGTCAGTGGGAAAAGAGAACGCCGCAGTAGCGCACCAGCGCAGCGTCCATCACAAGTCCGGCAATCGGCTGAGTGCCCGGTGCACCTTTTCCGCATTGACGATGACCCGCACATGCTGGTAGTTGACGGGCTTGTGGATCGCGTAGTCCGGCTCGGCGGTGTTGCAGGGGGTGTAGCGGGAAATGGGCATGCCTTTTTTGTCCGTAATGCAAATCACCCATGGCGTGTTGGCGCGTGTGCCACGGCGCACGGAGACGGCGATTTCTCCGCTGACGAGCTGCACGTAGCTGCCCGGTGGATAAAAACCCACCGCCTGGGCCATGGCCGAACCCAGTTCCACCGAGCTGCCCGTGGCCCCGACGATCATGGACTTGACGGCTTGCACCGGAGAAATGGGTGCGCGTGTTTCCCGCGTTGCCATCTTCGCCACAAAAATGTCTGCCAGATTCAGCAGACGCCGGCTCAGGAGGGTGCCAGGCAGGCCAAGCGGCGCCTCGGGTTCGTGGTGCCATTGCACGATGTCGAGCTGGTCAGAATCGTCCACGTCAAAACTTTGCAGTATGTCCACGCTGCGCTGCGGGTGTTGCCGGATGCGTTCGCGTTGCGCCTCGGATGGCGCTGTTTTCTGGCGTGCGAAGCTGTCCTGGTCGCGCGCCATGCCGATGTTCATGGTCAGTGCGGCGCGCAGCAGGGACTGGCGTTGCGCGCTGTCGAGCGTGAGTTTTTGCGCTGTCAGTTCGCAAATGGTGGCGCACAGCAAGGCGTGCGTGGCGCAATAGCCGAGGTTGAGGTCCGGCAGCGCCTGAAAGAGCAGGAACAGGCTGTCATCGGGGTCTTGCTTGAGCAGTTCCAGCACCTTGGCCTCGATATTGGCCAGGCGTTGCAAGGGGTTGATGGCCAGCCCGCCCTGGTACAGGATGCCGCGCAGCACCTCCTGCAAGTCCAGCCAGCCGCCGTTGAGCTGCATACTGACAATGTAGTCGCGCTGTGCAATCTGGCTGGGCATGGGTGCCTGGGCCACGGTCTTGAGGTCCACGCCGTCGCGCAGCATGGCATGCACCATGCGTTCGTAGGACCGCTGCCAGGCCTGGGCATCGGTTTCGGTCGTCGATGCGTTGAAGGCGTGCAGCTTGTCCCGGTGTTCCTTGGAGACAACCACCTGGCCGCGCCGCAGCAACAGCTGCCCCGATGGGCTCCAGATATCAACCGGCAGGGGTTTGCCGATGGCAAGCATGTCCACAGGAATCGAAACGTAATCCACTTACACCACCTCCACTGCAACGCGCCGCGCCAGTGCACACATCAGTTCATATCCTACGGTACCGGCACGGTGCGCGACTTCATCAATCGACAGGATGGCACCATTGGCAGCGCACCCCCATAGCGTAACGGCACTGCCCACGCCCGCCTGGGGTAGCGGCGTCAAGTCTACCGTCACCATATCCATGCTGACGCGCCCGACGGTACGGGTACGCACACCATCAACCAGCACCGGGGTTCCCGTCGGGCAGATGCGCGGATAGCCATCGGCATAACCGCAGGCCACAACACCGATACGCAATGCAGCATCCGCCACGAATTGTGAGCCATATCCGACACTATCGCCCGTGGATAGAGCCTGAACAGCTATTATTTTTGCAGTCAGCGTCATGCTTGGTAATAAACCCCAGTGCGCGGCATCGTGTTGTGGGTAGTCCGGGGCGCTGCCGTACAGTGCAATGCCGGGGCGCACCCAGTCGGCCATCAGCGGTGTGCCCTGGTAGCGCAGGATGGCAGCGCTATTGCACAGGCTGCGCTCTCCCGGCAGGTCGCGGGTTGCGGCTGTGAAAGCGGCCATCTGCTGCTCCACACCCTTGGGGGTGTCGGCATCGCTGAAATGCGTCATCAGCGCGATTTCATCCACCTGGGGCAGTGCATTGAGCCGCGCCCAGGCCGAGCGGTAGTTGTCCGGGCGAATGCCCAGCCGGTTCATGCCAGAATTCATTTTCAGAAAGACACGATGTGCCAGCTTGGTCTTGTGCGCGGCCAGCAGGTCGATTTGTTCGTGGCAGTGCACGACATGCCACAGGTCCAGGCGCGAACACAGTTCCAGGTCGCGCGGCTCGAATACGCCTTCGAGCAGTAAAACCGGCCCGCGCCAGCCCAGATCGCGCACGCGCTGCGCTTCATCCAGGTCCAGCACGGCAAAGCCATCGGCACTGCGCAGGCCTTCAAAAACATGGTCGATTCCGTGCCCATAGGCGTTGGCTTTGATGACCGCCCACAGCCGGGAATCGGGTGCAGCGTAGCGTATGCGTTGCACATTGTTGCGCAGGGCTTGCAGGTGAATGGTGGCCTGTATGGGACGGGGCATAAGGATAGTGGTGTAGCTGATGTAACGGGTGTAATCGGGAATACCGGGAGAGCGATTATCCAAGGCACTCATGGACGAAGGCAAACCATGGGCTATGCAGCCTTATTTTCTCTGTGTCACACATGAGAGTGGTGCCATCGTCAATTCGTCAATTCGTCAATTCGTCAATTGCATCTTGCTGCACGAGTGCTACTGTTACAGTGTGCAAAAAACTGATCGTGGAGACCAGCATGCCGCCCAATCCCGCCACCCGCAGCATTCTCCCTTGGCTCATCGCCTTCTTGCTCCTGCTGATCAATCCTTTCACGCAGGCAGCTTTGGCCAGCACGTATGTGCTGACGGTGAATCGCACGGGCAACGGTTCCGGTTCGGTGCAATCAACCGATGTGACTGCCGCAGCTGCAAACGCCATGGCGGGTCAATTGCCGCAGACAAGCCGTTCCAGCGCGCACGCCATTGAGCCACGGATTGTGGGTGGAACGACGGCAGCCGCAGGCGCGTGGCCCTGGCAGGTGGCATTGGATGTTGGCGGGGGCTTGTGTGGTGGCTCCTTGCTCTCCAGCCGATGGGTGGTGACGGCTGCACACTGCATTGATGAGAGTGGCGTGACCATCAGCCCTGCCGGAATCACCGTGCGCGCGGGTTCGCTCTCGCTCGGCAGTGGCGGGCAGTCGGTGGGGGTGAGTCGGATCATCAAACATGCATCGTATGTACCTGCAACCGCAGATAACGATATTGCCTTGCTGGAGTTGTCCGCTGAAATAAACCTCTCCAGTACCGCCAATGTGGTGCTGCCGTTGCTGGCCTCCCAGGAAAGCACGCTGGCCACCACCGGCACGCTGGGAACGGTTACTGGCTGGGGAACCACCAGTTTTGGTGGCTCTGTCTCGTCCAGCCTGATGCAGGTGCAAGTGCCTTTGTTTACATCGAATGATTGCGTCAGCGCGTCTGCGTATACCAGCAGCGACATCAGCAGCAACATGATCTGCGCGGGTTACCTTGCCGGAGGGAAAGACGCATGCCAGGGCGATAGCGGTGGTCCGCTGGTGGTGCCAGATGGCCAGGGCGGTTTTGTTCTGGCGGGCGTCGTCAGCTGGGGAAATAATTGTGCTGCGCCGGACTATCCAGGGGTTTACACGCGGGTGGCCAACTACACCACCTGGCTAAGAGACAACACCGGCCTGGCATTTGGCGACCCTCAAGTCAGTTTCATTGATTGCGGCAGCACGTGCAATGCATCCTTTGCCAGCGGCACCAGCGTAACCTTGACCGCCACCCCGGCTACCGGCAGCATCTTCGGCGGCTGGAGCGGAGCTTGTATCGGCACGGAAAGTTGCACCGTGGACATGACCGCAGCCAGGAATGTCACGGCCACGTTTACCCTGATTCCGGCTCCGGCATGTACCCTCAGCGCCGATCCGTCCGCTATCACCGTTGGCAGCAGCGCCACCCTGACAGCCAGTTGTGACCCGGCGGCAACAAGCTACACCTGGACGGGCGGCACCTGCGCGGGCACAACCGGCACCACCTGCACAGCTACACCCACGACCACAACCACCTATACCGTGGCGGGAAGCAACGCGGGCGGAACCAGCGCAGCGGCCAGTGCCACGGTGACGGTGAATCCCTGCACGTATACGCTGGACGCCAGCAGTGCGTCGGTTTCCGCGTCTGCCAGCACGGGCAATGTCAGCGTGACATCTTCCTGTGCCTGGACTGCCACAAGCAACGCAAGCTGGATCAGCATCACCTCGGGCGCTTCGGGCAGTGGCGACGGGACTGTGGACTATGCGGTGGCCGCCAACACCGGCACCAGCGCACGCACAGGCACGCTGACGATTGCCGGAAATACCTTCACCGTGACTCAGGAGATTGCCGCGCCAGCATGCACCCTCAGCGCCAATCCGTCCTCGATCACGGAGGGTGGCAGCGCAACCCTGACAGCCAGTTGCACCCCGGCGGCAACAAGCTACACCTGGACGGGCGGCACCTGCGCGGACACAACCGGCTCCACTTGTACCGTCACGCCGACGGCCACAACCACCTATACCGTGGCGGGAACCAATGCGGGGGGAACCAGCACAGAGGCCAATGCCACGGTGACGGTGCATCCCTGCACGTATACGCTGGGCGCCAGCAGTGCGTCGTTTTCCGCATCTGCCAGCACGGGCAATGTCAGCGTGACATCTTCCTGCGCCTGGACTGCCACAAGCAACGAAAGCTGGATCAGCATCACTTCGGGCGCTTCGGGCAGTGGCAACGGGACTGTGGCCTATGCGGTGGCCGCCAACACCAGCAACGCCGCACGCACAGGCACGCTGACGATTGCCGGGAATACCTTCACCGTGATCCAGGAGATTGCCGCGCCAGCATGCACCCTCAGTGCCAATCCGTCCTCGTTCACCATTGGTGGCAGCACAACCCTGACAGCCAGTTGCACCCCGGCGGCAACCAGCTACACCTGGACAGGCGGCACCTGCGCGGGCACAACCGACACCACCTGCACAGCCACACCCACGGCCACGACCACCTACACCGTGGCAGGAACCAACGCGGGCGGAACCAGCGTAGCGGCCAGTGCCACGGTGACGGTGCATCCCTGCACGTATGCGCTGGGCGCCAGCAGTGCATCGTTTTCCGCATCTGCCAACACGGGCAATGTCAGCGTGGCATCTTCCTGTGCCTGGACCGCTACAAGCAACGTAAGCTGGATCAGCATCACCTCGGACGCTTCGGGCAGTGGCAACGGGACGGTGGTCTATGCGGTAGCCTTCAACACCGGCACCACCGCACGCACAGGCACGCTGACGATTGCTGGCAGGACCTTCACCGTGACCCAGAGCACTGCCGTGCCAGCATGTACCCTCAGGGCCAATCCGTCCGCTATCACCGTTGGTAGCAGCGCAACCTTGACAGCCAGTTGCCACCCGGCGGCAACAAGCTACACCTGGACGGGCGGCACCTGCGCGGACATGACCGGCACCACTTGTACCGTCACGCCGACGGCTGCGACAAGCTATACCGCAACGGGAACCAATGCGATAGGAACAGGCACTACGGCCAGTGCCACGGTGACGGTGCATCCCTGCACATATACGCTGGGCGCCAGCAGTGCGTCGCTTGCCGCGTCGGCCAGCACGGGCAATGTCAGCGTGGCATCTTCCTGTGCCTGGACTGCCACAAGCAACGCAAGCTGGATCAGCATCACCTCGGGCGCTTCGGGCAGCGGCAATGGGACTGTGGCCTATACGGTCGCCGCCAACACCGACACTACTGCACGCACAGGCACGCTGACCATTGCAGGCAAGACCTTCACCGTGACGCAGGGCATTGCCCCGCCAGCATGTACCCTCAGCGCCAATCCGGCCAGCATCGTTGTTGGCTCCAGTTCAACCTTGACAGCCAGTTGCAACCCGGCGGCAACCAGCTACACCTGGACAGGTGGCACCTGCGCGGGTGCAACCGGCACCACCTGCACAGCCACACCCGCAGCCACGACCACCTACACCGTGACAGGAACCAACGCAGGTGGAACCAGCGCAGCGGCCAGTGCGATAGTGGCCGTTACATCGTCCGGTGCCTTGCAACTCAACGCCGATGGCACGGTGTCCGACCCGAAAACAGGCCTCACCTGGATGCGTTGCTCCGTGGGCCAGACCTGGACAGGCAGCACGTGCAGTGGTGCAGCCAGAACCCATACCTTTGATGAAGCCAATGCGCTGACTGGCACGGTGGAATTTGCAAACCGGAGCGACTGGCGCGTGCCCAATATCCGCGAATTACAGACGATTGTGGACCGCTCGGTCTATGGCCCGGCCATTGACAGGACCGCATTTCCCAATACGCCAAGTTCAAACTCCTGGTCAGGTTCTGCCAGTGCTGATGGTTCAACCTTCGCGTGGCTTGTCCATTTCAACAATGGCGGCGCCTACTACGGCAACCGGAGCAACAGCTACACGGTCCGGTTGGTGCGTGGCGGACAGTCTTCCGGCCCTTTGCTGGACATCACGCGACCAACGAGCGACTACGTGGACAACGGCGACGGCACGGTGACGCATACGCCGACCGCTCTGACATGGAAGCGTTGCGCGCAAGGGCAGACCTGGACAGGTAGCACCTGCACCGGCACAGCCAGTGCTTATACATTTGACCAGGCCAATGCGCTCACAGGTACCACAACGTTTGCGGACAAAAGTGATTGGCGCTTGCCTACGGTCCATGAGCTGATGGGCCTGGTGGACTATGCCATTGCTTCTCCGGGGCCGATGATTAACAGCAGCATTTTTCCGGCAACACCCGGTTTGAACTTCTGGTCTGCTTCTGCCTATGCCTACAGTGCAAGCAGCGCGTGGTTCGTTCATTTTCTCGATGGCGACACCTACAACGGCAGCCGAAGCGACGGCAACGCAGTCCGGATGGTGCGCGGTGGACCGTCTGCGGACACTTTTGTCCTGACTGTTGGCAAGGGTGGTACGGGAGCAGGCACCATCACCAGCGCTCCGGCTGGCATTGGCTGCGGGAGCACGTGCAGCACCACGTTTATCAGAGGCACCAGCGTAACACTCACGGCCATCCCTGCCGCTGGCAGCACCTTTACCGGCTGGAGCGGCGCTTGCACGGGTACGGGCGCTTGTAGCATGACAGCAGCCAAAAACGTCACCGCAACGTTTGCGCTCACCACAACCACTGCACCGGCATGCACCTTGAGCGCCAGTCCGGCCAGCATCACGGCTGGCAGCTCCGCGACCCTG
This sequence comes from Rhodoferax sp., assembly GCA_041910275.1. Classification (GTDB taxonomy): domain Bacteria; phylum Pseudomonadota; class Gammaproteobacteria; order Burkholderiales; family Burkholderiaceae_C; genus Allorhodoferax. The sequence goes on from JAYRRD010000164.1 coordinate 11,177, forward strand.
ACTGCAAGTTGCACCCCGGCAGCGACCAGCTACATCTGGACGGGTGGTAGCTGCGCGGGAGCTTCGGGGTCAACCTGCACAGTAAGTCCCTCGGCCACGACGACCTACACGGTGACGGGCGTCAACGCAAGCGGAACCAATCAGGCAGCCAGTGCCACGGTCACCGTCACCATCACGGCCAGCGCCACGTCGTACACCGTACCTGGCACCCTGGGTAACGATGTCTTTGTGCTCACAGCCGCGAACACCTACTACGGTGGTGGCGGCAATGACACTTTTATCATCAGCCCCAACACCTTGCGCGGCGATGTGACGGCCAAGATCGTTGATAGCGAAGGCGATAACCTTATCCAGTTGGTCGATGGCATGACCGTGGCGGCAAGCAGCTTCTACGCGGATGCCGCACAGCTCACGCTCTCCAGTGGGGCCAGGGTGCAGATACTGGGTGCTTCAAAATTCAGGTTCCAGCTGGGCGCCAACGCACCGGCGGGCGATGCCGCGACGATTCTGACCTATGCACAGTTTGTCAGCAGTCTGGGCGCTTCCTTGACCAGCGGAACGCTTCCGGCATCGGGCACAGCGGGCTATGTCGTACCAACGGGCTTGACGCAGGCATCTGCGCCTGCACCAGCTGCGGTGGGCGGCTCCTACACCGTACCTGGCACTCCGGGCGATGATGTTCTCGTGCCATCGGGCGGCAACAGTTACCTCGGCGGCGGCGGCAATGACACGTACATCATCAGCCCTTACACCCTGAGCGGCTCGGTAACGACCAGGATCATCGACACCGAAGGCGCAAACGTGGTCCAGCTGGTCCATGGTTTGACGATTGCTTCGAGCACCTTCTACAACAACGCCGTGCAACTGACGCTATCCAGCGGCGCCACGGTACAGATTCTGGGTGCCTCCGGCTTTGCCTACCAGCTGGGCGCCAATGCCCCGGCAGGCCAGACGGCCAACAATTTGAACTACGCGCAGTTTGCGGCCACGCTGGGTGCTTCCGTTCCCACGGGTGCTTCTGTGGTGGGTGGCAGCGCCAACTTTGTTGTTCAAGGCAACGGCCACTGAGGATAGTGGTGTAATCGGGAATGTCGGCAATGTCGGTAATGTCGGGAATATCTGGAAAGCGATCCTGACACCGCCGGGCGTGCTATAACCGCAAGCCATTTGCCAATCAACCCATCAACCCTACAACCATACCAACCCTGTGCATCAGCCCCTGGTGTACACGCCACTTACGCATGAAACGCGGTTTTTACACCATCATGTCAGCGCAGTTTTTCAGCTCGCTGGCAGACAACGCCCTATTTGTTGCCGCAGTGCAATTGCTGCGCAGCAACGGTGCGCCCGAATGGCAACAAGCCGCCCTGGTGCCCATGTTTGCCCTGTTTTATGTCGTTCTGGCCCCGTTCGTCGGCGCCGTGGCCGATGCCTTGCCCAAGGGGCGGGTCATGTTGTTCAGTAACAGCATCAAAATTTTTGGCTGCCTGATGATGCTGTTTGGCTCGCACCCCTTGTTGGCATATGGCATTGTGGGTCTGGGGGCTGCGGCCTACTCACCGGCCAAATACGGCATTCTGACCGAGTTGCTGCCAGCGTCCCAATTGGTCAAGGCCAATGGCTGGATCGAGGGGTTGACCATTGCCTCCATCATCCTGGGTGTCTTGCTGGGCGGGCAGCTGGTTGGCCCCGCAGTCTCCGCCACGTTGCTAGGCTGGGACTTTCCGATCATCGACACGGGCATTGACACGGCGCCCGAGGCGGCCATCTTCATGCTGATTTTTGTGTATTTCCTGGCAGCCTGGTTCAATACGCGCATTCCGCTCACCGGCGTGCCCATGCGCGCCCTGCCGTGCAATCTCCTTACGCTGCTGCCGGACTTCTGGCATTGCAACAGCCGTTTGTGGCAGGATCGCCTGGGGCAGATTTCGCTGGCCACCACCACCTTGTTCTGGGGTGTGAGCGGCAATCTGCGCTTCATGGTGCTGGCCTGGGCCTCTGCCGCCTTGGGTTATGGCGTGACGCAGGCATCGAATCTGGTCGGCGTGGTGGCCATTGGCACGGCCATCGGCGCCGTGGTGGCGTCCATGCGCATGCGGCTGCACCAGGCAACACAGGTCATCCCCCTGGGTATTGGCATGGGGGTTTTGCTCCTGTTGCTGAATTTCATCAACAATGTATGGATTGCCGCGCCATTTCTGATCCTGCTGGGCGGCCTGGGTGGCTTTCTGGTGGTGCCCATGAATGCCTTGCTGCAACACCGGGGCCACAACCTCATGGGCGCCGGGCGCTCCATCGCCGTGCAAAACTTCAACGAACAGGCCTGCATTCTGGGCCTGGGCGGTCTCTACAGCCTATCGACTGGCGTCGGTCTGTCGGCCTTTGGTGCGGTCACGGTCTTTGGCCTGATGATTGCCGGCTTCATGCTGCTCATCAAACGCTGGCATGAAAGCAATTGCCGCAAGCACCACGCCGAGGTCGAGCATCTGCTGAACCTGGCCCGGCACGACCATCTGCACGGCTAAAGCTTCGCTGCGGCGGCGTCGGGAATGCGAAACAGCTTGCGCACCAGCGCCAGCGCCTCGGGACTGTCCCACTCCTTGGCGCCATAGTGCTTGCTGAGAACCCGGCCCTGCGCATCCACCAGAATCGTCAAGGGCAGCCGGTTGGCGCCCAGCATGTTTTCCAGCTCCAACGCTTTGTCAATGTAGTGGTTGAAGGTTGCGTTGGTCTGCCGCAAAAAGGCTTTGGCACGGTCCGGGTAGTCGTCGGTGGAGATGCCTATCAGCTGAAAGTGCCGGCCTTCATCGCGCCAAGCCAGCCTTTCAAGCGAGCCCATCTCCTGCCGGCACGGCCCGCACCAGCTGGCCCAGACGTTGATGATGAGGGGCTTGCCCCGAAACGACGACAAGCGGCGCGGCGGGCCGTTAAGCCCCTGCATGCTCGCCTCGCGCAAGGTCTGGCCAATCTCGACCTCGCCCACCGTCGCACCAAAAGAAGAAACTGCTGCCAGCAACCCCAACACCACAGAAAAGAACACTGAAAAGAAAATTGACCGCATCATGACCCAATAAAAAAACCTATCCATCGCGTGCCAGGCACTGGCGGTAGCGCTCCTTGACCCGGCGGGCGAACCAGTCGGTGGTGAGCTTGCGGGTGATTTTAGGGCTCTTGAGGTCAATGGCAGGCATCGCCTGCCGGGGCAGATTGACCAGCTGGAACAGTTTTTTGTATAGCGGGCTATTGCCGAATTCAGCGGACTTTTCCAGCAGCAGGTCGCGGCGGATGTCGCTGCGGCGCATATCCAGACGGTGCGAGATGCCCAGCAGAGCGCTTTCGACGGCGCTGACGGCATCGCTGGGCTTGCCGGATTCATAGCGCAGCAAGTCGCCATCGCGCGCGAGGGCCACGTTCGCAACCGTTGCCAGCGCGAACTGGAAAGCGGCATTGCGGCTGCTGAATCGCCCGGCATTGAAGTCGGCAAACCGGTAGAGCACGTCGTCGTAAGGCGCCGGGTAGTCGAGCAGGATGGCCACACCAAAATACAGGCCCCCGCGCCGGGTGAAAAGCTCATCGCGGATGCGCTGGTTGCTGGCATATGGATAGGGCTTTTCGGCGCTGTATTTCTCGGCAAAGGCCACGCTGACCTGCATCGGGCCTGCGGTATGCACCGGGTTTTTATCGGCCAGCAGCGCTTCGCCAAAGGGCAGTTCGGCAATCATCTCTTCAAAGAGATCGCTCAACTGCTGCTCGGTTTTCAAAGCCGCAATGCGTTCGCCGTAACTGCTGCCATTGGGCGATTTTTTCAGCAAGGCGGCATCGAGCAAAAATACCGGAATGTGGTAGTTGCCCAGACGGCGTTCCAGTTCACGGCGCACAATGCCGGGCAGGCCGGGAACCACCGGATTGACCTGGAAACCGGATTCCTGCTCGATGACGGCGATGCTGGCACAAAACGTCGTCGGCGCAGCCGGGATGCCAATTGCGTCGTAGGCAATCTGCAAATCCGCCGCCCAGCCGCTGCGGTCCTTGACCGAGGCAGGCAGCAGCCGGGCAATGCGCGCTTGCCGCGTGGCACTGTCGAGGTTCGTCCACAGGATATCTTCACCCTGGCGCAAATCGGGCGGCAAGGCCGTGGTTTTGGACGCATCCAGCGCCACACAGCCCGAAAGCAGGACCAACAGGGCCAGCTCCAGACCGGCCAAAGCTCGTGAAAAAAATGGCATACCTTGGTACTTTGATTGGTACTTTGATTGGTACCTGGAAAGAATGGTTCAGTTTACCCTCGGCAATATCATGCTCATGTCAATCCATGCCCGCGAACCCACATCGCGGGCATGGCCCGCTCCTACGGGTGAAACATTGAATCACGCCAGTTTCATATCACCCGTGATATCAAAAACACCAAAACCGCACTACAGGTGCACCCGCCAAGCCTGTGGGGCACGTTTTTAGCCTCGATTTAGCCTCAAATCAGGTATCAAATCAGCCGCTAGCCCCCTATGGACAAGCGGGGACAGCTATTAAAAACGTACTTCACCTGGAAGATTAGAATGCAGGCGCAGTACCACTCAACCGGCAGCAACCCAGCGATCCAGTAACCCGATGTACGCATTACAGCTTTACGCAGGCCCCAAGGCATTTGCCGCCATCGAAAAAAACGGCTTGCAGCCCGGCGATGTCTGCACCATTCCTGCGGCGGCGGGAGGCCCGAAGGGGCTGATTCTGGGGGCTTTGGACCGTTTCCTATTCGGTGATTGGCTGGCTGGCTCCAGCCACCCGGTTGATCTGGTGGGTGCTTCCATTGGCGCATGGCGCATGGCCACGGCCTGTCTGGACCAATCGGTGCAGGCGTTCGAGCGGCTGGAGTACGAATACATCCACCAGCATTACGAACTGGCGCCCGGCCAGAAGCGCCCCAGCGCAGAGTTTGTCAGCGAACTGTTTGGCAACAATCTGCGCGCTTTTTATGGCGGGCGGATTGCCGAGGTATTGGGCCACCCACGCTACCGGCTGCACGTCCTCACCACGCGCGGACGCCATGTCCTGCGCCGGGAGCACGCTGTGGGCACTCCGCTGGGGTACCTGGGAGCGTTTGTGACCAATGCCGTGCACCGCAAGGCCATGGGCGCTTGGCTGGAGCGGGTGGTATTTTCCAGTCCAAGCTCGACGACCCCCGGCGCGCATTGTGCGGCCTTGCCGTTTGGCACTGCCGACTACCGCACCCGGCAAGTGCTGCTGACCGAGGCCAACTTCAGCCCGGCGTTGCAGGCAAGCTGTTCGATTCCATTTGTACTCAATGCTGTGCACGACATCGCCGGTGCGCCCCCCGGAGCATACTGGGACGGCGGCATCACCGACTACCACCTGCATCTGGACTACACCGCACCTGCTACAAAAGAAAGAGCTGCACCCGCACGGCGGACGGGCGACAGCGACATAAATGGCATCGTTCTCTATCCGCATTTCCAGAAGAACGTGGTGCCCGGCTGGCTCGACAAGAGCCTGAAATGGCGCCACCACGCCAGCCACCATCTGGACGCCATGCTGCTGTTGGCACCGCATCCGCAATGGGTGAAAACGCTACCCAATGGCAAACTGCCAGACCGCACCGATTTCACGCACTACGGCAATGACCTAGCCTCCCGCGTCAAGGCATGGAACGCGGCCACACGCGCCAGCGTGCAGATGGCCGAGGAATTTGCCCAGTGGCTGCAACGTCCCGACATGGGACGGGTGCTGCCGCTGTAAAACGACAAGGCGCAACAGATGGCCCGGTATGTTTTCCTGCCAATGCTTGTGCTTGCCGCCACGCTGCTGGCGTGCACGGGCAAAACCGATCCTGGCCCAATACCGGCGTCGGCGGCCAGCAGCGCAGCTGGCAAGGCGCCGGTGGCGGTTGTGACCGTGCAAGCGCGCCAGGGCGATCTGGAAGTGGTGCTGGAGGCGATTGGCACTGTGACGGCGCTTGCCAGCGTGGAGGTAAAGGCGCAAACCACGGGGGTAGTCACCCAGGTTCACGTGCGCGAGGGGCAGTTCGTGCAGGCCGGGCAATTGCTCTTCACGCTGGACGCACGCGCCGACGAGGCCAATGTGGCCAGACTGGGTGCCCAGGTGGCGCGCAGCGCAGCCTTGCTGGCCGATGCACAGCGCCAGCTGGCGCGCAGCCGCGATCTGATCGCCAGGAATTTCATCTCCCAAGGCGCGCTGGATACAAACCAGGCCCAGGTCGATGCCCAGAGCGCCAGTCTGGCAGCGGACCGCGCCGCACTGGCAGCCGCCAAACTGGCGCTGGCCTACAACCGCGTGCATGCGCCAGCCGCCGGGCGGCTGGGAGCCATCACCATCTACCCAGGAACGGTGGTACAGGCCAATCAGACCACCTTGGTGACCGTGACACAGCTCGACCCCATCAACGTCAGCTTCAACCTGCCACAGCGTGCCTTGGCCAACGTGCTGGCAGGTGCCGATGTCGTCCACATTCGTCTGCCCGAGGGCCGGGGTACGCGCACGGGCCGGGTACATTTTTTTGACAACATGGTCGATGCCGCCACCGGCACCGTCAAGGTGCGCGCGCGCTTTGCCAACCCGGATGGCGCCTTGTGGCCTGGCTCCTTTGTGACCGCAGCACTGGTCGCGCAAACGCTCAAGGATGCGGTTCTGGTGCCAACGGCCGCCATCATCCAGAGCACACGCGGCAGCATCGTCTATCTGGCCGTCAAGGACAAGGCCGTGTTGCGCCCGGTCAAGGTATTGGCAGCACAGGGCGAAGAGTCGGCAGTGACCGGCATCGCAGCCGGGGACATGGTGGTGCTCGATGGCCGCCAGAACCTGCGCCCGGATACGCCGATAGCACAACGCACCGCCCCATCACCATGAATCTGTCAGAAATCTTTATTCGCCGTCCGGTCATGACGGTGCTGCTGAATCTGGCGATCATCATGGCTGGCATCATTGGCTATCGCAGCATTCCCGTGTCGGCCTTGCCCAGCTACGACACGCCGGTGATCACGGTCACGGCATCCTTCCCCGGCGCCAGCCCGGAAACCATGGCCACTTCGGTGGCCTTGCCGCTGGAAAAGCAGTTTCAGACCATTGGCGGACTCACACTCCTGAGCTCGACCAGCACGCTGGGCAACACGTCGCTGACGCTGGAGTTTGACGAAGGGCGCGCCATTGACGGTGCCGCCCTGGACGTGCAGGCCGCCTTGCTGCGCGCCCAGCGTAGCTTGCCGCAGGATATGACGCAACTGCCTGCCTACCGCAAGGTCAACCCTGCCGACGCCCCGGTGCTGCTGATTGCGCTGACTTCGCCGTCCATGCCCTTGTCGGACTTGCAGGATTTTGCCGAGCATCTGATTTCGCCCACCCTGTCCACGGTCGATGGCGTGGCGCAGATCAATATTTTTGGCGCCAAGCGTTTTGCCGTGCGCGTGCGGGTATTGCCCGAGCAACTGGCAGCACGCAACATCAGTCTGGACGAACTCGCCACGGCCCTGCGCGCGGCCAACGTCAATACGCCGCTGGGCACGTTCGAGGGCCAACGCCAGATGCTGACCCTGCAAGCCAATCAGCAGTTGCGCAACGCAGCGGAATTTGCCGAGCTGATTATTGCCAGCCGCAATGGCAACAGCGTGCGGCTCAGGGATGTCGCCCGTGTGGAAGACAGCGTGGAAACCGTGCGTTCCTTTGCCAACCTCAATGGCGAACCGTCTATTACATTGGCCATTTTGCGCCAACCCGGTGCCAACACCGTGCGCGTGGTGGATGCGGTCAAACAGATGCTGCCGGGATTGCAGGAACAACTGCCGCAGTCGGTTGCCATGACTGCCGTCAATGACCGCTCGGTATCGGTGCGCGAAGCCCTGCACGATGTCTCGCTGACCCTGATGGGAACGATAGCCCTGGTGATTCTGGTTATTTTTCTGTTCCTGCGCCGCTTTGTCGCCACGCTGATTCCCACGCTATCGCTGCCGGTGTCGCTCATCGGCGCCGTGGCCCTGCTGTGGGGCTTGAATTACAGCCTGGACAACATCTCGCTGCTGGGCTTGACCCTGGCCGTAGGTCTGGTGGTGGATGATGCCATCGTGATGCTGGAAAACATCATGCGCCATGTCGAAAATGGCGAACAACCATTCCATGCGGCGCTGCGCGGCGCGCGCGAGGTGGGCTTCACGATTGTGTCGATTTCCAGCTCGCTGATCGCCGTCTTCATCCCGATTTTCTTCATGCCGGGCGTCATCGGGCTGCTGTTTCATGAGTTTGCCGTAGTGGTCGGGCTGGCAATCGTGGTCTCGGCCTTTGTCTCCTTGACCCTGGTGCCGATGCTGGCCAGCCGGTTCCTGAGCACACAAGCGCACGGGACACGGCACAGCCGCATCATTGTGCTGTTTGAGCACGCCTTCGATGCCATGCTGCGCGCCTATACCCGCACGCTGGACCTGGCCTTGTCGCACCGCAAAACCGTGCTGCTCGTTGCCTTGTTGACCTTGGTGGCAACGGCCTGGCTGTTTATGGCCATCCCCAAGGGTTTTTTCCCGGAAGAGGACATTGGCCAGATCACCGTCAGCACCGAGGCGGCGGAAGATACCGCCTTTGCCGAGATGGTGCGCCTGCAAGAGCAAGCCGCCAGCGTGATCCGCGCTGACCCCAACGTCTACACCGTCAGCTCCTTCAATGGTGGCAGCGGCGCGCAAAACACCGGGCGCATGTTCATCAACCTCAAGCCGCGCGCCCAGCGCCAGCCCATGAAACAGGTGATTGAGGGGCTGCGGCGCAAGCTGCGCGATGTGGCGGGTATCAACGTTTTTATGCGCCCGGTCCAGAACCTGCAACTCGGCGCTCGCCCCAGCAAGGCGCAGTACCAGTACATCTTGCAAAGCGTGCGCGCCGATGAACTGGGCGACTGGGCAAACAAATTGCAGGAGGTGCTGCGCGCCGACCCGCTGTTTCGTGATGTCACCAGCGATGCGCAGCTGCGCGCGCTCCAAGCCCAGCTGCACATTGACCGCAACCGTGCCAACGCGCTGGGCGTTTCCATGGACGCCATCCGCAGCGCCCTGTTTGCTGCCTTTGGCGAACGCCAGGTATCGACCATCTACCTGCCCACCGACAGCTACCAGGTGATTCTGGAAGCCGAACCCCAGGCCAAGCTGGACGAGAGCGCCATCAACGGCATCTACGCGCGCGCCAACACCGGCGCCCTGGTGCCGCTGGCGACATTTACCAAGGTCGAGCGCAGCGTGGGGCCAAGCGCCATCAACCATGTGGGGCAATTACAGGCGGTCACGGTGTCATTCAACCTGGCACCCGGCGCGGCCCTGGGCGATGCCACGGCGCGCATCGACAAGGCACGCACGGCCATTCAACTACCCTCCTCCATCATCACGCGCTATGGCGGGGACGCTGCGGTGTTCAAGAGTTCGCAAGGCAGCCAGATGGTGCTGATCCTCTCGGCGCTGCTGGTGATTTATGTGCTGCTGGGTGTGCTGTACGAGAGCTATATCCATCCGCTGACCATTCTGGCGGGTTTGCCTTCGGCGGCGGTCGGAGCGCTGGCGACTCTGATGCTCTTCGGGCAGGATTTGACCCTGATTGCCACCATCGGCATCCTGCTGTTGATTGGCATCGTCAAGAAAAACGCCATCATGATGATCGACTTTGCCATCGACGCCCAGCGCCACCATGGTGCAGCGCCCGCGCAAGCCATACGCGAGGCCTGCATTTTGCGTTTTCGCCCCATCATGATGACCACGCTGGCAGCCCTGATGGGTGCCTTGCCGATTGCCTTGGGCTTGGGCGCCGGAGCCGAACTACGCCAACCGCTGGGGCTGTCCGTGGTGGGCGGACTGGTGTTCTCACAGGCCGTGACGCTCTACATCACCCCCGTGCTCTACTTGGCACTGGACCGCTTCAGCGGGAGTGGCCCGGTATTGACCCCGGATAAAGACCTCATGCACTGATTTCGTCGATGGCGCTTGCATCCAGGTGGCGTGTGTCGGACCAGTCCACCAGCGTCAAGGCCTGCGGTGTCCAGAGCAAGCGGTTGATGGCGGCATTGCCCAATAGCCAATTGCGCGGGGCTTCGATGGCTTGCCCGGTCGCCATGCGGTACAAAACGTCCATCACCCCCCCATGCGCCACCAGCACAATCTGCTCGCCTGGGTGTTGGCTGGCAAGCTGGTGTACCGTGTTGCTGACCCGCGCATGCACCTGCAGCAAGGATTCACCACCCCTGGGAATGAAATGCGGGTCACGCGCGTGCCAGCGGCGGAATTCCTCGGGCCAGTCAATGGCAATCTGGGCGTAGGTCTGGCCGGCAAAAATACCAAAACCACGCTCGCGCAAACCCGTATGCGGGCGTGGTGGGCGGGCGCTGGCGCTGCACGACTGCTCGGAAATGGCCTGCGCGGTGGCCTGCGCACGCAACAGATCGCTGGTGTAAATGGCGGCTATCGGCTCTTGTGCCAGGGC
>JAYRRD010000165.1:0-5747 GCA_041910275.1 Rhodoferax sp.
AGTATGAATGGATGGCCTTCAAATCGCGTGATGCACAAACACTGGAGGCTGATGTAGATGAAATACTGGAGGGGTTCGGCGAGAAATACAAGTTGGACTTTTGTTAAATCATTACGGAAAGACTTTCCGGTGAGCGCTTACCCTGCCCGCCAGGGGTGTTTTCATCTACCGCAAGAAAAAGCCGGTTACGCATTCGCACACGCATACGCACAACAAGACCAGGACCATTGCGGCGCCGACCATCCAGCCCCGCGTGCACACAAGCGAGCATTATTTTGCGGATGCCCGGCGTCTGGCCAATCAGGGGCGTCTGGCGGATGCGTTGCTGGCCTGTGAAGCCGGACTGGGCATCAATTCCCTGGGTATTTCGGGCCACCACCTGCACGCTGCCATTTTGCAGGAGCTCGGTGAATGGGACAAAGCCAGGGAGGCCTTGCGCAAGGTACTGTATCTGGACCAGGGCTGCATCATCGCGCGCTATACCCTGGGTACGCTGGAGCAGCGCCTGGGCCGCTTGCAAGATGCCCAGCGCAATTTTGATATTGCCGCCCGTATGCTCAATGGTCTGGCGGATACGGCCTTGCTGCCCGAATCCGACAACATGACCGCCGGCCACCTGAAGGCTGTTCTGGCGCGCCAGAGGATGAAACCATGATGAACGACACTGCCGATCACCAGCGCATTCTGCACGAACGCGCCCTGGCGCTGGCCAAGGAAAACACGTCTTTCGCTGCACACGAGGCGTATCTGGAAGTCACGTCTTTTCGTCTGGGTCGGGAACAGTACGCTTTTGAGTCCCGGCTGATCCGCGAAATCGTGCGGCTGCGGGAATACACACCCTTGCCCTGCGTGCCGCCCTTCATTGCCGGAATCCTGAACCTGCGCGGCTGGATTATTGCGCTGCTCGATCTGCGCCAGGTTCTGGGGCTGCCTGGTGCTGCCATCACCGAAACCACCCAGGTCATCGTCCTCAGCGACAATGGCATGGAGTTCGGGGTTTTGATCGACGCGATGGACGGCGTTTCCCATATCCCCTTGTCAAGCATCCAGCAACAAGCGCCCATGCCCGCCCATCAGCACCACAGGTACGTACGTGGTGTGACAACCGAACGGATGCTCATTCTGGATGCACGGCAGCTATTGAACGACCCGCTGTTGCGCGTGCAGGAAGAAATCGGCTGACTCGCCCATTCGCACATTGAAAGGAGACTGAAAACATGAACTGGTCGATTAGCCAAAAAATGGGCGCATTGTTTGCGTGTGTGATTGCCGCCATTTCCATTCTGGGCTTTATTGCCCACCAGAATACGACGGCCTCTGTGGAAAACGCCGAACTGGTGCAGCACACCATGCAAGTCATCGAAACACAACAAGAAGTCAGCAAGGACCTCTTTTTGGCCGGCGACAACATGCGCGGGTATTTCGTCACCGGCAATACCGAGTTTCTCAACCTCAACCATGAGAATGTGCGCCATCTCCAGCGCGGCGTGGAACAACTCAAGAAGCTCATCAAGAACGACAAGGCTCGGCGCCTGATGGAGGCCCAGGAGGGATTCATCAACCAGCGTCTGGCCATCTTTGCCCAGGTCGAGCGGGCTTTTCAAAGCAAGGGAATTGCCGGAGTCCAGGAGATTCTTGGCAATGGCGACAAGGTCATCAACGCAACCAGAGAATTTACCAGGACGGCCAATGCGCTCATTGAAGTGGAAGAGGACCTGCTCAAACAACGCACCCAGGATCTTGACGCCAGCAACCATGCCCTGAGAAACGTCATCTTCTACGGCATTCCGCTGGCCGTTGTGTTGATCGCTCTGGGAGGTTATCTGATCACGCGCAGCATGGCACAACCGCTGCAAGACCTGACGCTGATCGCTGAGAATATTGCCGGAGGTGACCTGTCCACGCGCTTGAAGACCGTGGAGCGCAGCGATGAAATCGGGGTTCTCTACCACTCATTCGGGCGCATGCATGGCTACCTGATGGGCATGTCGCGCATTGCACAAGCCTTGGCCGACAAGGACTTGTCGGTCAACTGCACGCCGGTGTCCGAGCGTGATGTGCTGGGCAATGCATTTGCAGCCATGGTGAACAACCTGCGTGGCATGGTGCGGGAAATTCAGGAGTCATCCAGGGCCATCAGTGGCGCTTCGGCCCAGATTGCAGCACTGTCCACGCAACTGGCCACCAGTTCTACCGAAACCGCCGCTGCCGTGAACGAAACCGGCACCACCATCGAGGAAATCAAGATCACCGCACAGCAGGTCAACCAGAAGTCGGCCTTCGTGTCCGAGCGCGCCCGCGAAAACGCCGACCTGACCGAAAGTGGCCGCACCAACGTGGCCGAGACGATTGCAGGCATGAACAAGATCCGCCAGCAGGTGGACTTTATTGCCAGCAGCATCGTCAAGCTCTCGGAACAAAGCATGGCCATCGGCGAAATCATCACCTCGGTCAACGATCTGGCCGGGCAGTCGAATCTGCTGGCGGTCAATGCATCCATCGAGGCCGCCAAGGCCGGTGAGCACGGCAAGGGCTTTGCCGTGGTGGCACAGGAGGTGCGCAGCCTGGCCGACCAGTCCAAGGATGCGACCGAACAGGTCAAACGCATCCTCAACGACATTCAAAAAGCCATCAGCTCGGCCGTGATGGCCACCGAACAAGGTGGAAAAACGGTGGAAATCAGCGTCCGGCAATCGTCCGAAACCGAGCGCTCCATCGGCATCATCGAACAGGGCGCGTCCGCCACGGTACAGGCGGCTGCGCAAATCCTGGCATCCACCAACGAGCAGGTGGTGGGCCTGAACCAGGTTGCGCTGGCCATGGACAACATCCTCAAGGCCAGCCAGCAGATTGTGACCAGCACGCGTCAGGCGGAAACGGCCACCAGTTCGCTCAATGAAATGGGCCGACGCCTGTGGCATCTGGTCGAGCGCTTCAAGGTGAACTGATGGAGGAATGGGAACGGGCCTTGCACGCGCGACTGGTGGAAGGTTTCCTGGTCGAAGCGCGTGAACTGTTGTCCGCCATTGCAGCCAGCGTGCTGGAGCTGGAGCACAGCCGCGACGCCGCACGCACCCAGACCCTGGTGGAAACGGCTTTCCGTGCCGCCCACAGTTTGAAAGGCGGCGCGCGCATCGTCCATTTCACGCCCATAGAAACGCTCTGCCAATCGCTGGAAAACTGTTTATCCGCCGTGCGGCATGGTCAGCTGCCGTTTGACAAAACCCTGGTCGATCTGTCCATTGACACGACGGACATTGTGGAAAAAATACTCGCCTCCAACAATCCACAGGCTCCCCCGGAGCCGCTGCAATTGGCCGCAAAGAGACTGCACCACCGGCTTGAAGCCCTGCCAGCCGCAGTGCCAGAAGTACAGGATGCGCCAATCCCATCCGCCGCCGACCCGCAGGCGCGTGGCACAGCGGTGGAAACCGTCAGGGTGGCAGCAGCCCGTCTGGACGAATTGCTGCTGCAAGCCGAGGAGATGGTGGCACTCAAGCTCACGCTGCGCCAGCATGTGCTGCGGCTCAAGGAGGTCAGCGCCTGCGTGGCAAAAATCCGCCACGACCATGCACCCGGCGCAGTGTCGGCAAAGGAAGCACAGCACGAGCTTGACCGCTCCTTGGAACAGCTGGGCAAACAGCTTGGCAGCCTCAAGCGCAGCTGCGAAGAAGACGCACGCCTTGCCGCCGGAAAAATTGAATCCTTTATCCAGAGCACCAAAGCGCTATTGATATTCCCCTTTTCTTCGATCACCGAAGGTCTGTCCCGGCTGGTGCGTGATCTGGCGCGCGAGCAACACAAGGAAGTCGTCTTGCGGCTCACGGGTGAAACGCTGGAACTGGACCGCCGCATTCTGCAAAATCTGAAAAGTCCATTGATTCACCTGGTACGCAACTGCATTGACCACGGCATAGAAATTCCCTCTGAACGCCTGGCAATCGGCAAACCGGCACAGGCGCATATCGACATTCACGTCAGCAGCATTGGCAATGGCAAAGTGAAGATTCTGGTGCACGACGATGGCCGCGGCATTGACGCAGCCAAGGTCATCGCATCGGCCGTGCGCGAAGGCATCGTGGGCGAAGAAGAGGCACAGACCATGGGAGAAAAAGAGGCCAGGTCGCTGATCTTTCGCTCCGGGGTTTCGTCTGCGGCCACCATCACGGCCATTTCCGGGCGTGGCCTGGGCATGGCCATTGTGGCCGAACAGGTTGAAAATCTGGGTGGCAGCATCCAGGTCGACAGCCAGGCGGGTAGCGGATCACGTTTCGAACTCGTCATCCCCACGGCCCTGGCGAGTTTTCGTGGCATCCAGGTCCAGGTTGGCGAACGCTTCTTCGCCCTGCCCACCATGGGCGTGCGCAAGGTGGCTCTGGTAGCCGAATCCGACATCAAGACCGTGGGCAACCGGGAAACCGTGGTGGTCGATGGGCAAACCATTGCGCTGGTATCCCTGGCTGCCATTTTGGGCCTTCCAACGCGCCTGTCCAGCGTTGGCAGCAAGCGTACCATCATGGTTCTTGGCAGTGGCGTGGAATGTGTGGCGTTCGAACTGGACAAGGTGATTGGCGAAGACGACATGCTGGTCAAGGGCCTGGGTTCACAACTGGTGCGGGTGCGCAATATTTCCGGCGCCACCGTACTGGGCAACGGCACGGTGGTGCCGATTCTCAATGTCATGGATTTGCTGATTGCGTCCAGCCAGGTCCATGAGAACCAGCCCGTGCACGTGGGAACCGAGTCCAGGGTCGCAGAGAAAATGGCGCGCCGCGTGCTGGTGGTGGACGACTCCATCACCTCGCGCACCCTGCTCAAGAACGTGCTCGAATCCTACGGCTATGCGGTAGCCACGGCTTCAGATGGCGCCAATGCCATGGCCATGCTGCAAACCGAAGCGTTTGATCTGGTCAGCAGCGATGTGGAAATGCCCAACATGGATGGCTTCGAGCTGACCGCGCGCATCCGCGCCGATGCCCGCCTGAGCCGCATCCCGGTGGTGCTGGTCACCAGCCTGGAGTCGGCAGGCGACAAGCAAAAAGGCATCGAAGCCGGCGCGGATGCCTACATCGTCAAATCCAGCTTTGACCAGAGCAATCTGCTGGCCATCATCTCCAAGTTGATTTAAGACACACCGCATGATCCAGGTCCTGATTGCCGATGACTCCCCCTTTGCCGCGCAGTACCTGCTGGCGCTGTTCGGCAGCGACCCGGAATTTCGCGTGCTGGGCGTTGCCAGAAGCGGCACCGAAGCCGTCCACATGGTGCAAGGCCTACGGCCGGACATTGTGTGCATGGATGTCAATATGCCAGGCGGCGACGGTTACTCTGCCACGCGCGCCATCATGGCCAGCACCCCTGTGCCCGTTGTCATCGTCAGCTCGGATACCGACCAGGACCATGTGACGCTGTCCTTCAAGGCACTCGAGGCTGGTGCCCTCACCTTCATAGCCAAACCACCGGGCCCCACCAGTCCGGGATACGCCCGCACGGTCAAGAACTTTCTTGCCACCTTCAAGGCGATGGCCGGCGTCAAGGTGATCCGCCGCACACACGCAGGCTCGCTTGCGGACGCACCATATGCAGGAATTTCAGCCACCACCAACTTCAGATTTCCTGATCCCGACCCCAATTTCGCGGCGCAAACCGGAAATGGCTAATTGCACTTTCGGGTCGTTCAGAGCAACTCGTAGATCATCTTCGCTCCAGTTTCTGGATGGCAAAAATGTGCGTCGGTGAGTTCTTTG